>NZ_BCSG01000004.1 GCF_001570745.1 Alicyclobacillus mali NBRC 102425
GTGCACATACAAGGGAGGAATTTCATGGACAAGGGTATGCGCCGGGAGATCCAGCTCGTCGCGCTGACCATGACCGGGCTCGGGTCCATCATCGGCTCGGGTTGGCTGTTCGGCGCGTGGAAGGCCGCCAAGGTCGCAGGTCCGGCCGCGATGGTCGCGTGGATCCTTGGCATGGCTGTCATTCTTCTCATCGGCCTGACCTACGCGGAGCTCGGCCCCATGTTCCCGCGATCCGGCGGCATGGTGCGCTACGCCCACTACTCGCACGGGTCGTTTGTCGGTTTTTTGTCCGGCTGGGCGAACTGGATTGCCATTGCGTCCGTCATCCCCATTGAGGCGGAGGCTTCGATTCAGTACATGAGTTCGTGGCCTTGGCACTGGGCTCAGTGGACGCACCACCTGTACGTCAACAAGACGCTCACGCCGCCCGGTCTGCTGCTGGCAGCCATCCTCGTCTTCATTTACTTTTTGCTGAATTACTGGACGGTGAAGCTGTTCGCCCGTGCCAACACGCTCATCACCGTGTTCAAGTTCATCATTCCTACACTCACCGTGATTGGCCTCATCGCCGCTCATTTTGACACGCACAACTTCACGCAGTACGGCGGGTTTGCGCCGAACGGGTGGGCGAGCGTGCTGACGGCCATCGCGACGTCCGGCGTTATCTTCGCGTTCAACGGCTTCCAGAGCCCCATCAATCTGGCCGGCGAGGCGCGCAATCCGAGCCGGAACGTGCCGCTCGCCGTGATCGGCTCCGTTCTGCTCGCCGGCGTGATCTACCTGTGCCTCCAGGCGGCGTTCATCGGATCGATGCCGGGCAGCCTGCTCAGCCACGGTTGGGCGAGCATCAACCTGAAGTCGCCGTTTGCCGATCTCGCCCTCGCCCTGAACGTGAACTGGCTCGCCATCGTTCTCTTCCTGGACGCCTTCGTGTCGCCGTCCGGCACCGGTATCACGTACACGGCGACCACCGCGCGCATGGTTCACGGTATGGAGGCGAATGGCTATTTCCCGAAGGTCTTCGGCCGGATCCATCCGCGTTACGGCGTGCCGCGCGCGGCGATGTGGCTGAATTTGGTCATCGCGTACATCTTCATGTTGATGTTCCGGGGCTGGGGCGAGCTTTCCGGCGTCATCTCCGTGGCAACCCTTATCTCTTACGTCACCGGGCCCATCGCAGTCATGGCGTTCCGCAACATGGGCGATCACGTCAAGCGCCCGGTGCGAGTCCCCGGGATGACCGTCATTGCTCCTATCGCGTTCATCTTCGCGTCGCTCATCCTCTATTGGGCGCAGTGGCCGCTGACGGGTGAGGTCATCATCGTGATCATCATCGGGTTGCCGGTGTATTTCTACTACATGGCGAAAGCGGGCTGGCGCGGTTTTGCAGAGCATTTCCGCCACGGGCTCTGGCTCATGGTGTACCTGCTCTGGATGGCCCTCATCTCGTTCCTCGGCAGCGGCAAGTTTGGCGGGATCGGCGTCCTGCCCTACGGCTGGGACATGGTGGTCGTGGCCGCGTCTGCGCTCGTCTTCTACCTGTGGGGCGTGCGCAGCGGATTTTCGAAGCCCAACTTTCCAGAGGGTGAAAACCCGCAGCTCGCGGACGCGGAGTGAGTGCGGGCAAACAAGGGTGCCAGGTCACTGGCGCCCTTTTTCATGCGGTTTTCACGCGTTCGGATGCCTGTGAAGCAGGAGGATGCTGAAGGCGTGTGGAATCGAATATCGAGCAACAGGGTGGCTCGGTGCAAAGGAGGATGCGTGTGGAGGTAAGTTCGACCGCCTCGCCTCAGGAGTACGAGACCATGCACCCGGCCATCGCGGGTGCGCTTCGTTTTGCCACGGTAGCGCAACGCGCTTGTTTGGATGACGTGGCCATACTCGTCGCGGATCGGACGCGCGTGAGAGGCGTCATTCCGGCGAGGTCGCTTGCCATCGAGGCGGCAGAGGGCTATGAGCTTCGGCCTGGAGATGGGCTTTATGAAGCGGTGCGAGAAGGGCGCGTGCACCGGGTTCGCCTGGACGACTCGGTGTTTGGCGTGCCGGTGGTGATGAACGCGGTGCCCATCTGTGGTGAGGGCGGCGAGGCTGTCGGCGCGTTTTGCGCGTGCGCCCCGGTGGATGCGGAGGAGCGCCTCGTCAGTCTGGCCACGACGCTCTCTTCGTCCGTGCAGCAGACGAGCGCGACGCTTCAGGAGATGGCCGCGTCCATGCAGGTCCTGGCCACGAGCCTGGGCGACATCGCGCGTGAGTCGCGGTCCGTGCTGGAGGCGGTGCGGGATGTGCGGTCGATTTCGGATGAGGTCCGGGAGATCGCAGACACGAGCCGTATCCTCGGTTTGAACGCCTCCATCGAGGCGTCGCGCGCGGGTGACGTCGGGCGCGGCTTTGCCGTGATCGCCCGAGAGATCCGGCGCTTGGCGGAAGGGGCGAGATCGCAGACGGACGTCATCGCGCAGAATACGCGCCGGATGGTGGAGATGCTTGAGGCGCTGAACGAAGCGATTGAGCGTGTCGACCGGGAGGCGGAAGCGCAGCGCGCGGCGGCGGAGGCCATGGCTTGCTCCATGCAGGAGGTCAGTCAGGTGGCGGTGGACCTCGTGGCGTTCGCCGAGCGGTTGGTTCGCCCAGACCGTCTCGAATGATCGCGGTGCGGCGAGCGCGTGGCGATGCGACTCGCCAGTGATCGAACGGTGTCGAAAAGCCGGCGTGGACGAGATGTCTGAAATCCCATACAATGGAGTGGGACGCCGTGTGAGGCGTTCAATCGGAACGAGGAGAGGGATGTTCAGATGGCCAAGAAGGTGCTGATCTTGGCGGGAGACGCCGTCGAAGCGCTGGAAATCTACTATCCTTACTATCGGCTCCTCGAGGAAGGGATCGACGCCGTCATCGCAGCGCCGAGCAAGAAAACGCTGAACACCGTCGTCCACGATTTCACGGGCTGGGACACCTATACAGAGAAACCGGGATACCTCATTCAGTCCCACGCGGCTTTCGCCGACATTCGGCCGGAGGAATTCGACGGCCTCATCTTGCCCGGCGGCCGGGCGCCGGAGTACATTCGCTTGAATGAACACGTGCCGCGCATCGTGGGCCATTTTTTCGATGCCAACAAGCCAGTTGGCGCCATATGCCATGCCGCGCAGGTGCTCGAAGTGGTGCGAGACAAGCTTCAGGGGCGCACCATGACGGCGTACATCGCCTGCAAGCCGAGCGTGGAAGGGATGGGGGCGACGTACGCTTCCCAGACGCTGTGCGTGGAAGGAAATCTCGTCTCTGGGCACGCATGGCCGGATCTGCCTGGGTTTATGCGCGAGTTCCTGAAACTTCTGAACGCCTGACGAAACATGGCCGCCCGGTGGGGCGGCCTTTTGCTCTGCTTCGCGTTCAACACTGGATTCCCCATGTTGGTTTGAAGTCCTGGTCGAAGATAAGCCCGTCGCACAGTTCGTAACTGTCGATATTCAGGTTGCGCGTGAACAAGTGCGCATTCCGGGAGCCCAGCACCGCGGCCTGGGCGGCGTTCGATTTCACGTGCGCGTCCCAGCCGCCGATGTTGATCTCGCCAATGAAGATGCCCGAGTTCTGTTGCGGTGTGTTGCTTAAGATCGCCTGAAACGCAATGACGGTAGGCAAGCGATGCCCCCCATTTCTGAACTGGTGCACGTGGCGTCAGAAATTCCACTCGTAATTGAACTTCAGGTCCTGGTCGTGAATGACGCCGTCTAACACTTCGAAACTGTCGAACAGCGTATTGGTGCTGATGAGGACGTTGAACACCCCTGCGTCGAGCGCCTTGCCAGCGCCGTACTTTTGGTTGGCGTCCCAGCCGCCGATGTTGATCTGCCCGAGAAAAACGCCCGCGTTCTGTTGCGGCGTCATGGTGTTCAGCACGCCGCTCAGAATCAGCACTGGAATGGGAATCGCCTCCTTCGCCTCAAGGGCGCGTTTAGACGTTGCCTTCTACGTCAGGCTTCAGGCCGAGCGTATTCACCTGACCGTCGATGAATTCGAAGCTGTCGAACAGCAGGCTCCAGATCTGCAGATTGTAGCTCATCACGTCATAGTTGCCGCTTTTTCCGGCCTGAAACTTCATGTTCGCGTCCCAGGCCCCGTTGTTGACCTGGCCGATGAAGGTGCCCGCGTTCTGCTGCGGTGTCATGGAGTTGTTGGCTCCGATAAAGACGAGCGCAGGAATGGCCATCTCCTCCCCCGTTGTGCGAGCGTCACGACGACGCCGTGCTCACACGTTGTTGCCGATGACGGGCTTGGCGTCCGCGTCGTTGATGGCGCCATCCACGACTTCAAAGCTATCCAGGTTCAGGTTGTAGAATCCGGGGCTCCAATTGAAGAAGCCGAATTCTCCGCCGTGCGCCTGACTCATTTTGCGGTTGGCGTCCCAGCCGGCAAAATTGTATTCGCCGACGAAAGCACCCGCGTTCTGCTGGGGCGTGTTCATCAATAGCGACCCGAGCAAGATGACGCTTGGCATGTCACTCCTCCGCCCTCGATTTGCCTGCCTCTTGGACCACGTTAACCGTTGGCGCCCACGGTGAGCTTGAAGTCCGTGTCGTTGATGGCTCCATCCACCACCTCGAAGTTGTCCACGTTGACATTCACCATGGCGGGCAGGAAGTTAAAGGCCCCATACGTGCCGCTGTACGCATTGGACATCTTGCGGTTGGCGTCCCAGCCGCCGACGTTGCCCTCGCCGAGAAAAATTCCAGCATTCTGAACGGCGGCATCTGCCGCGGCCGTGCCGATGACGATGAGAGAAGGCATGGACCGTCTCCTTCCATGGGCGAGGACTCCGCACCCATGTGACAGCGTATGCCTGAGGCGGTTGTCCGCATGCGGCGCTGCCTCAGGCGTGATCACGAGGACGGGATCAAAAAAGCCCCGCGGGTCGGCCGCGGGGCCCGGCGTGTCAGTACTCAAGGGTGGAAGAACTCGCAACTGCGCCTTCAATCCGCCGCTGTTTGTCGGGCTGATGGAAGATGAGCACGGCCAATACGGAGGTCGCGGCGAGCACGGCCATGAGCCAGAAGGCGCTCTTGAAGCTTCCCGTCGCGTTCACAATCCAGCCCGTGATGACCGGGGCGAGGAAGCCAGCCGCTGCGAAGAACGTGTCCATCACGCCGAGAGCGGTACCTGTGCGCTCTCGCATGAGGTCCACATTCATGGCGTAGAAGGTCGAATTGGCGCTCATCCCAAAGCCCACCGCGAGGGTGATGAACACGATGGCCGTCGTGAGATCGTGCGTAAAGGTGAGCGGCACGACGCAGAGCGCGGAGAGCAGCTGCGAAATCCAGATGGGATACGATCTCGCCAGCCGCAAGCTTCCCGTCCGGCGCAGAATCCAGTCGGAGAGGTACCCGACGAGCCAAAGGAGAACGGTCGCAAGCGCCCAGGGCAAAATGGAAAACGCGCCGACGGACTTGAGATTCAGATGGTACTCGCTCTTCAGGTACGACGGAAGCCACGTCATGAAGAAGAAGAGATAATAGCCGAAGACGAAGAACGACCAGTTGTTTGCCATGAGCGTGCGGTTGACAAGAAGATACTTCCACAACGTTCCGGAGGACACGTGATGGGCCTGGCGAAAGCGCATCTCCTTGGCCGGCCGTGTGCGATCCACGGCCTCGGATGCTCGAATGTGCCGCAGTTCCTCGTCGTTCACATGGCGACTGTGCTCAGGAAAATCGCGGAACAGGAGAAACCAGACGGGCACCCAGAGGAGGCCCACCGCGCCGAGGATGATGAACATGCCTCGCCAGCTGACGCCGAGGATCAGCGAGGTCACGATTGGGGCGCCGATGGCGAGTGCCAGCGGGACAGCGACGAGCGAATTGGACAGCGCAATGGCTCGCTCGCGCGGTGACAACCAGTCGCCAACTGCTCGATTGACGGCTGGGAAGTTCGGCCCTTCCGCCACGCCGAGGAGAATGCGCATGAGGTAGATGATGGCGAACGAGGCCGCCACGCCTGTCAACCCGATGGACAAGCTCCACAGGAGCGACGCGAAAAACAGGGCCCAGCGGGCGCCGACGTGATCGACCCAGATGCCACCGAAAAACGTGGTGATCATGTAGCCGATGCCAAAGGCGCCGAGGATCATGCCGATCTGGCCGTCGTTCAGGTGCAGGACCTGCGCGATGTCGCCGATGGCGTACGAGATGGCGGAGCGGTCGATGTAATTGACCACCGTGATGAAGAACAAAAGACCAATGATGACCCAGCGAAAGCGGGTGGCCATGGCTCGAAAGCCTCCTTTCTTGTCTTTCCCTGCAAAAGATTGAGGGAGAAATCGATTTCATTCTAAGGGCAGGACAGGGTAGGGCACAAGTCTAGCTTACAGGAAGTCCCGGATGGCCCTTTCTAGCGTGGGAAACGCGAAGGAAAAGCCGAGATCGAGCGCGCGATGGGGAAGTACGCGCTGCCCCTCGAGGATGAGGCTGGCACGCTGGCCAAGCGCCAATCGCAGCGCGGCGCCTGGGACGCGTGTGAGGTGGGGGCGGTGGAGCACCTCGGCGAGCGTGCGGGTGAAGTCGCGCATCTGGACGGGCTGAGGCGCGGTGGCGTTGAACGCGCCATCGAGTCGGGCGTCCGCGAGGACCCACGCGGCGAGTCGGGCGGCGTCGTCTGCGTGAATCCAGGAAATCCATTGATTGCCGCGCCCGAGTGTTCCTCCTAGCCCCATTTGAAACACGGGCCACATGAGCGGCAGCGCGCCTCCGTCTCGCCCGAGCACCATGCCAAATCGAAGAAAGGCCACGCGCGTGAGCGCGCGGAGGGGCTCGGCGGCCTGCTCCCAGGCCACGCACACCCTGGCCAGAAAGTCGCTGCCGGGAGGAGACGCCTCGGTGAACGCCTCCGTGAGCGACGAGCCATAATAGCCGACGGCCGATGCTTGCAAATACGCCGCGGGTTTGGCGGGCAAATCGTCAATTGCTGCGATCACGCCGCGGACCGTGTCGACGCGCGACCGGACGATTTCGCGCCGATAGGCCGCGCTCCAGCGCTTTTGGTTGAGCGAGGCGCCCGCAAGGTTGCAGATGGCGTAAGGTTCGCCGCGCTCGATGCTCCTGGCCAAGTGGGCGCGAAGGGCATCGGGGGTGTACGGTCGCCGCACGACGTCCGCAACGTGGCCTTGGCGTTCGAGTTCTTGCGTGACGTGGCGGCCGACGAACCCGGATCCGCCAAGGAGGTAGATGCGCACGCGAATATCCCCCCGTACATGCACGATTCTCATTCGCATTGTAGCAAATGTTTCTTGTAGACGTGATCGCGCTACAATGGAGGAGGACGCGCCGATGGAACTCAGAACTTTCCCGGCGACTCAGTGGGAGGGATCAACACGTGCTGAAAGAGATGCAGGATCTCCACGATCTGTACGCGAAGGTCCACGCGACGATTCATCAAATGGTCGATGGCTTGACGGACGATCAGTGGGTCAAGAAGCCGGCGGACAATTTCAACAACATCGCATCCATTCTGCAACACACGCTCCTCGTGGAACGCCGCTTCTTCGCACAGTTGAAGGGTGAAGCGGCGGACATCGACGCGCGGGCGCCGTTTGTGGCGACGAGCTGGGATGTCGCGAAGATCAAGGAGATGTGGGCGGAAAATGAGCGGCTGGCCAGGGACGCGTTTGAGCACCTCACGGCTGAGGAGCTGGATCAGCCGGGCGCCAAGCTCGGTGTCGGCGAGGTGAACAAGCGTCAGCTCGCCGCTTATGCCATCGCGCACACGGCGCACCACCGCGGACAGATTCCGCTTGTGAAAAAGTTGCTCGACCTCTGAGCGAAAGGCGGATGGGCACATCGGCGAATGGCCGGTGTGTCCATTTTCTTGACTTGCGGAAAACATTTTCGGGCGCAGGATGTCCAGTTGTTACACATCTTCCCCTTTACACGGCCGCCGGTGCGTCGTACAATGGGCGTGTTTCTCTGAAATCTCGGTTTAAATGAGAGATTTCCAGAACATTGAGGGGGTTCGAGAGACTGTGAAAGGTCGTGGAAAAGGGATTGTCGCTGCAGGAATGGCGGCAGCCGTCGTTCTGGGCGTGGCTGGATGTGGCTCTTCCACCTCCAACCAAACTTCTTCTCATCCCGTTTCGAAATCGACGAGTGGCGGTGTCATCGAATATGCGGTCCAACCTGCCACGGATTTGAACTGGTTCCTTCCGCTCTTCACCGGGCCCACGGACACGCTGGCCAATGCGCAGCTCGTGTACCAGATGTTCGTTCCCCTGCTGCAGCTGAACAACAGCTACCAGATTGACTGGAAGAACTCCATCGCCGACAAGGTCACCTACAACTCGTCCGGCACGGTCTATCACATTTACCTGAACCCGAAGTGGAAATGGTCGAACGGTCAACCGGTGACATCCACAGATCTCCTCTTCACGTGGAACGTCATGAAGGCGGCCTGCGCGTCGAACGCACCCTCGCCATGGCCCTACGTTGGCGTGGGAACCGGCGACATTCCGAACGGCATCAAGAGCGTTGTGGCGAACGGGCCGT
Organism: Alicyclobacillus mali NBRC 102425; assembly: GCF_001570745.1. GTDB lineage: Bacteria > Bacillota > Bacilli > Alicyclobacillales > Alicyclobacillaceae > Alicyclobacillus > Alicyclobacillus mali. The sequence continues at coordinate 8,529 of NZ_BCSG01000004.1, forward strand.
ATGAGGTGACGGTCACGCTCAACCAGCCCACGAACCAGCAGTGGTTCATATACAACGGCCTGATGCAGATGACGCCGATGCCGGCGAAATACATGGACGTCAAGCAGAACATGACGGATGAGCTGAAGTATCTGGGCTCCAATGGGCCAAATATGATGTTTGACAAGGTCGTCGACGGCCCGTTCGAACCGGTGTATGCGAAGGATCGGCAGGAGTGGGTCCTGAAGCCGAACCCGATGTACGCGGGTCACAAGAGCACGCTCTCGAAGCTCATCTTCCTGTACGAGGGTTCCAACGAGTCGGAACTCGCGGCGCTGCGCAGCGGCCAGGTGAACGTCGGCTACCTCGATCCGTCCGAATCCGCGGCCATACCGCAGTTAAAGTCGTCTGGTTTCACCATTGCGCCCGAGTACATGTTTGCGGTCTTCTGGACGGAGATGAACATGTACCCCGCTTCGCCAAACTCGAAGATCTTCAATCAGCTCTATGTCCGCCAGGCCCTGATGCAGGCCATCAACAACGACGAAATTGCGCAGCAGATTTACAAGGGGTACGCGGTGCCGCTCCATGGGCCCATTCCGTCCCAACCCAACACGCAGTTCTACGATCCGGCCGTGGCAAAGCTGTATCCTTACAATCCGTCTGCCGCGAAGAAACTGCTCGAGGACCACGGATGGCGGCTTGAAAACGGCGTGATGACAAACGGCAACCAGAAGATGAATTTCACCATGATCTACGCCACGGGCGTCGAGACAACGGTCCAAGAGGCAGAGTTGATTCAGCAGGAACTCGCTCAGATTGGCGTGAAGGTGTCCCTGAAGGGAATGCCGTTCGATCAACTGATTTCGCTCACGAGCAACCCGAAGGATACCAACTGGGATCTCGCGCTCGGTTCGGGCTGGATCTACAGCGGCCCCGGTTACTACCCATCCGGCGATGGCCTGTTTAACACCGGCGCGCCGAGTGGCACGGGCTACAGCAATTCGACCGAGGACGCGCTCATCAACGCGACGCACCAGCCATACAGCTCCACGGCTGAGACGATGAAACACTTCTATCAGTACGAGTACTACACGGCGGAGCAGTTGCCAATGCTCTGGAACGTGAACAACGCGACCGTCGCCGTCATCGCGCCGAACGTCCAGAACGTGCTGCCGTACTACAACGGTGCGGTCGGCATTCCGGAGATGCAGTACTGGACGGTGTCGGGTCAGTGAGACTTGGCACACAAGTGTGAAGTTGTATTGAAGATCTGTTTAAAAAATGCGTGCAATGCGCAATTGGACTTGCTATACTAGTGGTGTCCTTGGTTCTACACCTGCTACTGGCCCGCATCGAGCGCTATGTTCGGTGCGGGCATTCTCTAGGCGTTTACAGGGAGGTACAAAGGGTGCGAAAAATGAGAAAACGAGCGCTTGTTTCTGCGGGTGCCGCAGTGGCTATTGTGCTTGGAGTTGCCGGATGCGGAACCTCCACGTCGAACAGCGCGTCGAACGCTACCAACAGCGCCACGACGAATACCACGACTACTACCACCACGACGGGGCAAGTTAATCCAGCTGGTGTCATCGATTACGCGCTGCCGCCGCAGACGGACCTCAACTGGTTCCTTCCCATCTTCAACGCGGCCAATGATTCGCTGTACAACTCCCAAATTGTGGATCAGATGTACATCCCGATGCTGGTGCTGAACAATGACTACAGCATCAACTGGCAGGATTCCATCGCGAAGAACATCACGTACAACAAGCAAGGCACGGTCTATCACATTTTCTTGAATCCCAAATGGAAGTGGTCCAACGGCAAGCCGGTGACTTCCACGGACGTGCTTTTCACGTGGAACGTGATTAAGGCAGCGTCTGCTTCGAACGCACCCAAGCCGTGGCCGTTTGTGGGCGTTGGCACCGGTGACATTCCGAACGGCGTGAAGAGCGTGGTGGCGAATGGCCCGTATGAGGTCACCATCACGTTGAACCAGCCGGCCAACCAGCAGTGGTTCATCTACAACGGCATTATCCAGCTCACGCCACTGCCTGCTGCTTATATGGACGTGAAGTCGAACATCACCGACGAGATCAAGTACCTGGGTGCCAATGCGACCAACATGATGTTCGACAAGGTCGTCGACGGTCCGTTCAAGCCGCTCCTGGCCAAGGATAAGCAGGAGTGGGTGATCGTCCCGAACTCGAGCTACGCGGGTCACAAGCCCCAGGTGAGCAAGGTTATCTTCCAGTACGAGGGCTCGAACGAGTCTGAGTTCGCGGCGCTGCGCAGCGGTCAGATCAACGTGGGCTATCTGGATCAGTCGCAGCTCGGTTCGGAGTCTGCGCTCACCTCGATGGGCGACACGGTGACGCCGGAATACGCATTCGGCATCTTCTGGATTGAGATGAACATGTACAAGGGCGCGCCGAACGCCAGCGTCTTCGATCAGTTGCCGGTCCGCCAGGCGCTCCAGATGGCGATTGACCGCCAGACCATGGTGAAAGACATCTACAAGGGCTTCGCGGTGCCTCTGTACGGGCCGATTCCGTCCCAGCCTGCGACGAAGTTTTACGATCCCGCCGAGAGCGGCCTCTACAACTTCAATCTCGCGAAGGCGAAGCAGACGCTGGAGAGCGCTGGCTGGCATCTGAAGAACGGCGTCATGACCAATGCAAATGGCCAGACGCTTAACTTGACCATGATGTATGTCACCGGCAACGAATCGACGCAGCAGGAGGCGGAACTCGTCCAGCAGGACTTCGCGCAGATCGGCGTGAAGGTGCAGCTCAAGGGCGAGCCGTTCTCGCAGTTCATTTCCATTACCTCTGACCCGAGCAATCACTCCTGGGACCTCGCGCTTGGCTCCGGCTGGGTGTACAACGGTCCTGGCTTCTATCCGTCTGGCGAAGGTCTGTTCAACACCGGCGCACCGAGCGGCACGGGCTTCAGCGATCCGAAGGAGGATCAGCTGATCAATGCCACGCATCAGCCGTATTCGACCGATGCTCAGACGATGCAGGTGTTCGACGAGTACGAGATGTACACGGCAAAGGTCCTGCCGTTCCTGTGGACGGTCAATCCGGCCACGCTCGTCGTGGTGGCTCCGCACGTGCAGGGCGTGCTGCAGCACCTGAACGCGGCGGACGGCCTGCCCGAGATGCAGTACTGGTATGTGACGAAGTGAGTGAAGAATGCAAGGCGCCTGCCCTCGTGGCAGGCGCTTTTTTAGTGCGCCCGGCATGGGCGCGCGCGTTCTGCTCCGTGGCGCATGCTTCAGTGAGTGGGTCCTGACACTTGTGTTGCATAACATTGTTATGTTACGATGGCGTCGTCGGAGATGATGTTCAATGGACGAGGAACTGATCTCGAAAAAGGAGTTACTCGATCTCGCCCGAATTTCCTACGGCCAATTGTACCGCTGGAAGCGAAAGAAGCTCATCCCGGAGGAGTGGTTCATCCGCAAGGCCACATTCACCGGCCAGGAGACCTTCTTTCCCCGCGACAAGATTCTCAGTCGCATCGAGCAGATTAAACAGTGGAAGGAAGACGTTCCGCTCGACGAACTGGCGAAGCGCCTTTCGCCGGCGGGCGTCGAGATTGAGCGGGCTGGAGAAGACCTCGTGCGCCTCGGGATTGTGGGCGATCTCGCCTGGCGCCTCTATGCCGACGCGGTTCCGAACGTCCGCATCTTGGCATTTCCGGACATCGTTTGCGTATACCTCGTGCACGAGGCGCTGGAGAGCGGCCAGGTCAGCCTGGACGAGGCGCGGCAGCTCACCGCCGCATACCCTCGTTTCGTAACAGTGTTTCGTGACATGCAGATGTGCGTCGATCTCGTCCGCAAACTCGGCGTCGGGACCTGGCTGGCGCGCGCGCCAAACGCCGAGATCGCGCTTGATCCGCAGGCCAACGTCGCGTTCTCCGTCGATGTGGCAAGCGCTGTGGAACAGCTGAAGCTGAGGCTGATGTGAAAGTGACCATGGTCAAATCGGGGAGGGGATCGCATATGCCTGATGATTTGGAGGTGTCCGGTCGCACGTCGATGGGCGGCGGGACGTATGGGCGGGTCGAGGTCAACGGCATGGCCAAGATGCAGGGGGACATCGCCTGCGAGACGTGTGAAGTCAATGGGAGCGGGCAGGTCGACGGCAACCTGCGGGTCGAGGGCCGACTCGAGGTGAACGGCCGCATGTCCGTGGATGGGGCCGTTTGGGCGGGCGTGTTTGAGGTAAACGGGCTGTGCGACGTGGACGGCAACTGCGAGGTGGCGGAGCAGGCCGAAGTGTCGGGCATGGCGCGCATCCAGGGTGCCCTGCGCGCGGGCGTCCTGAAGATTGGCGGGCGTGTCAAGGTGGAGGGGCCCATCGAGGCGGAGCGCGTCCACGTGACGGGCAATCTGCACTGCGGGGCGCTGATGAACGCGGACGTGATCGAGTTTGAGTTGATGGGCAAGTCCAAAGTGCGGGAGATTGGCTGCTCGTCGCTCACGGCGGCGGTTGGAAGCGGGGGATGGTTTTCGAAGCCGAGGCTCGAGGCGGAGACGATTGAAGGGGATCACATCGAGGTGGAGGCGGTGCTGGCGCGCCGGATCCGGGGAGACGTGGTGGTCATCGGCGACGATTGCCGGGTCGATCGCGTCGAGTACCGCACGTCGTTCGAGCGGCGCGGTTCGGCCGTGATCGGCGAAGCGGTGCAGATCTGAGGGGGCGACGGAGATGGGAGACGGGGCGAAGCCGAAGCTGACGGTGATGGGCCAGTCCTCCGCGGCGGGTGGCGACTTTGGGCGCGTGCGGATCATGGGGCAGGCGGTCGTCAAAGGGCCACTCACCTGTGAGCACCTCCGCGTGATGGGCGAGCTTGAAGCGAGGGCGGACGTGTCGGCGGAGGCGGCGACCATTATGGGCCAGGCGACCTGTCGAGGCGATGTGACCGCCGCCAAGCTGCAGGTGATGGGGGCGCTCGAATGTGACGGGCACTTGTCTGCGGGAGTATTCAAGACGGCGGGCGAGGTCGTCGTCCGTGGAAACTGCGGCGCCGATCGCGCCCTCATTCGCGGTGCGCTGACCGTTGAGGGCCTGTTCTCCGCGGACGAGGCCCGGTTTCGGCTGCACGGCCCGTACCGGGTGCGCGAGATGGGGATGGGTCGGCTCACCGTGGAGCTGCCGCGGTATCTCTGGAAATCGTCGATGCGCAGGCACGGGACGCTCGAGGCGGACGTCATTGAGGCGGACGAGGTCCACCTCGTTCACACCCGCGCCCGCGTGGTGCGGGCGCAGGTGGTGCGGCTTGGCCCAGGATGCGAGATTGAATGCGTGGAATATGGTCAGTCGTACGACGCGCACCCGGACGCCAAGGTGGGGCGGGTCATCGACGCGGGTAGGCCTGAATAACGCGAGGAGGGTTTGTGTGCAGGCGGATCGGACTTCGAACCAAGGGCTCGTGGTGCTGGCCTTGCTCTTGGGCATCTTTGTCGCGGCTATGGACAACACGATTGTGGCCACCGCGACGGGCAACATCGTGGCGCACTTGGGCGGCCTCGAGCAGATTGTGTGGATCACGGCGGCGTACATGCTGACGGAGATGGCCGGGATGCCCATCTTTGGAAAGTTGTCCGACATGTACGGGCGCAAGCGGTTTTTCATGTTTGGCATCGCGGCGTTTCTCATCGGCTCCATCCTGTGTGGGACGGCGCAGAACATGACCGAACTCGCCATCTACCGCGCAATTCAGGGGATTGGCGGCGGTGCGCTGATGCCCATTGCGTTCACCATCATCTTTGACGTGGTGCCGCCGAAGGAGCAGGGCAAGTTCTCGGGGCTCTTTGGCGCGGTCTTCGGCATGGCGAGCATCTTCGGCCCGCTTCTCGGCGCGTACATCACTCAGCACTGGTCGTGGCGGATCGTCTTCTACATCAACGTGCCGATTGGTGTTGTCGCGTTCCTGCTCATCCTGTTCGCGTACCGCGAGTCGGCGCGGCACGGCCGGCAGGCCATTGACTGGCTCGGCATCTTCACGCTGGTGCCCGGCGTGACGGCGCTCACGTTCGCGCTGGAATTCGGCGGACAGACGTATCCGTGGAACTCCGCGCCCATCCTGGCCGGTTTCGCCGTTTCCGCGGCGCTCCTCGCGCTCTTTTTCGCCGTGGAGTTGCGCGCCAAGGAGCCCGTGGTCTCGCTTCACCTCTTTCGAAAGCGATCCTTCGCCGTCTCGAATGTGGCGGGCATCTTGAGCGGCAGCGCGTACATCGTCGCGGTGGTGTGGGTGCCGATTTACGTGCAGGGCGTGCGCGGCGGATCGCCCATCGATGCGGGTCTGTTTCTCCTGCCGATGATGGTCGGATCGTCCGTGACCGCGGCGATGGCGGGGCGCTTCGCAGGCCGCGCGCCTTATCGCACCGTGCTCTTGCCGTTCGCCATCGTCTTCGGCGCCGGCATCGCGCTTCTTCTCGGGCTCCGGGCCGATACGCCGACGTGGCGCGTGACTCTCGACATGGCCGTGGTGGGGCTTGGCATCGGGCCATTCTTCTCCGTCACCGGCATGGCCGCGATGGGCGATCTCGACGCGCAAAACCGCGGCGCGGGCAGTTCCACGAACAGCTTCGTCCGCGAACTCGGCATGACAGTCGGGATTGTGATCTACGGCGCGATTCAGAAGCACGCGTTCGCCCATCAGGTGGCCGAGGCGTTTCAGGGCGTTCCTCAGGCGCGCGCGTTCAGCCACATGGATCCTCGCGCCATCATGTCGCCTGAGACGCGCGAGCACATGCCCGGCTTTGTGCTGCAGAAGCTCACAGACGCGCTGAATCAGTCCATTCACTCTGCGTTCCTTTGGGATCTCGTTCCGTGTGTGCTGACCGTGGTGGCGGTGTGGATGTTTGGGACATCTCGCTTTCGGGCGCCGGCCTGGTCCAACGCTCCGAGCGGCGAGACGGTGGAGTGACGTCAAATCCAGTGAGGAGAGAGCGCGATGTTGCGGGTATTCCGATGGCCGGCGTTCACCTCGGTCTGGCTGGGGCAGGTCCTGTCACAGCTCGGCACGCAGTTGTTTTTCATCATGGCGTACTGGGAAGTTCAGCTCCGCTCGCCGTATCTGTTGTCCGCCGCGGGCCTGGCCCTGACACTTCCCAACCTCCTGTCGGTGGTGGGCGGCAGCTTCGTCGATCGCTGGGACGCCCGGTACGTGATGCTTTGGACAGATCTCGCTCGCGCCTCGGTCTCGCTCTTCGGCGCCCTCGTGTACGCCCTTTGGCCCCACGCGTTTGTGGCGGTCACGCTTGTCATCCTGGCCGCGCACGGCCTCGGAGGGAGTCTGTTTGGGCCGGCGGAGAACGTGATCCTGCCGCGCCTGGTGCCCGACGAGGATCTGACGGCGGCCAATGGTCTGGTCATGACGACGTCGCGATTGGCGCTGTCCGTCGGGTCGGCCATCGGCGGCGCATCGCTCGCTGCCATCGGCATCCCTTGGATCGCGGCCATCGACGGCCTGAGCTTTCTCGCAAGTGCCGCTGCCGTGGCGAACGTCATTCGCCTGTGGCGGCGCGAGGGCCGGATCTGGCGGGATGGCGCGGCGGAACCGAGGCCGAAGGCTTCTGTGGTCTCGCAGGTGATGGAAGGCTGGCGCGCCGTCGGGCGCATTCGCTGGTACGTGGCCGTCCTGCCCCTCATCGTGCTCCTGAACTTCTTCTTTGCAGGCGTGGACGTGCTGTTGTCGGTGTGGACGCACCGCGTGCTGCACGGAGGCGCTCTCCAATTCGGCGCCATCAACGCGGCGCTGTCGCTCGGACAGTTGCTCGGGAGCCTGTTCGCGGGACTCGCCGCGCGGATGAGCGCGCGCACCGGACTTCTCACCTTCGGCGCCCTGACGTCCTTTGCAATGCTCATCTTCAGCTTCTCCCGCTTGGTGTGGCTCTCGCTCGCGATGAATTTTGTGCTGGGCGTGTCGCTCGCCATCATCAACGCCATCGGCTTTGCCCTGATGCAGCGCGCGATTCCTGGGGAGGTGCGGGGCCGCGCGTTTGGCCTCATCTACTCGTTCGCGGGCGTGGCCGTCCCGCTTGCGTCCGCGCTCGCCGGCGCTTCGTTGCACGTGGTCCCCGTCGCGGCGTGGATGTGGCTCTGTTCCGCCGCCTGTGCCGCGCTCACCATCGGCTGGTGGCGCGTCGCGCCGAAAGGCACCGCCGGTGGTCCCTCGGCAGATGTGGCGTCGAACGCATGATGCCCTGCGATTGGTGCAAACAGGCCCTCCGACCTGATATACTGGATTCGAATGTTTACAAAATCGCTTGGAGGAGTCGGCTGCATGGCGAAGCGCTTGATTTTCGGCCATCGAAATCCAGATACCGACGCGATCACGTCCGCGATCGCATACGCTCACCTGAAGCGCGAACTGGGGGAGGACGTGGAGCCCGTTGCGCTCGGCGAGCCCAATCCTGAGACGCAGTTCGTCCTGAGCCACTTCGGCGTGGCCGCGCCGCGCGTGGTCGAAAGCGTGGCGGGAGAAGTGGGCGAGGTCATCCTGGTGGATCACAACGAGCGCCAGCAGAGCGCGCTGGACGTCGACCAGGTGAAGGTGGTCGAGGTCATTGATCACCACCGCATCGCGAACTTCGAGACGGCGGATCCGCTTTACTATCGCGCGGAGCCGGTCGGGTGCACGGCCACCATTCTCAACAAGCTGTACAAGGAGAAGAACGTGTCCATCCCGCGCCACGTGGCCGGCATCATGCTCTCCGCCATCATCTCGGACACGTTGCTGCTCAAATCGCCGACATGCACGGAAGAGGACGTGAAGGCGGCGCGCGAGCTCGCCGAGCTGGCCGGCGTGAAGCTGGAGGAGTACGGCCTTCAGATGCTCAAGGCGGGCGCGGATCTCAGCCAGAAGACGGTCGGCGAACTTCTGACCCTGGACGCGAAGGAGTTCCAGATGGGGAACCACAAGGTCGAGATCGCCCAGGTCAATGCGGTGGACGTGAACGACGTGCTCGCCAAGAAGGCCGAGATCCTGCAGGCCATCGAGAAGAAGATCGCCGAAAAGGGCCTGGATCTGTTCTTCTTCGTCGTGACGGACATCTTGAACAACGACTCGGTCGGCCTGGCACTTGGAAGCGCGGCGCACGCAGTCGAAGAGGCGTACGGCGTGACGCTTGAGGAGCATCAGGCCTTGTTGAAGGGCGTCGTCTCGCGCAAGAAGCAGATTGTGCCGGTCCTGACGGAGGCGCTCTCGAAGTAAGTCTGCAAAAACTCAGATAGCTGCCGATGCGGCGGCGCGTTTGCGAGGTTCAGACTGGAAACCTGCCGTGCCCGATGGGGTACGGCTTTTCTTTTTGGAGATGACAGCATGACCCATGTGCTCCATGTGTTGAGTGATCGCGCCCGCGGCGCAAAGGTTCCGCTCGAAGACGCGCTGTGGCTCGCGGCGTTAGGCGGGGCCGACGTGATCCAGGTCCGGGAGAAGAAGGCGCCGGCTCTCGCGGTGTTCGAATTCGCGTGTGCGCTTTTGGCGCGAATTCGCGAGGCGGGATCGAACGCGCGCGTGTTGGTGAACGATCGCCTGGACGTGGCAATGGCGGCGGGCGCGGACGGCGTGCATCTGGCGGCCAAGTCGCTGCCGGTGGCGGTCGCGCGCGAGGTGGTCAAGCGGGCGGGCGGCGGGCTTGTCGTCGGCTGTTCCGTGCATTCGCTCGAGGAAGCGAAGGCCGCCGAGGCCGCGGGCGCGGACTACGTCACGTTCGGTCACATTTTCCCGACCGCGTCTCACCCGGGACTGCCGCCAAAGGGCGTGCGTGAGCTCGCCCGGGTGGTCGAGGCGCTGTCCATCCCGGTGGTGGCGATTGGCGGCATTGACGCGGGAAACGTGGGCGAGGTGTTGGCGACCGGCGCGAGCGGCGTGGCCGTGATCGGCGCGGTGGTGGAGGCCGCGGATCCGCGTGCGGCCGCGGCGAGGCTCAAAGAGGCCATGGCGAGATCGCCCGTGGCGCCCAAGGTCCCGTTTCCGACGCTGGAGGGGGGAATGCGGCGTGCGCGCGTATGACGCCGTGGTGGTGGGCGGCGGCGCGATTGGCATGGCGGCGGCGCGGGCGCTGGCGCGCGAGGGGCTGTCCGTGGCCGTGGTCGATCGCGGCCGACTGGGGGGCGAGGCCTCGAGCGCGGCCGCGGGGATGCTCGGCGCGCAGCTCGAGGCGCATGCGCCAGACGCGTTTTACGCGCTGTGCCGCGAGAGCCGCGCGATGTACCCGGAGTTTGCAGCGGCGCTCCTTGAGGAGACCGGCATTGACGTCGAGTGGGTGGAGAATGGAATTGTGCAGCTCGCGCGCTCCGAGGGCGCGGCCACGCAACTGAAGGAGCGGATGAACTGGCAGCGCGCGGCTGGCGATGAGGCCGTTTGGCTGGAACCCAGGGAGGTGCGCGAGCTCGAGCGCGGCGTGGCGGGCGATGTGCTCGGCGCCCTCTACCTGCCGCGCGACGGGAACGTGCACGCGCCGAGGCTCAGCGCGGCGCTGCGGGCGTGTGTGGCCAGCGCGTGCGACGTCTACGAGGGCGAGGAGGTGCTGCGCGTCGAGCGCGATGGTGAGCGCTGGCGCGTCCGGGGCGCGCGAGAGGTGTACGCGGCGGATTGTGTCGTCGTTGCGGCGGGCGCGTGGGCCTCTCCTCTGCTTCGCGCGCTCGGGGTTCCGCTCGAGGTGCGCCCGGTGAAGGGGCAGATGCTCGCCGCCCGCCCTCCGCGCGGCGCTGGGCTGCGCCGCACCGTCTACGACGCCGGAACGTACCTGGTGCCCAAGCGGGACGGAACGGTCGTGATCGGCGCGACGGAAGAGCCGGACGCCGGTTACGACAAGCGCAACACCGTGGATGGGCTCGCTGCACTCGCGGCAAGGGCGCTCGACGCGGTGCCCGGCCTTCGCGGCGGCGAGTGGCTGCGCGCCTGGAGCGGGCTTCGCCCGCGCCTCGCGGGGGAATCGGCCGATCCGGTCATCGGGCCGTGGCCCGGCGCGGAGGGGCTTGTTCTCGCCGTGGGCCACTTTCGCAACGGCGTGTTGCTCGCGCCCATCACGGGCCGCATCGTGGCGAGCGCTGCGCTCGGCCGCGCGCCCGAGGATCTGTGGTTGCCGTTTTGGCCGCCAACGCGCTTCTCGGCCTTTGGAGGTGAGGTGCGTGCGGATACGCTTGAACGGTAAGGACGTCTCCCTTCCGGACGGCATGACGCTGCGCGATCTCGTCCGCCACTACGATCTCGACGGCGAGCCGGTTGCCATCGAGCGGAACGGCCAGATTGTGGACCGGCAGGCGTTCGAAGCCGAAGTGATTCAGGAGGGCGACGTCATCGAGATGGTGCGATTTGTCGGCGGCGGTTGAGGGAACCTCAGCCCCTGCGCCGGCGGGTCGCCCTATCGCGGACATCCATACGATGGGAGGAGCATGTTTCCCGTGGAACCTTTGGTGATTGCAGGACGCTCGTTCCGTTCCCGACTCATGGTGGGCACGGGCAAGTACGAATCTCTCGAAGCCATGCGCGAGGCGCTGGACGCTTCGGGCGCCGAGATCGTCACAGTCGCGGTGCGCCGGGTGAACCTCGACGCGCGCGAAACCTCCATCCTGTCCTACATCGATCTCGAGCGCTACATCCTGCTGCCCAACACGGCGGGATGCCACACGGCAGAAGAGGCCGTCCGCACGGCGCGGTTGGCGCGCGCCGCGGGGCTGTCCAATTGGGTGAAGCTCGAGGTCATCGCGGACGACGGCACGCTGCTTCCGGATCCCATCGCGACCGTGGAGGCCGCGGAGACCCTCGTCAAAGAGGGATTCGTTGTGCTTCCCTACACCACGGACGATCACGTCGTCGCCCGGAGGCTTTTGGAGGTCGGCTGCGCGGCCGTGATGCCGTACGGATCCGCCATCGGCACGGGGCGCGGTCTCGAAGCGGTGGAGCGGATTGCGCGCATCGTCGACGAGATCCGCGGGCGCGTGCCCGTGGTGGTGGACGCGGGAATCGGCGCGCCGTCCGACGCCGCGCTCGCGATGGAGACCGGTGCGGACGCCGTGCTCGTCAACACCGCCATCGCCCGGGCGGGCGATCCGGTCGCGATGGCACGGGCGATGCGGTTGGCGGTCGAGGCTGGCTATCTCGCGCGGCGCGCCGGTCGGATCCCGAAATCGAGCGTGCCATCGCCTTCGAGCCCGGAGGCGGGCGTCGTTGGCCGTAGTTGAAAGGAAGGCCGCGCCATGACGGATTTTGACTTCAAGGACCGATACTCGCGCCAGATTCGCTTTCGGCACATCGGCGAGGCGGGACAGGCGCGCATCTCGCAAGCTCGCGTGGCCGTGGTGGGGCTCGGCGCACTCGGGACCGCGAGCGCCGCGCAGCTCGCGCGCGCCGGCGTGGGCTATCTGCGCCTCATCGACCGGGACGTCGTCGAGCCGTCGAATCTGCAGCGCCAGTTGCTCTACACCGAGGAGGACGCCCGGAACGCCACGCCGAAGGCCATTGCGGCGCGCAACGCGCTTGCGGCCGCCAACAGCGGCATCACCGTCGAAGCCGTGGTGGACGATCTCGACGCCTCGAACGCGGAGCACCTGCTCGCCGACGTGGACGTCGTGATCGACGGAAGCGACAACTTCGAGGTCCGGTATTTGGTGAACGAAGTCGCGGTCAAGCACAACATCCCGTGGGCCTACGCAGGCGCGGTGGAGGCGCATGGCACGAGCGCGTTTCTGCGCCCCGGCCGGACGCCGTGCCTCGTGTGCCTGCTGGGCCACGGTGCCCGCGTGGGACACGACACGTGCGACACGGTCGGCGTCATCTCGCCCATTGTGCAGTGGATGGCGTCGTACCAGGTGGCGGAGGTGCTCAAGTACCTCTCGGGCCGCGAGGACGCCTTGTCGAACGCCATCCTGCAGGCCGACGTCTGGCATACCGACGTGCGCCTCATCCGCATGGGCGGGCCGAAGCCAGACTGCTCTTGTTGTGGGCGAAGGGAATTTGCATCCCTCGGCGCGGGCCGCCGGGCGCTCTCCGTCACCTTCTGCGGCCGCCAGACCATTCAGGTGCGGCCTCAGGAGGACGTGGCGCTCTCGCTTCCAGCGCTCGCGGAACGCCTGCGGCCGCTTGGCACCGTGCGCGCGAACGAGGCCCTGTTGCAATTTGAGACGGAGGGCGTCGCGCTCACCGTGTTCTCCAACGGCCGGGCGCTGGTGCACGGCACGGACGATCCCGCCCGCGCCCGTTCGCTTTACGCGCAGTACATCGGCATGTGATGCCTAGAGCGGCAGCGTCAACTGAACGTAGCGGGAACCGGTCGCGGTATCCCCTGGTTCCGCGCGCGCAAGTCTTGCCGTCTGCGCGGCCGGCTCGGCCTCGCGCGAGTCTGCGAACGTCTGTCGCGGCGCAAGACCGGCCATCCGCCTGGCGAGATCTTCTATCGCGTACAGCCGCTCGGCGTACGCGCGCGACGGATAGGCGCGGCCCGCGTACAGGCGTTCATATCTGGGGACCATCGCCGGGTACGCGCGCTTGAGGACCGAGAAGAACCACGGCTTGACCTCGGGGGCGAGCCGCAGCGGCGACACCATGACACCCGTGGCGCCTGCCGCTCGGGCGGCCTGCATCACCGCGGCGATGGAGTCGGCGTCGTCCGTCAGGTAGGGGAGCACGGGCGCGATGAAGGCGCTCACGGGAATCCCGGCTTGCGCCAGCTGTTCCATCGCGCGCAGCCGGACGGCGGGCGGCGGCGTAGCCGGCTCGAACGCCCGCCAGATCTCGCCATCCAGCGTGTGCAAGCTCATGTGCACGCCCTCCAGCCTGGCGCTTCGCAGAAGGTCGAGATCCCGCAGCACGAGTGGCGATCTCGTCGTGATGCTGAACCGGACGCCGTACCGGATGAGGATCTCGAGGCACTGGCGCGTGATGCGGAAGCGCGCTTCGGCCGACTGATACGGGTCCGTCGCGGTGCCGATGGCCACGGTGCCGAGCGAAGCGGCCATCCGCTCGAGGTTCCCGCCCGCGCGCGCGAGCCGCGCTGCGAGTTCCGCCTCGAGAATGGCAGGCAGATCTCGCTTCACGTGGATGCGCGAGCGAAACGCGTCGTCCGCGCTGTACCCGAGATATTCGTGCGTGCCTCGCGCATAGCAGAAGGCGCAACCGTGTCCGCAGCCTCGATACGGATTGAGCGACCATGCAAAGGGCATGCTCGCCGCTCGAACCGGGTTCAGCGCCCGTTTCACGTTCAGATGAAAGAACTTCGGCGCCTCCATCCTGCCATTCCCCCTCAGCACGACCTGCCCAGAACCGAACATATGTTCTTACTCGAGTATATCGCGGCATCCCTCGTTTCGCAAGTCCCGCGCAATTTCCAGGTGAAACGCCACTCTGTGTGTGCTAGTGTATATACAGTTGGTTAGACAGGCGGTTGACAGTGGATTCGCGCCTCGCGTTGGGCGAGGCGCGCAGGAGGAGGCGTGAGGGCGATGTGGCTCGACGTGGTGACGCGCGATCTCGTCCGCCTCGCGCTCGCGGAAGACCTAGGCCGGGGCGATCTGACGACCGAAGCGGTCATCCCAGCGGATGCGACGGCCCGCGCGAGCGTGTGGATCAAAGAACCGTCCAGGGTGTGCGGCACGGACGTCGCCGCATGGGTGTTTCATGCGGTGGATCCGACGCTCCGGGTCACAGTGGCATGCGCGGACGGGATCGATCTCGACGGACCTCAAATCGTGATGCGGGTGGAGGGCGCGGCGCGGGCCATCCTCGGCGCGGAGCGCACGGCGCTCAATTTTCTTTCCCGCTTGACGGGCATTGCCACCGCGGCGCGCGACGCCGTCCGCGAGATCGAGGGGACAAAGGCGCGCATCCTGGACACGCGGAAGACCACGCCCGGATGGCGGGCGCTCGAAAAGTACGCCGTGCGCGTGGGAGGCGCCTGGAATCACAGGTTTGCGCTCGACGACATGGTGCTCATCAAGGATAACCACATCGCCATCGCCGGCGGCGTCGGCGAGGCCGTCTCGCGCGCCAAGGCGCGGGCGGGGTTTGCCCACAAGATTGAAGTGGAGGTCGAATCCCTGGATCAGCTGGAGGAGGCCATGGCTGCGGGCGCCGACGTGGTGCTCCTCGACAACATGGATCTCGAGATCATGCGCGAGGCGGTGCGCCGCACCGGGGGCCGCGTGCCACTCGAGGCGTCGGGCAACATGCGCCCGGGGCGGCTGAGGGCCGTGGCGGAGACGGGCGTCGACTTCATCTCCATGAGCCACATCACCATGCGCGCCCAGGCCGTGGACGTGGGGCTCGATATCGACGTGGAACTCGCGTAAAGGGGGCTTATCGGCATGGAAGCGGCAGGCGTCGTGATCGTCGGAGCCGGGATCGCAGGGCTTAGCGCCGCGCTCGCTTCGGCGGAGGCCGAGGACGTGTGCGTCATCGCGGGGGAAGGGCCGCGCACGTCGAGCTCAGCGCGGGCGCAGGGGGGGCTTGCGGCCGCGCTCAGCGAGGGTGACGATCCGGCACTGCACGCCGCAGACACGCTGCGCGCGGGTGCCGGGCTATGCGACGCCCAGCGGGTGCGCGAATTGACCGAAGAAGCGCCGGGTGTCGTCGCGTGGCTCGCACAGTTCGGGGTTCCGTTCGATCGCGACTCGTCCGGGCGGCTCGCCCTGGGCCGGGAAGGCGGCCACACGAGAGAGCGCATCGTCCACGCGGGCGGAGACGCCACCGGGCACTTCATCACCGAAGCGCTTTGGCAGGCGGCCGCGCGCCATCCGCGGATCGAAATCCGTCGGGAGCACTGCGTGGGCATTGCGCAGGACGCGACGGGGCGGGCCGTCGGCGTGTGGACCTGGGACGGGGCTCGTCAACGATTTGTCGCGGCTCGGCGCGCCGTGGGGCTCGCCACGGGCGGGGTGGGCGCCCTCTTCGGCCGCACGTCGAATCCACCGAGCGCGGTGGGCGCAGGCGTCGCGCTCGCCTATCACGCGGGCGCCACGCTCGCGAATCTCGAGTTTGTGCAGTTTCATCCGACGCTGTGGCTTGGGCGGGATGGCGAAGCGATGCTTCTCTCCGAGGCGCTGCGCGGCGCGGGCGCGGTGCTCGTCACGGAGGGCGGTCCGCCGCTTTTTGCCGATCCGGCGGACAACCTCCGCACGCGGGACGTGGTCGCGCTCGCCATCGCGAGGGCGGAGGCGGAAGGCCATCGGGTCTATCTCGACGCGACGCAGGTTCGGGACGTCGCGGCGCGCTTCCCGTCCATCGCGGCTCGGCTTCGCCGCGCCGGCCTGGACCTCGCTTCGCAGCCCATTCCTGTGACGCCTGGCGCGCACTTTCTCATGGGCGGCGTCGAGGCCGATCTCGCCGGGCGCACTTCGGTCCCAGGGCTCTTCGCACTCGGTGAAACGGCGTGCACGGGCGTGCACGGGGCCAATCGGCTGGCGAGCAACTCGCTGCTCGAGTGTGTCGTCATGGGGCGGCGATTTGGGAAAGCCGTTCGGGAGGAGCCACTTGCCTGCACGTACACTCCAGAAGAACCCACGTGGCTTCTTCATCCAGAGCAAGACGAGGCTGCGCTCCCCGAACTCGCCCCCGTCCTGTGGCGATCCGTCGGGCTCGTGCGCGACGAGTCGGGGCTGCGGGCGGCGCTCGTGGAGCTTGAAGGCATGGCGGACCGATATCCCGGTTCTGGGGCGGTGCTGGCTGCGTCGCTCATCGCGCGCTCGGCGCTGTGGAGAAGGGAGAGCCGAGGCAGTCACGTGCGAATGGACGCGCCGGCGCCCGTTCAGGCCTACGCGCGCCCAAGCGGAATGTGCAAGGCGCATCGGGCTGCGACGTCTGTGGCGATCACGACCTGAGGGGGAATGCATGTGCTGGAGACGAAGGTGGAACGCCAAGGTTTGGTCGACGAAATTATGGCGTGGAAGAAAAAGCGGAACGCCCTGATCCTGGCGCACAACTATGAGCTGCCGGAAATTCAGGACATTGCGGATGTGCTGGGGGACTCGCTCGCGCTCGCGCGCGCTGCGATGCGCGCCGATGCCGACGTGATCGTGCTCTGCGGCGTCCACTTCATGGCGGAGACGGCGGCCATCCTCAACCCGGACAAGACGGTGCTGTTGCCTGATCCGAACGCGGGCTGTTCGCTGGCGGATTCCATCACGGCGGACGAGCTGCGCGCGTGGAAAGCGGAGCACCCGGGCGCCGTGGTGGTCTCCTACGTCAACACGTCGGCGGACGTGAAGGCGGAGAGCGACTACTGTTGCACGTCTTCGAACGCCGTGCAGGTGGTCCAGAGCATTCCCGAAGATCGAGAGATCCTGTTTCTGCCTGACATGTTTCTCGGGTCGTACGTGAAGCGGGTGACTGGGCGAGAGAACCTGCACATCTGGATGGGCGAATGTCACGTTCACGCGGGCATCCGGCCGCACGACATCGAGGCGACGCTCTCGGCTCATCCCGATGCGGAACTCCTGATTCACCCAGAGTGCGGTTGCTCTACCTCGAACATGTACCTGCTGGCTGAGGGACAACTGCCTGCGGATCGCACGCACGTTCTGTCGACCAGCGGCATGCTTGAGCGCGCTCGCGAATCCGACAAGCGCTCCTTCATCGTGGCGACAGAGGTCGGCATCTTGCACCAGATGGAGCGCCAAAACCCAGACAAGACGTTCATCCCGGCGAACCGCGCTGCGGTCTGCCCGTTCATGAAGATGATCACGCTCGAGAAGGTGCGGGACGCGCTTGCCCGGCTTGAGACGGTCATCTCCGTGCCGGCTGACGTGGCGGATCGCGCGCGAGTCGCCATTGAGCGCATGGTGGCCATCGGCTGAAGAGGCCGAGGCAGGTATCGCCAGGCGGGGCGTCGAATCCTCTCTCCTGCAAACCGGTGGGAGGGGATTCGACATGCCGTCGCGCGTGTCCAAATCGATTTTTTGTAATCAAGTTGGCTATCTGACCAGCGGCGACAAGCGCTTTTGGATCCAGGCTCGCGAGGCTCAGCCGTTCGCGCTGCACACCCCGGATGGGCAGGCCGTGTTCGCGGGCCTGACGAAGCCCGTGGGTGGGGATTGGTGCGTCGGCGATTTTACCGCGCTTCGCGTGCCGGGAACCTACGCCTTGACGGTGGGGTCCCTCGAGGCGCGGGTCGTTGTGCACCGCCGCGCGTATGGCGACGTGCTCGAAGCCATGTTGCGCTTCTTCGACTATCAGCTCTGCGGCGTCGCGCTGCCAGAAGAGGAAGCGGGCCCATGGGCGCATGCTCCTTGCCATACGAGCGACGCCAAGGTGTTGGGCACGGAGCGCGCCGTGGCCTGCCCAAGCGGTTGGCACGACGCTGGCGATTACGGCAAATACACGGTTCCCGCCGCCAAGGCCGTCGCGGATCTTCTTCTCGCTCACGAGTACTTCCCGGCGGCGCTTGCGCACGTCCGCCCCATGCGCTCAGTCCACCGGGAACCTCATCTGCCGCCGGCGCTCGAGGTGGCGCGCGAGGAGATTGCCTGGCTTCTCACCATGCAGGATCCTGCGACAGGCGGCGTGTACCACAAAGTCAGCACGCCTTCCTTTCCGCCGCTCGACACCCGCCCCGAAGACGACACTGCGCCGCTTATCATGAGCCCCATCTCCTACGCTGCCACGGCCACGTTTTGTGCCGCCATGGCGCATGCCGCCCTGGTGTACCGCGCCCACGATCCGGCCCTCGCCTCGTGCTGCACAGACGCCGCCCAGCGCGCGTATGCGTGGCTCAGCGAACACGAGATGCGGCCGTTTCGCAATCCCGATGGGATTTTCACGGGCGAATACGGCGACAGGGAACTCCGCGACGAGCTGTTGTGGGCGTCCAGCGCCATGCTACGCATGACCGGCGATTCCGCGTGGGCGCGTGTGTGCGAGCCGCTCCTCGATCTCGACCTGCTGTGGGAACTGGGATGGGCGGACGTGGCGCTCTACGGCGTGATGGAATACCTGCGCGCCCCCAGCGCCGCCGTGTCGGGCGATGTGCGAAGCAAGGTGAAAAGTCGCCTTCTCCGCGAACTCGACGCGCTCGCCGCCATGGCAGAGTCGCATCCCTTCGGCATTCCCATGCGGGACGAGGATTTCATCTGGGGCAGCAATATGGTGCTTTTGAACCGCGCCATGGCGTTCCTGCTGGCCGAAGGCGTCGGTGTCCTTCATCCCGCCGCACATACGGTGGCACAGCGCGCCGCGGACTACCTGTTTGGCGCGAATCCGCTTGGTCAGTGCTACGTCACGGGCTTTGGCCAACAGCCCGTGCGCCAACCTCATCATCGCCCGTCCGTCGCGGATGATGTGGACGATCCCGTCCCAGGCATGGTGGCTGGCGGGCCAAACCGGAACCTGCAGGACGAGATCGCCCGCGCGAAGCTTGCGGGGAGACCGGCGATGACAGCGTACATGGATCACCAGGACAGCTATTCCACGAACGAAGTGGCCATCTATTGGAACTCCCCGGCGGTGTTTGTTGTCGCAGGGCTGCTGGAGGCTGGCGGCAGATGATCGAGGGCCAGGCAGGTGCTTAAAAAGACAAGGATCGCCTAAGTAGACTATTGATTTTGGCATGTCTCAATCTTATGTTTGAGACATCAGCCAAATCGTTTTGTTTCATAGCAAATCGATTTGTGCGCCTTGATTCCAGTCTGTGAGTTTGGAATCAGGGGGGTGAGGTACGCGTCCAGGCCTGGGCGGTGCACGAATGGTAAGAAGTCGCATGGGGGTCTCTGAAAGCGTTCTCGAAGCTGCTGGAACGCAAGACGCGGAGAGAAGGAGTGACGAACGTGGCCAAGCGGAAACTCAGAAAGTGGCATGTGCCCGTCGCGGTCCTCGTGGCGAGCGGAGGACTGGTGGGATGCGCGACATCGGGGCAGAATCACAGCACCACGTCGAGCAGCGGTGCGGCTTCGGCCGTTCCCGTGCGGGCTGCGAGCGCCGGCAACGGAACCGTGACCATCACGTATCCTTCGCCGCCGGGTATCTCGTCCCTGGATCCGTCGCAGTGGGCTGCGCAGATTCTGGTGGACCAGGGGACCATTCTGGAAGGGCTCTATGGGTACAATCAGCAGAATCAGATTGTGCCGAAGATTGCGTCGGGCTATTCTCTTTCTAAGGACGGTCTCACCTGGACCATCTATCTGCGCCACGATGCGCGCTGGTCCAACGGGGATCCTGTCACGGCGCAGGATTTCTACTATGCGTGGATGCGCCAGTTGAACCCGGCCAACTCACAGGCACAGCTCTGGGCGAGCGTGCTCAACAATGTGAAGAACGCCTATCAGTATCACTCGGGCGCGGTCCCGGCCAGCCAGGTGGGCATCAAGGTCATCAATAATTATGAGTTGCAGATCACAACCACCACGCCGCACTACATCCTCGGTGAGTTGGCGGTGTCCGCGTCAATGCCGCTGGATCCCAAGGTGGTCAACGCGCACCCGACGAATTGGTACTTGCCGCAATACTTCGTCGGCGACGGCCCATACGTCGTGAAATCGTTTACGCCGAACGGGACCATCACGCTGGTGCCCAATCCCAAGTACGTCGGGCACGCGGGCGAGGTGAACCACGGGAACGCGAAGGTCATCAACCTGGTGCCAGGTACCACCGTGGCCGTTGAGGACTACATGGCGGGCAAACTGGACGTCGCGCTCGTCGGATCGCCGTCCGACTTGCAGTACATCAAGACGCACAACCTGAGCAGCCAGCTCCACGTCACGCCCGATTACAGCATCGAGTATCTGGAATGGGATCACTCGGCCGATCCGTCTCCCTACTACAATCCCAAGGTGCGGGAGGCCATCGCGATGGCCATGCAGCGCCAGCCCATCGTCCAGGACGTGCTGGACGGAATGGGCGGCGTGACCAACACGTTCGCGACGCCTGGCTGGCCAGCTGCCAAATACGAAAAGGGCTTGCCGGAGAACGTGACCGAAGCCAAGAAACTCCTGGCACAAGCCGGCTATCCAAACGGCAAGGGACTGCCCGTCCTGTACCTGTACGCACCGGTGCCGGACGTGAACCAGCAGGGCGTGCCGGTCGCGGAGGCCGTCTCACAGGAGCTGCAACAGAATCTCGGCATCCAAACGAAGATTATCCAGGAAAATCAGACGGACTACAGCGCGCTGGTCTGGGAGGGGCCGCTTAAGGGGATCCAGCCGGGCTTTGTGGTTGCGGCAGGCGCCGTTAACTGGTTCGAGCCTGCAAATATGGACATCCAAGCGAGCCAGGGCATCTACTTCCCGGGCGATTACGGCTGGACGGTCCAACAGGTGCAGCATGTGCTGCCTTGGTACAACTCGCCCTACGATCCGGCTTCCGTCGCCAAGTACGGCAATCCGCAGGATCCGAACACCGGTGTGAGCTGGAACGACTGGCTGCCTCTCCAGAACGAAGTGCAGAAGGACATCGCCATCATCAACAAGTGGACGAAGGAGCAGCCCGCCCAGTGGCAGGCCATCCTGAATCCGCCTGGCACGCCCTCCCTGCAGCAGCAGTGGAACCAAATTGTGCAGCAGTGGAAGAGTGCCAAGACGGCGAGCGCCAAGCACGCGGCATTCGTTCTCGCGTGGGAGTTCGTCGCGCCGGAGTCCGCCACCACAACACTCGGCGGTACGAACACGGGCGCGCTCGACGTGCAGGCCTGGTGGGACACGAACGAGTCTCAGCAAGAGCGCGAGTGGCGGATGTGGCAGGCTTACGAGCAGAACAGCATGACCTCGTCGCAGGCCGCGGTGTGGGCTGGCAAGCTCGTCACGTCGCTTGAACAGCAGGCATGGGTCATTCCGCTTTACTACAACGAGACGTTCTACCTCGAGAAGCCGTGGGTGACTGGCGCGCAACCGAACCCGTGGGCTTGGGGCAACTTCTATCAGTTCCAGTATCTCTCCACCAAGTGATGGTAGCGAAACAGGCCCGCGGGCTTTCGCCCGCGGGTGCGTGGAAGGGAGGCCTGCGATGTTTTACGTGAAATTTCTCGCCAAGCGCTTCGTGGCCATTGTCATCACGCTGGCGGCCGTGATTGCCATCTCGTACATCATGATGTACTACTCGCCAGGAGGCTTCATGAACACCACGCAGCTCGCGTCGGCTCTCGCGCCGCTGGCCGCTCAGGATCCCGCCGCATATCAGAAGCTGATGGAGCAATTTCAGAGCCGCTACGGACTCAACCTGCCCCTGTGGAGACAGGTGCTCCAGTACGAATGGCACACTTTCACCTTCAACTTTGGTAATTCAATGCAGAATCCGACGCTCAGCATCGTGTCGCAGCTGAAGGGCGCGCTGCCCATCAGTGTGTTTCTCGCGTTCGGTTCAGTTGTGGTGTCGGTCGTGATCGGCATTCCCATGGGAGTCATCGCTGCGCTCAAGCGGAACTCGTGGGTCGACTATCTCGTGACGACCTTGTCCATGTTTGGCCAGGCCATCCCTTCGTTCGTGCTTGCGGTCATTTTCGTTCTTATCTTTGGCGTCGTGTGGCAGAACGTTCTTCCTGTCACGGGGTGGGGCACACCTGCCGATGCGGTCTTGCCCGTTTTGTCGCTTGCCGCTGGAAACATCGGCGTCGTCGCCCGATACATGCGAGGAAGCCTGATTGAGACCATGCGCCAGGACTTCATCCGGACCGCCAAGGCGAAAGGCGTGAAGTACTGGGCACTGGTGATCCGTCATGGCGTTCGCAACTCGCTCACCGCGCTCATCACCGTGATCGGGCCCCAATTTGCCTTCACGGTTGTCGGGACCGTTTGGGTCGAGAACATCTTCGCCATTCCGGGGCTGGGCAAGGTCATCTCGACAGCGTTCACCAACTTCGATTTCCCCATGGCCATCACGGCGGTCTTCATCTTGGGCGGGACCATCATGCTCACGAACCTGGTGGTCGACCTCATCTATTCTTGGATGGATCCACGGGTGAAGCTGCAGTGAACCATCGTTTGCAGTAGAAGGACGGGAGGGATGATCGTGGCCATCGCGGTAACCCAGCCTCAGGCGCCGGCGCGACAAGCGAGGCGCAACTCACCGATGTATCGCGCCTGGCAGCGGTACCGAAAGAATTGGTTCGCCGTGGCCGGGCTCATTTGGGTCGTCATTTTTTTCATCATCGGGATCATCGGCCCGTGGATCGCGCCGTACAGCTACACATATGCTGATTTTCTCCATATGCACTCGGGGCCCTCGTGGCAGCACTGGTTCGGCACGGATACGGTCGGATACGACGTGTTTAGCCAAATTCTCTACAGCATTCGCTATGCCCTCGAAATTGCGCTCGGGGCCACGTGCGTCAGTTTTTTGATTGGCGTCATCTTGGGGCTCTGGGCAGGGCTTGCCGGCGGCATCATTGACGTGATCGTCATGCGCGCTGTGGACTTCATGTTCGCCCTGCCGTCGTTCTTCTTCGCTCTGATTCTGATGGTGCTTCTGGGAAAGGGCATCTTTCCGATGATCCTGGCCATCGGCGTGCCGGGCTGGGCGGGATATGCCCGCCTCATCCGCTCGCTCGTGCTCGCCATGCGCAACGGCGAGATGGTGGAAGCCGCAAGGGCACTTGGGGCGTCGCAGTGGCACATCGCGCGCAGGTACATGTTCCCGAACGTCGTGGGCAGCATGGTCGTCTCGCTCGCCTTCGGCATTCCTTACGATCTCACGGCGCAAGCGGGCCTGAGCATCGTCGGCATGGGGCTGAATCCACCGATGCCGTCGTTTGGGAACATGCTCGCCCAGGCTGGCGCGAACATCCTCGGCTTTCCCTGGCTTCTCTATTTTCCGGCTGGTGTGTTCGCCATCACGCTGCTATCGTTTCTGTTTGTCGCAGACGGCCTGCAGGAAGCGTTTAACCCGAAAGGAGGCGTGTGACGGTGTCACAGCCGCTCTTGTCAATTGAGGATCTGCGCGTCGAGTTCGATCGCGGCGAGGACACAGTCTACGCCGTCAACGGGGTGAGCTTTTCCATCGCAGAAGGCGAGACGCTCGGCATTGTCGGCGAAAGCGGCTCCGGCAAGTCCGTCACGCTCATGTCGGCCATCGGCCTGATCCGTGAGAACGGGCGCATCCGCTCGGGCCGGGCGATGTTTCAGGGAACGGACCTCTTGAAGCTATCGGAGCGACAGCTCGAGGATATTCGCGGCCGGGAGATCGGCGTCGTGTTTCAGGATCCGATGACCAGTCTCAATCCGGTCATGCGGATTGGGGATCAGATCATGGAGGCGATGCTCGCTCACCATTTCTGCAGTCACCGTGAGGCGTTTGAGCGCACGCTGCAGCTTCTGCACGAGATGGGCATTCCCGAGCCAAAAGCCCGGTTTCGCAACTATCCGCACGAGTTTTCGGGTGGCATGCGCCAACGCATCATGATTGCGATTGCTCTGGCCTGCGAGCCGCAACTGCTCATTGCGGACGAGCCGACGACTGCGCTCGACGTGACGGTGCAGATGCAAATCCTCGCATTGCTGCAGGAGCAGCGGCGCAAGCGGAACATGTCGGTTGCCATCATCACACACGACTTTGGCGTCGCCACGAATTTTTGCGACCGGATCATCGTGCTATACGCCGGTCAGATCATGGAAGTCGCAGATACAGGGACGTTCTTGCGGGAGTCCGCTCATCCGTACACTGTCGGGCTGAAACACTCCATCATCGAGATAGGTCACCGGGCGAGACCGCTTCAGCCCATCCCTGGAATGGCGCCGACCATCACGGAGATGCCGCACAGCTGCTCGTTTGCGTCGCGGTGCCCGTTTGCTGCGGAGCGGTGCCGGAGTGAATTGCCGCAGCTCAGGGAAATAGGCTCGGGGCATTGGGTTGCGTGTCATCGGGCGGAGGAGGTGCTGGCGGATGTCATCTGAGGCGCTGCTCGAGGTGCACGAGGTGTCAAAGCGGTTTCGCGTGCAAGGCCGCGATCTCCACGCCGTGGAGAAGGTATCGTTCCAGCTTGAACGTGGCCAGACGTTCGGGCTCGTCGGCGAAAGCGGCTCCGGCAAGTCCACCCTTGGTCGCTTGGTGCTAAAATTGCTCGAAGCGACCGAGGGCCGTATCGTCTACCAGGGGAAGGACATCACGCGCCTCACGCAGAAACAGATGCGGCCGCTCCGGCAGGAGATGCAAATCATCTTTCAGGATCCCATGGCGAGCATGAGCCCGCGTATGACCATTGGCATGGCCATTGAAGACGCGATGGTCATTCATAAAATGGGCACCAAGGAGGAGCGGCACAAGAAAGTTGACGAACTGCTTGAGCGGGTAGGGCTTCCGCGGGAAGTGAAGTGGGCTTATCCTCACGAACTGTCGGGCGGGCAGCTTCAGCGCGTCGGGATCGCGCGCGCGTTGTCGCTCAATCCGAAACTGGTCATCTGCGACGAGCCCATCTCGGCGCTCGACGTCTCGATTCAGGTCCAGGTGATTCAACTCCTGCGAGAACTGCAGCGGGACTACGACCTGACCTACATTTTTATATCGCACAACCTGGCGGTCGTGGAATATCTGAGCGATGTCGTGGCCGTGCTCTATCTCGGCGAGGTGGTGGAACAGGCGCCCGCGGAGGAGCTGTTCTCGCGGCCGACGCATCCCTATACACAGGTGCTGATCCAGTCCATTCTAAAAATGCCCGGCAGTATGGAGGAACGGCAAGCGCTCACGCCCATTCAGGGCGAAATTCCGTCGCCATTTAATCCGCCAAAAGGGTGCCCCTTTCATCCCCGCTGCCCCCTGGCCGTCGACCGGTGCCGGACAACGAAACCCGAACGCCGAAACATCGGGCCAAACCACGCCGTGGCTTGCCACCTTGCCACCTGATAACTCACGTGACGCGAGGAGCGCGCGTTCGTCTGGCGTTCCTCGCATCACCCTCCTGCTTCAGGTGCGCGTTTCGAGAGCGACACGAGAAATGTGCGCCAATCCATTCCGTGCAAACTGCTCTGGAATCGACAGCCTTCTGGAAATGACATGTGCTCCGTGACCGCGTTCGGAACACACAGCACGTGAAGGCCCGCGGCCAACGCGGCCCGTGCGCCGTTCGGCGAGTCTTCGATGGCGAGCGCTTCCGCAGGCTTCACCCCCAGGCGCCGACAAGCCACCTCATACAGCTCAGGATGGGGTTTGACCTCGCGGACGTCGTCAGCTGTCGCGATGGCGTCGAAAAAGGGCTGGATGCCGTACTTCGACAGCAACGGCTCGACGTACGCGCGCCGCGAACTCGTGGCAAGGCCGATGGCCATGCCGAGCTGTTTGAGTTCATGGAGCGCCGTGCGCACCCCAGGGCGAAGAGGCTCTTCGTCCAGCAGCCTCCGATATTCCAACTCCACCGCGCGCTCCGCGTCCCCTGGGTGCACAGATGCATCCGAATCGCACAAGTGCTGGATTGGGTCGAACGCGTCGCCGTGGGTCCCTACGGTTTGGGCGTACAGATGAAACGGGAATTCCCTGCCATGCTGCCGGTACAATCCGGCGTAGGCCTCGTACCATGCCCGTTCGGTATCGACCAGGGTCCCGTCAAAGTCGAAGATGACCGCTCTCATACGGACCTCCTGAAGGCTGTCGTCGCTTGGAGTATAACACGGGCATGGGAGGTCAGGCAGGTGTGCAACCGAGTCCAGTCGGGGTATTGAATGAAAGTGATTGCGTTAATAAAAATAACTTAAATGAGTGAAATCGCTTCGCGAAATCCCTGTGTCAGAATGTTATCTTTTAATACGTTAGAATAGCTAACATTTTTCGTTGACGCCTCTTCCGCCTGCGTGTATCGTTATAAAAAAATTCACGCAAAGGAGTGGGCAGAGAAGATGCTCAGAACACGGTGGAAGTGGCTTCTGTCCGCAACGGCTGGGCTCGGCGCCGCTTTGATTCCTGCGACTTGCTTTGCTGCGACAACGGCACCCCCGGTCAATTCGGGCGACGAGGCCTGGATTCTCGCTTCCTCGGCCCTTGTGCTTCTCATGACACCAGGGCTTGCCTTCTTCTACGGAGGCCTGGTGCGGACGAAGAACGTGATTACGACCATGCTGCAGGTGGTGGCTGTCATCCTGGTGGTGTCTCTGCAGTGGGTCATCGTCGGGTACAGCTTGGCGTTCGGTCCTGACTTTCACCACATCATTGGCAACCTGAGTTGGTTCATGATGCGCGGCGTGGGTGCAGCGCCGGACTCGGATTACGCGCCGACCATACCCAACATGCTCTATTCCATTTTCCAAATGATGTTCGCCATCATCACGCCGGCACTGATCGTGGGAGGGCTGGCAGAGCGAGTGCGTTTCGCTTCGTTTGTGGTGTTCATTGTGCTATGGGCGACATTGATTTACGATCCGCTGGCGCACTGGGTCTGGGGTGCAGGCGGCTGGCTGCACAACCTCGGCGTCCTTGACTTCGCGGGGGGCACCGTGGTGCACATCTCGTCCGGTGTGGCCGGTCTCATGGCCGCGCTATACCTCGGGCGCCGCGCGGAACATGGCACTGGTGAAATCAAGGCGCACAATGTGCCTTTCGTCCTTTTGGGGACCGCGCTCTTGTGGTTCGGCTGGTTCGGATTCAACGCGGGCAGCGCGGTTGCGGCCAACTTCCTTTCGGCGGAGGCGTTTCTTGCGACCAACACGGCTACGGCGGCTGCTGCGGTGGGCTGGATGATTGTGGAGAAGTTGCGGACTGGGCACGTCACCCTGGTTGGCGCCTGCGCCGGTGCGGTCGCGGGGCTGGTGGCCATCACGCCGGCGGCTGGCTTTGTCTCACCGGGTTACTCCATCGTTCTCGGCTTGCTCGGCGGCGCGTTCTGTTACCTCGCCTCCACCTTCATGAAGGCAAAGCTCGGCTACGACGACGCGCTCGACGCGTTCGGCGGCCACGGCATCGGCGGAACGTGGGGCGCCATCGCCACGGGGCTATTCGCCTCCACCGCCGTGAACCCGTCGGGAGCAAACGGCCTTGTCCACGGCAAT
Organism: Alicyclobacillus mali NBRC 102425; assembly: GCF_001570745.1. Taxonomy (GTDB): domain Bacteria; phylum Bacillota; class Bacilli; order Alicyclobacillales; family Alicyclobacillaceae; genus Alicyclobacillus; species Alicyclobacillus mali. The sequence continues at coordinate 36,416 of NZ_BCSG01000004.1, forward strand.
CCGCATCAGGTGCTGCTTCAGCTTATCGGCGTCGCGAGCACGTGGGCGTTCTCGGGTCTCGGCAGCCTTGTCTTGCTCTGGATTGTCGACAAGGTCATGGGCCTGCGCGTGACGAAGGAAGAGGAAATCATGGGGCTCGATCTCGCCCTGCACGCGGAATCCGCATATCCGGAGACGCTCACGGCGTCGGAACTGCCGAAGTATTTCGGCGCCAACGTGACGCCGCTTCTCAAGGAGTCTCCGCTTGAGCACGGAACTCAGAACTAAAGCGTGAGGTACTGTTCCCGTTCCCAGACGTGGACGGTCCGCGCATAGGCCTCCCATTCGAGCCGCTTGGCCTCCAGGAAGTGGTGCATGGCGTGATCGCCGAGCGCCGCCTGGAGGCACTCGTCTTGTTCGAGCGCATCAAGCGCGTCCCGCAGCGTTTCGGGCAGTGCGGCGACGCGCCGCAGAAACCGCTGTTCTTCCGACCATATCTCCGGCCGTTCGTCGAGCCGATTCGGCAGGGGCATCGCCTGTTCGATCCCGTCCGATCCTGCGGCGAGCGCGCAGGCGATGGCGAGGTACGGATTCGCGGACGCGTCGGGCGCCCGCCATTCCCATGCGCTGCCCACTGCGCGCAAGTAGGGGGCCGGGTGGCGGTCGGACCAGCCGACGAATCCGGGCGCTTCGCTTCCGCCGAGGCGCTTGTAGCTGTTCACCGTCGGACTGGCGATGGCGGAGAGCCCACGCGCATGCTCCAAGATCCCTGCGGCAAAGCTGGCGCCTCGCGACACGTCGGCCTCTTCGCCGGCGGGGGCGAAGGTGAGGTGCAGGCCGGAGCCAGGATGGTCCGTGAACGGCTTCGGCATGAAGGACGCCGTGAACCCGAACCGGGCGGCTTCGCGCCGGATGGCGAGCTTCGCTGTGATGATGGCGTCCGCGGCCGGGATCGGCGGCAGCGGGGCGAGATCGATCTCATATTGATGCGGCGCAGCTTCGTGGTGAATTTGGGTCGCGGGAATGCCCGCCTCGGACAGCCCTTCAGCTATCAAACGAAGGCAACGCGCGGCAAAGTCAGAGGAGGGTGCGTCGAAGTAGCGGGCGGGATCGCGGAGATGCGCGTCTTCCAAGCGCTCGCCCTGCGGGAGCAAAAAGAACTCCAGTTCGGCTGACACCAGCATCTCCGGCGCGCCGGCTGCCGCGGCTCTCGCCGCCGCCCGAGCCAAGATTCGGCGCGGGTCACCCGCAAACGGCAGGCCGTCCGGGAGCACGACATCGCAAATGAGGCGCAGTGCGCGTCCGCCGAATGCGGAGCGCCATCTGCAGGCTGTCGCGAGGTCGGGCACGAGGCGCATGTCGGACTCTTCCCCTCGGGCAAATCCTTCGACGGACGATCCGTCAAAGTTCACGCCGCGGTCGAGGACGTCTGCCAGTCGGCTTGAGGGGATGGAGACGGCTTTCACCGCGCCCATCAAGTCGGTGAACTGGAGCTGCACGGTGTCGATGCGCTCGGCCTCGAGTTGCTGAAGCAGTGAAACAACACTTGACATGATGAGCCACCACCCGGACGATATTCTGGATTGATCATAAAGCACGAAATCTCGAAAATCTAGCAATCATCGCATGGACGAGCGCCTAGGGCGGAGGGATGGACGTGATGGTGCCGGGGTGCGTCACGAACGCGGGCGACATTCGGGAGCGCGGAGAGGAGTTGCAACGGGCATGGTGCGAGGCTGTCCTTGGCGATGACAGCCCGCCGGACGACACCGCGGGGTTTCGGCGCTGGTTCGAAGGGTATCAGGTTCAGCGTCGCGCCTTCGTGCTCGCCGGCTGGGCGGAAACCGTGCCGCCGGACGTCCGGCGGCACGCGCGTCTCGTGGCGCTAGGGTCGCTTGCGCGCGGCGAGGATCTGCCGCAGAGCGATCTCGACTTTGCGCTCGTCACCGCCGCGGACCTTCGGCTCCCCGACGCGGCTCCGGACATCGAGCGGTTCGTGCGCTGGATGGGCCCGATGGGTTTCTCGCCCTGCATGGGCAACGTGATGGGCGCCAATCCGCGCTGGTTCGGCCCTGCAGGCGCATGGACGGCGCGCATCCAGTCGTACGTTGATTTTCCGGACTGGGCCAACGTTCGCTACCTGTACATGACGGTGGACGCGCTGCCGCTTGAAGATGCGCCGGACTGGGCACCCGTTGCGGCGCGGGTGCGCGATGTCATCGCGGGATCGGCATTCATGAAGTGGCAGATGGCGCACCTCGGCATTCGCGGGACGGTCGGATTTCGCGCCTTGCGCGGCGTGCGCTGGGAGGCCGGCGGCGCGGGTGTGGCCTTCCACGTCAAGGACAGGTTCCTCGCGCCTATGGTCCACGCGCTTCGCTTGCTCAGCTTGCATCATGGGGTCGACGCGCTCGGCTCGGTCGATCGCGCCGCGTCGCTTGGCCGCCTCGGCGCCCTCGAAGACTTGCAGCCGGAGGCGATTGTCCGTGCGCTCTGGTTTGGATGGCGGCTGCGGGCGCGCCACCACGCGGAGTGCTGGCTCAGGGGTCAGCGGGACGCCGTCGATCTCGTCCCTCGGTCGAGTTTGTCTCGCGCCTGGCAGGAAGCGCTTCAGGAGCATTTGCGCGCGGCCCAAGCCCTCGAGCATCTGGTGTGTCGACGATTTCCGAAACCGAGGGGATCGCGATGAGGTGGTTTTTCTCCCTCCGGAGAGACGCGCCTCTCGGCCCGGAACCTGCGCCGGTCTGGGAGCGGACCCTCGGCGACGCGCCTTACTTCGTGCTTGACCTCGAGACGTCCGGTTTTTCCCCGGTGCGCGACAAGATCCTATCTGTCGCCTGCGCCACGTTTTCCGGGTGGAGCAGCGAGCCCGACGAGAGCTTCTACGCCATCGTGCGCCATGACGACGTCGCGGACGTCCCCCCGCACATTTGGGAGCTGACCGGCCTCACGCCACAGGCCGTGCGGGGCGGCGAGCCGCTTGAGGCCGCGCTTCGCCGCGCGCTGGAGCTCGGCGCAGGCCGCGTCTGGGTGGCCCACCACGTCCGGCACGATCTCGGCTTTTTGCAGCGCGCGACCGACGCCTTGTGGCGACTCCGGCTGCGGCCCATCGCGATGGATACGGCGGTCGTGGGCCAGGTGCTCGCGCGGGCCTCGAGGCCCCTGACGCTCGACGAGGCGTGCGAATGGCTCGGCATTTCCGTTGACGGCCGCCACCGGGCGGACGCGGATGTGCGCATGACCGCGGCCGTCTGGCGGAAGGAGATGGAGCTTTGCAGGCGGCTCGGGCTGCAGACGGTGAAGGACGTGATCGACTGGGTGAGCGCGCGCGCCACCGGGTGATGGAACGTCCGGCAAGAGGTATACTCGAATGGGAAACGCCTTTCGGCATCAGGAGGTGCGAGGATGGACGAGCAAGCGAAGAAGACGGCGCTCCGCCACATCACGTACGGGCTCTACGTCATCGGCACAAAAATCGGAGAGGATGACGTCAATGCGTTCACAGGCAACTGGGTGACGCAGGCATCTTTCCAGCCGCCGCTTGTGGCGATTGGCGTGAAGAAGGGCACCACGTCGTGCGACGGCATCCTTGAGAGCCGCGTGTTCTCGGTGAACGTCCTGGAGAGTGGGCAGAAGGATCTCGCTTTCAAGTTCTTCAAGCCCCTGAAGCGCGTGGGGAACAAGTTTGAGGACGTCGAATTCTACACGTCGACGACCGGAAGCCCCATCCTGCGCGACGCGCTCTCCTGGTTCGAGTGCCGCGTGACGGATGTCGTGGACCGGGGAGATCACACGCTCATCGTGGGCGAGGTCGTGGACGCCGGGGTGCACCGCGACGGCAAGCCGCTCACGCTCGCCGAGACGGGGCTTTTCTACGGGGGTTGAGCCCGGCGGGCGCGCCTTGGCGCCCGCGTTCAACCCGCGTCCCTGTCGGGTGCTCGTTCGACGGACGCGCGCGGAATGAGGATAGGTTCAACCACGTGCGCGTCCGCGCCTGGCTTTCCGTCGATCATGTCGACGATGCGATGCGCCGCGAAGTCCGCCACCTCTTCGAGCGACGGGCCGACCGTCGTGATGGGCACCTCCGCAAACTGCATGTCGGGCAAGTTGTCGTATCCAATGAGGCTTACGTCCTGCGGTATCCGGTAGCCGAGCTCGAGCAGCGCGCGCAGCGCCCCTTTCGTAATGAGGTTGTTCAGCCCAATGAAGGCCGTCGGCATGGGGATGTCTGGCCTCGCGTATCGAATCGCCCGGTAACCTCCCTCAAAGGTCGGCTCCGCCGGATACAGCCAGTCCGGGGACGGCTGAAGCCCCGCTTGTTCCACCGCCTCCAAAAAGGCCCGCACCTTGATCTCCTGGGAACTGCCGATGAATCCAATCCGCCGGTGTCCAAACGAGCGCAGGTATCGGACGGCTTCCGCAATCCCGGCGCGGCGGTCAAATCGCACGTGCGGCAGCGGCACGGGCTCGTCCGTCCCGATGACGAGCGTTTTCGCCTGCCAGCGCCCCAGCTCCTCCATCAGGTGCGGGTGGCGCGAGACGAGATCGGCCCAAATCACGAGGCCGTCGGCGCGCATCTGATTCAACAGGTCGATCTCGTCCGGCGAAATCGCAATCACCATCCGGTAGTCGAGCGCGGCCAGGGCCCGGTGCAGCTGAATGGTGAGGTTGGCGAAGATGGGGTTTCCCAGGTTCACGAGCCCGAAGCCAATGAGCCGCGTGCGGCCCGACACGAGGTGGCGTGCGAGCAGGTTTCGCTGATAGCCCATGCTGCGCGCGATTTCCAGGATGCGCCGCTTGGTCTCCTCCTTGACCAGCGGGCTGTCGTTGAGCGCCTTTGAAACCGTGCTGTAGCTGACGCCCGCGCGTTCCGCGATATCCTTAATGCTCACCATGGCGGGTCTCCCTCTGTCCAGAGTCCATGGGCCTCGCGGCGTCTTGCGCGTGCCGCAAAGCCAACAGGTCTGTGATTTCCTCGACATTTTAACACAAATAACAACGTTATTAAAGAGAGACGGAAACGATTCGTCCGCAAGAGACGCATTTTGCTGGCTTTCGACCGGTTTCGCCGCGATCGTGTCCGAAAAAGTCAAGAAGAAATGAAAACGTAGTTATTGATATCCGAAAGGAACTGTGCTACCTTTTAGCAACAACGGGATGAGGTCAACTAACAACGTGGTTAATACGAGGGGTGACGGACGGCCATGACCAACTATTGCATTGTCGGTCTCGGATCGCGCGGTATCTCGATGTTCGGGCGCGATCTCGTCACGCATTACCGTGACGTCGCGCGCATCACGGGGCTTTGCGACCGCAACGAGGGGCGCGTCCGGTATGCACAGGAGGTCCTGGGCAAGGACATTCCGGGCTTCACGGATTTCGACGAGATGCTGGACAACGTCGAATGCGACTGCGTCATCGTCACGACGATGGACGCGACGCACGACCATTTTATCGTGAAAGCGCTTGAGCGAGGCAAGGACGTGATCACCGAAAAGCCCATGACCATCGATGCGGAGCGGTGCCGCAGGATTCTGGATGCCGAGCGGCGCAGCGGCAGGACGGTCCGCGTCACGTTCAACTATCGATACGCGCCATATAAGACCGAGATCAAGCGGCTGTTGCAGGAGGGCATCATCGGCGAAGTCCATTCGGTGGAGTTTCGCTGGTACCTCGACACCGTGCACGGCGCGGACTACTTCCGGCGCTGGCACGCGGAGAAGAAGAACTCCGGCGGCCTGTTTGTTCACAAGGCGACGCACCACTTCGACCTCATCAACTGGTGGCTGGGCCTCGAGCCCCAGGAGGTCGTGGCCATGGGATCGCGCCATTACTACCTGCCGGATCGCATGCCGGGCCACGGCGAGCGCTGCGCCACGTGCCAGGTGACGGACCGCTGTCCGTTCTACCTCGATCTCGGCCGCGACGACACCCTGAACGCGCTCTACAAACAGGCGGAGGCCTATGACGGGTACCACCGCGATCAGTGCGTGTTCTCCGAGCGCATCGACATTGAGGATACGATGGGGGCGCTCATCCGCTATCCGAATGGCGTGCAGGCGACGTACATGCTCACCGCGGCCACGCCGTTTGAAGGATGGCAGGTGGCGTTCAACGGCAGCAAGGGCCGGCTGGAGGCGTTCGAGCCCGAGTTCTTCATCACCGAGGAGGACGCGACGGACTTCGCGCGGAGGAGCTCGAAGGACGTTCGCCGCACGGTGGACTGGCGGTTTGGCGATCCGTCGTCCGCCGAAGAGGTGCGCGAGCTGGAAATCCGCTTCTATCCCCTCTTTGGCGGCGTTCAGGTGTTCCGCGTGCCGCATGTGCGCGAGGGTCACGGCGGCGGCGACAGGCGCCTGAAGGACCACCTGTTCCGCGGCGTGGACAGCGATCCGTACGGCCACGTGGCCGGATCGCGCGCGGGAGCCATGTCCATCCTCATCGGCGTGGCGGCGAATCTCTCGATGGCCACCGGGCAGTTCGTGCGCATCGCGGATCTGTTGGGCGAAAGCGCGCCGGTCGGCGTCCGGTGATGAGGGAGGGAAGCCTGGTGTCGCGGGGGGCGGCAAGCGAACGAGTCGAGTGCCTCGCTCGGCTGCTCGGCCTGGAGCGATCAGTGAAGCCGAGGAGGCTGTGCCAACTCGTGGCGGATCGCGAAGTCCACGTGCTGCTGCCCGAGGGAACGGCGCCCGCGGGCGGCTATCCCACCGCGGTGTTGATCCATGGCCATTCTCCGCTCGGCTACGATTACTTCCGCAGTGCGAACGAGGTGTACGTCAAGGGAAGACCTGTTGCGGAACTGCTGCGGGACGCGGGTTTTGCCGTGGTGCTCCCGTCCTTGCGTGGCTTTGGCGCCACGATGGACCCGGCCGATCGCGCCCTGGGACTGGAGCACAGCTGTGAGCGGTTCGCGCGGCAGCGACTGCTCGTCGGCCGGACGCTCCTCGGCGATCGCGTCCGAGATCTGATAGAGCTCCTGGACGCGATGGAGATGGACGGGCGCTTCGACATGGAGAGCCTTGTCACGGCGGGATTTTCAGGCGGCGGCACGGCCGCGCTGTTTCACGCGGCGTGTGATTCGCGGGTCCCCCACCTGATCCTCCTGTCGGCGATGTGCACCGCACGCTATTCGCTCCTTGCCACGCGGCACTGCCTGTGTAACTACGTACCGGATCTTCTCAACTTCGGCGATTGGGGGGATGTGGCGGCACTCGTGGCGCCGCGGCGCCTGACCATTGTGCATGGCGAACGCGACGGCGTGTTTCCGTTCGAAGGTGCGCGTGCAGCGTTTACGGCCGTCAAAACGGCGTACGAGGCCTTGGGCATGACAAATGGGGCGGTGTTTCTTGCACAACCTGGGGGTCATGAGCCGTATCCGGAGGTTTTGTGGCAGTTGATGGGTGTCGGTCTCAAGCGCGCAACAACGTGAAACGAGGAGGAATCCGCATGCGAAAAAAGAGATGGACATGGACGGCGAGCGCCGCGGCTGCGCTGGTGTTGGCGGGCTGCGGGACCGCGGCGCAGGGCGGTTCGAGCGGGTCGCAAGCCGGGCAGGCCGCGGGAAACGCAGACTCGAAGCCGGTGGTCACGCTCACCTTCGGCTTCTGGGGCGATGCGAAGGAAGAGGCGGTCACGCTGGCCGCGGTGAAAGCGTTTGAGAAGGCGTATCCGAACATTCACATCCAGACGGAATTCGGAGGACCGTTCAACCAATACTTCACGAAGCTGTCCACCGAGGTCGCGGGCGGCAACGCGCCGGACATAATGCAGATGGATTATGACTACATCGAAGCGTATGCAAAGGAAGGTCAACTGCTTAACCTGAAGGGCGCCAAGGGCATCAATCTCTCCACCATCAGCCCAAGCGTTCTGAAGAGCGGCTACATCGACGGCGGATTGTATGGCATCCCGAATGCAATTGATTGTTACAGTATGATTTACGATCAGAACGCCTTTGCAAAAGCAGGGTATCATGGGCAGCGCGTGTCATGGGGACAGTGGGCCGCAATTCTCGAGAAGGTCCACAAACTTACAGGAAAGTGGGCTGAGGATGACGACGAAAACTGGCAGACCTTTGGATACTGGGCGCGTCAGCAAGGTCAACACCTGTACAACGCTTCCGGAACCAAGCTCGGATTTGCCCAGAGCACGCTTGTGTCTTATCTGAACTACTGGGCAAATCTGCGCAGGGAAGGAGCTGTGCCCCCTGGAACGGTGACGTCCCTCATTAAACAAGCCGCTGATCCCACAGATCCCATGGTACCTGGAAAATCTCTAGCGGAGATGACCTGGGATGCCTATATTGTGAGTTTCCAAAGTGAGATGACCAAGCCTCTTGGTATGGCCTTGCCGCCATATCAGCCAGGCGGGCCGGAGGGACTCTATTTAAAGCCGAGTCAGTTCTGGAGTATCTACTCCAAGACGAAGTATCCGCAGCAGGCGGAGCTCTTCGTGAACTTTCTGCTGAACAACGTTTCTGCCGGAAAAGCTCTCGGCTTGGATCGCGGAATTCCAGTGTCATCGACTGTTCGAGCTGCGCTGCAAAAAGCTGGTTTGTCGCGTCCTGAGCAACAGGAGTTCACACTGACAGATCAGGCGCTTAAGGTGGCCACGCCGATCGATCCTCCGCCACCGCAGCCGAACAAGGAGATCGACCAGGATTTCGGGAACATGGTCCAGGCTGTGCAATACGGCAAGGAGACGGCTCAGCAAGGCGCCGAACAGTTTATGCAGGAGGCGAACGATCTCCTGCAGAACGGCGGTGAATGACGTCTCCGAGGACGGGGCCCGGCGCAACGCCGGGCCATTCCGGAAAGCGGGGTGATCGCGTGGCTGTGGCAACCTCGACCAAAGCCAATGTCCAAGCGAACGGCGAGGCCGCGAAGGCCGTGCGGCCGCGCAACGAGAAGGTCGCCTATCTGTTTCTGAGCCCATGGATCTTCGGCCTGGTGGTCTTTTCGCTCGGGCCCATCCTGGTCTCGCTCTACCTTTCGTTTACCAACTACAATCTTTTGCAGCCGCCCAAATGGATAGGTCTTGAGAACTACGTGCACATGTTCACGCAGAGCCAGTTGTTTGCCACTTCGCTCGTGGACACGCTGGAGTACATCTTGATCTCGGTGCCCATCAAGATGGTGGTCGCCCTCGCCATCGCTCTGCTCCTCAGTCTCGAGGTCAAAGGCATCGGCGTGTACCGGACCGTGTACTACGTTCCGTCGCTCATCGGCACGAGCGTCGCTGTCGCCTACCTGTGGCAACAGATGTTTGGGCCCGACGGTCTCATCAACAAAGGCCTGGCGCTCGTCGGCATTCACGGGCCCAATTGGCTCGCCGAACCACGCACGGCCCTGTTCACGCTCGCCATGCTGCAGGCTTGGCAGTTCGGTTCGGCGATGATGATCTTCGTGGCAGGACTGAAGCAGATTCCCGAGTCGCTGTATGAGGCCGCCATCGTGGACGGCGCGGGCCGCCTGTATCGGTTCTTTCGCATCACCATTCCCATGTTGTCGCCGGTCATTTTCTTCAACTTGATCATGTCCATCATCAATGGGTTCACCCAGTTCACGCAGGGATACATCGTCACGGACGGTGGGCCGCTGAACGCGACGCTGTTTTTCGCGCTCTACCTGTACGAGGAGGCCTTTAACTTCCAGAACATGGGCTACGCGTCGGCGCTGGCCTGGTTCCTCCTGGTGTTGGTGGGCGTGCTGACGTTCCTGGTGTTCAGGTTCGGAAGTCGCTACGTGTACTACGAGTCCTGAGGGAAAGGAGGAGAGGACTGTGACTGGAACCATCCGTACGAGGCGCGGAATGGTGCTCGCACACGCCGTGCTCGTGATTATCGGATTTTTCCTCATCTATCCTGTTCTCTGGATGGTGTTTGGCTCATTCAAGCCGACCAACGAGATCTTCTCCAGCGCGTCGTTCTGGCCCAAGCACTGGACGTTCGCGAATTATCCGCAAGGTTGGAATGCCATTCCTGGCCTGCCGTTTGGCACGTTCATTCTTCATTCGCTGTTGGTGTCGTGCCTGGTGTCTGTTGGCACTGTCATCTCGTCCGCAGTGATTGCGTTCGGGTTCGCGCGCTTCACGTTTCGAGGGAAATCCATTCTGTTTGGCATCATGATGATCACGATGATGCTGCCGACGCAGGTCACGCTCATTCCCCAGTACGCGATGTTTCACTATCTGGGCTGGATCAACACGTATTATCCGCTCATCGTGCCCGCGTTCTTTGGTAGCCCGTTCTTCATCTTTCTCATCGTGCAATTCATCCGGGGGTTGCCCAAAGAATTGGACGAGGCTGCGAAAATCGACGGCTGCAATGCCTTCACGCTGTTTGTGCGCGTCATTCTGCCGCTCATCGTGCCGGCACTCATCACCACCGCCATCTTCAGCTTTATCTGGTGCTGGGACGACTTTTTCTCTCAGCTCATCTACCTGAATTCGGCGCAGAAGTTCACGGTGCCGCTTGGGTTGGAGTCGCTCGCGAACGCCGTCGCGCAGGAGGAGTGGGGGCCGCTGTTCGCCATGTCCACCGTTTCGCTCATTCCGCTCTTCCTCATCTTTTTCTTCCTGCAGAAGTACGTCGTCCGCGGCATCGCCACCACGGGCCTGCGCGGATGACCGCGAAAGGAGGTGAAATGCGTGGCCAGGTGGAAACGTAGTCTCTCGGCAGGCGCGAGCCTCGCGCTGGTCGCGGCCGCCGCCACCGGTTGGACCGCTCACGCGCGCTTCGCCCAGGCCGACAACGTGGCCGACCTCGTCGCGCAGACGGGCGATCTCGACGCTTCTCTCGCCCAGGTCCTGCACGGCGCGCCGTTCGCCATGCTCGTCCCGCCGTTGCCGAACATCGTGCCCCGCGTCTACGACATCACCGAGTACGGCGCGAAGCCGGGCATCGGGCAGGTCAACACGGAGGCCATTCAAGCGGCCATCGACGCAGCCAGCCAACACGGCGGCGGCATCGTCGACATTCCGCCGGGCTATTGGGTCACGGGCCCCATCGTGCTCAAGAGCCACGTCGATCTCAACGTGGAGTCCGGCGCCCAGCTCCAGTTTTCGGGCGATCACGACCTGTATCCGCTCGTCCCGAGCGGGAGCTCCTACACCGTTCAATCGCCCATCAGCGCGACGGACGCGGTGGATGTCGCCATCACGGGTCACGGCGTGATCGACGGTGCCGGCAACACGTGGCGGCCGGTGGAGAAGTCGAAGCTCTCGGCGGATCAGTGGAATGCGCTCGTGGCGTCGGGTGGCGTCGTGACGCCAGACGGAAGCACCTGGTGGCCGACGGCGCAGGGTGCAAACGCCCAGGCGTATATCAAGGCGCATCCGAACATGACCTATCTGGACTACCTGCAGGTGAAGGACTACCTGCGGCCGTACATGGTGTACTTCCAGGGGTGCCAAGGCGTGTGGCTCCAGGGCGTCACCTTTGAAAATTCGCCGTTTGCGACTGTGAAGGTGAACACCTCGAAGGATGTCGTCATCGACGATGTGAACATCCGCAACCCGTGGTACGGGCAGAACACGGACGGAATCGACGTCTCGGCCGATGACAAGGTCGTCTTGTATCGCGACGTGATCGACACGGGGGACGACGGCATCGCATTGGAGTCGAGCGGGAATGACGCTGCGGGGGTGTTCAACGAGCAGGACGTCGTCGTGGCGGACTGCATCGTGCACAACGGCCACAGCGGCTTCGCCGTCGGCAGTTACACGGACGGCGGCATCCGGGACGTCTGGGTCACGGGCGACGTGTACGACGGCACGGAGTCGGGCCTGCGCTTCAAGAGCGGCGTGGGCAAGGGTGGGCTGGTGGAGGACATCTACATGGATCACATCGTCATGCGGGACATCAGTGGAGCCGCCATCACCTTCGACGACGGGTATGTGGACAACGGGGCGGACACGTCTTCGCTTCAGGCGCCCGGGCCAAACTCGTACGTGCCGCAGTTTGAGAACATGACCATTTCCAACGTGAGCTGCGAGTACGCGGGCCAGTCCATCTACATGAATGGCCTGCCGAACGCACCCATCTCGAACATCACGCTGAGCGACGTCAGCATCACGGCAGACCAGCAGCCGCAGATTCAGAACACCTCGAACCTTGTGGAGAATCAGGTGCAGATCCAGTCGGGCGTGACGATGCTCGGCGAGATTCCGCACTGACAGACAGAGACCAGGCAGAAGGCCGAGGGGCAGTCGCCGCGCTCGGCCTTTTTCCATGCGACGATAGCCGAACGGGCGCGCCCGGCGCCATCGCGCCGCCCTCATTTCACGTGAATGAACGTGACCAGTCCTCCCATCATGTCGACCTCGTCGTCGGGATTCATCATGTGATCGAGAATGTGACAGTGAAACATCCAGTCTCCGCGCACGTCGGCGGGAAATTCGATATCGGCCGTCTCGCCCGGCGCGATGGCGAGCACGTTCATCGGGCGCGGAACGGGCAGCGGGTGCCCATCTTCCGCCAGGAGCCAAAAGGTCGTCTCGTGCACGTGCATGGCGTGATAACACATGCTGCTCGCGTTCACGATGCGCAGCACGACGCGGCTTCCGTACGGCACGGTCAGTTGGGGCGCGTTGGGATACGGTTTCCCGTCCAGGCCGAATGCGTTCTCGGTGGTCGATCCGTCCACCATCCACGCGTCGATCTCGTACAGCGCGTCCACCTTGGCGAAAGGGTAGAGGGGTCCGCGCGCCGGATCGACCAGAAGCACCCCGTGCAGGCCCTGATCAATTTCGCTCGCCATGTCGGTGCCGCTCTCGTACAGGTGCGTGCCGACCATGTCCGGCGTCACCGTGAAACTGTACAACCGCTCGCCGCCCGGCGGGACGGGCCGCTCGGTCACGCCGCCGATGCCGAGTTGCGACGCCGGCAGCGGGAGACCCGGGAAGTTCAGGGTGGTGGGTTCATTCAGTTCGTTCTTCAGCAGGATTTGGACGCGATCGCCGACGCGCACCCGGATGACAGGGCCCGGCACCTGACCGTTGTATCCGCACGCGACGACCGACTTGCCCGGATACAGGTACCAGTTCACCTCGCTCGCGACGAGCGTGAACCGCTTGATGCCTCCGGGCAGCATTTGCGGAGTCATGCCCTGCTCGTCCATGACCCGGTCGGCGTCTGCGTTTTGTTCGCGAATGAGAGCAGGGGTGATGGACAGCGGGCCCGCGTCGGGAACGCCTTCCGGCACGGGGAGCGATCCCATGGTGCTCGTCGGCGCCATGGACATGCTCGTGGACGCCACCTTGGCGCCCGCGCGCAGGACGGGCGACGCGTGGACCCAGGCGAGGGCGAGCGACGCGCAGGCGCCGAGTGCTGCAACCAGAGCTGGGACGGTTCGGCGCATGGTCCACCTCCTCACGGGGTCACGTGGATGAGCGTCATCATGCCACCCACGGGGTCCACGGTGTCATTCGGATTGATGAGCGAGCTCGCCACAGTGTCGTAAAACGGGAAGGTGCCGGTTTGATCCGCAGTGAACTCCACATCCACCGTTTCGCTCGGTGCGATGGACACGACGCTGACCGTCTGCGGATCCGGCTGCGGCTGACCGTCCTGCGCCACAATCTTCACATCATACCCATCGATGGTCATCGCGTGGAACGTCTCCGCACATGCGTTGACAATTCGCATGTACACCGTCGTGCCGCGTTTCACCGTCAGCTGCGGCGTGTCCGGATACGCCTTACCGTTGATCAGAAACGTGTTCTCGCTGTCCGATCCGTCCTGCTTACCCGCGCCAAGCACAAACAGGACGTCGCGCACGCGGCGCATGGACGGCGGGGGCGTTTTGGGATCGACGATGATCACGCCGTTCAATCCTGCGTCCACCTGATAGTCGTCGTCGTAGTGGCTGTGGTACCAGTGCGTGCCGATCATCTGACTTGTCACGGTGAACCGGTAGACAAAGGTGCCGCCCGGCTGAATCGGGGGCTCGGGAAAGCCCGGCACCCCGTCCATGTCGTTTGGGACCGCCATTCCGTGCCAATGGATGGTCGTGGGTTCGGGCAGATCGTTGTGCACGACGATCTCGACGCGATCGCCGACGCGCACGCGGATGAGCGGCCCGGGGACCTGCCCGTTGTGGCCCCACGCCCACAGGTTCACGTTTCGGTAAAAGTTCCAACCGAACTTGGATGCGGTGAGCGTGAATTGCTTGACGCCGCCGGGCAGGATGCGCGGGGTGAGCGCGACCTCGTTCATCAGGTTGACAGCGTCCCGGTCTTCTTGTAGGATTTGGGCATTCGTCAGAACGGGCGGGGGCGTGGGCGGCGGGCCGTCGTCGCTCGTTGCGTTCTGCATGGCCATCGAAGCGGCTCCGTTTGCAATCTGGGCGTCGGCGCGATGCAGCGCGGCCTCTCCGATGCCAGCCAGGGACACGGCCCCGAAGCCCCACATGGCTGCCCAAACGGCTCGACGCAGGCGTCTGTTTCTCAAGGGATGGGCCTCCCCTCGCAGGTCTCTGAGGGTATGATGAAGCCTGCATATGAAGAAAAGGCCCCGTTTTTGTGAAAGCCACGTAAAAATTGAGGGGGACGGAACATGTGGTGGCTCCGAGGATTTGGAGCGTCGCATGCGTTTTCGAGAGGTTTCTTTTCTCATAGCTATGGCTACGGTTACGGAGGTTATGGCCTGGGTCACATGTTTGTGAACGGGCTGGTGCACGGGCTCGGCTTTGGCATCGGCTACGGCATTGCGCGCCACATCCCGTTCACGCTCATTCTCGTCATCGCCATCGTCGCGCTGGTGTGGTGGCTGGCCCGCAGGCGGTGAGAACGCCCCAGCCGGTCAGGGCTGGGGCGTGTCGCCGTGCCCGGCACGGGAGGTGGCCAGGCGGTGAAGGTCCGCTCCGGGGGCCACTTCCGGCGAGTGGTCACGAGATTCGCTCAGGACGGCAGTTTGGCTTCCAGATGGCGTAGCACGTCTCGGATGCGCGGTACCACGTCCGCCAGCGTCGATTCTTCGAAGGGTGAGCGCAGGCCCGCTTCGCTGACCAGTTCCAGGAACGAGCGGCTGCCCCCCAGTCCGCAGAGGCGCAGATACGACTCCCACGCCTCGGCGGAATTCTCCTGCATCCAGAGGAAATACTGCAGCGCGCACACCTGCGCGAGCGCGTAGTCGATGTAGTAAAAAGGGTAGTTGTAGATATGGAGCTGGCGCTGCCACAGGCCGCCTTCCTCCAGGTACGGCATTCCCTCGTAAAATTCATCGCCCCGGTTCATGTAGATGCGCTCCAGTTCCCGCCACTTGGCCTTGCGATCGGCAGGCGTCATCTCCGGGCGCTCGTACACGGCGTGCTGAAACTCGTCGACCGCGGCCATGTACGCGATGGACACCACGGAATCCGCCAGGTGCGTGTAAAAGAACTTGTCCGCGTCCTCCTGGAAGAAGAGCGGCATCCACTTCCAAGTGAAGAACTCCATGCTCATCGAGTCGATCTCGGCTGCCTCCGATGTGGGGAAGAAATACTCGGGCAGTTTCATGTTGCGCGACTGATACGCTTGAAATGCGTGCCCGGCCTCGTGCGTGAGGACGGTCACGTCGCCCAGGGTGCCGTTGAAATTGGCGAAAATGAACGGCGCCTTCAAGTTGGGGATGAAGGTGCAGTAGCCGCCCACGCGCTTGCCCTCGCGGCTCAAGAGATCCATCAGTTCGCTGTCGAGCATGTACTGAAAGAACGCGTCCGTTTCCAGGGACAGCTCCTTGTACATGCGCCTGCCGTTCTCCAGGATGAAGTTGGGATCGCCCTTCGGTTTGGCGTTGCCATCCCGATACCAGAGGTTGGTGTCGTAGATGCGCAGGGACGATAGGCCGAGGCGTTCGCGCTGTTTGTCGCGAATCTCGGCGGCGAGTGGCACGATGTGTTTCCGAATGGCCTCGCGGAACGCCGCCGTTTCCTGCGGGCCGTAGTCCGTGCGGTTCATGCGATCGTAGCCCATCTGCACAAAGTTTTCGTATCCAAGCTTCTGTGCCATGGCCGTGCGCATGCGGACGAGATCGTCGTACATCTCGTCGAACGCATCGCCGTGCTCCGCGAAAAAGCCGAACATCGCGCGCACGGCGTTTTGCCGGGTCTCGCGGTCGGGCGATTCCGTGAACTTCCCCATCTGGCTCAGGTTGTACGTCTCGCCGCCGAACGGAATGCGGGCGCTCGCCACGAGTTGGTTGTAATCCGTCACGCGCGCGTTGACCTGCTGCATGTCTTCCACGATTTCATCGCCGAACGATCTCGTCTGCACCTCCGCGAGCCGGAACCACTGACCGCCGAGGCGCTCCTCCAGCGCCTTGCGATGGGGCGAGGCGATGAGCGCCCTGCGGAGCCGAGTCTCGAGCGCTTCCATCTCCGGAGATGCCTCGTCAAAAAACGCTTTCTCCGCCCGGTAAAACTCGTCCCGCGTGTCCAAGGAATTGCGGATGTACGCGAGTTCAAACATGGTCTGGAAGTCCATGCGCAGTCGATTCACTTCCTGCAGTGCGTCGAGCGCGGCTTCCGGCGTGGTGGAAGCCTCGAATTCGTCGATGAGCCGCTGGACGTCGTGTTTCAGCGCCGCCAAATCCGGCCGCTGATACTTGATCTCGGAGAACTTCATCAAGGACCTCTCCCACTCGTCAGAAATGTTCGTCCGCTCAAGCATACCATAAATGGGCGTATCCGAATGACGCGAGCCGTGCTACACTGGTGCCACAAGTGCCCGATTTGCGATGTGATAGGAGATGACTATGAAAGCGTTATCTTCTGATGAACGATGGGAAACGCCCTCCATCTATCTTCTGAACGTCACTCTCTACACGCGGTTCCACGAGACGCTTGCGCTCTTTCCGGCGAGTGTGCCGGTATTCGCAAACGCCAAGGTGCAGGAGCGGTACGGGGCAGCCCTCGGGACGCGGCGGATCGGCGTGATCGACGCGGAGAGGCCCATCACGCTTAAGCCGCTCATGGAGGCGCTGTCCACGGGTGCGGTGCTCGTCGCGCTGGACACGGATCAGCGGGGATTTCAGGCTGTCGCCCGCTACGCGACGGAGCGCCGTATCCCGGTCATTCCTGTGTACGGTCATTCGCTCGTCATCGACGAGGAACACCCGCTTCCGTTCGACGACCCGCGCTCGGCGCTCGACACCCTGCAGGACTTTCTGCTCCAAAGTTACATGGGGCCTCGCGCTGCGGCGTCGGTCAACCTGTTCGACGAGCTGGTGCAGTCCGCGTCGTATTACGGGGACGATCGCGTCATCGTCAAGGACATGATGGGCAGCGCGCGGTATCGCGACGTGCTGCTCCAAAGCTACGTGCTCGGCACCGCGCTTCGCCGGACGATTCAGCGCCAACGCGTCGGGGTCATGCTCCCGAACTCGGTGGGCCACGTCGTGGTCCTGTTCGCGATGTTTTACGCAGGGCTCACTCCGGTGATGCTCAACTACTCGAGCGGGGTGCAGACGGTCGTCGACGCGTGTGAGACCGCGGGTGTCGATACCATCCTGACGTCCCGCGAGTTCATCGAGAAGGGGCAACTGCAGGAGCTGGAGCAGGCGCTCACGGCGAGGTACAAGCTCCATTACATGGAGGACGTGCGCAAGCAGATTGGGCTTGGCGCGAAGCTCGCCGGTTTGTGGGCGTTCCGCCGCAAGCGCCCGGCGCATCCCGGATCCAACGAGATTATCCTCTTCACCTCGGGAAGCGAGTATCGCCCGCGCGGAGTGATGCTCTCGCACGGGAACATCTACGCCAACGTCCAACAGACCAGGTCCGTGATCGATTTTGGCACCGAAGACCGCATGCTGAACGCGATGCCGATGTTTCACTCGTTCGGGCTGACGGCGGGGGCGCTGCTTCCACTCATCGCAGGCATCCAGGTCTATCTGTATCCGTCGCCGCTTCACTATAAGCGTATCCCCGAGATCTGTGGGCAGGAGCAGTCGACCATCCTGTTTGGCACGTCGTCGTTCCTCGAGAAGTACGGGCAGAACGCGACGCCTGAGCAGTTTGCGCATCTCCGCTACGCCGTGGCTGGCGCGGAACGGCTCAAGCCGGAGGTGGAGCAGGCGTGGCTCCAGAAGTTTGGGCTTCAGATCATGCAGGGCTACGGCGCCACCGAGACCTCGCCCATCATGTCCCTGGACACCCCCATCAACCACAAGCAGGCGTCGGTCGGGCGGTTCTTGCCGGGCATTCGCTATCGGCTGGAGCCCGTCGACGGGATCGAGCAAGGGGGACTGTTGCACGTGCAGGGGCCCAACGTGATGAAGGGCTATTTGGTTCACGGGGAGGGCTTCGTGGAACAGACGGGCTGGTACAACACGGGGGACGTCGTCGACGTGGACGAGGACGGCTTCGTGACCATTGTGGGCCGGCTCAAGCGGTTTGCGAAAATCGCGGGCGAGATGATCTCACTCAACCTGGTGGAGCAACTGGCGGCGCGCGCGTATGGCGATCCGGCCTTTGCAGCCGTCTCCATTCCGGATCCGGCGCGCGGGGAGCGCATCGTGCTCGTCACCACCCATAAGGGTCTGACGCTCGCGCCCATCCGCGATCTCGTCGATCGCATGGGCTACTCGCGCATGCACGTGCCGGCGGAGATAAGGGTCATCGAGGAATTCCCGCTCCTCGGCAGCGGGAAGACAGACTACGTGACGCTGAAGGCGGTGGTGGAGAAGGGGCGCGCGTGATGCGCCCCTCGTCCATCAGGCGGCCTGGCGGACGGCCTCGCTCCTATGGCGGCGGATATGGGCTCTGCGGCCCACCACGTAGGACACCACCGGGATCTTCATCAGGATGTACGCGGCGAGCATCGAGGAGAAGTAGCTGAACAAGACGGCGACGGGCAACAGCGCGTAGTGAAGCCACATGGGAATGCCTCGGCCGTCGAGATCGTCCATCACGACCTCCATCGCGTACAGCGGAAACGGTTGAATGAGGTAGATGCCGAACGAGGTCTGGGAAGCCACGCGCACGAACCGCGAGAAGGCTCGCCATCCGGGCAGATCCTTGCGCTTGGACCATGCCATGCCCGCGTACCAAAAGGCGCAGGTCACCATGAGGCTGTACGGGACCATGATGGGTTGCAGGACGAGTTCGGCGTCGTCCTCGCCGTCGTGCAGAACCAATCGCTCCAGGAAATAGTGTCCGAACAGGATGCCGAGCGAAGCGGCAAGTGTGACAAAGAGCGCCTTGCGGTGGCGTTCCATCCACGCTGCCACCTGATCATAGTGGCACGCCAAGACGCCGCCCGCGACGAACCAGAACTGGTACATCAGCAGATTTCGATCTCGGTACGTGTACAGGTCGTACAGCCACTTGGGCCAACCGTTGGGCGTGAGGGTGTCGAACACGTTTTGGTTGAGCCACATGAGGCAGATTTCGAGTACAAAGCTCGCCACAAGAATATGAACGTGATACTTGGTCGCCTTGCGAACACCGTGAAGCAGGAGCGGGAAGATCAGGTAGAGCTGCATGGAGACCACGAGAAAATACAGGAAGAACATGTTTCCGGTGAGAAGGTTGTGGATGATGGCAGGGACCAAGTTGGACCATGTCCATGAGAATCCTGGCGTCAACAGCGCGACGAACGCGATGTAGGCGAGGGTCCAAACCACGTATGGAATCACGATGAGTTGGAATCGCTTGCGCCAGAAAGGAAGCGGATGGAACGGGTCCTGCTGAAGATACGTGGTGAAGAGCACGAGGCCCGTGACAAACATGAACGTCTCGCGGGTGAAGTGCGTCGCCGTGATGAGCGCGCCGAGCGTGTAAAAGCCTGGCGTGCCATCGCTGTTGAGCACATTAAAAAAGGACAGCGTGTGCACGGTGAGCACGCCGAGAATGACAAACGCCCGCATCAAGTCGATCTCGTCCAAATAACGCTTCCCCACGAGCACCTTGCCCCCTTGTGTCTCTCGCAACTCACCACATTGTATCCGATCCGCCTCGAACTTGTTTCGAAAGCTGGAGGCAGGCGCGTCAGGGCATTCAGGTGCGCCCCTGGCGGAGCGCCTTTGCTGCTCCATCCTCACGGTTCCAGGCGAGGCGCGGGAGGTGGCCACACGCCGGGCGAGCTGAGCAATGTCTGCTCGCGATGAGACGCAGGGGCGACGTAAAACACCTCGAAACCTCCCGTCTCTGGGTTTGGGCTCGAGGGCACGGACATGATGAGGTTGTCGTCCACCATGTATCCGCCTTCGGAAGGCGTGAGGCGGGGTGCGCGCCCGTTGACCGTCTCCGGGACAAAGGTCAGAGTCCCGTAATTCGCGAGCGCCGACACGCGGCCGCGAATCTCAGGGGCCTCCTGGATCCATTCCGCCGATGCCCCTGGGCCTTGATATGGCTGCGCGAGGGTGAATTGCTCGTTCTGCGAGAGGTCGTCGAGCGTGATGACCCACCTGCCGCGGGTGCCGCGGTGAATGCGCGCGTACATGGCGTCGCCCGGCGCGATGGCCATGCTTGGGATGATGATTTCGGTGGGGTGAATGGGGCGTATTTCCCACCAGGCGAAATACTGAGGGTGTCCGTCAACGTAGTTCTGCTCTGTGCCCACCTGAATCAGGTCGTTGTTGCTGAATCCATCAATGCCGATCCACGTCGAGGAGTAGGAGTTCTTACCCGAGGGATTGACTGCAGGGACGACCCAACTGCCCGAGATGTCCCAATAGTGCCCTGCAGTGAGCGCGTAGCCCGACCAATTCAGGGTTGCCCACCCGAGGTCCGCGACGGAAAGGGCGCCACCCGGGCCGCGCGGCGATGCGTCCGTCGAAAGGACGGAATGAACCGAGGCCGCGCGGGAGCGGGCGCCTGGAGCTTGCGATGAAGGATGATCTCCTGAGGAGACTTCCAGTATCGTAAGGCTTGCGGAAGCGGCTGCCGCGGAAGCACACGCCACCAGAGCGATTTTGCAGCACAAGGGTTTCTCGGAATTCTCAGAAGCCAGCAGGTGAAGCGTTTTCTTCGCGGTGCGCACGTCATCATCACCCGGCGTCTCATGTGGCACAGGCGCGGACCTTCCACTGGTCGCGAGTCCTGCAGTTCCAACATACGAGGGGAATCCTCAAAATTTCATCAAATTTTGAGGATCCGGCCCGGGGTGTGTTTGCGCATGGACGCGGGGCGAGCGCCGTACACATGCAAATGGACCAAGCCGGATCGCTCGATGGGCGTTTGAGGTACAATGCACGCAGAAGGCGCATCGGTTCCTCCTCTCGGTCTTCCGCGCTTGTCGCGTCGCATCCTCTGCGCTGCAAGACGTCTCCTCGCCCGATCACGCCTGGGAGGTGTGAAAGCTTGACGCGTTCGTTGACCTCCATGGTGGCTCGGCTCCCGTTCTGGCGACTCATGCTCTACGGCGCCCTGACCTCCTTTCTCTTTTTTGCCGGAAGTCTTGCGCTGGGATTCAGCCAAGGCCGCGTCTGGCCGACACTATCGCTCATCGGCACGTCCATCGTGCTGGAGGCGCAGCCCGCGGCGGCGGCCAGCATTCCGCTCGGGTTCGATCCGCCGACAGGCGCGGGCATCTCGATCCTCGCCAACATGATTGCCGTCCCCATCCTCATGGTGGGGTTTCGGCAGATGATGCATAGGTTTCGCTTTTTGCGCAGGCGGATGGAAAAAGCCGAGGCGCTCTCGCGCAAATACGGAAAGTTCGGCGTCTGGGTCCTGGCGCCTCTGTGTCCATTGCTCGGAGCGTACGCGTGCCTCGCGATCGGCAACATCTTGCGGTGGAGCCCGCTGCGAGTGCTTGCAGCCGTCGTCATGGGCATGGTGGGGTCTGCATTCGCCATCTCGTACGGCGGATTTGCGCTGTTAAGGCTGATTCACCTTTGATTGCCTCGGCGGCGCATGCGCTCGTCCGCGCCTGCATATACAACATCGAGGGCTTCTGCACCGGGTGTGCGCGCCGCCTCACACAGGCAGGTCGGACGAAGTGTTCCAAATTGCTTGTTTGGTACCACGAAAAGTTCCGCAGCGCAATTGCAGTTCCACACCTGACTTTGGTACGCTTTCAGATAAGATCAGGCTTTATAAATTCATGATGCGGAACCCATTGAAGATGAGGGGGTGTGAGCGCGCGGATTTGCCTGTGCAAAACGTCCTGAGGCGGAGGCGTCAGTTTCACACTCTGGTGTAATCGAGGTGTTGACTACGTTACTCGATTCCATTCACGACCCAAAAGACCTGAAAAAGCTCAGCGAGTCGCAGTTGGTGACGTTGGCTCAGGAAATTCGCGACTTTCTCGTCACGTCGATTTCGAGGACCGGCGGGCATTTTGGCGCCAACATGGGCGTCGTGGAACTGACCATCGCGCTGCACCGCGTGTTTGACAGCCCTCGAGACAAGATCATCTGGGACGTCGGCCATCAGGGATACGTGCACAAGATCCTCACGGGCCGCAAGGACATGTTCCCGACGCTGCGCAAACTGGGCGGCTTGGCAGGATTCCTGAAGCGGTCCGAGAGCGAGCATGACCCATTTGGGGCGGGCCACTCGTCCACGAGCATCTCGGCAGCTCTCGGCATGGCCGTCGCGCGGGATCTGCGCAACGAGGATTACCACGTCATCGCCGTGATCGGTGATGGGGCGCTCACGGGGGGCATGGCGATGGAGGCCATGAACCACGCGGGCGATCTCGGCACCGATCTCATCGTCATTTTGAACGACAATGAGATGTCCATCTCCAATAACGTCGGCGCGGTGTCGAAGTACCTCACCCGGCTTCGGTCCGATCCGAACTACGCGCGCGCCAAGCAGGACATCGACCACCTTCTGAGCCACCTGAGCAACGTTGGCCAGAAGGTGACGAAGGTGCTGGATCGCGCCATGGAGGCGGCGCGGCACATGATCCTGCCCATCACGCCGTTTGAGGGCTTCGGCTTCAAGTACATCGGGCCCATCGATGGGCACGATCTGCGCCAGCTCATTCCGGTCCTGGAGCGGGTGAAGGAACTCGAAGGCCCGATTCTGCTCCACGTCCTCACGGAGAAGGGCAAGGGGTATCCGCAAGCGGAGAACTCGGAGGACAAGTGGCACGCGTGGCCGAGCGCGGCCAAGCCGAATCAGGCGCCCTCTTACACCAGCGTGTTTGCGCAGACGGTCGCGGAGATGGCGAGAAGGGACGAGCGGCTGGTCGTCGTCACGCCCGCCATGCTGTCGGGCAGCGGTCTCGTGAAGTTCCAGAAGGAGTTTCCGACGCGCACGTTCGACGTCGGCATCGCGGAGCAGCACGCGGCGACGTTTTGCGCGGGGCTTGCGGCAGCAGGCAAGCGGCCGATCTTCGCCGTCTACTCCACGTTCCTGCAGCGAGCATACGATCAGACCATCCACGACATCTGCATTCAGAACCTTCCTGTCGTGTTTGCGGTCGATCGCGCCGGGATCGTCGGGCCGGACGGAGAGACGCACCAGGGCGTCTTCGACGTCGCCTACCTGCGCACGGTGCCGAACATGTCCATCATGATGCCGAAGGACGAGAACGAACTTCGCCACATGCTGTTCACCGCCGCGCAGCACGACGGGCCGGTGGCCGTGCGGTACCCGCGCGCGGACGGCGTCGGCGTGCCGATGGACGAACCCCTGCACGCGCTGCCCTGGGGGAAAGCCGAGGTGCTGCGCGAAGGCCGTCATCTCACCATCGTGGCGCTGGGGACGATGGTGGCCGAGGCGATGAAGGCCGCGGAACGCCTCGCTGCCAAGCACCAGATCGAGGCGACGGTCGTGAACCTGCGCTTCGTGAAGCCGCTCGACGAGGAGCTGTTGCTCAGTCTGGCGAAGGCGGGCAAGCCCATCCTCACCGTGGAGGAGGCGTCGCTCGCCGGCGGGATGGGATCGGCTGTGGCCGAGCTGCTGGCCGACCGCGGCGCCATGGTGCCGATGCGCCGAAAAGGCGTGCCGGATCAGTTTATCGAGCACGGCGGGCGCGACGAAGTTCTGCATCGGCTGGGCCTGGACGCGGACGGAATTGTGGAGGACGCGCTGGAACTCGCGCGCCAATCCGGTCAGGTGCCGCAAGCGCTGAATCGGGTTGGCACGTGACGACAGGCGGGCTGGCGGACGGAAAGAGGGAGGCCGTATGACGTTGACGCGCGACGTCCGGCAGCGGCGCAAGGTCGAGCACGTGCACGCCGTTCAATCGCTCGGCGATCCGGCGGGCGTCTCGAACGGTTTTGAGTGCGTTTCGCTCTTGCCCTGCTCCGCGCCGGAGGTGGCCTGGGGCGACGTGTCCCTGGCCACCGAACTCTGCGGCAAGCGCCTGGAATCCCCGATCATCATCAACGCGATGACGGGCGGCGCCGACGAGGTGTATGACATCAATCGTAAGCTCGCACAGGCTGCAAAGCGCTTTGGCCTGGCCATGGCGCTTGGCTCCGCTTCAGCTGGTCTTTCCTCGCCGGAGGTGGCCTACACGTACCGCGTCGTGCGGGAGATCCATCAGGACGGCGTCGTGATCGCCAACGTGGGCATGGGCACCGGGGTGGAGCGCGCGCGGAAGGCCGTCGAGCTGGTGCGGGCAGATCTTCTTCAGGTCCATTTCAATGCTGCGCAGGAGCTGTTCATGGCGGAGGGAGATCGCGACTTTCGAGGGGCGCTCCCTGCGCTCGCGGAGGTTGCACAGGGCGTGGGTGTGCCCGTCATTGCCAAGGAAGTGGGGCAAGGCATCTCGGCGGAGGATGCCGTCCGGTTTGCGGACGCCGGCGCGCGCGCCATCGACGTGGGCGGCCTTGGCGGGACGAACTTCATTGCGGTCGAGGCTTGGCGACGGGGCGCCGAGATCGACGAATTCTGGCACCAATGGGGGCTGCCGACGGCCGCATCGCTCTGCGAAGTGAAGGCGGTGCTCGGGGACCGTGCGGACGTCATTGCCTCCGGGGGCATTCGCACGGCGCTCGACGTCGCGAAGGCCATGGCGCTTGGCGCGAGCGCGGTCGGCATCGCGGGGCCGCTCGTCCGCCTGGTGACGCAGCCCAACGTAGAAGAGCAACTAAATCGTTTTATCGAAGAGATGCACTTCGGGCTGCGCGCCCTGCTCGTGCTCACAGGCTGCCGCAATTTCTCCGACTTGCGCGGCAAGCCCGTCGTCGTCCTGGGATGGCTGAGGGAATGGCTCGAGGCGCGGGGGCTGAAAGCGTGGGTGGACGCGCGGGGGCGCGTGACCTGAGGCGCAAGCGCCTTGTGAGGCCATTTGCGATCGCGTCAAACCAGGGATATCCTTTCCTTTAGATGGCCTTTTTTCTACGTATTCATGTGTCGAATCGGATTGAGGAGGAGGGATTGGCATGGCGCGACAGTCGTTCTCCGCAACGGTCGACATGGTGAAGTACCTGGCGAAAAACCGAGTCAAGGGAATCAAGCGGTATCCGATGGTCCTCATGCTCGAGCCGACGGAGCTGTGCAACCTGACCTGCACGGGATGCGGGAAGATCCGGCAGAGCCCGGACGTCCTCAAGATGCGGATGACCGCAGAGGACTGCTTCAAGGCCATCGACGAATGTGGTGCGCCCGCCGTGTCCATCGCGGGCGGCGAGCCGCTCGTGCACCCGGAGATTGTCGAGATTGTCAACGGCATGCTGGAGCGGCGGAAGCTCGTCATGCTTTGCACCAACGGCATTCTGCTGCATCGGGTCCTCGACAAGCTGAAACCTCACCCAAACTTCACCTTTGTGTTCCATCTCGACGGCAAGCGCGAACACCACGACAAGATGGTGGAGCGCAAGGGCGTCTTCGACATCGTGATGAAGGGCATCAAAGCGGCGAAGGAGCGCGGATTCCGCGTCGCAACCAACACCACGCTTTACAAGGGCGCGAGTGCCCAGGATACGGCAGAGCTCCTGTTGGAGCTCATGGACATGGGCGTCGACAACTGCATCGTGTCGCCGGCGTTCACGTACGAAGAGGTGGATCCGTCGAACAGCGACATTTTTCTGCACCGCAAGGAAGTGCACCAGCTCGTCCAGGACATCATGGCGCGCTGCGGGGATCGCATCCGCTTTTACGACACGCCCATCTACTTCGACTTCCTGCAGGGCAAGCGGGAATTGCGCTGCACGCCGTGGGCAATGCCGAACCGCAACCCGAAGGGCTGGAAAGGCCCCTGCTACCTGTTGACGGATGAGCACTACGACACGTTCCAGGAGATGATGGAGAAGACCAACTGGGACGAGTTCGGCTACGGCGAGAATCCCCGCTGTGCGAGCTGCATGATGCACTCGGGCTACGAGATGGCGGCGCTCAAGGCCCTCACGCCGAGCGACACCTGGCGCCTGGTTCGGTGGTTCTTCGCCTCGTGAGCCTGCTCGTCGTCACCGCGCTCGGGTTTGAGCGCGCGGCGTTTGACTATCTGGCGCGCCGCCCCGGCTGGCGCGTCGCTTCGACGGGCGTGGGGCCGGTTCGCGCAGCGGATGGGCTCGCGCGGCTCGTCCGGGCGGAGCGACCAGCGCTCATTGTCGGCACAGGGGTGTGCGGCGCGCTTGATGCCGCGCTTCGCCTTGGCGATCTCGTCCTGCCGGCGGAGGCGGTGACGCCGGACGGCTCCCGCGCGCCGCTTGCCCTCGACGAGCGGCTGTGCGAACTCGCCCGGCGCTTCGCCGATGCCCACGGCGGATCGGCGCAGATCGGCGGTCGCATCGTGTCGGTCGAGCGCATCGCCTCCACGCCGGCGGACAAGCGCGAACTGGCCCGCCGGTCCGAGGCGTCGGCGGTCGATCAGGAGACGTTCGCGTGGGCACGCGTGGCCCGCGAGGCGGGCATTCCGTTTGTCGTCGTCCGCGTGGTGCTGGACGAGGCCGGCGAAGCCCTCGCCTCGTGGCGGCCGTCCACGTGGCGAAGCGCGCTGTGTCTGCCCGCGCGCGCACTCCAGGCGCGCCGCACGCTTCGCGCTTTCGGGAGGGAATGGCCTTGCTGGCGTTCGTGACCGGGGGATCCGGCTTTGTGGGCTATCACGTCGCCCGGGTGCTGATCGAACACGGCCACCGCGTGCGCGCATTGGTGCGCGATCCCGGCCGCGCCCCGCACCTTCAGGCGCTCGGCGCGGAGATGATCCAGGGCGATCTCGCCACCGGCGAAGGCTTGCGCGCCGGGATCGACGGCTGCGACGCCGTGTTTCACGTGGCGGCGCACTACTCGCTCGATCCGCGCGATGACGCGCTCATGTACGCGGCGAACGTCGAGGGGACGCGCCGCGTGCTCGAGGCGGTCCGCGAGGCGGGTGGCCCGCGGCTCGTCTACACGAGTTCCACCGCCGCGGTCAAGCTGAGACACGACGGCCAGCCCTCGACCGAAGCGGACGGCTTCAACGATCCCGACCGCGTCGTGAGCACGTACAAGCGCACCAAGGTGCTCGCCGAGCGCCTCGTCATGCAGGCGGCCGCGGAGGGGATGGACGTGGTCATCGTCAATCCGTCCACGCCGGTCGGCCCGTACGATGTGAAGCCGACGCCGACGGGCCGCATTGTGCTCGATACCATGCTCGGCAGGATGCCTGGCTACGTGGAGACGGGGCTGAACCTTGTGGCGGTCGAGGACGTGGCCATCGGGCACCTGCTCGCGTATGAGAGGGGACGCGCGGGCGAGCGGTACATTCTCGGCAATCGGAACATGCACTTCGGGGAGTTGGTCCGGCTCATCGCGGAGATTGCCGGCCGGAAGCCTCCGCGGCTCAGAATCCCATTTTTCGCGGCCATGGCGTATGCCGTGATCGACGAGCGGGTTCTGGCGCCGCTCATGAAGCGGCCGGCGCGGGCCCCTGTGGCCGGGGTGCGGCTTGCGAGGGAGCCGATGTATTTCGACGCGTCCAAGGCGGTGCGGGAGCTTGGGCTGCCGCAGTCGCCCGTGGAAGACGCCTTGCTTCGCGCAATTGAATGGTTTCGGAGCGCCAGGATGGCGTGACAGGACGGACCATCATCACGGTGAAAGGGGGAGGTCGGATGGCTGAGCAGTTGGTGGAAGCGCCGGCCTACGCGCGGACGCTGGACCGCGCGGTGGAGTATCTCCTCTCCTGCCAAAAGGACGAAGGCTACTGGTGGGGGCCGCTTCTGAGCAACGTCACGATGGAAGCGGAGTACGTCCTCTTGTGCCACATTCTCGATCGCGTCCATTGCGATCGCATGGAGAAAATCCGCCGTTATCTCCTGCACGAACAGCGCGAGGACGGGACATGGGCCTTGTACCCGGGCGGACCGCCGGACCTCGACACGACCATCGAGGCGTATGTGGCGCTCAAGTATATTGGCATGGCGCCCGACGAAGAGCCGATGCAGAAGGCGCTGCGGTTCATCCAGAGCCAGGGCGGCATCGAGTCGTCGCGCGTCTTCACGCGGATGTGGCTGGCGCTCGTCGGCGAATATCCGTGGGCGAAGGTGCCCATGGTTCCGCCGGAGATCATGTTGCTCGGCAAGCGCGTGCCGCTCAACATCTACGAGTTTGGCTCGTGGGCCAGGGCAACGGTTGTGGCGCTCTCCATCGTGATGAGCCGCCAGCCTGTGTTCCCGCTGCCCGAGCATGCGCGCGTGCCCGAGCTGTATGAGACCGACGTGCCGCCGCGCCGGCGCGGGGCCAAGGGCGGCGGTGGGCGGATGTTCGACGCGCTCGACGCCGCGCTGCACTGGTATCAGAAGCTGTCCGTGCACCCGTTCCGCCGCGCCGCCGAGATTCGGGCCCTGGACTGGCTGCTGGAGCGCCAGGCCGGCGACGGCAGCTGGGGCGGGATTCAGCCGCCTTGGTTTTACGCGCTCATTGCGCTCAAGATCCTCGACATGACGCAGCATCCGGCGTTCATCAAGGGCTGGGAAGGTCTCGAACTGTACGGCGTGGAACTGGATTACGGCGGATGGATGTTTCAGGCTTCCATCTCGCCCGTGTGGGACACGGGTCTCGCCGTACTCGCGCTGCGCGCTGCGGGGCTTCCGGCCGATCACGACCGGTTGGTCAAGGCGGGCGAATGGCTGTTGGACCGGCAGATCACCGTGCCGGGCGATTGGGTGGTGAAGCGCCCGAACCTCAACCCGGGCGGCTTCGCGTTCCAGTTCGACAACGTGTACTATCCGGACGTGGACGACACGGCCGTCGTCATCTGGGCGCTCAACACGCTGCGACTCCCGGACGAGCGCCGCAGGCGAGACGCCATGACGAAGGGATTCCGCTGGATTGTCGGCATGCAGAGCTCGAACGGCGGCTGGGGCGCATACGACGTCGACAACACGAGCGATCTCCCGAACCACATCCCGTTCTGCGACTTCGGCGAAGTGACCGATCCGCCGTCGGAAGACGTCACCGCCCACGTGCTCGAGTGTTTCGGCAGCTTCGGCTACGACGACGCCTGGAAGGTGATCCAGCGCGCGGTGGCGTACCTCAAGCGGGAGCAGAAGCCGGACGGCAGCTGGTTCGGTCGCTGGGGCGTCAACTACATCTACGGCACGGGCGCGGTGGTGTCGGCGCTGAAGGCGGTCGGGATCGACATGCGCGAGCCGTACATTCAAAAGGCGCTCGATTGGGTGGAGCAGCATCAGAACCCGGACGGCGGCTGGGGCGAGGACTGCCGCTCGTACGAGGACCCGGCGTACGCGGGCAAGGGCGCGAGCACCCCATCGCAGACGGCGTGGGCGCTCATGGCGCTCATCGCGGGCGGCAGGGCGGATTCCGAGGCCGCGCGCCGCGGCGTACAATACCTCGTGGAGACGCAGCGCCCGGACGGCGGCTGGGATGAGCCGTACTACACCGGCACGGGCTTCCCGGGGGATTTCTACCTCGGCTACACGATGTACCGTCACGTATTTCCGACGCTCGCGCTCGGCCGCTACAAGCAAGCCATCGAGCGCAGGTGAGGGTTGCGATGGGATCTGTGCCAGTCGAACTCCGAGGCGATTTCGAGGTCTGCCGCCGGCTCACGCGAAGCCACTACGAAAACTTCTCGGTGGTGTCGCTGTTCGTGCCGCGCCATCTTCGTCCGCACTTTTATTCGGTTTATGCCTTTTGTCGCGGCGTGGACGATCTCGGCGACGAATACGCGGGAGACCGCATGGCGGCCCTCGACGCCTACGAGGAGGAGCTGCGGCGCGCGTTTGCGGGCGAGGCCACCACGCCCGCGTTCCGCGCCCTTCAGTTCACCATCGACACCTGCAACCTGCCCATGGAGCCGTTTCTCCGCCTCATCGAGGCCAACCGGCGGGATCAGCGCAAGCACACGTACGAGACCTGGGAGGATCTTCGCGACTACTGCCGCTATTCGGCCGATCCCGTCGGCCGGCTCGTGCTCGGCATCTTCGGCTGCCTGGACGACGAGCGCGCGCGCCTGTCCGACGCCACGTGCACGGCGCTGCAGGTCGCCAACCACATGCAGGACATCGATCGCGATCTCGCCCTCGACCGCATCTACGTCCCGCGCGCGGACCTCGAGCAGTTCGGCGCGACGCTGGACGACATTCGCGCCCGGCGGGCGACGGACGGCGTGCGCCGCTGCATCGCGCTCGAGGTGGATCGCGCCCAGGCGCTGTTCGACGAGGGCCGCAGGCTCGAATCCCTCGTTCCACCGCGCCTGGCTCGGCAGCTGAAGCTGTATCGCCTGGGCGGTGAGGCCATTCTCGCGGCCATTCGCCGCCAGGACCACA
Organism: Alicyclobacillus mali NBRC 102425; assembly: GCF_001570745.1. GTDB lineage: Bacteria > Bacillota > Bacilli > Alicyclobacillales > Alicyclobacillaceae > Alicyclobacillus > Alicyclobacillus mali. Next base: position 66,984 of record NZ_BCSG01000004.1, read on the forward strand.
ATCCGTTTGCCGGCAGACCCGTGGTCTCGGGCAGGCAAAAGCTCCGCATCGCGCTTTCGGTGCTCGCCGGCGGCGCGAATGGTGAAGGAGGGTCGGCATGAATCTGGCTTCAGCCTACGAATACTGCGCGCGGCAAACGCGCGAAGCTGGCAGCTCGTTTTACTACGGCATGCGCATGCTGCCGCCCGCCAAGCGCCGCGCCATGTACGCCATCTACGCGTGGAGCCGTCTCTGCGACGACGCCGTGGACGATCACACCGGCGCCGACGCCGCCTCCCACCTCGCCACCGCCGAGCGCATCTACCAGGCCGCCTACGCCGACGACTACCTCGCGTCGTCCCATCCCGTCGTCCTGGCGCTCGGAGACGCCGTGCGGCGCTACGGCATCCCGCAGGAGCCGTTCGCCCATCTCATCCGCGGCATGCGGGTCGATATGGCGCCTGTGCGCCTCAAGTCCCAGGCCGATCTCGACGCCTACTGCGACGACGTGGCCGGCACCGTCGGACTCATGTGCGTGCACATCTTCGGCTTTCGCGACCCGCGCGCGCTCGACCTCGCCCGGGACATGGGCCGCGCGCTGCAAATCACCAACATTCTGCGCGATCTCGCCGAAGACCTCGCGCGCGACCGCGTGTATCTGCCCGAAGAGGAAATGGAGCGGTTCGGCTACTCCCAGGCCGATCTCGCCGCTCGGCGCACGACGCCCGCCTTTTTCGCCCTCATGCGCGCGCAGGCCGAGCGCGCAAAAGCGTACTACGCGCGCGCCGCGGGGCTGTTCTCGCTCGTGGAGCCCGACAGCCTCCGCTGCCTGAGCATGCTGTATGTGATGTACCGGCGCCTCTTGGACAAGATTGAGGCGCGCGGCTTTCGGGTCTTCGATGAGCGCATCTCGCTCAGCGGATCGCAGAAATTGAGGCTGGTGTGGGGGGTCCTATGGAACAAGCGCGCGATCGGATCATCGTCGTAGGCGCAGGTTTTGCGGGCGTGAGCGCCGTCCACCACTTGCTTTGCGCCGGTGTGCCAGGGGAACGTGTCCTGCTCTTGGAGCGCGCGCCGCACGTGGGCGGCCGCGCCTTTTCCTTTGTCGACCGGGAGTCGGGCCACGTGTTGGACAATGGCCAGCACGTGCTGCTCGGCTGCTGCACGGCCTTCACGCACCTCTTGCATCAATTGACCCGCCAGCCGGGCGTCCGCTTTCAGTCGCTCCTGTCCATCCCGGTGTACGCCAACGGGCGCTTCTGTTCCATCGAGAGCCGCAGGCTCCCCGGACCGCTTCACCTCGTGCCATCGCTCCTCCGGTACGCGCACGTCTCACTCGACGGGCGCCTGCGCATCGCTCAGGCCGCGTTCGCCATGCTCGCCGCCCGGCCTGGCGATCTCGACATGCATTCGTTCCGCGCTTTTCTCGAGCGCCACGGACAGACGGACGAGGTCATCCGCCTCGTCTGGGATCTCGTCGGCACCGCCATCCTGAACGGCCACGCGGACGATATCTCCGCCGGGCTCGCCGTCGAATCGTTCCAGATAGGCTTTTTGCGCGGCCCCGAGCCGAGCCGGCTCGGCCTCTTCACGCGCCCGCTTGGTGATCTCGCCGCGGAAGCCGTGGCGTCCCTGCAAGCGCGCGGGGTCGAGGTGCGGCGCGGCCGCGCGGTCGGAATCGTCGCGGACGAAGCCGGCGTGAGGAGCGTGCGGCTGGCGGACGGATCGTCGCTCGACGCACGTTGCGTCATCCTCGCCGTGCCACACGATCAGGCGCGGTCCGTCCTTCCCGACGGCGCCATCGACCGGGCGGCGTGGTTCGCGCGTGCGCGCTACAGCCCGATTTTGAACGTGTACCTCGAGTATCCGCACGCCGTCATGGAGTCGGACGTCGCGGCCTCGTTCGCGATGGGCGGCATGTTCGCCTTCAACCGCGGCCGTCTTCTGGGCGATGCCGAACTCGACGGGCGCCTTTTGTCCATCTCCATTTCGGCCGCGGACGCGTATCGGGCGTGGGACGCGGACGAGATCGCCCGGGAAGTCGAGGCGGCGGTGGTCGAGATGTTTCCCGCCGCGAGGGAAGTGGGTGCACGCTGGCGCAAGGTGATCTGGCAGCCGAAGGCGACGTTTCTCGCGGAGCCGGGGCTAGGGCTCAGCCGCCCAGGTGTGCGATCCCGCCTCAGGGGCCTGTACCTCGCTGGCGACTGGGTGGACACGGGATGGCCAGCCTGCCTGGAGGGGGCCGTTCGCAGTGGAGAAATGGCGGCCGCGGCTGCGCGCGAGGACGGATGGACGTGAGGGCGCAGGGCAGGGACCGATGGTGCAGACGCGGGAATCCGCGCTGTTCAAGCTTTCGATGCGGTTTCAAGGTTGGAGAAGCATACTAAGCGCAGAAAAGGTCAAGACCTGGATAAAGGGTGATCGTGCATGCGCTTCTATCGTCCGCGCTCGGACAGCGGCTTCTTCTACGAACCCGGTGGGACGCTGCGCTGGATTGTGACCGTGGTGGTTTCGGCGCTCGTCGGGGCAGGCGCGACGCTCGGCGTCGTCGCCGCGACGCGAAACGAAAATCTGTCGCTCAACACGACCAACGGCACCGTGCCGCCTTCTTCGGCCACCAAGCCGATGTCGGTGAACGTGAACATCAACGACGACATCACACAGGTCGTGAAGAAGGTCGAACCTGACGTCGTGGCCGTGGTGAACTACACCACCACCAGCAACTTCTTCACGCAGCAGTCGCAGACCCAGGAGTCGGACATCGGCTCGGGCGTCTACTTTTACAAAAGCGGCGACAATGCGTACATTGTCACCAACAACCACGTGGTGCAGGGCGGATCGAAAGTGCAAATCGTGCTCATGACGAACAAGCGCGTCAACGCCACGGTGGTGGGCACGGACCCATACACGGACCTCGCGGTCCTGCGCGTGCCCGCGTCGACGTTCCCGGGCATTCAACCGGCCCAATTCGCGAACTCGGACGACGTCCAGGTTGGTGAGCCCGCGATTGCCATCGGCACGCCGATGGGACTGGACTTTGCCGACACGGTGACGGCCGGGATCATCAGCGGCGATCAGCGGATGATGCCGGTCGAGGACCCGACGTCGGACGCGGTGCTCGACTATCAGCCTGTCATCCAGACGGACGCGGCCATCAACCCCGGCAACAGCGGCGGGCCCTTGTTGAATGCGACCGGGCAGGTGGTGGGCATCAACTGTAGCAAGATCGTGGCGCCCAACTTCGAGGGCATGGGCTTTGCGATTCCGTCGAACGAAGTGCTGAACATCGCGTTCCAGATCATCAAGACGGGCCACGCGGTGCACCCGGCGCTCGGCATCGAAGGCATCGACTTGTCCAGCATCCCGAGCGGTTACCTGCCAAACAACATTCCTGTGGATTACGGCGTGTACATCGAGTCGGTGGATTCGGCGAACGCCAAGCGCGCAGGCCTGCAGCAGGGCGACGTGATCATCGGCCTCAACGGCAAGACCGTGCAGTCCATCGCGGATCTTCGTACAGAACTGTTCACGCTGAAGCCCGGTCAGACCGTGCCCATTGTGGTGTACCGCGGGGACAGGAAGCTGACCCTTCAGATCAAGATTGGCGAGGAACAGTCGCCCAACACGACGGAGAGCGGCAGTTCTTCGAACCAATCGTCGCAGAACCCGTTCAGCTCGGGAGGAGGAAGCATCTTTCCGAATCCGTTCAATTCGACGAACCCGTTTGGGCAATGATGATAGGACGTGGTCGGGCAGCGCCCGGCCATCTTTTTTTGGCATGAGATGGTGTTAAATTCCATAATATATGCTAGGAGGTGATGGAGGTGAAAAATGGTGTGCGCATCCGCCCGCGGCAGCGACCGCAAGGGAGCGCATTCCCGCCGGACGCCGAACAAGGGAATCACGTCCAGCCGGGCGCCGAACAGGGGAATGATGCGCAGTCGGGCGGAGAACAGGCGAGCGGTGCGCCCGCTGGCGGAGCGCCGGACGCGACTCCTCCGGCGAAGCGCCGGACGAGGGCGGCGGCGGACCGCCGGGGTCAGGGCCGTGGCGGGGCTGGGACATCCGCGGGCGCTCCGTCTGCGCAGTCGGAGCCTGGGGGCGCTGCGGCCAAAGAGCGGCTTCATCGGGCACTGGCGGACAATCTCGCCGTGCTGCACGAACTTTTCACTGGCTGCTCGGACGTCCAGTTTCGCCACCTTGAGCTTGAAGCTTCGCGCCACGCCGCGCTCGTCTATTTCACGGGCATGGTGGCGCTCGACGAGCTGAGCGATGAGGCGCTGGTGCCGCTTTTGACGGCCTTTCATCCTCACGTCGTGGGAGATTACGACCCGAAGCAGTTGGCAGGGCGGTCGCTTCCGGTGGCGCGGGCGGATGTGGTGCGGACCATCGACGACGTGGTGGACGCCATTGTCCTGGGCCGTGCTGTGCTGTTCGTCGACGGATTTGACGCCGCCATCTCGCTCACCACCACGTCGCCTCCGCGCCGAGCCATCTCGGAGCCGGAAACCGAGTCCGTGGTCCGCGGGCCGCGCGAGGGGTTCACCGAGGACATCACCTTGAATATGTCGCTGTTGCGGCAGAAACTGCGCACGCCGAAGCTGAAGTCCGTCCCCTATTACATCGGCAAGTACACCAAGACCGAGGTCAGGCTGGTGTACATCGAGGGCTTGGCTGATGAGCAGGTCATTGCGGAGGCCAAGCGCAGAATCGAGGGAATCGAGATCGATGGCGTTCTCGAGAGTGGATACCTGGAGGAGCTCATCGAGGATCAGCCGCTGTCGCCGTTCCCCCAGTTTCAGTACTCGGAGCGGCCGGACACCGTCGCGGCGCAGCTTCTCGAGGGCCGGTTCGCCATTCTCACGAACGGGACGCCGTTTGCGCTGGTGGCCCCGGTGACGTGGTGGCAGTTTTTGCAGGCGAGCGAAGACTACTATGAGCGATTCTTTCTGGTGTATCTGGTGCGCGTGCTGCGCTATGTGTCGCTGTTCATCGCACTGTTTCTCCCGGCCATGTACATCGCGGTGACCACGTATCACCAGGACATGCTGCCCACCAATCTCGTCATCAGCATTGCGGCGGCCCGGGAGAGCATTCCGTTTCCGGCTATCATCGAAGCCCTTGTCATGGAGCTGACGTTCGAGGCGCTGCGCGAGGCGGGCATCCGCCTTCCGAGGGCGGTGGGGCATGCCGTCAGCATCCTGGGCGCGCTCGTCATCGGGGAGGCGGCGGTGGAGGCCGGCATCGTCTCGGCGCCGATGGTCATCATCGTGGCCCTGACCGGCATTGCCTCATTCACAGTGCCGCGGTACAACGCCGCCATCGCCATTCGCCTGCTGCGATTTCCCATGATGCTCCTCGGAGCCGTGCTTGGCATGTTCGGCCTTGTCATCGGCGTGATGTGGGTCACCGTGCACCTGTGTAAACTGCGATCGTTTGGCGTCCCGTATCTCTCCGGTTTCGCCCCGTACAAGCGCAAGGAGGTCAAGGATCTGTTTGTCCGGCCTCCCTGGTGGGAGATGGTGTATCGGCCTTCTTCGTACGCCCACCAGAACCGCAAACGCATGAACAAGCAGATGATGCCTCGCCCGGAAGGCAACCCGCAGTGATGGGGTGAGACCATGCGCGCAAAGACGCGAAAGTGGGCGGTGGGGATGCTGGCCCTCGCGCTCGTGCCCTTCGTCTCCGGATGCTGGGACCGCCGCGAGATCAACGACATGGCGTTCGTCACGGCCTGCGCGGCGGATCGCACGGAGGACGGGAAGTACCGGGTGACGGTGGAGGTGCCGCTGCCTGGGAAGATCTCGTCCGTGGGCAACCTCGGTGGGGGCGGCGGATCGAGCGGAACGAAGGCGTACTTCATCGACTCGACGGTGGGCGACACGTTTCGGCAGGCAAACGCAGATCAGCAGAAGGCGATGTCCCGCCAGCTGTACTTTGCGCACATGCGCGTGTTCGTGTTTGGCGAGGAACTTGCGCGAGACAACATTGCGCAGGCCATCGACGTCATGGCGCGGCTGCCGCAGAATCGCATGACGACGTATCTGGTGGTGAGCGAGGGGCCTGGCGCCGATGTGCTCAACACCGAGTCCAGCATGGAAAAGACGCCGGCCGAATTTCTGCGCGAGCTCGCGAGCCAGTTCGAGCGGCATCCGCGAACGGTGAAGCGGGTGACGGAGGCCCTGCTGGCGGAAGGCCAGGATCCGTATATGCCACTCGTCTCCGTGATTGAGACCACGCCCGGCGACGAGGCGCGCCGCCAGACGTATGTGAAGGTCACCGGACTCGCCATCTTTCGCGGTCCGCAGATGGTCGGCATGCTGAAGGGGCCCGAGGCCGACGGCGTGCTGTGGGCTCTCGGTGAGATCAAGCGGCCGACCGTGACGGTGCCGGCTCCGCACGGCGCGGGGCACATCTCCGTCATCGTCACGCGCTATCGGACGCGAGTCGCCATGCACCGAGATGGCGATGGCGTCTCCTGCCGCATCACGGTCAAGGCGATGGGGACGCTCGCCGAAAACACGTCGCCGTATATGTACGAAATCACGAAAAACCTGCCGCGCCTCGAACACGAGGCGTCCCTCGAAATTGCGGGCGAGATGGCGTCAGGGATGAAGGCCCTCAAGTCCATGCGCGCGGATCCGGTGGGGCTCTGTAACCGGGTGTATCGGCTCTATCCCGCGCTCTGGCACGCAAAGAAGCAAAACTGGCGCGAGTCGCTTTACGCACACATTCCGGTCGAGGTGCACGTGGAGCTCGATCTGCGCAACAGCGGCAACGCGACGTCGCCGGTCGCGATTCCAGAGGAGGATTTGAAGGCGTGATTGTCAACTTCATTGAGGCGGCTGCCTTTATCGCCGCCCTGTGCGCGCTCCAGTGGAAGGAGTGGCGCCAGGCCAACCGGCCGACCAAAATCGCAATGGTGACCATGATGACGCTTGCAGCGGGCGCATGGGTGGTATCCAACGTGTTCCCAGATATGCACACGTCCTTTGCATGGCTGCCCAAGCCCTTTCACGTGAGGTGAACCGCGGATGAATCAGGTGTCGTCCCGGCAAGTGGTGCTGATGGGCTTTTGTTACGTTTTTTCCGCGACGCTCGTGACCTGGCCCGGGCAGATCCTTCGGTCCGCCAAGCAGGACGCGTGGGTGGGCGTACCCTTGTGCAGCCTCGGGGTTCTCATGGTGCTGTGGCTGACGGATCGGGCGCTGGCGCGAAACCCGGGGAAAGACCTCCTGACGCTGTTCGTGGAGAAGTTCGGCTGGCTGGGCAAGGCCGTGCTGTTGCTGTACGTTTTGTTTTCACTTGTGATTATGGCGAAGGACGTTCGGCTCGGCGTCGACTTCGTCAGCGTGGTGTTCCTGCCGGTGACGCCAGCGGTGGTGGTCGGCGCGCTGATCGTCGCGACCTGTGTGTTCATGGTGCGGGGCGGGATTGAGGTCATCGCGCGGATGACGGAGCTGTATCTGCCGGTGTTTCTCCTCTTTTCCCTGTTCTGCGGCGCCCTACTCATTCCCGATCTGAGTTGGCAGTATCTGCAACCGTTCTTTGAGTACGGCATGCAGCGCCCGGTGATTGGCGTGTGGTACGCCCTGAACGCCATCGGGAGCATCACGATTCTGCCCCTGCTCTTTTCGCACGAGCGGTTTTCGTTCCGTCAGGCCTGCATCTCGCTCGCCTTTTCTTCCTTGTTCCTCGAGTTTGTCCTTGTCATCTGTCAGTTGAATCTCGGCAGCCTGCTCGCGGGTCATCTCATGTATCCCGCGTACGAAGCGGTGCGCGAGGTGCGCGTGACGGACTTTCTGGATCGGTTCGACATTCTCATCGTGGGCATCTGGCTGCCGACCATCGTGATCAAAATCGCCTTGAACCTGTATTTCATCATCGCCTGTATGCGGCAGGTCATTCCCCAACTTCAGGCGGCGCAGGTGGCGCCGTCCCTGGGGGCGCTGGCGCTGGTCGTGAGCCTGTGGCTGTTTCACACGTCGACGGAGGTCGTTGCGGTGGACGACTTGTGGCCGGCCGTCGTCATGGCGCTGTGGCTTGGAATTCCGGCCCTCGGAGCCATCGTGGCGGCCCTGTTGACGCCCAAGCCTCGCGCGCGCCAGCCGAAGCCTCAGCGCGCGCCGTAGTCAATACATCATGCGATCGTCGAAGTAGTACTTGAACTCCAGAAGATTGTTGGACGGGTCCATCAAGAAGAAGGTCTCGTGCTCCTCGATGAGGCCCTCGAAGCGCCGGGACAGGTCGTGGTAGAACGGGATGCCGCGCTGTTTGGCGAGCTTGTACAGGTTGTCGAAGTGCTTCTTGTCGCGGAACGTGATGCCAAAGTGGCGGGGATACATGCTCACTTCGCGGTCCCAGCGATCGGACAAGTGGCATACCAGCTGATCGCCGAAGAAGTCGAGGGTGATCCGATCCGGATACCTGCGCGCCAGCTTGCAGCCGAGCTTCGTGACGTAGAAGTCGTACGCCTCGTCGAGATCGCGCGCAGGAATGGCCAGGTGAAAGACGTCGTTCGGATTTCGCATCAAGGTCAGCCTCCTCAGGAATGCCAGAACGCGGGCTCGGCGTCCACCAGCGAAAGATCGCCCGTCTCAAACTGGAGCAGCGTGTCGGACCTCAGCCCTCTGCGCAGGGTCTCCAGGGGAATGGCGTCGCCGATGGCCACGTTGGCGAGGTTCACGTTCGGCCCCAGCTTGTCGATGAAGTACTTTTGCAGGGCCTTGTTGGGCGCTTCGAAGATGAGTCGATTCGTGTCGAGAGAGGACTCCAGGATCTCCTCGATGAGCCCGAAACGCAGCTCCCCGTTTTCGCGGCAGATGCCGCTCGTGCCCGACTCGCGCGCCTCCGTAATCACATACGAGGCGCCCGCGGCAAAGTCCTCCCGGATGAACTGAATCCAGCGATGCGGCGGAAGGAGCAGCGATTGCTTCACGTCCTTGTAGCCCACTTCGCTCAACACACGGAAGCGGCGAGCAAACCGCTCGATGAACCGGGCCTTCTCCACGTTGGCGAGCGGCACGGTGCCGTTTGAGATCTCGACATCCCGGCAGCCATAATGCAGGCACATCGCTTCGTAGTCGTCCATCCGCCCCTGGATGAGAAACTTTTCAAACAGCGTGCCGCCGAAGAAGTAGCGAATGCCGAGCCGATTCAGGACCTCAATTTTTTCCTCCAGCTTCGGGGTGACCATGGCCGTCCCCCAGCCGAATTTCACGCAGTCGATCCACGCCCCGTTCGACTCCATGGCGTCGCGAAACCACCCAACCGGGACCCCGTTGTCGATCACGACGGTCAAGCCGACATCCCTCGGTTTGTTAGGCCGCTCTGGCAGGTTCAACGCGTCTCTCCATTGTGAATCCATCGCCCATCCCCTCCGCCAAGCGTATGTCGCAGGTTTGGCTCGAGCATACGGGCCCAAGCTTGAATTGCGGTTGAAATTTGGCCGGCCGGAGCTTTTTTCTCAAAAAAAGTTCAAAGGAAAAACAGCGCTCGGTCCTTCCCGTTCGATGAGTGATGTCTCTTGCTGGGCAAAAAAAGCGAATCGATCAAGCAGGAATTCTTCGTTTGCTGTCGAATATCCGTGCTTCGTAGCGAGAAAGCGCGTTGCGCGGCCCAGTCTGTCGCAAACGTGCGAAACTTGGGGTTGTGGGGAGCGATTATGCGGATCCGAACCAAATGGTTGACTGGAGCATCGGTCGTCGTTGCCCTGTCGTTCGCGGTTTGTCCCAAGCCCGCCAGCGCGGAAACGCTTTCGCAGGCGCAGCAGCAACTGACGCAGTTGCAGAGCCAGAAACGAGCCGTCGAAAGCCGCCTTTCCGAAGATGCCGTCAAGGAAGAGACGCTGAAGAACGCCATTCAGGCGTACCAGGTCTCCATTGACAACGTGCAGAGCCAGATCCAGGCGAATCAGGCCCGCATGGAAGCGCTCCGCCAACAGGAGCACGAGCTAGGCATCCAGCTGCAGCAGAACGAGGCGCAATTGAATCAGGCCGAGGAAGAGCTCGCCCAGATTGTGCGGGGCGAGTACGAGGACGGCAATGTCTCGTACCTCGAAGTGTTGTTCAACGCCACGAGTTTCACGGACTTCCTCTCGCGGTTGTATGATCTCGCCGTTGTCTCCAAGACCCAAAACCAGGTCGTGCAGTCGGTCAAAGCTCTGCAGGCGTCCATCGTCGAAAAGCAGCACCAAGTCCAAACCGCCGAGCAGCAGGCGGAACAGGTGGGCCAACAGCTCGGCCAACTCGAAGCCATGGACGAGGCCCTCAAGCAGGCGCAGCAGGTCAAGTTGAACGCCGTTCTGCAGGACATCGAGCAGGGCAAGCAGCAACAGGGCATGCTCGAGAGCCAGATTCAACTGACGCAGTCGGATATCCAGGCCATCGAAGCGGCGACGGCGGCAGCCGAGCAGAAGGAATCGAATGCGCAATATGTGGCACAGCAACAGGCAGCGCTCGTTCCCGCTGATCCCAACAGCATCATCGGCTACGCAGAGCAATTCTTGGGAACGCCCTACGTTTGGGGCGGCGAATCGCCGAGCGGCTTCGATTGCTCGGGCTTCACGCAGTACGTGTTTTCGCACTTCGGCATCCAAATCCCGCGGACATCCGAAGAACAGTTTGCTGTGGGCGTTCCGGTCAGCCAGAACGACCTGCAGCCGGGCGATCTCGTCTTCTTCAGCACGTACGCCCCCGGGGCCACGCACGTCGGAATCTACATCGGCAATGGACTGATGATCGACGCGCAGGATATGGGCGTCTCCATCGACAGCGTGTTCAACTCGTACTGGGGACCGAAGTACCTGGGTGCTCGCCGGTTCATCAGCACAGGTGGTTGAACCAAACGCGTGCCCTGCTTCAGCTGGTCCAGTCTACGCCAAAGGCGCCCGCTGTCCCGAGGAGGGATGCGGACGCCTTTCGCGTCGCCGCCAGCGCACCAGGCCATGGGACCTGGGTGACAGGTCACAGGCCTCGGCGCAGTTCGCGCAACGTGTAAAACGTGTCCCGCCACACAAGCCCTCCCCGACGAACCGCCAGCACCGCCGAACGGATGAACGCGTAGCTGTACAGCAGCATGCCGAGCGGCAGGATGAGGAACTGGTGCTTTGGCAGCCTCAGAAAGACCGCATGAAGTTCATATAAGATTCCCATGAGAACGAGACAATACAGGTACAACAGCCGATACCAACCCGGTCCGACAATCGCCCCTGCGAATGGGGTGGTGTAGAGCGCCATCATCAGTATCATCGCGGCCGTCAGAAGCGCGGCCGAATAGTGAAACGCCGGCAGCGGAGCCTTCTCCATGCCAATGATCATCGAGCGGAAACTCGGGTACCACTCGATTTCGATCATGTCCTGCGCCACGACGAATCGCTGCCGAAATCCGTGTCGCTTGATAAGTTTGCCGAGGTGGAGGTCGTCGTCGGGGCGCAAGCTGATGGCCCGATGCGTGCCGATGCACTCGTACGCCTCCCGGCTGACGAGGTTGAACGCGCCGATGCCGGCGTGCGCGCGGGTGCGCCTGCGGTACGCGCTCTGGGGCCGCTTGAACAGTACGTAGTTGAAGATGTACACCGCCGTCAACAGCTTCAGCGCGTAGCCCGATGCGATGAGCCTCGGCGCCACCGTCAGGTGATGCAACCGATGCGCGTGCGCGTAGGCCATGGCCCGTTCCACCGCGTCCGGGTAGAATCGGACGTCCGCGTCCGCGAACAGCAGCCAGTCGCCCGTCGCGCGCATGGCCCCGAGGTACAGTGCGTGGTTTTTGCCCAGCCACCCGCGCGGCAGTTCCCCGATGTGCACCGGCACAATGCGCGAGTCGCGTGCCGCCATCCGGTCGATCACGTCGCCCGTCCCATCCGAGGACCGATCATCGACCGCGACGATTTCGAGATCCGCGTACGTCTGGCGCAGAAGTGACGCGAGCGTGGTTGCAATGTGCTCCCGCTCGTCGCGCGCAGCAACGACGATGCTCACGCGGCCATACATCTCTGGGCTTGCGCGCGCGGCCTCACGGGGCCGAAGGCGCGGCGTTCGCACGAGGTCCGGGATGGTTCGGAGAAAGATGGCCGTCCACACCACCGCGCACAAGGCGGGCAACCACGCCGCCCGCGGAAGCGCGTGCGCAAGCCAGGACCACACGGCGTTGGAGAACATCGGATCATCCCCCTTTCGCCCCGCGGGGATCAACAACTTTATGGTAATCTAGGCGTGGGGCGCAGTCCAACAAATCCTGCCTGCCCATTTCATTGTACGCCGATCTCGCCGCGCCCGCACGGCGCCGGATTTGGGCCCACACCAAAGGACGAGGTTATGGTATGCGATTTTGGAAACGCGAAGAACTGACTGAAGAGGAACGCCGCTGGCGCAAGCGCCAGTTTCGCATGCACGTGATTTACGCCATGACCTTTCTTTCGTTCACGAGCCTTGTGCTGCGCGCCGCGTACGTGCAGATCTCGAATGGAAAGGCGTATCGACAGGCTGAACTCAGCATTCCCAAGGCGCGCATCCCGGTTCTCCCGCAGCGCGGCTGGATCTACGATGCCAACGGTCAGGTCCTGGCGTGGGATAAACCATCCCTGTCCATCGTGATGAACCGGTATTCGACCACCTCAGATGCGACGTACAGGCGGCTCGCCGCCGCGCTGGCGCCCGTGTTGCACCAGACGCCCCAGGCGCTCTACAGCCTGATGAAGTCAAATACCGACTCGATTCAGGTGACCCTCGCAAGCGACGTGTCGCTCAGCCAGGTGGCCTACGTGGTGGAACACCAGTCCGAGCTCCCCGGCGTGCAGGTGATCCAGGACTACATCCGCGAGTATCCTTTCGGCGATCTCGCCGGGCAGGTGCTCGGGTACGTCGGTGCCATCACCGCCGAGAACGTGAGCAGGTACAAGGGATATCTGTACAGCCAGAAGGTCGGGGAGACCGGCGTGGAGGAGCAGTACGAGTCTGTCCTTCAGGGCAAGCCCGGCTACGAACTCGTGACCATCAACAGCGCCGGCAATGCCATCGCGCAGGCGGGGGAGATCCCGCCGAAGAACGGCGAAAACCTCCAGCTCACGCTCGACGGACACGAACAGGCGTGTGCGCAGATGATCATGCAGGACATGATCCAAAAAGCGAGCAACAAAAACGCGGTGGAAAACGCTGCGGCCGTCATGCTCGACGTGAAGACGGGCGGCGTCATTGCCATGGTCAGCTACCCGTATTTAGATCCCAACTGGTTCACGCTGGGCACGCTCGGTCAACACGCGCACTACGTGTCGAACTCGGGGGCACAGGTGAACAACGCCATCGCGATGATCAACTATCCGGGATCGACGGTAAAGCCAGCGAACCTGTTGACCGCGATGAAGGCGGGCCTCGTGAATCCGCAGACCACCATCCAGGATGACGGGTACATCTACATCGGGAAGTCGCGCAAGAACGAGGACGAGGGATTCGCGTTCGGCGCCGTGGATCCCGTCGAGGCGCTGACGGTGTCGAGCGACGTGTTCTTCTACGAGGTCGGGCTGTGGCTCGGCAAGTGGTTCGGATCGAGCCCGACGCAGGGCGGGTCCTGGCCGGCGCAGGACGGATCGTACCAACACTATCTCAATACGGATCTGGCGAAGGGCATGAACGCGCTGTTTCAGGGTGAGGCGGACTTTGGCCTCGGTTACAAGACCGGCATCGACCTGCCGTACGAGAACGACGGCGCTTTTTATATCCTCGACTCGCGCCAGGGAAATCGGCAGGTCGCGTACGATTTGAAGGCGAGCGAGCGGTCCATCGCCAAGACGGGGGAATACGCGAACTACGGATCACCGGCGAGTTTGGCGGATGCCGCCATTGGCCAGTCGCAGATGTTCACGCCGCTTCAACTCGCGGAATACGCGCTCGCGCTTGCCAATCGCGGAGTCCGCCTGACACCGCACGTCTTGCAGGCGGCATACGGGCCGAACGGCACGCCGACGAACGGCGCCAAGCCCGTGTCCACGGCGAAGCCGAAGGTGGCTGGTCGGTTAGACGCGCCGAATTGGCAGTGGAATCTCGTGGAGCGCGGCATGATAGGCGTGACGTCGAATCCAAACGGCACGGCGTACGGCGCGTTCGCGGGAGCTCCGTATCAGGTGGCGGGCAAGACGGGTACGGCGCAGATCATGCTCGGGGGCAAGCCGACCGACAACTCGGTCTTCATCTGTTATGCGCCGGCAAACAATCCGCAGGTCGCGGTGGCTGTGATGGCGCCGGGCGGAGGGTACGGCGCCCAGTTTTCGGCCGTGATCGCGCGGCAAATGCTGGACGCGTACTTCAACGAGCATCACGCGCCGTTCATGCCGAAGAGCGGGTGGACAGACACCTCCATCCCGGCGAACTGGAAGTCCTCGCCGGCGTATCAAATCCCGGAGCAAAGTCCGTAAGGGTTGGAAATAGGTGGCGTGCGGCGGTGAGCATGAAGCCGCGCGTGCGTGGGACACTTCACTTGACGAAGTTTCGGCGGAGGTGTCCCGATGAATGCAAGGCGGCTTCTCCTCATCCAGGTGATCATCCTCGTGGTCATCCTCGCGGCTGGGTTCGTGGGGTATTACTTCTATCACCAGTCGACGCTCTATCTGAAGACGGACGACGCGCAGGTGACAGGGCGACAGATTGTCATCACGGCGCCAGCCTCCGGTGAACTCACCTCATGGAACGGAACCGAAGGCGCGCAGTTTTCGGCCGGAGATGTGATTGGCACCATTTCGGTGCCGGGGGCGAAGGGCGCATCGGCCAGTGTGACCGCGCCGGAGACCTCCACGATTGTCCAGAATCAGGCGGTGAACCATGAGTTCGTCGCCGCCGGCACGCCTCTCGCGTACGCGTACAACCTGAATGACCTCTGGGTGACGGCGAACGTCAAGGAGACGGACATCAATGACGTGCACGTCGGCCAGAACGTGGACGTCTACGTGGACGCGTTCCCGGGCACGTCCTTCCAAGGTGTTGTACAGCAGATTGGCCTCGCGACCGCGGCCACGTTTTCCCTTTTGCCTCAGACGAACAACAACGCGAACTTCACCAAGGTGACCCAGGTCATCCCGGTGCGTATTCGGCTGCAGACGTACACAGGTCAACTCGTGCCGGGGATGAGCGCGACGGTGCGCATTCACAAGTAAGGGGGTGGGCGCATGCAGGGCGAACGGACCATTGCCGGCCGCCCGCTCGAGCCGGGGCCGGGCGGGCCCACGGGGGAGCCGGTGGTGCACAAGGGCCCCATCCTCTTCTCGCTCATCCTGGGGGCGTTTGCGGCCATTTTGAATCAAACGCTGTTGAACGTCGCGGTGCCGAAGCTCATGGCCGATTTCAACGTGTCCGCGAGCACGGTGCAGTGGCTGTCGACGGCCTACCTTTTGACCAACGGCATCGTCATTCCGATGACGGCGTTCCTCATTGGCACGTTCACCACGCGCCAGTTGTTTCTTGGGGCCATGTTCATTTTCGGCGTCGGAACGCTCCTGTGTGCGTTGGCGCCCGATTTCCCCGTGATGCTCATCGGGCGAATTGTCCAGGCGGCTGGAGCAGGCATCATGATGCCGCTCATGATGACCGTCATTCTGAACCTGTATCCGCCGGAGACGCGCGGCCGCGCCATGGGCACCATCGGCATCGCGATGTTCTTTGCGCCCGCGGTCGGCCCGACGCTGTCCGGCTGGATTGTGCAGAATTACTCGTGGCGCGTGCTGTTTTACATCGTGCTGCCCGTCGCCGTGATCGATCTCGTCGTGGCGTCCGTCTTCCTCAAGAATGTCACGGAGCGCACGTTCCCGAAGTTTGAGTTCTGGAGCTTCGCGGCATCCACCATTGGGCTTGGGGCCCTCTTGTATGGCTTCAGCGAGGCGGGTAACAAGGGCTGGGGGGCGGCGGAAGTCCTGGTGAGCATTGTGCTCGGCGTGGTATTTCTGATCCTGTTTGTCGTCCGAGAACTGACGTCGGATCACCCGCTCCTGAACCTGCGCGTCTTTCGATACGGCGGCTTCACCATCGCGGCCATCGTGAGCTGTGTGGCGAACATGGCGATGTTTGGCGGTTCGCTCCTCACGCCCATCTACGTGCAGGACGTGCGCGGCTATTCGGCGCTGGACTCCGGTTTGATCCTGCTGCCTGGAGCCATCCTGATGGGCATTATGTCGCCCATCTCCGGCGCGTTGCTCGATAAAATCGGGATTCGGCCGCTCGCCATCGTGGGACTTGTCATCACGGTCGTCACGACGTGGGAGTTGAGCCGCGTCAACCTGCAAACGCCGCTCCGTGACATCATGTGGATCTACACGCTTCGCATGTTCGGGCTGAGCTTCATCATGATGACCATCATGACGGCCGGGTTGAATCACCTGCCGCGGCAGTACAACAGCCACGGCACGGCGGCGGCCAACACGGTGCGGACCATTGCGGCGTCGCTCGGCACGTCGCTTCTTATCACCATCATGACGGATCGATCCAACATGCACTACCAGCAGCTCGTCGATTCGGTGAACATGAACAATCCATTCCTGAACATCACGCTGTCCCAGTTCGCGCAGACGCTTCAGGCGATGGCGTCCATGACGATGGAACAGGCGCAGGCCGTGGTCACCTATCTGATGTACGGCCAGGCGCAACTCCTCTCCACCGTGGAGGGCATCGACGACAGCTTTCTGGTGGCGGCTGGAATTGCGCTTGTGGCGCTCGCCATGTCGTTCTTCTTGCGCAACGTCAAGCGGACCGGCGCGTCTGCACAAGCGCCGACGGAGGCGGCGCCACCCGCGGTGGCCGAAGGCTCGCGTCGCAGGGTGGCCGTCGTTCGCAGGACACTTCGACCTCGGCCCGAGGCATAGCGGGCGTGCGCCCAATCAAGCGGCCGGGCGGATTATGAGCGGGCGGCGCTCTGCGATGCTGCGGCCGTCCGCCGGACGCGCGCCAGTGCCTGTGCCGCGCGCGCCCAACCTGACGGATTGCCGATGTCAAATCGTTCCCCGGCCAGGCACTGCGCGTACACGCCATCCGGCAGAAGAAGACGAATGGCGTCCGTCAACTGGATCTCGCCGCTCGCATCGGGCGCCGCCTCGGACAACGCGTCGAAGATGCGCGGCTGAAACGCATATCGCCCCACCATGGCGACATTGGACGGCGCCTGCGTCGGCTCCGGTTTTTCCACGACTTCCACCACGCGCGCTCCTTCGTACAATCCGACCATGCCATACTGGTGCACTTCGTCGGGCGGGACCTTCTGCGTTCCCACGAGTGCGGCCCACGATGCGGGTGCGTTCCGCCCCAGCGCGAGGAGGGCGGGTGTCTCGGCGAAGAACAGCTCGTCCGGCAAGAGGACGTAAAACGGCTCCTCTCCTACAGCGTCTTTCGCACTCCACACCGCGTGTCCGAGGCCGAGCGGCCGTTCCTGGACCACAAACTGGATTTCCGGCACTTCACCTTTGCTCGCTCGCAGCTCTTTCGCCCAGTTTTGCACGAAGTCCACGAGCATCCTTTTTCCCGGATGGATCACGACAATCACGCGCGCCACCTTGGACATACGCGCCTCCTCAAGCCCGAATGCGATGGCGGGCGTGTCCAGGATGGGGAACATCTCCTTTGGAATCCACAGTGTCGCCGGTCGCAGCCTCGTACCTAGACCTGCGGCCGGAATGACGGCGCAGCCAATGTGCATCGGTCTCAACCTCTCCTCGCCATCCAAGTTGTTGCCATCACCGCCATCTTGCTCTCCGAGCCTGAAACGGGCCTGAACCGAGGCTGAAACGCTGTTGAACGGCTGCGTTCAGCGGCGCCCTCAGGATCCTTTCAGCTTGCGCTCAAACGCGATTCAGGTTGTTCGCGCATGATGTCCACGCAACGACACGAGCACAGATGGGGAGTGGAGTGGCATTGGAGACCAAGCGCCGATGGACCTGGGACAGGAGCGTGCTCGCACTTATCGCGGCCGTGGCCCTGTTCCTCAATCTGTACGCGCTCAACAAGGAGGGCTACGCGAACGAGTACTACGCTGCGGCCGTGCGCAGCATGCTGGAGAGTTGGCACAACTTCTTCTTCGCCTCGTTCGATCCCGGCGGCTTCATCACCATCGACAAGCCGCCTCTTGACTTTTGGATTCAGGCTGCATTCGCTTACGTGTTCGGCTTTCACGGCTGGGCTCTCATCCTGCCGCAGGCGCTGGCGGATGTGGGCTCCGTGCTGCTGATGTTCACGCTGGTCAAGCGTCACTTTGGCAAGGTGGCGGGTCTCATCGCGTCGGCCGCCATGGCGCTCACGCCCATTGCCGTCGCGGTGAGCCGCACCAATCAGGTGGACGGGATGCTGGTGTTTCTCATGCTCCTCGCCACCTGGTTCCTGTTCCGCGCCATCGAGACGAACCGCCTGCGCCCGCTGATAGGCGTCGCCGTCATGGAGGGGCTCGCGTTTAACACGAAGATGATGGAGGCCTACCTCATCCTGCCTGCCATCTACGCGGGCTACTTCGTCGCGTGCAAACTTCCCTGGCGCAGGAAACTCGCCTACCTCGGCGTCATGACGGCGCTCCTCGGCGCGATTTCGTTCAGTTGGGCGACCGTGGTGCAACTGACGCCTGCGAGCGAGCGCCCTTACGTAGGCAGCACCACCGACAACAACGAATTCACGCTCATCTTTGGTTACAACGGCGTGAACCGGCTCACGGGCAACATGGGAGTCGGCGGACGAAATTTCAGGATGGAGTTCGGCCGTTTCCCCGGCGCGGGCGAATTCGGACGCCGCTTCACGCAGGGCGCGGGTGGATTTCCGGGCGGCGCCTTCCCGGGCTCGAGTTCGGCCGGCAGTCAAAGCGCGGGGCAAGGCGGGGCAGGCCGGGCCTTCGGCGGATCGGGCGCAGGATTCCCAGGCGGCCAGGGCAGTCAGGCGCCGTTCCCGTTTGGCAGCGGCGAGTTTCGCCGAGCGTTCGGGACGGGCGGCTACGTCCATCGCTTTGGCGACGGCTTCGGCGGTGGCTTTGGTGGCGGCGGCTTTGGTGGCGGCGGCTTTGGCGGCGGTGGCATGTTCGACACCGGCACGCGCGGCGTCCTGCGCCTCTTCCAGGCCCAACTCGGGCCGCAGATCGGCTGGCTTTTGCCCATCGCCTGCCTCGCCCTTGTGCCGCTGCTTCGCAACGTGCGCTGGAAGCGGCGCCGCGAGCTGACGGATGCCGAGCGGGCGACCCTCTTCTGGGCCGCGTGGCTCATCCCTGTCGGCGCGTTCTTCAGCGTCGCGGGGTTCTTCCACCAGTACTACCTCATCACGCTGGCGCCTGCCATCGCCGCGCTGGTCGGGGCGGGGCTCGTGGCGATGTGGCGCGACTTCCGGGCGGGTGGCCGCTGGAAGTGGTACTTGCTCGGCGTGGTTTTGCTCGATCTCGTCTACGAGTGCCTGATGGTCCGCAGCTATCCGACGGTGCGCGTCGCGCTCATCGCGGTGACGGTCGCGCTGGCGGCTTTCTCGGCGGCGCTTTTGTTCCTTCCGCGGCTGTCTTTGCGCTGGCGGCGCGCGGGCGCCGTCATCGGACTCCTCTCCCTCCTCGCCGTGCCGGGGTACTGGTCGCTGACGCCCGCACGCTACGGGGTAAACGGCACGATGCCCGCGGCGGGTCCGGCGGGATCGACGAGCGGTGGCATGGGGGTTGCGGGCCGGACGAGCGAGAACGACAACGTCGCGCAGTATGAGAAGCTCATTCGCTACCTGGTGGCGCACTACCGGCCGTCCAAGGGATCGTTCCTCGTGGCGACGCTGAACGCCCAGCCCGCAGAGCCCATCATCATCGCGACAGGTCTGCCGGTGATGGCGATGGGAGGCTTCTCGGGATCCGACGGGGCGATGACCGTCGCGAAGCTCGAGCAGCTATGCGAGGAGGGCAAGGTGAAGTACTTCCTCCTCGACGGCGGCGGTGGCTTCGGCGGGCGAGGCAACAGCCAGATCGTCACCTGGATCGAAAAGCACTGCAAGCTCGTGTCGGCGAGCGCGTGGGGCGGCGTGTCGTCGAGTTCGGCGGCGAGTCGCGGTGGCTTTGGCGGATTCGGCGGCATGGGGGGGCTTGAACTGTATGTCTACACAGGTAACGCCCAGTCGTGAGTGGCCTCGCGGGCAGGCGCACACGGTCAGCTCGGTCCTTCCGGGCGACGTGGGCCTGCCCGGAGGCCGGCGCCCACAAGGCCGCAACCTCCTCTCCGTGGTCGTCCCGGTGTTCAACGAGGAGGACGTAATCCTCACGACGCACGAGCGGCTGACGTCGGTGCTCGACGGGCTCCCTCTGTCGTGGGAGCTCCTGTACGTGGACGACGGCAGCAACGACGCCTCTCCTGTGCTGCTCGACAAGCTGGCGGAAGGAGATTCGCGCGTGCGCGTCATTCACTTCGCGCGCAACTTCGGCCACCAACTGGCGATCACGGCCGGGATCGACGCGGCCATGGGCGACGCCGTGGTCGTGATCGACGCGGATCTGCAGGACCCGCCGGACCTCATCCCCGAGCTCGTCGCCAAGTGGCGCGAGGGGTACGATGTCGTGTTGGCGCGCCGAGCCATCCGCTTTGGCGAGACGTGGTTCAAGCGCGCGACGGCGGCGGCCTTTTACCGGGTGCTGAATCGCATGACGGACGTGGAAATTCCGGTGGACGTGGGCGACTTTCGGCTGATGGACCGAAAGGTGTGCGACGTGCTCCGGGCACTGCCCGAGCACCGCAGGTTCGTGCGCGGGCTCGTGGCCTGGATGGGCTTCCGCCAGGCCGAGGTGGAGTACGTCCGCCAACCCCGCTTCGCCGGCGAATCCAAGTATCCGCTTCGCAGGATGATGCGTCTGGCGTCGGACGCGGTGACGTCGTTTTCCACGCGCCCGCTTGGCTGGCCGCTTTACGCGGGTGCGGTGGCAGGCCTGTTGGGACTCCTCGCTTTCGCGGCGTTCGCGGCGCTCTTTGCCGCGAGCGGGAAGATGATGGACGTGATGGCGCTCGTGCTTTCGGGGGTGGTGGTCTGCACGAGCGCCGTGCTGGTCTCGGTCGGACTTCTCGGGCTCTACGTGGGCAACGTCCTCGACGAGGTTCGCGGTCGGCCTCTCTATATTGTCGATCGCGCCGTGGGCTTGCGGAGGGAGGCTTCTCCGCGTGAGTGAGGCGTCCGCGCGCATCGTGCACAAGATCCCTGCCTGGGCGTGGTTTGTCGCGTGCTGCCTTGCGTCGCTGGCCATTCAGCTGGCGCTTGCCGCCACCACCCGCGGCTACGTGGCAGATCAGGCCATCTTTCTCCGCTGGGCGGAGGCCGTACGCACGGCGGGCCTGTCGCGCGCGTATGAGGCGGGCGGGATCGACTATCCGCCGCTCTACCTGTACGTGCTCGACGCCTACGCGCGCCTTGCGTCGGCGCTGCATTTGGGCCTTCGCCCGGGTACGTTCTGGGCCAAGCTGCCCGGCATCGCCATCTACGCGGCGCTCATGCCCGCGATGTGGGCGCTGTCGCGGGGCATGCGAGCGGAGAAGCGCCGGTGGGCCATCGCCGGGTACTGCCTGAACCCGGTCCTCATCTTCGGCACCGCGGTGTGGGGGCAGGTGGACGTCATCGACGCGACGCTCGCGCTCGCCGCGGTGTGGCTGGTGAGCAAGCGGCCGCTTGTGGCGGGCGTGGCGTTCGGGCTGGGTCTTGCGGCGAAATTCGAGACCATCGTGGTGCTGCCGGTGCTGCTCACCGCCGCGTGGGCGCAGCCGCCGCGCCTGCGCCGCCTGGGCCAGCTCGCGTGTGGGGCGTTGATGTCTCTCGTGCTTGTCGCCCTGCCGCTTTGGGGCGGAGGGCTTTGGCCCATGATTCGCTCTGCGTACATCGCCACGACCGGCGAGTACCCGTACCTCAGCATGAACGCGATGAATATCTGGTTTGATTTCTTCGACGCGTCGCCGTACGCGTCGGATCGCGCGCCCGCCATCCTTGGGCTCACCTACAAGGAGGTGGGGCTCTCGCTTCTCGCCGCTGCCTGTCTGGCCGCCCTCGCGTATCTCGTCCGATCCCGTCAGGCCCTTTCCATCCGGGCAACGAGCGCCGCCGCGTTCGTCGGCTTCTCGTTTTTCATGCTGGCGACCGAGATGCACGAGCGGTACGTGGTGCTCGCGGTGACCCTCGTCTCATGGCTCGCCGCGCTCGACAGGCGGTGGCGCGCCGTGGCCACGGCGCTAGCGTTCAGCGCGTTCTGGAACCTGTGGGTCGTGTGTTTTGGCGCGGTGAACGCGCAGCAGGACGCGTGGATGGTCTACCTGAATCTCGCCGCGTACGGGGCGATGGGCGTGGTCATGGCTCGGGAGGTCATGCCTGGGCGCCGGGCCCGTCGGCCTGTCGCCGAAGCAACCGAATGAACGAATCGCCGCCTGTTGTGAGATCATGTTCCAGCGCTTCGCGGAGGCGTTTCGCGAGACCGGGATTGGATCCACCGGTTGCGATGGACACCGAAACCTCGCCGACCTGGACGACGCTTGCGAAGTCGAGATCGCTATCGGAAGCGTCGTCCGCCCGGTTGCACCAGATGCCGCGCACACGCGCCTCCTCGCGCACTGCCGCATTGACCTCCGCATCGTCCGTCGCCGCGACGGCGAGGGCAAAGCCGGCGAGGTCGCCGGGCCGGTAGGCGCGGTCGATCCACGTCACCACGCCACGCTCGACGAGAAGGGCGGCCTCCGGTCCAAGCGCCGGGCTCACCAGGGTGACCTTCGCGCCAGCCTCCGCCAGCCGCCTGGCGCGCCTCGCGCCCACGCGTCCGCCGCCGATCACGGCGCATGCCATGCCGCGAGGCTTCAGCCAGACGGGGACCCGGTTCCAGGACGCGGCTTCGCGTCGGCGCGGACGTTCGGCAGAATGGGACACACCGCATGCTCCCTTCAGGCGCGCCGCCCGACATCGACGGGCCTTCGATCCACGGGCCTACGGCCCTCATGCGCGGATCCGGCGCCTCCTGCAAATTTCCCCCTTCCATGATAGGTCACGCTCCTGCTTTCACCAAGCCAAAAAATCATCGCGATGGGGGCCAACCGTCCGACGAGCTCGCGCGAGACGCGCCTGTGTGCAAACTCGGCCGCGGACTCGGGCGCGGACGCCACGCAAGAGCTGGGCCGAGGAATCGGCCGCGTTCCGGCCCAATCACCCCAAAATCCGATTGACATTATGGTTAAACGCGATTAACGTGGAGATACGGTGGAATGTCGCATAAACCAATTGGAATTTGGGGTGAAGGTCCGTGGCTGTGACCCTGGAAGAGGCGGCGTGGATTGAGGAGTTGGCCGCGACGTACGAAGATGCGCAACCCGAGGACATCCTGCGCGAAGCGCTGCGCAGGGTGCCGAACATCACCTTTGCTTGCTCGTTCGGCGCCGAAGACATGGTGATCCTCGACATGCTGATGTCCATTGACAAGCAGGCCGACGTGTTCTATCTCGACACGAATGTGCTGTTTCCCGAGACGTACGAGTTGATTGAGCAGGCCGTCGCCAAGTACGGCATTCCGAACCTGCACCAGGTGCTGCCGAAGCTCACGCTCGCGGAACAGGCGGCCCAATACGGCGACGCGCTCTGGAGCCGCAATCCGAACCAGTGCTGCAAGATCCGCAAGGTGGAGCCCCTCGCGGACTTTCTCGCTGGCTACGACGGCTGGATCACCGGCATCCGGCGGGAACAGGCGCCGACGCGGCGCAACGCCAAGGTGTTCGAGTGGGACGCGAAATTCAACATCGTCAAGGTCAATCCGCTCGTGCGCTGGACGGAGAAGGACGTCTGGAACTACATCGTGGAACGCGGCGTCCCCTACAACCCCTTGCACGATCGCAACTATCCGTCCATCGGCTGCCTGCACTGCACGCGTCCCGTGAAGCCGGGCGAAGACCCGCGGAGCGGTCGCTGGGCCGGCTTCGACAAGACCGAGTGCGGCCTTCACGCGGATCAATGAGGGGGTGCGCGCGTGTCTGAGGAGAAGCTGTCGAAGGTCGAGATCATCAAGAAGAACAGCCGGTTCCTGCGCGGGCCGCTTCAGGAGGAACTCCAGAACGACGCGTCCCATTTCACCGAAGAGGCCGTGCAGGTGCTCAAGTTTCACGGCACGTACCAGCAGGACGATCGCGACCTGCGCCGGGAACTGACGAAGCAGGGCAAGGAACGTCACTACATCATGATGATCCGCGCCCGCATCCCGGGCGGCGTCCTGAGCGCGGAGCAATACCTCGTGTTCGACCGCCTGGCCGACGAATATGGCAACGGCAGCATGCGCGTCACGACGCGCCAGACCTTTCAGCTCCACGGCGTACTGAAGCGGAATCTGAAGTCCACGATTCGCCGCATCAACGAGGCGCTCATCACCACGCTCGGCGGCTGTGGCGATCAGGTCCGCAACACCGTCGGCTGCGCGCATCCGCACCAGGGCCCGTTCGAGGAGGCGGTCCGCCGGGACCTGCTCCGGCTCGTGGACGAGACGAGCGCCAAGACCAACGCGTACCACGAGATCTGGCTCGACGGCGAGCGGGTGGACCCGGAGGTCGATGGCGCGCGGGAGACGCTGTACGGCGAAACGTACCTGCCGCGCAAGTTCAAGATTGGCTTCGCTTATGAAGGCGACAACTGCTCGGACGTGTACTCGAACGACATCGGCATCGTGGCCCACCGGGACGGCGAGCGGGTGGCCGGGTACACGCTCCTCATCGGCGGCGGGATGGGGCGCACCGCGAGCGATAAGGAGACGCACCCGGCGCTCGCGAAGCCCTTTGCCTTCGTCACGCCGGATGAGCTCGTCGATGTGGTCAAGGCCATCATCACCATCCAGCGCGATCACGGCAATCGCGAGAACCGCAAGTTCGCCCGCATGAAGTACCTCGTCGAGTCGCGCGGGGTGGACTGGTTCCGCGAGGAGACCGAGCGCCGTGTGGGGAAAAGGCTCGCACCGCCGCGCGAACTCGTCTGGCACTCGTCGGACGATCACCTCGGACGCATCGAGGACGGCGACAAGGTGCACCTCGGGCTGTACGTGGAAAACGGCCGGATCGCCGACAAGCCAGGTTTTCCGCTCAAGTCGGCGCTCGCGGCCGCCATCGCGAAGTACCGCCCGACCGTGCGCCTCACGACGCAGCAAAACCTGATTCTGGCCAACCTCGCCCCCGAGGCGGCCGACGCCCTCCAGGCGGATCTCGCCGCGCAGGGCATCCGCCTGCCGGACGCGTACTCGCCCGTCAAGCTGCGGTCCATGGCCTGCCCGGCCATGCCGACGTGCGGGCTCGCCATCGCGGAATCGGAGCGCGTGTTCCCGAAGGTCGTCGAGCGGCTCGAGGCGCTGCTTGCGGAACTCGGCCTCGCGGATGAGCCCATCACCGTGCGCATGACGGGCTGCGCCAACGGGTGCGCGCGGCCGTACATCGCGGAGATTGGCTTTGTGGGCCGCGTCATCGGCAAGTACGACATCTTCCTCGGCGCCAACGTCGCCGGCACGCGCCTGAACGCGCGCTTTCGCGAGATGGTGCCGTTTGACGATCTCGTCCCGACGCTCCGCCCGGTGCTCGAGCTGTACCGCGACGAGCGGCTGCCCGGCGAGCGGTTCGGGGATTTCTGCCATCGCGTCGGGCTGGAGCGGCTGAAGGAAGCCGTCCCGGTCTCGTGACGAATGTGAAGGAGGGGGCGACATGGCATACGGCCGTGTGGCGCTCGTCGGCGCCGGCCCCGGCCATCCGGGGCTTCTGACCGAGCGCGCCCGAGCGCTCGTCGAACAGGCGGATGTGGTGGTCTTTGACAGGTTGGTCTCGCCGCGCCTGCTCATGCACGCCAAACCGGACGCCGCGCTGTTGTACGCTGGCAAGGCGCCAGGCTGCCACGCGCTCGCGCAGCGGGAGATTGAGGCGATGCTCGTCGATTTGGCGCGCCATCACGGCCTCGTCGTCCGCCTGAAGGGGGGCGACCCGCTCGTCTTTGGCCGCGGCGCGGAGGAAGCGGCCGCGCTGCGCGAGGCGGGCGTGCCGTTCGAACTGGTGCCAGGCGTCACGTCGGCCGTGGCCGTGCCCGCGTTTGCGGGCATTCCGGTGACGTTGCGCGGCGTGAGTCGCTCGTTCGCCGTGGCGACGGGGCATGCGGGCGACGGGCTGCGGGCGCATCTCGACGCCCTCGCGGGCGCCGAGACGCTCGTTCTGCTCATGGGCGTCGCCGAACTGCCGCGCATCGCGGAGGAGCTTCGGGCCCGGGGCGTCTCGCCCGACACACCGGCCGCCATCGTGGCGTGGGGCTCGCGCGCCAAGCAGCGGTCCCTGCGCGCGACGCTCGCCACACTGGCTGCGGAGGCCGAGCGGCGGGGCATCGGATCGCCCGCCGTGATCGTCATCGGCGACGTGGCGGCGGACGCGTCGCTCGGCTCGTGGTTCGAAGCCATGCCGCGCTTCGGCGAACGCCACCTTCTGTTCGCCTCCTCCATGCGCGAGGCACTGGCGCACGCGGCGAAGCTCGAGGCCGAGGGGGCGGAGGTGCTCGCGCACACGTGGGATCGAGCGCAGAGTGTGCGCCTGGCCGAATTGGAGGCCGCTGTGTCCATGTCGGCGCAAGGGAAGCCGGTGGGCTTCGCCTTCCGCACGGCGCTCGGTGTCGAGATGTGGTTCTGCGCTGTGCAGCGCGCAGGGCTTGATCTGCGCCGGCTCTCGAGCCTCAAGCTCGCCGCCGTCGACGGCTACGTCACACAAGTCCTGCGCGATGGCGGCCTTGCGCCCGATGCCCGCTCGCTCGGCGAGATGGCGCGGATGCCCGTGGAGGTGTGGTTCGCCGAGGTGCCCGGCTCGGGCCGCGACGCGGACGTGGAGGCGGCCTGCAGGGCGAGCGGCGCCGAGGTGCGGCCGCTTCACCTCCTGGGCCCGCGGCTCGCGCCAGCGGTGCCCCCACGCTGGCAGCCGTTCGTGCGGGCGTGGCGCGACATCGTCGCCGAATGGCTGGCCGAAGGTCCGGCCGACCTGTGGGCGCTCGGCGATCCCGCCCTGTTGCGCCCGCTCGCCGACGACGTGGGAATGGGCGGCGAGCCGCTGCGCCGCGCCGACGCGTTTGGACTCGCGGCCGCCGAGGCGGTGTGCGGCGCATGACGGGCGGAGCGGGCAAGGTTCTGTTCATCGGGCACGGGACGAGGCTTCCAGGCGGAATGGACATGTGGCACCGGTTTGTGGACGATGTCGCGGAGCGCGCGGGGCTTGGCGATGAAGACGTGGCGCGCGCGTTTGTCGAGATCGCCCAGCCGGATGTGGCGGAGGCGCTCGTTCGGCTGGCCGCGGCGGGCGTGCGGCGCGTGCACATGGTGCCGCTCCTCCTCTTCTCGGCGGGGCACATGCGCGTGGACCTGCCGCAGGCCGTGGCGTGCGCGGAGGAACAGGTGGGGCGGCTTGACCTCACTTGGAGCCGGCCGTTCGGGGACGAGTCGGCGTTCATCGATGTGGCCGTCGATCGCGCCCAGGCGCTCGTCGCGCGCATGCCGGAGGGGGCTGGCGTCGTCCTGGTTGGGCGTGGCAATCGCGACGAGGGCGCGCAGCGCGCGTTTGCGGGCGTGGCGGAGAATGTGGCAGGCCGGATCGGCCGACCGCTTGTCCACGGCTACCTGGCTGGCACGGGGCGCTCGCTGGAAGGGGCGCTCGAGGACTTGTGGCGCATGGGCTGCGGGCACATCGCCGTGGTGCCGTATCTCTGGTTTCCGGGGCTTCTCACCGAGGGACTTCCGCAGCGGGTGAACCGATGGCGGGGCGAGAGGCGCATCTCGTTTCGGGTGGCGGAGCCGCTCGGGCGAGATCCGCGGCTGGTGTCGCTTGTGGCTGAGCGGGCGCGCCAAGTGGCGCACGGGCCTGCCGCCGGCAGCTCGGCGTGATGGGGCCTCGTGAAAACGCACCTCGCGATGAGGCTCGTCCGCTTCACCCACCATCTGCTCAAGGAGGCGACCCTCTCGAACGAGGCAGGGTCCCTTTTTCCTTTTTCATACCAGCATGCGAGACAGCCAGTGAGCATGAAAAAGGGGCTAGCCCCTGCCCCCTTCGAACGGATGGGCTTGGGGACAGCCCCATCGGCTTACCACCAGTAGCCAGGGTAACCGTAACCGTACCCATATCCATAACCGTAGCCGTAGTACGGGTACGGGCGGGCCATCGTCGCGCCGAGCGCCGTGCCGAGCGTGAGGCCAGTCAGGGCGCCGAAGGCAAAGTAGCCGACCGGCGCGTACACCGTCTCCACGTCACCGCTCGTCGCCTCGTTGAGCGTCGAAAACCGCTCTTCGCCCTGACCCGCCGCGTGGGCAATGGGGCGGACGTTGAGAAGATAGATGCCGTGATCGCGGACGCTGTGCAGGATGCCGTGATATCGGCGGCCGTTCACGTGGTGTACGATGACGGGTCGCCCGACGTATTGCTTCGCAATGGGATATAACGGATGTGGCATGGCGAAACAGCCTCCTTTCGCTTCAGCGTATGCCACGCTGGCGGACGCCGAAGCGACAGCCGCCCATGCCACATCCTCGCGGCATGTTTTCACGCGAACACGATGGTCTTGTTGCCGTGCACGATGACCTTATCCTCCAGGTGCCATTTCACGGCGCGGCTCAGCACAGCCCGCTCCACCTGACGTCCCGCGATGCGCAGGTCGAGCGCCGTGAAGCGGTGGTCGACCCGCATCACGTCCTGCTCGATGATGGGCCCTTCGTCGAGTTCCTCGGTCACGTAGTGGGCCGTCGCGCCGATGAGCTTCACCCCGCGCTGATACGCCCGCTGATACGGATTCCGCCCGATGAATGCCGGCAAAAACGAGTGATGGATGTTGATGATGCGCTGCGGATAATGCTCGAGAAACGACGGGCTCAGAATTTGCATGTACCGCGCGAGGACGATGACGTCGATCTGGCCATCCAGGAGTGCGAGCGCTTGGGCCTCGGCCTCCGCCTTGGCCTCCGGCGTGACCGGGATGTGGTAGTATGGAATGCCGAGGCTTTCCACGAGGGGCCTCGCGTCCTCGTGATTGGAGATGACCATCTTGAGATCCGCGTCGAGCAGGCCGTCCTGCCATTCCCACAAAAGCTCCTGCAGGCAATGCAGCTCGCGCGAGACGAAGATGGCCATGCGCTTTTTCTTCCGCGCGGGGTGATACCGCCAGCGCATCTGGTATTCCTCGGCCAACTTTGCGAAGTCGCGGCAGAGCGCCTCCTCGCGGTTGGGCAGGTCTTCGAGTTCGAATTCCACGCGCATGAAGAAGTCGCCGCCCCAGGGGGCCGTGGAGTGCTGCGCCGATTCGGCGATGTTCGCGCCGCACGAGGCGAGAAATTGGCCGATGGCGCCGACGATGCCGATTTGATCCGGACACGAAATGAGCAGGCGACCGCGATTCTCCCGGGATGTCATCCTTTTGCCTCCAACCCCTCCATGCCAAGCTGTTTTTGTTTCTCCGCGCTGAGGACCATCATCTTGGCCGTCGACGACGCCTTCAGCTCGCCGTCTTCGCTCTCCACGGCCGCTTCCACCACCAGAAGGCGCGACGAAACCTTCGTGGGCCTGGCCCACACGCGGAGCCGCTCGCCGACGTGGACAGGCTTCTTGAACGAGATGTTCAGCTCGGCCGTCACGGTCACGAGCCCCAGGAAAAACGGCACATAGGCCGAAGCCTCGTCGAGCAGCGTGCACGTGATCCCGCCGTGCTGCACGTTTGGCCAGCCGATATGATGTTCCTGTGTCTGGAAGTGGCAGACCACGCCGTCGCCGTCCCGCTCAAAGTGCATGTGGAGGCCGTGCGGGTTGTCCTTTCCGCACGCGAAACAGTAGTCGAATCCCATGGCGCACCTCCCGTATCTGTCCCTGTCAGACCACTTGTTCTATTATGACAGCCGCGCCGGTGCATGGGCAACCGCAGGCAGGAGATGGCGCGCCTGGCGTCGTAGTTTGAGAGGGGATGCTCAATAGGGAGTGAAGGCCCTTTGGAGACTACATCGGAAGCGTTGCACACAGGATCTCAGGGAGGTTCCCAGGCAGAGAAGGCCGTGCGCGTCAGCCTGCGCGTGAAGATGATCGTCGTCGTGATCGTCAGCCTCGCGGTGAGCGTCCCCATTGCGGACGCCATCAACGCCGCGATTCGCCGCGCGGTGCCGGACAGTCATTACGGGATCTACGTCAACAGCGCGGTCAGCGTGATTGTGTCGGCTGCGCTTTTGCTCGTGGCCATCCAGATCCTCGTCATCCGGCCGCTCGGCCGGCTGGTGCGCGCGGTGCAGGACGTGGCGGCGGGCAATCTCGCGGCGCGCGTCGCCGTCGAGACCCAGGATGAGATGGGACTTCTCGCACGCGAGCTGAACGCCGCCACCGCCGCCATGCAGGAGGTCATCCGCGAGCTCGCGCGCACCTCTGGCGATCTCGCCGCGGCAAGCCAGGAACTCGCGGCGAGCGCGGAGGAGACGGGCAAGGCGGCGGAGCAGATTGCGTTCACCATCCAGGACGTGTCCTCCGGCGTGCGGCGGCAGGACGAGCGCATCGTCCGTTCGACCGACGTGTTTCAGCTTCTCTCTCGCGGCATGAACGACATGTCGGCCCGGTTTCAAGGCGCCAGCGAGGCGACGTCCCAAGCCAGGGAGGCGGCCAGGGAAGGGGGCGCGCACGTGGCCCAGGCGTCCGCGCAGATGGCCTCCGTCGAAGGGGCTTTTGAACACCTGGCGCAGGCGGTGCGGGGGTTTGCGTCGAGATCGCAGGAGGTGGGCGCGATTGTGGAGGTCATGACCCGCATCGCCAAGCAGACGCACCTTTTGGCGCTGAACGCGGCCATCGAGGCGGCTCGCGCGGGCGAGGCGGGGCGCGGCTTTTCGGTGGTGGCGTCGGAAATCCGCAAATTGGCGGAGCAGTCGGCCGACTCATCGAAGCAGATTGCGTCGCTGGTGGATGCGATTCGGGCCGACATGGAGAACGCGGCGGCCCGCATGGCCTCGTCGCGCGAGCAGGTCGAGGCGGGGCGGGCCTCGTTCGAAGCGGTGGACGCGTCGTTCGCGCGCATCCGCCAGGCGGTGGAGCGCGTGGACGGTGAGCTGCAGGGCGTGCTGACCTTCGTCAACCGGCTCGGCCGGGCGTCCGCGCAGTTGCGCGAGGGCGTGGACGAGATCGCGCAGGTGTCTGCACAGACGAGCGCGGGCATGGAAACGGTGGCGGCGACGACGGAGGAGCAGCTCGCCTCCATGCAGGAGATGACGGCGTCGGCCGCCGCGCTCGCGCAAATGGCGGAGTCGCTGCAGCGCATGGTGGCCAATTTTCGACTCGAGGCGTGATCAGAAGAGAAATTGTGAAACATGATGCCAGAGACATTCGATTCTGCGGGAGTGAGATGAGTGCATCAGGACCCTTACGTCCGCATCGGGCGTGCCAAGGTTTTCATCTTCGATCTCGACGGCACCGTCTACGCGGAGACAGAGCACTTTGAGGCGTACGCCCGCGAATTGGCGTCGTTTTTGCCGGAAGCGCAGCGCGAGGCGTTCCTCGAGGACGCTCACCGCGCGCTTCTGCGCGACGGCCAGGCGTTTTACGGACACGCGTTTTCGCGCGAGACGGGCGAGCGCGTGGAGGTGGCCGAGGAGGACAGGCCGGATCGGGCGTATCTGCACGTGGACGACCCGTGGGGTCTGCTGCAGGTGGTGGCGATTCGGCATGGGATTGGCCCGCGCGAGCGGGACGAGGCGTTTTTGCGCACGCGCGACTTCATGGCGGGCCCGTTTCCCATGCAGCCGCTCGGCGGGCTGCGGGAGGCGATGGAGGAGATCCGGGCGCGCGGCGGCCACGTGGTGCTCGCCACCAACAGCCCCGAGCCGGACAGCCGCGCGATTCTGCGCAAGCTGAATTTGGAGGACGTGATCGAAGACTTCGTGTTTCGGGCGGTAAAACCGTACCGGACGGAGGAGCACTTCCGCAAGTGGCTCGCGAAGTACGGCGTGGCGCCCGAGCGGGCGGTGTCCATAGGAGATCACTACCGGAACGAGATGCGGCCGGCCATCCGCCTGGGGATGCTGACCATCTACATTGATCGGTATATCGGCCGGGAGCGGCCGGACGTGACCCTTCGGCTGACGCATCCGGGGGAATTGGGAGACGTGCTCATGACCTGCCTCAGGCGAGCCGAGGAAGCCGAGGCGTGAGGAGGAGAGGACGATGGAATACCGCGAGTTTGGACGCACGGGTATGCGCGTGAGCGCGCTGGGGTTTGGCGGATCGGAGATTCGCGGATCGGACGTGGCGACGGTGGAGCGCCTGCTCGCGAGCGCGCTCGACGCGGGGCTGAACGTGATTGACACGGGCGAGTGTTACGGGGACAGCGAGGAACTCATCGGCCGGGCGGTGGGGAACCGCCGCGGGGAGTACTTTCTGTTCACGAAGTGCGGCCATCAATCGGGCCTCGAGACCCCGGACTGGGCGCCGGAGACCATCCGCGCGAGCATCGACCGGAGCCTGAAGCGATTGCGCACGGACTACGTGGATCTGATGCAGCTCCACAGCTGCTCCATCGAGGTGCTGAAGGAGGGCAGCGTCATCGAGGAGCTGCAAAAGGCGAAGGAGGCGGGCAAGATCCGCTTCCTCGGCTACAGCGGCGACAACGAGGCGGCGAAGTACGCCGTGGAACTCGGCGTGTTCGATAGCCTGCAGACCTCGGTCAACGTGGCGGATCAGAGCGCCATCGATGGGGCGATTCCTCTGGCTGCCGCGCGCGGCATGGGGATCATCGCCAAGCGGCCGGTGGCGAACGTGGCGTGGCGGTATCACGAGAAGCCCGACGTGGATTATTACGTCGAGTATTGGCGCAGGCTCAGGGAACTGAAGTTCCCCTTCACCGAGCGGCCGCTCAGCGAGGCGGTTGGGGTGGCGCTCCGCTTCACGCTCTCCATCCCGGGGGTGACGACGGCCATCGTGGGGACGCAGAATCCGGGAAGGTGGCAGGAGAACGCGCGCTACGTCGACGAGGGGGCGCTGACGAAGGAGGAGTTTGACGCCATCCGCGAGGCGTGGCGGCGCGTCGCGCGGCCTGACTGGGTGGGACAGACCTGACGCCTTCCGTCGGTGTCACAGGATGGCGGCGCATTCCGTCTAATCCATGTGGTCTGTGCGCGAAGCGCAGAAGGAGGCGGATGGAATGCGCCGTTGGATGTGGTTGGGTGCCGTGTGTGGCGTGTGTGGCGTGCTCGCCGTGGGCTGTGGCGCGCAAGGCGTCTCGGGCGAGAAGGCGCCGGGCTCTTTACCAGGCTCTTCAGCGGCCGGGGCGAACGCGAACGGGACGCCTGCCAAGGGAGCCGAAGTCACGGCAGATGCGAACCGTTCGAGTACCGGGGGCGCGCTCGCGAGCCGCGGAGCGTTTGAGATCCTGGGCCATCCAGGTTGGGGACCGGCTCGCGTCACGCAGGTCATCCCGCCGAGCTTCGCCGGCGCCACTGCGTTTGCGGCGCTCGTTGGACAGTCTTCGAGCGCCATCATCAAAAGTGTGGCCGGCAAGCCTTGGCATGTGGTGAGCGAGATCCCGGGTCAGGTTGCGGCCATCTCGTTTTCGAGCCCATCGGACGGGGCCGTCATCACCGTCGCGCGCGGAACGGCGAGCCCCACCACCGCAGAGGGGCCGGCCACGTACCGCATCTGGCTGACGCGCGACGCGGGTGCGTCGTGGCATTCCGTTTGGCAGACCACGGTGTCCACAGGCCATGAGATGTCCGCGGAGACGCCGGTCCTCGCGCTGTTTGGGGCGACCGGCTACGCTGCGGTGAGCGGCGAACTGCTGCGATCGGCGGACGGCGGAGCCACCTGGGCTCGGGTGCCGCTCCAGGACGCGGTGCTCGATGCCGCCTTCCCGTCGCCGACGCGGATCTGGCTGAGCGAGGTATCGCCGCAGGTGTTTCGCGCGGGCAATCACCCCGCGCCTGTCGTGATCGCCGAGAGCGAGGACGGGGGGCGCACGTTTCACACCGTGTTGACAGGGCCGAGCGTCGTGCCGTGGGAGGCGGATCTCGCCATGACCGCAAGCGGCGTCGGCGTGTGGGTGGTCAAGGATCTCGGCAGTTGGGAGACGCGGGTTCTTTGGACCACAAACGGGTGGGCATCGTGGCGCGAGGCCATGCCGCAAGCGTATCAGGGGCGCGTCGCGCAGTCGGTGCCGGTCCTCGACGGAAGCGTCGCGTACATCGGCCTGTGCCCGGGCGCGGCGCCGTTTCCCGGCGGCGTGACGTCGTTTGACCTCCGGACCGGGCACGCGTCGACCCTCGCAACGGTCCCGTACTGGAACAGCGTCGCGCTGGCCCTAAGCCCGTCCGGCACCTGGTACGCCGCGCCGTCCTCGTCCGAGCCGACAGGACTCTACGCGAGTGGACCGGAGCTCGACATGTGGCACAGGGTCGCGCCGGCGGCGCCGCCCGACGTGCAGGTCGTCGCGGATCCCGCGCTGGGTTCTGCTGGACGGCCGGCGCTCGTGGGCATCGATAGCGATCTGTTTCAGGGCACGGTGGAGGAGAGCGAGGACGGCGGCGCCTCGTGGCGCATCCTGACCCGCATGCCTCATCAGACGCCCATCGCGGTCGCGGCGGGCCCCGGCAAGCTCCTCGCCGTGGCCACGGTAGGAACTTCGGGTGGCGCTTCGGGTGACAACGACAACGGCCCGCTGCGCCTGTGGGTGAGCCGGGACGGCGGCCAACAGTGGACGGAACTCGGCGCAGCGGACCTGCCCAGCAGCGTGGTGCAGAGCCTGACGCCCTTCGGTCCGTCGGACGCGGCTTTGTCCGTGACGGCGGATGGCTACCTCCTCGCCATAGCGGCCATGCCGAAGAACCTGGTGCTGGAATCGCGGGACGGCGTGCACTGGTCGACCGTCCGCTCCGTCCCCAATGACGATCTCGCCTTGGCGCCCGCCTTCGACGGAGGAACCGTCTGGTGGCTCGACAACAAGCTGATCCGCCCGGGCAGCAAGTCGAACGGCAAGGACACCGGGCCGGTGCTTCAGCCCGTGCTCACGGCGTCTCCGGTCACCGGGAACGCAGAGCGCACGGTCTCGCTTCCCGAGGGGTACGACGCGCTCGCGATGGCGTGGGCGGGATCGCGCGGGATGGTGGTGTGCGCCTCGTCCGCAACCATGGACCCGTCCCAGGGGCTCACCCTATTCGTGACCACGGATGACGGCGCCACGTGGCGTGCGCGTCATCTCGCGCCCGGGCCTCAATCGAAGTTGCCCGACGAGGTCATGAGCCTGACGCTCGCGGGAGGCGACTTCGGCGCGCTCCTGACGGATGCCGGCCTGCTCGTGACGCGGGACGGCGGCTGGACGTGGGCGTACGCGCCCGACGAAGGCTGAGCGCGCATCGCCTGCCGATGGCCAGCGGCCGGATGGACGAGCGCATCGACGGCAGTGCGTCGCGGCGGTGCGGCTCGAGACGCGCGAAAAAAAGCCGGACGGAGTTCTTCCGCCCGGCTTTTCGATTGCTGCTCGGATGACGCGGCTCAGAGTTCGGCCTTTTTCCAGATGAGCACGCCGTTTTGGCCGCCGAAGCCAAACGAGGAGCTGAGCGCCGTGCGGATGTCCGCCCTGCGGCTCCGATTCGGCACCACGTCGCGCGGCGCAATCTCCTCCTTGTCGTCGCAGTTCAGGGTGGGCGGCAGCCATCCCGTCTCGAGCGCCTTGACGCAGGCGATGGACTCAATCGCCCCGGCGGTGCCGAGCATGTGGCCCACCGCGCCCTTGATGGAGCTCACCGGGATCTCGTCGATGTGCGGTCCAAACATGTCGCGAAGCGCCGTCGACTCCGCCACGTCCCCCGCCGGCGTCGCCGTCGCGTGCGCGTTCACGTAGTCGATATCCTCCGGGGCGAGATTCGCGTTTTTCAGCGCCCGCGCCATGGCCAGTTTCGCGCCGTGGCCGGACGGATCCGGCGAGGTCTCGTGGTACGCGTCGTTCGACGTGCCGTACCCCACGAGTTCGCCGTAGATGGTGGCGCCGCGCTCGAGCGCCCGCTCCAGCGTCTCCAGCACCAGCACCGCCGCGCCTTCGCCCATCACCATGCCGGTCCGGCGCTTGTCAAACGGCCGCGACCACGCGCCGCAGTCCTCCGGCCCTTCCGTCGCCAGCGCCCCCGCCGCGCGCAGGCCCGCCAGGATGGCCGGGCTGAACAGGCACTCCGCGCCGCCCACCAGCGCCATGTCGATCTCGCCGAGCCTCAGCCAGTAGCTCGCCTCGCCGATGGCGTTGGCCGACGAGGCGCACGCGGTCGAGTACGTCATCACCGGCCCGCGAATGCCGTAGCGCATGGCGATCCCGGCCGCAGCCGCGTTGGGGATGGACTTCGGCACAAGCCTCGGGCCCACGCGCGTCGAGCGCCCCGACGCGAGCCGGTTGGATCCTTCCTCCAGCGTCTGCACGCCCCCGAACGCGCACCCAATGGAAATCCCGATGCGGTCCCGCTCATACGGACCAAACGCGCCGCCGTCGCCAAACCCCGCGTCCCGAATGGCCTCCGCCGCCGCGACCAATCCCATCTGCGTGAATCGGTCGCTGTTTTGCACCTGCTTCTTATCCAGATACGCCGCCGGATCAAAGTCGCGGGCCGCCGCGACCACCGGCGCCCACGTGCGCAACAGCTCGTCCTCCGTCTCGCGCACGGCCGACCTGCCGGCGACGATGTTCTCCCAAAACGTCGAAACCCCGACCCCGAATGGCGTCACGGCGCCCATTCCGGTGACGACGATGCGCGTCTTGTCCGCCATGAAGGTTCTCCTCTCGCTGTCAGACTCTACGTGAATCTGAACCGCCCGCACAAATTTATGACTTGGTGCTAGTTCCATCTCTATCATACCACGTCCACCGGCGCCAGGCGACGAATTTGGCTGGGACAAGGCGCCCTGCGTTTGGTATCATGGAGCGAGGATTGGCTTCCCGTGGAATGGAGGATGTAGCTTGGCTGAGACAGGGCGGGCGCCTCGGCGCTTTGAAGATAAGGTGGTGCTCGTCACCGGCAGCTCGCGCGGCATCGGCCGCCGGCTCGCCATTCGCTTCGCCGAAGAAGGCGCTCACGTGGTGGTGAATTACTTCCGGAATGGCGATCTCGCCCGCGAGGTCGTGGCCGAGATCGAGCAGATGGGCAGGCGGGCCATCGCCGTGCGCGCCAACATGGCGCAGGAGGAGAAGATTGTCGCGCTGTTTGACGAGGTGCGCGAAGTGTTCGGCCGCCTGGACGTCTTCATCCACAACGCCGCCTCGGGCCGCAACCGCGCGGCGCTTGAGGTGGACACGAAGGGCTTTGACTGGACCGTCGACGTGAACGCCCGGGCGTTTCTCATCGGCGCGCAGCAGGCCGCGAAGCTCATGCCGGAGGGCGGCGCCATGCTCGCCATCTCGTCGTTCGGGGCGGATCGCGTGTTTCCGTACTATTTGTCGGTCGGCACGAGCAAGGCCGCGCTCGAATCGATGGTGCGCTACTTTGCCGTGGAGCTCGGGCCGCGCAGGATCAACGTGAACTGCATCTCGGCCGGCGCGGTCCTCACGGACGCGCTGGATCACTTCCCGGACATGGATCAGACGCTGAAGAAGCTCGAGGAAAAGATGCCGTATCACCGGATGGTGACGCCGGACGACGTGGCGAATCTCGCGCTCTTTTTGTGTTCGCCCGAGGCGGAGATGATCCGGGGTCAGACGGTGCGCGTGGACGGCGGCGTGACGCTCGTCCTGCCGTGACGCGAGGTGAACGACATGGAAGGGTTTCGCTATCACTACGATCTCGAGGTGCGATGGTCCGAGGTGGACGCTCAGCGCATCGTGTTCAACGCCAATTATCTGATGTACCTCGATCTCGCCTATCAGGAGTTTTTCCGGAGCGAATTGAGGCTCTATGACGACGTGCCGACCACCGTCATCGCCACGTCCACGCAGACCTTTCTCAAACCGGCGCGCTGGCGGGACAAGCTGTCCATCTGGGTGCGGCCGAAACGCATTGGAAACACGAGCGTGACGCTGGAATTTCTGATGACGCGCGAGGGCGAGTCCATCTTCCGCGCGGAGACGGTGTACGTGCACGTGGACGAGAACGGGCGGCCGGAGCCCATCCCCGCGTTTTGGCGGGAGCGGCTCAGGGCCTATCAGGAGGAGGCGCTGGCATGAGGGACATGGAGGGCCGCGTGGCCATCGTGACGGGCGGCGCGGGCGGCATCGGCAGCGCGACGGCGCGCCGTTTGGCCGAGCGCGGCGTGCGCGTGGTGGTGGCGGATCGCGACGAGGCGGGCGCGCGGCGCGTTGCCGATGAGATCCGGGCGGGGGGCGGCGAGGCGGAAGGGATGTTCGTTGACGTCACGGACGAGGCGAGCGTGAACGCGCTTGTCGATGCGGCGGTGGCGCGATTCTCCCGCCTCGACATCATGTTCAACAACGCCGGCGTGTTTGGCGACGGCGCGCGAAATTTCCTGGACGATCCGCCGGAGGAATACTTTCGCGTCGTATCCATCAACCAGCATGGCGTCTTTTACGGCATGCGTGCGGCGGCGCGATACATGCGCCAGGCAGGCACGGGCGGTGTCATCATCAACACGGCGTCGATTTACGCGTTCATCGCGGACAGGAACCAGCTCCCGTACCACGCGAGCAAGGCGGCGGTCGTGGCCATGACGAAGGCCGCGGCGCTCGATCTCGCCCGCCACAACATCCGCGTCGTCGCGGTGGCGCCGGGCATGGTGAACACGGGCCTCGTCGACAACTGGCGGCAGGACGAGCGCGTGTGGAACACGATTCAGCGGGCGCACATGCGCCGGCGCATGGCGGAGCCGGACGAGATCGCCCGCGTGGTCGCCTTTTTGGCGTCGGACGACGCGCGGTTTATCAACGGCCATGCCATCTGCGTGGACGACGGCGCGCTGTCGTTCAAGAGGTGATGCGAGAACATGGCCAAACTCCCAGACATCGTATTGGACGTGGTGATCGAGGCGTCACCGGAGAAAATCTGGCCGTACGTCGCGACGGCGGACGGACTCGGCGCGTGGTTCATGGGGAGCACGCTCCGTCCCATCGAGGACGAACCGTTCTTCCTGCACGCGGGGCCGTACGGAGACTCGCCATGCCGAGTCATCGCTGTCGAACCGCCGACTCGCTTCGCGTTTGACTGGGACGCCCATTGGAGCGTGGAATTCATCCTGGAGCCACTGGATGGGCGCACCACGCGCGTGACGCTGCGGCACGCAGGGTGGGACGATGATCACGTGTCGCCCACAGGCCAGTCGCACGCCGTCATTCGCCAGATCATGGAGGGCGGCTGGAGGCGCAAGCTGACCGAAGACCTTCCGCGTGCGGTGCTCGGCCCATCGACCACGTGAGGACCGACGCACCTGCGTGTCAGTGGACCTCGCTCTGCATCTGTTCAAGTCTTTCGCGAGGCAGGCCCGTCGCTTTTTCCACAACGTCGACGGGCACGCCTTCGGCCAGCAGGCGGTGTGCAATGTCCTCAGCAGCCTGTTGTTTGCCGTCGTGGCGACCGTCTTCATACAGTTCTTCTGCCATGCGGAACACGTTCTTCAGCTCCTTCCGCAATTTCCTGCGGTCTTCGTCTGACAACGCCCTGTCACCGAACGCGAGGACGGCGCTCGCCACGAGTTCGCGCTCTTCGTCGTCCGGAACGCGCGGGAGTAGGTTGAGCACGCGGGCCATGGCTTGATGGCGGTCTTCGACGCGCATCGAGAGCGCGAGACCCAGCCGAAGGCGATCGGCGGGTTCCCATCGTCCCACGCGAAGGTGAGCTTCAACTTCGTCCAGTGCGCCATCGCCGTCGAGCGCGGAGAGGAACACGTTTTCCACGCGATAGATGGCGGTGCCGATGTCCAACTCCTGCGGCGCGCTGGCAACATGCGCGTGGTACAAGACGACCGTGCGAATTCTGGCCTTGACCTGATTGGCAAGGCGGGCATCGTATTCCAAAAAGCGGTGAAGCGTGCGCTCGCGGCGATCCTGGAATTCCATGTGAAACACGTCGCCGTTTGCCATCCTCCACGCCCGATCCATCCTCAGCGTGCTGGCGGGAAGTTCGGTCGTGAATGGCTCGAGCGTCTCTACGCCGCGCACGCCGAGGGCTTCAAGCGCACCGCCTGACAACGTGCGCGTAAGCGCCTTGAGTAAGCTGTCCTGTCCGGGCATCGAAGCGTATCCCACCACCCATGATAGGAGATCCTGGTCGAAACCACAATGCGAGCCGGATTCCTCCGTGTTGCGCGGCCCGTCACGCGCCGCGCCATCCGCATGGAGGATGCCCCCAGTGTACGCCCACCCAACCCGTCCGTCGATGAGGCCGAGGAGAATGCGAACCGATGCGGTGAAAGCCGGTCATGATGTCCGCACCTGGACGCGCGCTTCTGCGTCCTCTGTGTCCTCTGCATGCCGGAAGCGCCTGGAAGTCGCCTGCAGCCACCAGTTTCCGTCCCCGCGGGCCACCAAAACCTGCCT
Organism: Alicyclobacillus mali NBRC 102425; assembly: GCF_001570745.1. Classification (GTDB taxonomy): domain Bacteria; phylum Bacillota; class Bacilli; order Alicyclobacillales; family Alicyclobacillaceae; genus Alicyclobacillus; species Alicyclobacillus mali. Next base: position 107,393 of record NZ_BCSG01000004.1, read on the forward strand.
TCGCAAATGCCTCTCCTTCGCGTGACCGGGACAACGGGTGCCTGACGGACGCCGAGACATACGCGGTCTACCCCGCAGCACGTCTTTCCCGCGCGGCTACGGCAACATCTCCGCCGGCCCCATTCGCTCCGCGCCAAACAGCCTCCTAAGCCGCCCGATGTTTCGCCGGTCCGACAGAATCAGCAGGTGATCCCCTGCCTGAAGCTCGGTCGCGCCGCGGGGCACAATGACCTGGTCCCCTCGCACAATTGCGTAACACAGCGTGTTCTGCGGAAACTCGATCTCGACCATCTTTCGCCCGACGAGATCGGACGAAGCGTCCACCTCGATTGGCGTGATCACGGCGTTTTCGCGCGCGATGCGCACCAGTTCAAGCAGATCTCCGGACGGGGCGCGCTCCAGCAGATCGAGTTTTGCGGCGAGCGGGCGGACGGTGAGACCCTGAATCAGGGTGGACGCAATGACGACGAAAAACACGGCATCCAGCATCGGCGCGGGCGTGTAGGCCGGAGAGAGCATGGCCGTCATCACGAGTACGATGGGCACCGCGCCGCGCAGCCCGGCCCAGGAGACAAACACCTTCTCCGCCGCGGAGAAGCGCATGCCGATGGTCGAGATCCACACAGCGACGGGCCGCGCCAGAAAGAGGGCGCCTGCGGCGAGCAGCACGCCGGGCACGAGGATGGACCCAAGCCGCGCGGGGGAAATTTGCAGGCCCAGCACGACAAACATCACGATGTGCATGGTCCAGGACAGCCCCTCGTGAAACCGCAGGATGCTGTGGCGATGCTCGAGCCTGCGGTTGCCCATCACCACCGCGGCGGTGTAGACGGCGAGAAAGCCACTGCCGTGCAGCAGGACGGCGACGCTGTAGCTGAGCAGCGCAAACGCGAGGGAGAGCGTCGGGTACAGGCCGCCCGTGTCCAGCTTGATGCGCTGATTGGCCAGCGAGCCGAGGTATCCGATCACGGCCCCCGCAATGAGGCCCATTGCCATCTGCAGGGCGAAGGTCGAGATCGCATAACCGAGCGCACCCCACGGTCTGCCGATGCCGTGTTCCGACCACTGAATGAGCAGGATGGTCAGAAAGAACGCCATGGGATCGTTCGTGCCGGATTCGACCTCGAGCACGTCGACGAGACGCCGGCGCAGCGGCTGACGGCCGAGGATGGAGAAGACCGAGGCGGCATCCGTCGAACTCACCGCGACGCCGAGAAGCGCCGCCGCGTACCAAGGGAGGTGAAGCAGCGCGTGCGCCATGACGCTCAGGATGGCGCCGCTGATGACCACCCCCGCGGTGGCGAGCGACAGGGCCGGTTTCCACACGCTGCGGATGCGGTCGAGCGGGGTGTGCAGGCCGCCTTCGAACAGGATGAGAATGAGCGCGAGATAGCCGATGGATTGGGCGACGGAGATGGGGACGTGGGGACCAAGCCGAAGTCCGCCCGGGCCGAGCAACATGCCGATGGTCACGAAGCCAATGAGTACCGGAAAGCCCAACCGATTGCCGAGGTGCGCGGACCATACGCCCGCAAGCAAAATGAGTGAAAGAATGAGCAGGAAAGTCTCCATTTTCGCCTCCTTTGAACAAATCGAAGTTCAGGCGCGGCGCGAGAGACACTGTCCACGATGAAGTTGCGACGATCCCTGCGGAAGTGGTTCAAAATCAGGGTGCGAACGAGGTAGGAAGTTGCATCCAACAAGGGGAAGACAGGGATGGGATCCCGATTCCGATTATCCTTAGTTTAACACATATATTTGAGTGTGTAAAGAAAGTTGTGCTGCTTCCGGTTCGGGCAAGGCCGGGCGCCGGGGCGCCCGTTCCGTTCATCAGCTTCGGAATGTCTTGGCATACGATCCGGCTTGCAGCACGACGGTTTGGCCGGGCTTCAAGGTGACGGTCTGCTGGTAGAACAACCCGTTTGGCGCGGCGCCCACGAGGATGACGGGCTCGCGCAAGTTGCCGGAGAGCACCACTTTCACGTAGGCGTTTGGCCGGATGAGAATGTCCGCGCAGCTCGACGGGTTCGCCTTGAGGATGGGCGCGCTCGATGCACTCACCGGATTCTGAATCGAAACCTTACGGGTCGCTCCGAGGCCGACGAGGAAGTTCGTCGGCGGCGCCAGGTGCTTCTTCTGCGCCATGGTCTAACCTCCTTCCGTCGGAGGATGCCATAGCTCATGCGCGCAGAATCTCGCTTGACCTCGACAACCGCCGCGCGGGCGAATCCAAACCAAGCGAGAACACATAGCGCTCCTCCGCCATGCGCAGCAGCAACTGCTCGCACATAGGCTGAGGGCGGAGGCGATTAGCCGTGGCGAACTACGAAATTATCGTCGATCTTTCCGACAGGCGCCTATATCTCCTGGAAGCGGGGAAGGTGCTCCGCGCGTTTCCCGTCGGGATCGGCAGGATGGTGACCCGGACGCCCATCGGGCAGTACACCATCGTGAACAAGGAGCCGAATCCCGGCGGGCCCTTCGGCGCGTACTGGATGGGCCTGTCCAAGCCGCACTACGGCATTCACGGCACGAACGATCCGTCGAGCATCGGCAAGCTCGTCTCGCACGGGTGTATCCGCATGTACAACGAGGACGTCACCTGGCTGGCGCACACGGTGCCGTTAGGAACGCCGGTGACGATACGGCCGTAGTGGGACTTCAACGGTTACAAGAGATCGGATTGGCACGGATCCGCTGCCACTCGCAAAATACGCTTCCCCGATGTTGAGGACCAGAAGGATTGAGCGCGGCGCGAGGAGAAATGCCTTCTCACAACCGTCAAAGGCGAGGGGGAGCGCGGGGGATGCGAGCATCACGTCATGTTGAGCGAATCACGGCCGCTGTGTCGTTGGCCTTCCTTTTCACTGGGATGGCGGCGCCAAAGCTCGAAGCGCAGGTGATACATCGCTTGCCATCGGTCCAGATTGCACATGCGAGTTCCATGTCAGCCGAACGTACCATCTATCGATTGGCGTCACCGCCTACAGGAGGCGACGTGTCGCTTGTGGAGGCGGCGATAAACGTTGGAAGGACTTCTATCCCGATGGATCTCTGGGTTACGGGTTCTTCGGACTCTGGCGAGCTGTATGTCCCGCTCAATATTCTGCAAAACGCGTTGGATTCCATTGGCCTTCGCTCTTCTTGGAACGCAAGCCAATTCACATGGGCGATCCAGACACCCGCATCGCGCGCGGACACTTGGGGGTTCCCCATCGGAACCGGAATTGGGGCGGTGGAGGTGGACGGGAGCCTGGTCACCAGGCTCAACGTCGTACCCGGCGTGGATTTGACTTCGGGATGGAACGGCGTCGACACGGTCTTTTTGCCGCTGCCTCAAGTTTCGCAACTTCTCGAAGATGTCGGCGTTCAGAATGCGTGGGACGGCGCTTCGCGGGTGTGGACGTGGGTCCCTCCTCTCCAAACGAGTGAGCCGCTTGGCCCATCCCAGGGTGTCGAGGAAGTGCGGGCGGACATCGTGGCCAGCGGAGCGAACATCGTGCTTCGGAATCTGCAGGTGGACGGCGACGTGTTTGTCTCTCCGTCTCCTGACGGTTCTGTTTCGCTCGATCACGTCAGCATCGATGGCAAGTTGGTCATCCTGGCGAGCTCGGGCGCACCGATTCAGCTGTCGGACGTCGCGTCGCCTCGCATCGACGTCGATAGCGAGGGACCCGTGTCCATCCAACTCAACGGAGGAGCCGTCGGCGTGCTCGACGTGTTGCCTGGCGAGGGCGGCCTGCAAGTCACTGGTACGAAATCATCCGTCCTTGAGGTGGACGACTTTGCGACGTCACCGGTCGTGCTCGCGGGAAGCGCCTATGAGTCTGCGGAAATCCGAGCTGCCGATGGCGTCCTGAAGGCCGAAACTTCCCTTCCTCTTGTCAGGGTTCAAGCTTCGGGCGCCACGTTCACTGTGGGGCAAGGTCAGACAATCGGCCTGCTCCAGGTGTCGCCAGCGGTGAACGGTTTCTCTGTGGACAACTTCGGAACCATTCAGTTTCTCGTGAACAGTTCGCCACAACCGGTGTCAAGCCAGGGAACCGGCTCAGTCGTAGCCGCGATGGGGGCGATGACCTCATCGCAGGCAAGCGGGCCGGCATCGGGCGCCACGGGAGCGTGAAGGGGCTTCCCTCACACCCCCACCATCTCCCGCGCGCTCGCGCCCTCGTCCGATCCCGCCAGCGCCAGCGCCACGCGGTTCACCTCTTGCACCATGCGGCCGAACTCCTCATAGTCGATGGTCTGCGCCGCGTCAGACATCGCTTGGTCCGGCACTGGGTGAATCTCCACAATGACGCCGTCCGCTCCGGCCGCCACGCCGGCGCGGGCCATGGGGCGCACAAACGCGCGCTTGCCGACGCCGTGGGACGGATCGACGAGCACGGGCAGGTGAGAGAGCGACTTGACCACCGGGATGGCGTTCAAATCGAGCGTGTTGCGCGTGGCCGTCTCGTACGTGCGGATGCCGCGCTCGCACAAAATCACGTTCGGGTTGCCCTGCGCCAGGATGTACTCGGCCGCCATCAGCCACTCTTCAATCGTCGCCGAGAGGCCGCGCTTCAGGAGCACGGGCTTGCCGGATCGCCCGGCTTCGCGCAGCAGCGGGTAGTTCTGCATGTTGCGCGCGCCAATCTGCAGGATGTCCACGTATTCCGCGACGAGATCGACGAGACCGGGTTCCATGACCTCGGAGACGATGGGCAGGCCGGTCATCTCGCGCGCCGCGGCCATCATCTTCAGGCCCTCTTCGCCGTGGCCCTGGAACGAGTACGGGCTGGACCGCGGCTTGAAGGCGCCGCCGCGCAGCACGTGCCCGCCGAGGCGCTTCACGGCCTTCGCGACATCGACGATGTTCTCAAGCGACTCCACCGAGCACGGCCCGGCCATGATGGTCACGCCGCCCGCGCCGATGCGGTGGCCGCGGACCTCGACGACGGTGTCTTCCGGCTTGTACTCGCGGCTCGCAAGGGCATATGGCCGCGACACTTCGCGCACTTCGGTGACGCCAACCACCCGCGCCACGCGCTCGGCGAGACCCGGCTCCTTCGCCGCGAGCACGCTCACGCCTGCGCCTGCCGGGTAGAGGGCGCGTACCCATGCTCCCAGGCCCGCCTTCTCCAACACCTGCTTCAAATCCACCTTCCCGTGGCGAATCACCATCATCTCCGCTCGCTCCTTTCCGAGGCCCGCTTGGCCTTGTCGATCACGTCGCGCGCAATGACCATCTTCTGAATCTCCGACGTACCTTCCTCGAACCGCTGCATCCTGGCGTCCCGGTAAATCCGCTCAATTTCGCTCGACTTGAAGTAGCCCGGCCCGCCGTGGATCTGCAGCGCCTTGTCCGTCACGCGCTGCAGCATCTCCGTGGCGAACATCTTCGCCATCGCCGCCTCCACGGTGATGGGATGGCCTTCGTCGAACCGCCGCGCCGCGTGGAGGACGAGCTGGCGCGCCGCCTCGATGTCCGTCGCCATCTCCGCGAGCCACATCTGGATGATCTGGCGCTTGGCGAGCGGCTGATCGAAGGTGACGCGCCGCAGGGCGTGCTGGGCCGCGAGCTCAAGCGCTCGCTCCGCCGCGCCGACGCAGGTCATGCCAATGGCGGTGCGGGACGGATCGAGAAACCCGCGGAACGCCACCTCCAGGCCGTCGCCCTCCTCGCCGAGCCGGTTGGCGACGGGGACGCGGCAGTCGCGCAGGCGAAGGTGCCCGTGCGCCGTGCCCGCGATGCCCATGGCCGGCGCCATGAATTCAATCGTGAGGCCCGGCGCGTCGCGCGGGACGAGGAGCGCGAGTGTCCCTTCGCCGCCCGACGTCCCCTCGAGCCGGCAGAAGAGCAAAAAGTAGTCCGCCACGTCGCTGAAGATGATCATCCACTTCTCGCCGTTCAGGACGTACGCGTCGCCCTCGCGCCGGGCTGTCGTCTTGAGGTCCGCGCCGGAACCCGAATTCGGCTCCGTCAGCGTGAAGGTCACGCGGATGTCGCCCGCGACAAACGGCTTCACAAATCGCTCCACCTGATCCGGCGTCGCCTTCTGCGCGAGCGATCGCCACAGGCTGTTCGCCACATGCACGATGACCCGGATGGAACCGTGCGTGTGCGCGAAGCGGCGCAAGAGATCCAAATAATCCGTGAAGCTGAGCCCGTGCCCGCCGAGATGGGGCGGGGCGGCGAGCCGCAGGTAGCCGGCGTCGCGAAGCTCTCGCCACAAGGCTTCCGGCACCGTCCCCGTAGCTTCAATCTGCTCGGACCAAGCCCTGGCCGGGCCTGCCACGTAAGCGTCGACGTCCTTCCGCCACTCGTCCAGCGTCCGCATCATGGCCACCTTCCTCCGTCAGCCCGTCTTCTCGGCGCGCTCGCGCTCCAGCTTCCGCTGGATGTCCTGGCGCAGCACGTACTTCTGGATCTTGCCGCTCGCCGTCCGCGGCATCTCGTCGATGATCTCGAGCCGCTCCGGCCAGTAGATCTTCGCCATGCCGCGCTCACCGAGGAAATCCGTGATGTCGCACAGTTCCAGCCGCTTGGCGCCCGGTTTCAGCACCACGTAGGCGCAGGCGCGCTCGCCGAGCCGCTCGTCCGGCATGGCCACCACGGCCGCGTCGGCGATGTCCGGGTGCTGGTACAGGAGGTCTTCAATCTCCACCACCGGGATCTTCTCGCCACCGCGGTTCACCACGTCCTTCTTCCGCCCCGTGATGCGCAGATAACCGCCCTCGTCGATCACGGCGAGATCGCCCGTGTCGAAAAAGCCGTCCGGCGTCATGGCCGCCTCGTACCACTCGGGGTGATGGAGGTAGGTGACGAACATGGCGGGCGTCTTCACCTGGAAGTTGCCCTCGGTGCCGGGCGGGAGCTCGCGGCCCTCCTCGTCCACCACGCGGATCTGCATGCGGTCGAGCACGCGCCCGTCTGTGCCCCACAGCTTCTCCGGCGGATCCGACGGCCGCCCGACGGTGACGAGGCACGATTCGGTGGACCCCCATGCGCCGACGACGGCGCACTGAAGCTTCTCGCGCGCCTCCTGCGCGAGCTGGCGCGGGATGGCGGCGCCGGTGGCGATGAAGAGCCGAAGCCCCTTCGGCGGCCTGTCCGCGCGGGTGATGTCAGAGAGAAACGGCATGGCGGCCTGGACGAACGTCGCGCCGTGCTCCTCAATGGCCGCGCGCGCCTTGTCCACGTCCCAAATGGCGTGATAAATTCCCGGGGCCCCAATATAGAAGGAAACGAGCATTCCGTAGAGAAATCCTGTCTGGTGAGCGGTCGGGGAGGGCACCCAGATCCGGTCCTTCGACGTGAGCCCGAGCGTGCGCGTGTGGATGAGAAGCGCCTCGGAAAGCGTCCCGTGCGTGTGCAACACGCCCTTCGGCTCGCCGGTGGTGCCGGACGTGTACAGAAGCTGCGAGTGGCTGTCCGGCCCAGGCCTTCTCGCCGAAAGCGCCTCCTTCGCCGCCTCGGCGTCCGCTTCCTGCGCGAGGAGGCCGCCGAGATCGGACGAAAGCGGGGCGTACGGGGCCATCGGCAGGATGAGCGCGTGTTCGACGCGCGGCGCTTCCTTCAGGACGCTCTCGACAAACGGCCGATAGTCGAAGCGGCGGAACGCGTCCGGCGCGATGAAGACGCGGCTCTCGGACGAGTTCAGGATGAAGGCTACCTCGCGCTCGCGGAGCTGAGGCAGGATCGGGCACGGCGTGGCGCCCACCTTCCAGATGGCGAGCGTCAGCGCCACAAACGGCCAGCCGCTCGGGAGCTGATACGCCACGGCCTCGCCGGGCTTCACGTCGAGCTGAAGCAGGCGCGCTGCGATGCGCGCAGCAAGCCGGTCGAGCTCCGCGTAGGTGAGCATGACGGGCTCGTCGCCGTAGAGGTCGATCACGGCGATTTGTCCCGGGTTGTCGCGCAGGGTGGTTTCGAACTGATCCAAGAACAAAGGAGCGCTCACGGGCGCCGCCCCTTTCCGCACAAAATTCGTACCTGGTGATAAGCATTCTATCACCGCTCGGTCGACGGATTCAATACCAGGTGTTAATATCAGCTTATAAGACCAGGTGCGAAAACATGCGTGCCGCGCGGGACGTGCGCGGCCGGGACGAGGTGACATCATGCCAGAGAGATGGATGAAACGGCGCTATGAAGCGCTGGCCCAGCCGGGGAAGATTGGTTCACTGGAGCTTCCGCACCGCATTCTCATGGGCTCCATGCACATGGGCCTCGAGCACGACGACGACGAGATGATAGCGCGCCTGTGCGCCTTTTACCGCGAGCGCGCGCTGGGCGGCGCGGCACTCATCATCACGGGCGGCGCGTGCGTGCTGCCGGAGGGCGGCGGCCACATGTTGACGCTCACGAACCCGCGCCACGTGGAGCGGCTGGCGCAACTGCCGAAGGCCGTGCACGAGGTGGGCGGCCGCATCGCGCTTCAACTCTACCACGCGGGCAGGTATGCGTTTTCGGAGGAGATTGGCCAGCAGGCCGTGGCGCCAAGCCCGCTTCCGTCTCGGCTCACGCGCGAGACGCCTCGCGAGATGACGCTCGAGGACATCCGCCGCACCATCGAGGGCTACGCGAACGCGGCGCGCACCGCGAAGGAGATAGGCTTTGACGCCATCGAGATCATGGGGTCGGAAGGCTATCTCCTCAACCAGTTTTTGTCGCCCGTCACCAACCACCGCAATGACGAGTACGGCGGCGATTTCGAGCGGCGCATGCGGCTGCCGCTCGAGGTGGTGGAGGCGGTGCGCCGCGCCGTGGGGCCTGCGTACCCCATCATCTTCCGCATGTCCGGGCTCGACTGCATGCCCGGCAGCACCACGGCGGAGGAGACCATCCAATTCGCGCAGGCGCTCGAGAGGGCGGGGGTGGACGCGCTCAACGTCGGCATCGGCTGGCACGAGGCCGCCGTGCCCACGGTGCAGCAGGTGGTGCCGCGCGGCGGGTTTGCCGGCGTGGCTGGGTTCGTGCGCCAGCACGTCACCGTGCCCGTGCTCGCCGCCAATCGCCTGAACGTGCCGGAGGTGGCCAACGAGCTTGTGGCGGACGGCTTCCTCGACTTCATCGCCCCTGCGCGCCCGTGGCTCGCGGACGCCGAGTTCGCGAAGAAGATCCTCGAGGGCGATCGCGACGGCCTGAACGTGTGCATCGCCTGCAACCAGTCCTGCCTGGATCACACGCTCGTGAAGCCGTACCGCGTCGTGAGCTGCCTCGTCAACCCGCGCGCGGGCTACGAGGCGCTCCGTCCGCGCGTGAAGGGCCCCGCGCGGCGGCGCGTGGCGGTGGTCGGTGGCGGGCCGGCGGGGCTCGAGGCGGCGCGCGCGGCCGCGGAGCGCGGGCACGAGGTCACGCTGTTCGAGCGGGACAAGGAGCTCGGCGGGCAGTTCCGCCTCGCCTCGCGCATCCCGGGCAAGGACGAGTTTTTGGAGACGATTCGGTATTATGAGGTCATGCTTGAACGCCTGGGCGTGACTGTTACAATGCAGACAGAGCCGAGCCTGGACCAGCTCGCCGAGTTTGACGACGTGATCGTCGCGGTGGGCGTGAAGCCGAAGGCGCCGGGCATCCCGGGCGAGGATCTGCCGCACGTGGTGTCGTACCAGGATCTGCTCATGGGCCGCGTGCAGCCGGGCCGGAACATCGTCATCCTCGGCGCGGGCGGCATCGGCTGTGACGTCGCCGTGTTCCTCGGCACCAGGCGGCGCATGACACCCGAGGCGCTGGCGTTCTTCGAGGAGCAGGGGCTGCCGGTGCCAGAGCCCATTGAGCGCACCATCACCATGCTCGCGCGAAGCGACCGCATCGGCCGCGGCATCGGGCGCAGCACGCGCTGGGTGGTTCGCCAGGAGATGCAGCGGCTCGGCGTGAACGTCGTGCCGAACGTGGCGATGCTCGAAATCACGCGGGACGGCGTGCGAATTGCGCGCGAGGGCCGCGAGGAATTGGTCCCGGCGGATCAGGTGGTGCTCTGCACCGGACAATTGCCGCACGAGGCGGATTGGGTGGAGAAGCTCCCGCCGCGCGTGCGCGTGCACGTCGTCGGCGGCGCGAAGGACAGCCGCGACATCAACGCGGCGCGAGCCATCCGCGAGGCCTGGACGGCCGCGTACGAGATTGGATGAGCCGGGGAGGCGACACGTTTGTTACTGGAAGGAAAGCGGGCATTCATCACCGGATCGAGCCGCGGCATCGGCCGCGCCATCGCTCTACAGATGGCCAGGCACGGCGCGGACGTGGTGGTCCACTACCGCCGTCAGCCGGAGGAGGCCGAGGCCACCGCGCAGGAGATTCGAAATCTCGGCCGCCGCGCCATGGTCGTCAAGGCGGAACTCGAGAGCCAGGACGAGCTGAACCAGGCGTTCGACCAGATTGAGCGCGAGTTTGGCGATCTCGACATCTTCGTCGCGAACGCCGCCGCGTCGGCGTTCAAGCCCATCGAGCAGCTGAAGGACTACCACCTCGACCGGACGTACCGCGTGGTGATTCACAGCACCGTGTTCGCGGCGCAGCGCGTCATCCCCATGATGGAGCGGCGCGGCGGCGGCCGGATCATCACCATGTCGAGCATGGGCAGCACCTTCACGCTGCCCAATTACGCCACGCTCGGCACGGCGAAGGCGGCGCTCGAGGCGCTCACCCGCTACCTCGCCCGCGAGGCCGCGCCGAAGAACATCACGGTGAACGCCATCAACCCAGGCGTCGTCGACACGGAGTCCGCCCGCTTCTACGGGGCGGATCACTACGACGCTTATCGCCGCGACGTGGAGGCGCACACGCCGCTCGGCCGCCTCGCGTCGCCGGAAGAGGTGGCGGACGTCGCCGTCTTCCTCGCGAGCGATCTCAGCCGCTTTGTCACCGGCCAGGTCATCTGGGTGGACGGCGGTCTGACGCTTCTCACGGGCGGATTCGAAAGCTTTTCATCCTAAATCCTCTACGCAAAGGAGATGCGACATGGCAACGTTGAGCAGGGAAGATATCGAGGCGCGCGTGCGCAAGGTGGTTGCGAATCAGCTTCAACTGTCCGAGTCTGAGGTGAAGCCGGACAGCCTGTTTGTGGACGATCTCGGCGCGGACTCTCTCGACCTCACCGAGCTCGCCGTCGCGTTTGAGGACGAGTTCGACCTCGAGATCCCCGAGGCCGACTTCGGCCAGTTGTCCACCGTGGCGGGCGTGGTCGACTACATCGAGCGCCGCCTGTCCGCGTGACGGCCGGGCGCAAAGCTGAGGCGGCGCAAACTCCCCGAAGTGGAGGCGTGGCGATGTTTGACTTTCCGGGCCGCACGCTGTCGGAAGAGCGTGCCAAACTGTACTTCGAAAAGGGCTATTGGACGAACGAGTCGTTTGTCGACGTCCTGTTCGAGGACGTGAAGAAGTATCCGAACTTTGTCCACCGCGACGAGGCGCGCGAGGTGACGTACGAGAAGCTGTGGAGCGAGGTGGAGTCCGTGGCCGCCCATCTGTACCGGATGGGCGTGCGCAAGGGGGACACCGTCGCGCTGCAGTTGCCCAATGCGCTCGATTACGTCGTGGCCGTGTTCGCCTGCGCGCGCATCGGTGCCATCGGCGTGTCGCTGCAGATCGATCTCGGCCGCCAGGCCATCATCTCGAGCATGCGCACGTCGCGGGCCAAGGTGTGGATCATCGCGGACTATTTCCGCGGCGAGTCGCTCTACGACATGGCCGTGAGCCTGAAGCCGGAGTTGCCGGATCTCACGCACGTCGTCGTCCAGGGCGATCCGGAGCGCGCCCCCGAAGGCGCCACGACCTTCGCCAGCCTGCGCGAGGCCGGGGACAAGCTCGGCGAGGCGGAGCTTGAGGCCAACAAGCCCGGCCCGCTCGACGCCTTCTTGATGGTGTTCACCTCGGGCACCACAGGATCGCCGAAGGGCGTCGTGCACCTGCACGCGAACTACCTCTGGGCGGCCCGGGCGTACGCGAAAAACTTCGGCTATCAGCCGGGGGAGGCCGTGCTGTGCCTCGCGCCCATCTGCCACCAGACGGGCATGCTCGCCGGCGTCATGATGACCGTGGCGAGCGGCGGCCGGATCATGCTCCTCGACCGGTTCTCCGCGAGCCGCGTCATCGCGTGGATTGAGAAGTACAAGCCGGCGTACCTCGTCGGCGCGCCGCCGCACGTCATCCACGTGGCCAACGCGCCCAACCTGAAGCAGGCGGACACCTCGAGCGTGAAGCTGTTCATCTACGCCGGGGCGCCCGTGCCGAAGGCGGTGCTCGAGCAGCTGCAGCGCGACAGCGGCATCAAGGTGGGCTGCATGTTCGGCTGGACCGAGGGCTTCCTCGCCACCGCCACCCGGCCGGACGATCCGCTCGAGGCGCTCTCCTCCACCGTCGGCTTCGTCATCCCGGGCACGGAGGTCCGCCTGGTCGACGAGGACGGCAACGACGTCAAGCCGGGCGAGCCGGGCGAGATGTGGGCGCGCGGACCGAACTTCAGTGCGGGCTATTATCACAATCCCGAGGCGGCGCACCGCCAGTGGGACGAGGACGGCTGGTTCCACTCCGGCGACATTCTGCGCCAGGACGAAAACGGCCGCTATATCTTCATCGCGCGAGCGGACGACATCATCAACCGCGGCGGGACGAAGATCGATCCGAAGACCGTGGAGGACGCCATCTCGAAGCACGAGGCCGTGCAGAACGTCGCCGTGGTCGGTGCGCCGGACCCGACGCTCGGCCAGATGACGGTGGCCTGCGTCATCCTGAAGGAGGGCGCGAAGCCGTTCACGCTGCGCGAGCTGCGCGATTTTCTCGCCGAACAGGGGCTTGCGAAGTTCCAGTTCCCCGACCGGCTCGAGTTCATGACGGAGTTCCCGCAGACGCACTCCGGGAAGATCAAGAAGAAGGATCTGCGCGAGCGGTTTCGGCTCGAGGCCGAGGGCCAAGGCGTGAACGCGTGAAGGGTGGGGCGCCCGGGCTTGGCGCGGGTGCCCCACGGTTTTCGTGAGAACGGACCGCGCTTAGGGAGGAGCTTCCATGGACATCTTGAACCCGTCGGCGCGAGACGCCATCGCGCCGTCGTTCCCATCGTATGACGCCGATCTCGTCGCGCGCGCGAACGAGATCCGCAACCGGGTCATTCAGTTTCGCGAGGAGGAAGGCGCCGAGTGGGGCGCGCAAATTGAGCGCGACGAACGCATTCCCGAGGCGCTCTGGGCGCGCATCCGCGAGCTCGGCTTCCACAAGCTGACGCAGCCCAAGTGGGTCGGCGGGGAGGGGCTGCCGCTCGGCCTCTATTTCCCCATCCTCGAAGAGGTCGCGCACATGCACGGCACCATCCGCATGATGGTGCACGCGTACAACAGCATCTGGCGCACGGTGGGGCAGGGCACGCGCGAGCAGCAGGAATACTGGCTGAAGAAGCTGGTGAACGAGGGCGCGCTCGTCGCGTTTGCGCTCACCGAACCCGACAACGGCACGGGCATCGATCTGCGCACCATCGCGACGTATGAGAACGGCAAATTCGTGCTGAACGGCCGCAAGCACCTCATCACGTTCGCCGAGGAGGCGGCCGTGATCGCCGTCATCGCGAAGATGGAGGGCGGCGCGGGCCGCACGGGCCTCACGGCGTTCCTCGTGCCGCAGGGCCGCAAGGGCATGAAGCTCACGCCCATGCCGCACATGATGGGCGACAAGGGCTGCTCGCACGCCGTGATCGAATTCGAAAACTGCGAAGTCGGCGAGGACGAGGTGCTCGGCGAAATTGGCGAAGGGTTTGGCGTCGCGGTGCGCGGCTTTTTGGACCAGAGCCGCGCGTGCATCGCGCAGAGCGCGGTGGGGCTCGCGCAGGAGGCGCTGGACCGCGCGCTCGATCACGTCCGGCGCCGCACGACGTTCGGCAAGGCGCTCGCGAGCCGGCAGGCCGTGCAGATGCGGCTGGCGGAGATGCAGATTGCGATTCAGGGCGCAAGGCTTCTCTGCCTCGACGCGGCCTACAAGTACGACCAAGGGCGCGACATCTCGCTCGAAGCCGCCATCGCGAAGGCGAACGCCATCCGCATGGTGGGCGAGGTGACGGACGGGGCGCTCTCGCTCTACGGGGGCATCGGCTACGCGGTGACAAGCCCCGTGGAGCGGCTGTACCGCGACGCGAGATCGCTCTGGTTCGAGGAGGGCACGCTTGAGATGCAGAAGATGACCATCGCGGAGGCGCTCTTGACCGAGGCGCGCCGGCGCGAGCGGGCGCAGAAGAGGGCTGAGTGACATGCGCGCGCTCGTGTTTGATCCGGAAGGCGGCCTGCGCGTCGCGGAGGTGCCGACGCCACAGCCTGGGCCTGGCGAGGTCCTCATCCGCGTCGAGGCGTGCGGCATCTGCGGCAGTGACCGGCAACTCGTCCGCGGCGAGGGCGCGCCGTTGGGGACGTCGTATCCCGTCGTGTTGGGCCATGAAATTGCGGGCCGCGTGGAGGCGCTCGGCGAGGGCGTCTCGGGCCTCGCGCCGGGCGACGCCGTGGTGGTGCACCCGTTTGTGCCGTGCGGCCAGTGCGCCGCGTGCGCGCGGGGCGAGGAGCATCTGTGTCCGCATCAGGGCGTCCTAGGCTTCACGCGGGCCGGCGGCGACGCCGAGTACGTGGCGGTGCCGGCGCAAAACGCGATTCGCCGCCCGGACGGGCTCGATCCGGCCGAAGCGGCCATCCTGGTCGACGCGTACGCGACGCCGTACCGGGCCATGGTGTCGGCGGGGGTGGCCGAGGAAGAGGCGGTGCTCGTCATCGGCACGGGCGGGCTGGGGCTCGCGGCCGTGCAAATCGCCAAGGCCCTGGGCGTGCCGCAGGTGGCCGTGTTGAGCCGGCGAGAGGACGCGGGGGCGCTCGCGCTCGTCTCGGGCGCGGACGAGTTCGTGACGCTCGCGGACGATCCGCGCCAGGCCGCGCGCAGGCTGCGGCGCATGGCGAAAGGCGGAGTGGGCCTCGCGCTCGACACGTCCGGCTTTGCCGACGGGATAGACTTTGCTCTCGACGTCCTGCGCCCGGGCGGCAAGATGGTGACGGTATCCATGCCGGCGGCGGACACGCCTCTGCCGCTTGCGAAGCTCGCGCGCAAAGGCATCTCGGTCATGGGGAGCTTTGGCTCGCGCCGCGCGGACGTCGAAGAGCTCCTCCGGATGGCGGCGGAGGGGCGCGTTCAGCCCGACGTCGTGGCGGGGCGGCGGGTGTCGCTCGACGAGGCCCCGGACGCTCTCCGGAACCCGTTTTTTGGGCGCGACGTGATCGTCTTCAGTGCGCCGTGAAGGCAGGGGGGAAATGGCATGCCCGTGGATGTCGCCCATGAACTGTTGGCCAAGGGATGCCTGAGCCTGTATCGTGACGTTCGGCTCTGCCTCTCCGAGCGGGCCATGGACCTGCCCGTGCGCGAGGCGGCGTCGATGGATCATCTCCACACCTGGTTGCGCCGGCTCGCCGAAGCGGAGGAGGCGCCGATTCAGCTCGCAGGGGTGCGGTACGCCCTGCTGCAGGCGTTCCGGCACTTCAAGCCCTCGCTTGAGCCCGGCGAGCGCCACGCGTGGCTCGATTTCATCCTGCGCGATCCGACCAAGGCCCGCGCGCAGGCGTACGAGCTCCTGCTGGCGCATCCGAATGCTGAGATCCTCAGTTCGTATTATTGGCGGCACGACCGGTGGCGAATCGCCTGGTTTGAGCACGGCGGCGAGTGGTGGCAGATGTTCTGGCATTCGGATGCGGGCGACTGCACGTTTCGCACGCGGGCGCAGGTCCTCGCCGAGGCCCGGCGCGACGGGGCTCGGTACGATCCGCACTGGCTGCACGAGGAGCGGCTCGCGGTGCAGTTTGAGAATGGCGACGTGATTTATTATCCTTGGCTGGCGGAGGTTCAATGAAAGGGGCGCGATGTCATGCCCAATCGGCCGGACGCCAAGGTCCGCAGGTACTTGTACGCCATCGGCGTGCTCGGCGCGCTCATCGTGATTGCGAGCACGGCGTTTTACAAGACGCACTCCGCGCTCTGGTTCATCGGCTACGTCATCGGGTTCATCTGCATGCTGATGGGCGCGATGGCGGGTTATGCGGCGTTTGAGGAGCGCGTGTCGAAGGATCACCGGGATCCGAAGTGAACGGCGCGGCAGGCGCGGCGCGCTGCGGCGGACGAGTCCATGCGCGCTGTGGAGTCGGCTGCACGGATGGCGTGCGAGCGCTTTGGTGGACGAGCCCACGGGGTGCACTTCCGTCGGCCGCCCGGCTGGCGTGAAGGCGGAGGACGTTTTCCAGCAGCTTTCGCTCATGCGCGGAGCCCTCGCCGAGCAGATTAGCGACTGTGAATCTCGCGAGGGAGGGGTGGCGCATGCCGAATCCGGACAACCGCGCGGACAACGTGGAGCGCCTGCAGGAGGCCATCCACAACACGATGGAAAACCTGCACGAGGCGGAGGACTTTCTCGCCGCGCACGCCGGCGAGATGAACTCGAAGGACGTGCGGAACCTGGCGGCGAAAAACGAGCGCAGGCGCCGGGCCATCGACGGATTTCGCGAGGAGATCCGTGACGAGGTGCACGACGCGCGGGATCGCCTGCAATAAGCAAAAAGGAGCTGCCCGAGCGGCAGCTCCTTTTGTGTCAGTACGATTTGGCGAACCAAACCGCGTGCGCGGCGGGCTTGCCGCATGTGACGCAGGTCGCCGGGCGGGCCGGCGGATCGAACGGGATGCAGCGGCTGGTGGCCGTGCACGCGTCCTTCACCGCGCGCTCGCACGCGTCGTCGCCGCACCAGCCCGCGAGGACGAAGCCGCGCTTCGTCTGGATGATCTCGACGAGCTGAGCCAAGGTCTCGGCCACGTGCGAGTTCTCCTCGAGGCGCCGCTTGGCCGCTTCGAACAGGTCGCGCTGGATGTCGGCGAGGAGCGACTGCACGCGCTCCACGACGGCGTCGAGCGGCACGGTGATCTTTTCCCCAGTGTCGCGGCGGGCGAGGACGGCCTGGGACGCCTCGAGATCTCGCGGGCCGAGCTCGAGCCGGATGGGGACGCCGCGAAGTTCGTACTCGTTGAACTTCCAGCCGGGGCTCACGTCGTCGCGATCGTCCAGGTGGACGCGGATGTCGGCGCGCTTCAGGGCTTCGAACAAGTCGCGCGCCTTGGCGACGACGGCTTCGCGCGCCTTGGCCGGGCCGATGGGCACGACGACGACCTGCGTGGGCGCGAGCTTCGACGGCAGGACGAGGCCGCGATCGTCCCCGTGCACCATGACGATGGCGCCGAGGATGCGCGTGGACATGCCCCACGACGTGGTGTACACGTACTTCAGCTGATTGTCCTTATCCAGGTACTGAATCTCGAAGCTCTTCGCGAAGTTTTGGCCGAGGTAGTGGCTCGTGGCCGTCTGCAGCGCCCGGCCGTCCTTCATGAGCGACTCAATGGTGTAGGTCTCCACCGCGCCCGCGAACTTCTCGCTCGGCGTCTTCTGACCGCGGATGACCGGGATGGCGAGGAACGATTCGACGAAGTCGGCATAGATGCCGAGCATGCGCATGGTCTCCTCGCGGGCCTCTTCCTCGTTCGCGTGCGCGGTGTGGCCTTCCTGCCACAAAAACTCGCTCGTCCGGAGGAACGGCAGCGTGCGCTTCTCCCACCGGACGACGTTTGCCCATTGGTTCAAGAGAAGCGGCAAGTCGCGGTACGACTGAATCCACTGGGCGTACATGTGGCCAAACATGGTCTCGGAGGTCGGCCGGACCGCAAGCCGCTCCTCGAGGATGTCGCCGCCCGCTTCCGTCACCCACGGCAATTCAGGGTTGAAGCCCTCCACGTGCTCCTTTTCCTTTTCGAAGAAGCTCTCCGGGATGAAGAGCGGGAAATACGCGTTGCGGTGGCCCGTCCGCTTGAACTCACCGTCGAGCTCGCGCTGGCATCGCTCCCAGATCTCGTACGCGTCGGGGCGGATGACGATGCAGCCGCGCACAGGCGCGTAGTCCATCCACTCCGCCTTTTGGAGCACATCGATGTACCAGCGGGAAAAGTCCTCGGATTGAGGCGTGATCTCCTTCACAAATTGCTTGTCCTGTTTCGCCATACCGTTCCTCCTACGCACTGTCCTCGGTGCCATGTTACGAGGCCAGCGCGGCGCAGTCAACTTGGGCATGCCGGAGCTTATGAAATCGCACTATGGGTCCATCCTATCTGTGGGCACTTCGCACCATCGACAAGCGAGCCCGTTGAGGAGCGTTCACAAGGACGGTGAGTCGAACGGATGATAAAGAAGGGATGGATAGCAGTCGGCAGGGCCCTTGGTATGGGCGTCATCGCTGCGCCGATAGCCATGGTGGTGTGGAAGGCGGACCATGTGCATGTCCGAGCGCACGAACTTCAGCTAGCGGAGGAAGTCGTCAGCCAATTTTGCACCGTCGTTGATATGGATTCTCAGTCCGAGGGGCATCCAAATCGTCCGACAGACATGGATCAAGTTCGTGCGCTCCGGGACCAAGTCCTGACGATGCGAACACTGAGCAGAAGGCATCTTCAAGGATCTTGATGACAACCTTTTTCTAGAAACCAACAGACATCTGGAGGTACCGAACTAAGGAATGACCATGGGCTATCGCCCCATGTGTGGCAGCACATTAAGCACGCTCTGTCCGCCGCCCGTTATCGGGTTGGATGGGAGCTTGTCGCCCTATGTATGTGTACCGGCCTTCATGGACCTTCTTGCTCTGGCCCATGGTTCGGATAGACGTGGGGGTCCCCCGCCGTCTTGTCTTGCGAGGGGCGTTTAGGCGAAGCGGATGCCGGGCCTTGCGAATTCGCATCGTAAGCCTGTTCTTGTTCGCGCAGCAGAGCGGCGATGACTTCGAGCAATCGCGCGGGGTGAGAAAGGGCGTCGGCCTCCGCCAAGCGCCGCGCCATCTCGAGATACGGCGTCGTGGGACCCTGGTGCTCCGCTTCCGCTCCCTGCGAGACGCCATGCCTCTTGTCCTCTTCATCCACCAATGAGTCGACGGGAACATTGTATACGCGCGCAATGCGCGCAACGATATGAAACGAAGGGTTGCGCCTCGTCCCATTTTCAATCGCGCTCAAATGGCTCACAGAAAGCCCGGCGGCCGACGCGACCTGTGCCAACGTCAACCCGCGTTCTTCGCGCAGGCGGCGAAGGCGCTCTCCAAGGCTCATGGGTCAAACTCCCTTCCGCAGTGTCCACAAATGTGTGACCTTTACACAAATGTAGACAAAACGGCGCGATAGATCAATCACGTGGGGTGTGAATCGCCGTCCAATCGTACGATGTACAGGCGCACAGGCTCGCCTGCCGCAAACGCGCGCCGCTTCAGGTAGTCGCGCCACGGGACATCGCTGTGATGGGGCGTTTCATACGCCATCGCGTTCGGAAACAGCTTGACGAATGCACGGCACGCGCGCACATTTGCCACCGGAATGCATGCGGCGAGCCACTGCGCGCCGAGGCGCGCCGCCTCGCGAGCGGACCAGCGTTTGAGCTCGCGGTTGACGTCTGTGCCGCGGTGCGTCGGCGCGACAAACGTGCCCACTTCCATCGCGCGGCCGTGTGTCGGCTCGTCCATGGCGAGCGTCACCGCAGCGAATCCCACGGGGCGGCTGCCATCCATCGCGACGGCCACGGCGGCATCCCCGAGCCAGGCGCCCACCTGCCACGTCTGAACGAGGCGATCCCACGCTTCCCGTGCGCGAGACTCGGATGGCCAGTCGGGCTGGTCTGACCAGCGCATGTAGAACTGTTCAAGAGCCAGCCAGTCGTTCACCGACAGGCGATAGGTGCGATGAGCGTTGGTGTTCACCACATTTCCTTCTT
>NZ_BCSG01000005.1 GCF_001570745.1 Alicyclobacillus mali NBRC 102425
CCATCGTAAAATCCCACTACCGCCCAGCCATAAATTCTGATATCATTTTCTCAATCGTAGAAATGTAACGGAGTGGTTCGCGTGGCGGAACTTGCCCAACGCTTACGATACTATCGCAAACAGCGCGGGTTGTCAGTACGCGAGCTGGCAGAGCAGGCTGGCGTGAGCGTGAGCTACATTTATGCCATCGAATCGGGCGCGCGCGGCAGCAACGCTGCGAAGCTCGGGCTCATCGCAGAGGCGCTCGGCGTCAGTCTGAGCGACCTGTGGGGCGATGCACGCCCGGACAAAGGCGATATCCCGCGCGATCCCGGCGAGGGAGAAGCGTGACCGAGGTGGATCACGGGGGCTGCGCCTTGGTGTATGCTACGTGCAGGAGCCGGATCGAAGCCGCCTGACGGGTACCGATTTGGCGCCACGTTCGAGGAAGCGGGGGATGGGTGTGGAGACCGAGGCCGAACGCGGCTACCAGGATGCCATCCGGCACGTGACAAGGGCACTTGAGCACCGGCGGCACAAGCTGGAGGAGAGCGATCCTGACGAATTTGCGGGCGGGGCGGAGGAGCGCCGGGCCCGCATCGACGAGATCGATCATCTGCTCGAGGTCATTCGCACGCTGAAGCGATGAGCGGCGCGCCGTGCGTTCGTCGGGGTGCGCATAGGGAGACGACGCCCGGTGCTCTTCAAAGAACGGCGCCAGGCGCGTCAAGTCCGGTTCTTGAAGCGTCTCTTCGATGAGTGGGAAGATGACCTGTTCCTCGAGATGGACGTGCGCCCGCAGGACCGTCCCAATTTCGCCAGCACGGATGGGTTGCCGTCTTCGTCCGCACGATTCACCAGGTTTCTTATCTTGACGTGATCGACGAGCATTATAGTTGTCCCAAAGTCAACCCAGACAGAAGGAATAGGTGAAGACTATGTCTAGGTGTTTGTGGGATATAGGCGGACAGTGGATGAAAAAATGAACATCGTCCTCGAGAGCATGATGCCCGGTGCGAACATTAGAAGTACTTCGGCGCCGTGGCGTAGTCCAGAGTCTGTATTACAGGTGGCGTGAAGTGTACCTGGCTGGTGGGCGGGACTTCAGTCCGGACTTTCTACGAAGGAGCAGGAACTGGAGAGATGGAGTTGCAGGAGGCTCGGGCTACGATCGGTGAACTTACAATGCTGGTTGATGTGTTGCGAAAAAATCGAATTGGGCTGCAAGTAAATAACCGTTCTTTGGTATGCCAGATCGCCAAAGAGGGACTTCCTGCCCCGTTGAGTGCAAGTAGTACGAAGGCTGAATCAGACGGACTGTTACAGCCTATATGAAGTCGCCTGTTCCAAAGCCAAAACGACCTCCTGTGGATGAGGACGCTGTGGTCAAACAGTGCATTCGGAAACTGTGCGAAGAACTCCCCGCGTACGGATACCGGCGAATCCAAGTGATGTTGCGTCGTCGATACAAACTTGCGTGTGAACCATAAGCGGGTGTATTGGCTGATGAATTCACCAGCGAAACGGCGAAGGAAGATACCAGTCACCAGGTCCAACGAGCATTTCCAGTGCCACATGACGATGGTGTGGTGCGGGAAAGACGGATGGGTATATTTAGTTTTCATGATTGACGCTTAGGACCGGGAGATTGTGGGGTACTTGTTTCCCCGGTTCTGCCGTACGGAGGACTTGCTGAATGCTGCAGATATGGTGCTGAATTATCCGTTCCCAAGCGGCGTTCAAGGTGCCGGTTTGACGCTCGAACGGACAGTGGCTGCCGGCTGACGAGTCGATGGTTCATCGAACCGATGAAGGCTTGCCAAATCAGCCACGAGCGGACGGGGTACAACAACCCTGATGTTGACGGATACATTGAGCGATTCTTCCGGTCGTTGAAAGGGGAGGAAGTGTGGCTGCAGGAATACAGCAGCTTTGCCGAGGCGACAGCGGCGATTGAGCCGTACATTCACTTTTACAACACGGACCGACCACACTGCGCACTAGGCTATCGCTCGCTTTTGGATTAAGAAATTGGAAAATACAACGAGACGCAGCGTGAGACGGTTCGTATCTGAATTGCATTTATCTCTTAAAAGCCATCCCATCTTTGTTGACAAAGCCGGGTTCACTAAGTTCGCCTGTTCCATGTGCTCCTCAGCGCCGTACGGTGCAAACTGACACTGATGCTTGATGCAAACGCGAGTGTTGCGAGGATAATTCCTATATAAAATGCTCGATCAAAGGCCATGACGAGAGTGTGGGAATTGGCCATTCCACTACCATTCACGCGACTGACGGTCAGTTCTGCCGACGAGACCGCGATGCCCACAAGGCGGCCAAGATTTCGCACAAGCGCCAGCAAGCTCCCGACTTCGCCGCTATGTTGAGGGGGAACTGCCGCTAACACGAGTGCGTTATTCGGCGCGGTGAACAGGCTGAGCCCTAGGCCGAAGAGAAACAGATCGATCGTTGTATAGACAAGCGGCGTATGCGCAGACAACGAGGAGAAAACGGCTTCTGAAATGCCCACCATCACCATGCCGATCACAGGCCAAGCGCGCGGGCCATATCGATCACTTAGCCATCCCGCGACGGGTGAGAATGCGAACATACTCAAGGATTGCGTCATCAAGACGAGCCCCACCCGAGTGGCCGATTCATCTTGCACATCTCGTAGAAAAATGGGAAGCAGGAACTGGGGCATCATCATGAGCACGTATGAAAGAAAACTTGCAACCACAGAGAGACCAAATGATGGAATACGAAAGTATGTCAATTGAATGAGCGGGGCTGGTGTGTGTCGCTCATGAACCAGAAAGAGCAAGAAACATACGACACTCGTGACGAGAAGCACAATGCTTGGAGCACTCATCCATCCCCAGGCCCCTGCCTCACTAAATTCGAAAAATATCGCTGCTACTGCGGCAGTAATCCAGATTGCGCCCACAAGATCGAGTGGTTGTTTCTCCTTCGAAGTTCTGAGAGGTGGAAGGTGGACAATGCTAAGCGCTAGCGAAATCATCCCAATGGGGATGTTAATCCAGAAGACAGATCGCCATCCAAACAAGGAAAGAAGGACACTTCCCAGACCAGGCCCGATGATCGTGCCTAATGCCACGATGCTGTTGACATATCCAAGTGGTTTCCCGCGCCTTTCTGGCGGGAAAGTGAACGTAATGATGGACATCACGTTCGCCATGATGAGCGCCCCGCCTAACCCTTGTATCATCCGAAAGATGATAAGTTGCATAAGATTTGTCGCTATGGCGCACAGCGCGGAGGAGATTGTGAAAAGAGCCACACCCATAAGGTAATACTTCTTTCGGCTGCCACGATCGGACAGTGCGCCGAGAAGCGGGAGAAGTGTAGTCACCACGAGAAGATATGCGGAGACCGCCCATTGAAGCAATGATGGTGGACGGTGAAAAGCACGCTCAAGCGTAGGGATCAATACATTGACCACGCTGCTATCGATATTGACCATCAATGTCCCTAAAACAACGCTGGTGAAGATCCACCACATCTTCCGATATTCTAGCCGGGAAGGATGTTGCCCTCGGCGAAACCCCGGCAGAAAGGTTCTGAGGTTACGCATCTTCATGCAATCTCCCTGAACGCACATGCTCATCAAATCGGCTAAGAAAAATATCCAGACTTTGTTTTCGCATCAGAATATCCTTTCGCCACTCGTACAGTTCTTCCAACCCTTTCTGAGTGATAGCGTATACGCGTTTTGGGGGACCGGGTTCTTCGGTCATCCATTGCGATGAAACAGCTCCACGTTCCTCAAGATCACGTAAAGTGCGATATACAGCGCCACTATCGATGTTCCATTGGTCTGGGAGAAGCGACTTCAGTTTGGACCAAAGGGTTCCTCCGTGCGCTTCACCGTCCAACAACAACAACAGCAAGAAAGCTGGCAAGTGACGATTTTGTTTCTGCATCACGGATACCATTTTCCCCTTCTTGATTAATGTGGAAGGCGCCAGATTGGCGCCTTCTCAACGTTCACCGTTTGACTTCCGCAAACTCCCGCATCCGTTCCTGAATCTGCGTAAACGCTTGGTCAGGCAACCGCTTCTCTCCGCCTAGCATACGGGCATTCAGTACGATTTCTGTCGCTTCATCAAGGGTCGCTAAAAGTTGAACGGTTTCGCTGATCGTGCGCGAGAATGCGAGCACGCCATGATTGGCCAAAAGAACCGCCCATACACCTGGTCGGTCTTTCACGATTTGAGCAATACCTTTGACTGAAGCGTCCGAACCGCGTGGCGCCCAAGGGACGACCGGAATATCGTCCGTTACACCAAAGCGGACGAGTGGCTCATACACAACAGGGATAGGTTGCTGAGCCACCGCAAACGACGTCGCATGTGGAGCATGCGTGTGAATCACACAACCTACGGACGGACGTTCACGGTATACACCAGCGTGCATCTGAATGATTTCGGCCATAACGGGCGCGATATCACCCTCGATAACCTGTCCGTCCAAGCGAATAAGTGCAAAGCCGTTTTCATCCAAATGTTCGACGCTACCGCCGCTGGTGAGAATCATGGTGTCCTCTGAAATGCGCGCTGACAGATTGGCGTGATATCCGCGGAACAATAGGCCCGCTTCCTTCAGCTTGTGTGCTGCCTCCATCAGTTCTCGCTTCTTCTGTTGCACCTGATCCATGATACTCACTCCCTGTTTATCAATCTATACTGTACGTTACAGTATAGTGTCACGAAAAGCAAGCTGTTATTCGCGAATCTGTTCCCCTTCGTGGAATCCATCAATATCAAACGCAAAAGGCGCTCGACGTCGTTTGTCTCGCGCCTTTTTAAGCGTGTCGATGTTGTCAAGTATGATGAATGGCACAACGGTTTGGCCCGATTTCCAATTCGGTCGCCTTTTCAGGGGATACCGATAGCACACCGCGATTGATGCTCACAATATCCTCATAGTTAGGCGGAGTGGCACCGACCGAATTCGCGACTGTCTCCGTGAACGTTTCGCGATCTTCGGTACGCATGATTTCGTTCTTACGACGAATCTCTCCGAGTGTTTCTCCGACATAGCCGGACGCGTTGATTTCCTGGATATCCGCATAATGCGCGGGGAGGACGAGCACGTCGTCAGAAAGTTGAGCTATCGTGCGAAACACCGTATCGTACAATGCTTGTGCCCATTCGCGGGCCTTGCCACCGAGGTCTGGACGACCGAGTCCGCCCACAAAAATCGTGTCTCCTGACAACAAGAACTGATCGTTGACCAAGAAGGACATGCTTCCAGGTGTGTGACCCGGCGTAGGAATGGCCAAGACCTTGACATTCACTTGGCCAAATTGAATCATGCTGTGCTTTTCGAGTGGTTCATAGGGCCGGTCTGAACCTTGCATTTCACTGGTCGAGATGTAGTACGTAGCACCTGTTTTCTGCGCGAGTTCGGGCCCGCCTGTGATGTGGTCGGCGTGCAGGTGAGTGTCCATGATGTGTTCAATCTGTGCCCCTTCCTGCTCGGCGACTCGCAAATACTCATCTACATGTCGACTTGGGTCGACGACAAGGGCTTTTCCGTCGGAAATCACCATATAGGATAGGCAACCCTTCGCCAGACGATTGAACTGGATAAGCTTCAAATTTTCATCCTCGACAATCGTCACCGGCACGTAAAACTGACTCCAAGCGAGCATGCCACCTTCCAGAACACTCACATCGTAACCACGTTGCTCAAGCAGTTCTGCCACCATTTGAGCAGACCCGCCTTTTGCGCATACCGTGATGATCTCGGTGTCTTTCGGAAGATCAGCATAGAGCGCGTCATTGTCATCCAGGAAATCAAAGTACGGAATGTTGATGGATCGCAATTGGTTACCTTCGATTTTCCAATCCTGATACTCCTCAGGGTTGCGAACATCTAAGATGAACAGTGATTCTCCAGAGTCCATTTTGCGATGAAGTTCAGCGGCAGAAATCGTGCGGATCGCCATAGATGCTACTCCCTTCCTTCACGGTTCAGGATTAGATTCACCGATAAGCTTTTGTGGCATCCCTCTCTGTGCAGAGGAGAGGCCGATGAATACCCGAGTGGGTATATACCCTACTGGGTATATTAGAGAGAAGGGATGGAGTTGTCAAGGTTTCATTATCAAATTCAACAGGTGATACTTATGATTCGTCGGATGTAGGCTCGTTCTACTGAAAGAGAGAAAGGAATTCTAAGAAGAATGGCGAATGTATCTTTAGACCTGGATAGAGGTTTGCATTTGCTTGGATATGTCGAATCGTAAGAGATGATGTCGATAAAAAACATGGGCAAGCAATGGAATCCGAGGACAATGAACCATATACGAGGCGTTTCAGGGCAAACCAACGGAAACGTTGGGACGCAAAGCTACGGGTCTACGGGGACTTGGACCTAAGATCGCCGGGCTGCCGCTTTCACGAATGGGAACATGGGGGCAGCTTGCTGGGGCGAGCTGCTCCTTTTGTGATGAGAGAAGACGGGGGAAGGTAAATGGAAAAAAGTCACTTGGAAAATAACCCCTCTCGGGGGGGGGGGGGG
>NZ_BCSG01000006.1 GCF_001570745.1 Alicyclobacillus mali NBRC 102425
GGGGGGGGGGGGGGGGGGGGTATAAATATCCTCTAACTCCAGATGATGAATTCTCTTATCTGGCTGAAGCGATCGACCAAGCGCTTCACAACCATGTTCTCGAGTTTGTCTATCAACCGATTGTGAACCACGTTCGTGGAGAGGTTTGTGCCCACGAGGCCTTGAGTCGTCCTCAGATTGACGGCCACGCAATTGCGCCAGATGTGTGGTTTCGTGCGGCGGTCGCGTGTAATCGGGCCCGAGAAGTGGACCAACTTGTTGTGACCCTCAGTATGCAATCTTTCGCCCTAGCGTGGTCCGAAACACCCCCTACTCCCTTATTTGTAAACGTAACTCCGAGCAGCTTGACGGAGAAGCTGTTTCTCGAGCACTTGGAATTTTTGTTTGAAAAAGGTATATGTTACCCTGAACAGTTGGTTATCGAAGTCGTCGAGTACATTCCCTATGATGTCGCTCATTTGTCTGCGGTTATTCAAACAGTTCGCTCACGAGGTGTGCGAATTGCGTTGGATGATGTGGGGATGGGTTCAAATACTTTCTCTTCGGTCGCCGTATTAGAACCAGACTGGGTCAAAGTAGACCGGACATTGATTCGCGGAATTTCAGGAACGCCAGCTAAGCAAGAGTTTTTATCACGACTCGTTCAAATCATGGGGTCAGGTGAACGGATTATTGCGGAGGGTATAGAGACGCATGAGGATTTAGAAACGATTAGATCTATGGGTATCTTCAAGAGTCAAGGATACTATTGGTCCGCGCCCTTGTCGGTACCGCAGATTCAGTCTTTGCTTCAAACCATCGAACAAAAAAGACATGAGTTACTTAAACTCGTGGAAACCACTGTATGGACCGATCCGACGGTACTAGCAAAGAGTGAGGAAGTCGACCGGTTGGTGACGTTATACTACCGGCTATGGAACAAGGCAAAGACAATATAAGGTGGATCTAAGGGTGTAGTATTGCTTGTTTCGGATTGAATACAGCATTCCGAGTTGGGGGCTATCATGTCGATGATGGATTCTGCAAAAGAGTTGATCGATCGCACGTTTCATTCGATGACGCAAAAAATGATGAACATGTTTCCTTCGATGCGCATTCGCCAAAAATTCCTCATGAATACTGGACTCGTGACGGTCCTTCTTATCGCAATGGGGGTTCTCAATGCGATCCTCATCACTCAAATACATCAATCGGTGAATCAATTAGAACAAGCTGCGAAAGTATTAAACCTTGTCCGCAAGTTTGACTATGATATCGTCACATCCGATAACGATGCAGCTCTGTATCTGCTGTCACCAAACGGACAAAACGCACAATACAACCTTCAAGATTACCAGAATGATTTAACTCAGGTAAAACAAGATTTATCTCTATTGGGATCTTATCCGATGGATGTTACAGATAAAGCCATTCTAAATTTATTTAGTTCGCAGTGGCAGCAAATCCTTGACCAGAACGAGAGTGCGTTTCGATTGGCCTCAACCAGTCTGTCGAATGCACAAGCAATGTTCACCAACAACACGTTACAACCGTTGATTCAAAGTCTTGCACAGTTAACGAGCGATGAAGACAGCGTGAAAAATGCCGCGGTTTCAAACGTCAACCATTTGCTTGCGCAAACTTTGATTTGGGATATGATCATCGCCTTCGTTGCCATCATGATGGGCCTCATAGGGAGTACGACACTCTCCGTGTCCATATCTCGGCCTATCATGCGCTTAAGACGGGTCGCGGATGAGATTGCACGCGGGAATTTGCGTGTCGATTCGGTCGAGGTACATACCCGGGATGAACTGGAGGATTTGGCGCGCGTCTTCAACGAGTTGGTCGCGAATCTGCGTTCACTGATTAAGGCGATTGCAGATGCATCGGAACACGTAGCTGCCAGCGCAGAAGAGTTGTCGGCGAGTACGGACGAACTTATGAAGGCGTCCGAGGAGATTACGCATTCTATCGAGCAAGTAGCCGCGGGCGCCGACCAGCAAACGAGGCAAATTCACGATACGTCTGAAGCTGCAAGAAATGTACGAGATGAGATCAGTCAGGTTTCCGAGTTGGCCGATGCGCTGAACAACACGGCAAGGCGAACAGAACAAGAAGCTGAAAATGGCATGAAGGTTATGGAAGACATGGAGTCCCAAATGATGACGATCCGAAGTCGAACGACGGAAGCTGTAGACGTGATGAGCCGTATGGAAAGAGAGTCGGAGAACATACGTCAAATTGCATCGACTATCATGCGAATCGCAGACGAGACCAATTTGCTCGCGCTCAACGCAGCCATTGAAGCCGCGCGAGCGGGTGAGCACGGCCGCGGGTTTGGCGTTGTAGCAGATGAAGTTCGCAGTCTCGCCAATGCTTCATCTGATGCTGCACGTGAGGTTCAAGAAATTGTACGCAAGGTGATGCAATCGGTATCCAACGTGTCTCAATCCATCGAAGCGGTCACGACGGAAGTTCAAGAGGGGGCGTCAGTAGCAGATGAAACGAAACGAACCTTCTCAAGCATTCGCCACGCGATGGGAGACGTGACGTTACGTATCAAGGATGTGGTTGATGTCACACGAAATATCGTCACGCAAGCCGAGCATATGACACATGATATGGCGGTTGTCGTGGAATTGGCGGGGCAAGCGGCGCGTGAATCCGAAAGTGTGGTGGCATCTGCACAACAACAGGCCGGATCCATGCAAGAAATCGCGTCGACCGCTGCGTCGCTAAGTCAACGTGCGCAGGAATTACAGATGATGATTGGGCAGTTCCGAGTGTAGGGGCTGTGTTGTTCGAGGTCGTCGACAAGAGTGTTATACAAAAAACAGAGTCACGAGCAGGATTCCGAACGAGCCAAGGATATATCAGATTTATTTTGCTATTATTTATATAAATTCTATTAGATAGGGTGAAGGTTCATGGCGCGTATTTTGGTTGCCGATGATGCTGCATTTATGAGGATGATGATTAAGGATATCCTCGTGAAACATGGACACGAAGTGGTTGGAGAAGCCTCTGACGGGGAACAAGCAGCGACGTTATACCAAGAATTGCATCCCGATTTGGTCACCATGGATATCACCATGCCGAATGTGGATGGAATTGAAGCAGTCAGGAGAATACGAGCAATGGATCCGCAAGCTCGCATCATCATGTGTTCAGCTATGGGGCAACAAGCGATGGTACTGGACGCAATTCGGGCCGGAGCGAAGGACTTTGTGGTGAAACCCTTCCAAGCAGATCGGGTGATAAACGCTGTCGAAAAGGCCTTACAATAAGGCCCACAGAAACACTCTGATATCTCTTGCGCTCAGAGGAGCGGCAAAAACGATAGTGAAACGAAGACCGTTTGGCGGCAGGCTGCGCAACGTTGGCCATGTAGGGATTCACGTTCATACATCAAGGAGGTTTCGTAGGTGCCACAAGCTGTGTTACCTGAGGTATTGAACACGTCGTTTGAAGCTGCGAAAGTGGTCTTTCCTGTACCTTTTGTTAGAGAGAAATTGGAGATCGTCAATCAATATATCCATAGCGAAGAACTTGGGGTGCTGATTGGCCTCACGCACGATCTGCAGGGTCGGCTGATTATCGAAGGTCGTGCACCCGTGTTTCAAGCGCTAGGTGTCGCGATGTATGGGATGGAATTAGCGGAAGCCATGTTGGAATCTTTTGTTGGCGAGATTGGGAATATGGTGGCGGGTAATATGTCAACGCGTCTTGCCGAGAATGGGATTCATGTGGAAATTAGCCCACCAACGGTCATCGTGGGTTCCACCAAGCTGACGGGTTTCGTTACGGCAGCGAAGGTTCCGCTACATCTGGAGAACATCGGGGTCATTTATGTGATTCTCATATTGGACGAATCAGAGTAAATGGACAGGCTATTCGTTGAACAGAGGACCGAGAGGAGATCACGCGGGTGTTTCTCAAGCAAAAGACGAATGTTGTTTTCGCTACGGAAAACAAAGATGACTATGTACATACAGACTTAGAGGCATTGAATGAAAAGCTGTCTTTTCTACAAGTCACGCAAGAGGATCTTGCCCGAGTTCGAGATGTTTCTTCATGGATAGAGCCTTATCTTGAACAGATCGTAAAGCGACAATACGACATCATTGAGAAGTTCCCCAACCTGAACAAGATCATCGTAGAACATAGTCACAGGGATCGCCTGGAACGTACCTTTGTCGATTATTTCAGAAGGCTATTTCGTGCGGATGTCGCGGACGGCGTATTTTGGCAAGAGAGAAAACGAATAGGTCGTGTTCATAGCCGTATTCACGTGACCGCGGACTGGTACATTGGTTCCTACATGCGGTTGTTTGAATATCTCATTCCGGCAGTCGTGAATCAATGGCACGGGAAACCGCGAGAACTGTCGGATACCTTGCTTGCGTGTTTGAAGATGGTATTCCTTGATATGCAGGTCATCATGGAAGCGTATGAAGAGGAAGAACTACAAGTTGGATATATAGAAAATGTATCAAACGTGTTAGAGCTCATTTTAGGAATCGAGGACATTCCCCCAACAAAAAATGCGATTGAAAAAGCCGTTTCGGATTCTGAAAATATCTCGGCTGCAACAGAACAACTATCTGCTTCTGTTCGCGAAGTGGCAGATTACGCTGTGAAGGCCGCGGAACACGGAGACCGCGTGATGCGGGACGCGCAAGCGGGCGGTGAAGTCGCGCGTACCGCTTTGGAAGGGATTGTTGCACTACGTCAAACGTTCGACCAGTTGCAACATCAATCGACTGCAGTGGTTTCGGCAGCTGAACGCATTTCAAGCGTCTTGGAGTTGATTCAAGAAATCGCAGAACAAACGCATGTCCTTTCGTTGAATGCCGGAATTGAAGCCGCAAGAGCAGGTGAACACGGCCGTGGCTTTCAGGTCATTGCCTCAGAAGTACGGGCCCTTGCGAATCAAACGAGAGACTCGATTCAGGAAACGATGGATGTCATTCAGAACGTCCAAGACGCAGCTCGAACGATGAACCAGGTCACCCAAACGGTCTCCTTGGAGCTGGCCGATAAAGTGGGTACAGCCCAACAGGCAATGGGAGTGATTGAGAGCATCGTTTCTGAAATCCACCACATCGTCGAATACATGGGGAATATTGCGGCGAGTGCCGAAGAACAAGCTGCAGCCACGGAAGATATAGCTACACGCGTGGTCGATATCATGGACGGTGTGACAGATGTCAAGCGAAGGATAGATGCTTTAGGGCAAGACATGTATCGAACCGGTGTGCAAGTCAACGATCTGCGCAATGCGATGGTCGAACGCATCGCGAGTGCCCGTCACGATCGGATGCTCCTTCGGATCGCCAAGACAGACCATCTTTTGTGGAAGTGGTGGTTGTACAACCATATGATGGGCTACCACGCCATGGAGGAGGAGCAGCTGAAAGACCACCACGAATGTCGTTTAGGAAAATGGTACGATGCCGCGAAGGGATATTCGAGTTTCGCAGCCAACCCGTTATTCCAGCGTCTTGACGAACCACACCAGAGGGTGCACCGACTGGCGTCCGAAATCTATCACGCGCTTCAGCAGGATATTCGCTCAGACGTCAGCGCAAAGATGCACGACTTGGAGGAAGCCTCGCAAGAAGTTGTACGACTTTTGGATGCCCTGTATGAAGAACTAGAGAGGCAATGATGATCATGATAGATACAGTCGTCAAACTCGGAGGTTTTATCGTTACTCGACTGCTGCTCCATCTCAAAGAAAGGGGGGAGCCATGTGAATCGTGAATACCTGGACGCGTTCTTGGCCGAGTCGACGGAAAATGTCGAGAAACTAGAAGATGGGTGCCTGGAGCTTGAACGCCAAGGTCCGGAGGCTAACCTTGTTGCTGAGCTTTTTCGCGCGGCGCACACACTAAAAGGCATGAGTGCCACGATGGGATTTTCTCGCCTGGCGGAGCTCACACATCGAGTCGAGGATGTGTTCGGTCTGTGGAGAGATCATCCTGAGAGCTTTCAGCCAGAGCAAGTGGATATCCTGTTCCAGGCGATTGACCGAATGCGGGTTCACCTCGAGGCCATTTCGACGTCTGGGAGTGAGCCCGATCTCAAAGACGACGATGTGATGGCTTCTCTACAAACTGCTTTTCAAGCGAGAGAACCATTGCACCCGAGTCAAAAAAACGGGTTAGAAGAGGACAGAGCGCGGTATGCAACGGAAGCCGAACGACAAGGCAAGGTCGCCTATCGGCTTCACATTCAACTCACCTCTGATTGCATGATGCCTGCCGTTCGGCTTGCGATGGTGTATCAGACGTTGAAGGATGCCGCGGACATTGCGGCAGCGGAACCGACGGAAGATGCGGTCTGGGCAGGAGATGTGCAAACGACAGAAGCGTATGTCGTCGTCTATTTAGAACGCGACGAGATCGAACGGATTCAGGAAAAGGTGCTCGACATTACGGATGTCGCTCGCTGCGATGCTGAAAGATGGGTTGCATCAAGAGGAAGCGCAAGTCAGCAGGATTCACGTGGGAAGTTCGCTTCTCAAGAAACCCGGTCGCAATCTATGTCAACCACTCCCGCAGAATCCGCGGCACGTCCCGGAAGCAACGATAGTCGACCCGACAGGTCGATCCGCGTTTCCGTGCGCCGAATGGACGCGCTTCTGAACACCATGAGTGAGATGGTCATCGCAAAAACTCGCCTGGATACGATTGCGGCTGCTTCGAACGATCCGGCGTTACGGGAGGCCGTGGAACGCTTGGATCGATTGACGAAGGACCTCCAGGATGAGGTGATGCAGCTGCGGATGGCTCCGGTTGAGTCGGTATTTCATCGTTATCCGCGAATGATGCGAGACCTGGAGCGGAAACTGAATCGGGAGTTCGACTTTGTCATGACGGGGCTCGAGACGGAAATGGACCGCATCGTGCTTGAAGAGATGGGCGAGGTCATTGTCCATTTGCTGCGCAACGCGGTTGACCACGGTCTTGAGCCTCCGGAGGTGCGTGAACAGCAGGGAAAGTCGCGTCGTGGAACCATTCGTTTGTCGGCCTATGCGTCTGGCGGACACATCTACATCGAGGTAGCGGATGACGGCGCGGGCATCGATCGAGCGCGCGTTCTTCAGTCCGCGATAACAAAAGGTGTGATCACACCCGAGGCAGGCGCGTCCATGTCCGACGAGGCCGTGTATGAACTGCTGTTTCAATCCGGGTTCAGTACAGCGAAAGAGGTGTCGGACATTTCCGGTCGGGGCGTTGGTCTTGATGCGGTGCGCGATAAAGTGGAGTCGCTCGGTGGGAAAATCCGCATCGATACGGAACTCGGTCGCGGCACGACGTTTGTGATCGAATTGCCACTTACACTCGCGATTCTTCCGGCGCTTCTCGTCTCCGTGCGAGGGCAGACGTTTGCGATTCCCACGGCGAATGTGGACGAGGTAGTGCGACTCCGAGAAGCAGACGTGCGGTATGTGCAAAACGAGTCTGTATATCCAAGCGGGGACAGGATTGTGCCGATTATCGACGTGGCGGAGTGGCTTGGACTTGGCGTGAGACGGTGGGTGTTTCCGCAGACTGCGGTGGTATGTCGGAATGGGGAGCAGAAGTTCGTGATGGTCGTCGATAGGGTTCTGGATGAATTGGAGATTGTGAACAAGCCTCTTGGTCGTTACCTGGAGGGTGTCCGTGGTTTTTCGGGAGCGACCATTCTCGGCGACGGCAAAGTGTCGCTCATTCTCGACGTGCGGTCCATTGGGCAATCCGCATGAGGGAAATCGAATGGATCAAGGAGGGATGCATGGTGGAGTCCTATGTGATCATGCGGGTGGGTGACCAGCGCTATGGCGCGCATGTATCACAGGTCCAATCGGTGGAACGGCTCGGGGAGATCACGCCTGTCCCGCGCACGTTGAGCTTCATCAAAGGCGTAATACACCTACGCGGTGCGGTCGTGCCAGTGATCGACCTCGCAGAACGCGTGGGATTGACGCACCGAGCGCAGGACGCCGACGAAATGCGTGTTGTGATCGCAGAAGTCGAAGATAGAGTTGTTGGCATGATTGTTGATGGCGTGGAAGACGTCGTTCAGATTCCACCAGAGACCATTGAACCTCCACCGGCCGTGGTAGGTGGTTTACAAGCGGTGTATCTCAAAGGCGTAGCTCGCGTAGGAGGTGGCCTGCTGGTTCTGCTCAACTTGAATCGCGTCTTTTCTGCGGCCGAATCGGAACAGCTGCAGCAGATTGAACAGTTCATCACGAGTTAAACCGGATCACATGTTTCGCAACAGATGGAAATACATAGTATGGGGGTTAACATGGCTCAACATCCATTCTCAAGACGCCAACTGCATCAGCAATGGCAGTCCGTTGAACGGGCCGCTCGAGAGGTCGAACGACTTATCACACACTACGGGGGACTGACGGACCAAGCCAAGCACGATATCCGAGCGAAACTAGATGAACTCTTAGGCGAACTCGAGTATTTCTTCCTCATTCGGAGAGATGGATATGCGGAAGTGCATACGAATCGACTGCGAGAAGGCGTCTATTTTACGGACGAAGTTGGGTTGAAGTGTGCCTCCATCACGGAGACGACCGCATTTGATTATCCTCGTAACACCGGAGAACGGATTATCGATATCTCCACACCGGTTTATGTCAATGGACAATCACCTTATGTCCTTCGTTCCGGACGTGTATTTCCAACTTTGAGTCGACGATTCAAAGGGCCTATCCCTTTTTTCTTAGCCCAATTAGCCGGCATTACATGCGCTCTTGTTGATCCCTCCATGCGTGCCGTATCTGTCGGGCTGTTTGGTGTTGCGACGGTTTTTGCGCTCATAGAGTTTGCTCGATTCGAAGTTCATTACAACAGCTGGCTCAAGTTCATGCGTGAAATCAGTCATGGTCGCCTCGGCAAACGTATGCATCCCAAGACACGTGATGAGTACGGACAATTGGCCTTTGAACTGAATAAGCTGGCGATCGGATTCGAAGATATGCTCCATAGGATGATGAATGCCTCAAGTCAATTGATGGATAGTGCTCAAGAACTCGAAAGCAGTGCGCAGCAAAGTACTGCTGCTCTGCAAAGCATTGCCGCTTCCATGCAAACCACCAGCGTCAGCGCTGAAGAACAAACGCAGCATATGCGAGACACGATGACCGAGGTGAACCATGTTCAGAAACAAATTCAGGAGCTCAACGATTTTATACAAGCTGTAGCGTCTACGGCAAAAGATGCAATGCAGCGAGCCGAAGAAGGAAATGCTTCGTCCGCACGTTGGGTAGAACGTTTGCAAGCCATTGTGGACCAAGCTACGAGCCTTTCGCAATCCATTGACTCGCTCGATCACATTATGTCCGTGATGGTGGATGCTCTCTCGACGATTCAGAAGATCACGCGGGACACGCATCTATTGGCCCTCAATGCATCCATTGAAGCCGCTCGAGCCGGCGAACATGGGAAAGGCTTCGCAGTTGTCGCAACGGAAGTGCGTAGGTTAGCCAATCTGTCCTCGGAGCATACCAAGCAAATCGAGACACAGGTTGCTCAAATACCCAACATTCTTGAGCAGGTACGCAATAACATGAGTCAAACAGCGACGTCTATCCAAGAGGGTATGACTGCCGCCACCGAAACAGGTAGTGTCCTGACAAATATTCATCACGCGATCTCAGATGTTGCAGAGGATACAGCGCATCTTCGCTCAGTGATTCACGATATATTCCAAAGCGGAAAAAATATGATCGAGATCTTAGAAAGCACTCATGCACTCTCGAACGTCGTACGAGAGCAAACCGAGTCAGTCAGTGCATCAACCGAAGAACAGTATGCGATTACGGAGGAAGTCGCACGAGCGGCATCGGTGGTATTCCAGTCAACGCGAGATCTACGCGCTATCATTGAACGTTTTGAGTTTCAATCGCCATAATGCATCGTTTACAGGCCGCTAGCACTAGGCAGGGCTAGCGGCACAGCACTACCCAGTGAATCGATGAATCGATGGATGGAACGGAGGGATAGGAGTGGCACTTGCCAACTGCCGCCGATGTGGGCGACTCTTCAATAAGACGGGCCACGATGTATGTCCGAGTTGTATCCATGAAGAGGAAAACAAAATTGCCGAGATCCGCGACTACCTGAGGCAACACCCTCTAGCCAACATCTACGAGGTCTCACAAGGCACTCGTGCGACATATGAAGAGATCGTCGATCTCATCCGTAGGGGCAAGCTTTTGCTACGTCAATATCCGAACATGACGTACCCATGTGAAAGATGTGGTGCACCAACGCAGTCTGGGCAGTTGTGTATGAATTGCGCACAAGAATTAAGCGCAGAGATTCAAATGGGCGAGAGAAAATATTCCGCCAAAAAACCATATAAAGAGAACCGTAACACGGGATTCTATAGTAAGGAATAAACTCTTTTGTTGGAAATTAGGGATTGTTCATGAACTGGAGATACACTGAGGAATCCGATGGTCGGCATCCGTACCACTGGTGTCTGTTAGACAACATTTAACCTACGCTCTGGCGTTCTACATGTGTGCGTAAAATCTCCTCGAGTGCTTGGGAGGATACCTGAAACGTGATGTTTCGCCTACGCAAGTGACGTATGAACTGAATCTTGCTATCTCCAAGCAAAAAAGCAGTGAGGGAAAATGTGTGATTTCCTTCCTTGATGTGTATGATTATAGGGGTATAATTTGATTCTGTAAATGATGTGTGTTCAGTGATATAGATAGCTTGATTCCAAGCTTGAATGAACTGCAGGCGTTCATCAGAAGACAGTTCTGCGCCATTCAAAGACACAGACTGAGTTTTGGATGATTCCAAGGTCGGATAAATTGACACGGACGATAGCCATCGATTGACCCATGCATTCGCTGGATTGATTAGAAGCACCAGCACAGGGATTACCACTGCAGCTAAGTATGCTGTCCAGGCTGGAATCGCCAAGTTCATAACTCCTTTCGGTACATACATGAGTCTTTAAGACGTAAAATGCCCCTTTCGCCCGGCTACGAGCAAGGTAAATAAAGGTATGAGCAGAAAACGCGTTCAAGATGAGAGGCTCCGTGTCAAGCATTGTAAAGGTAGCGCATGCCCGACTTCGACAGTTGGACATAGCACGTAGACTCATGGATGGATGTGGGATCCTATTGCGGCGCGGCTTGTCGGACTTATCCACAGGCATGCGCCGTGTTTTCATTTGTATTTTTGTAGGCATGCGTTTTGTTGTGGATAACTTTATTTTGTCGTTTACAAGTTCGTAGTACATGCCGTATCATGTGGGCATGTATATCCGAGTCATTCGCCGAAAAAACAAGAACGGTTCTGTCACCGGTTACGTTCAGTTGGCCCATAACTATCGCGATCCCAACACCGGCCAGCCCAAGGCCAAGGTCCTCTACACCTTCGGCCGCGAAGACGAAATCGACCTCGAGGCCCTCCGGCGCCTTGCCCAGAGCATCCATCGCTTCGTTGGCGACGAGTTTACCGCCGGACGTGGTCAGTCGGAGGGCATCCAAACCACGCTGCTGGATAGCCGTCCTATGGGAGGGGCGTATCTGCTAGACGAGCTGTGGCGACAGCTTGGATTGGATGAGGTCCTGCGAGAGCGGCTTGCCGACCGGAAGTTTAAGGCGGCTGTCGAGCGTGTCATCTTCGCCATGGTCGCCAATCGCGCGTTGGCGCCAAGCAGCAAGCTGGCCATGGAAGAATGGGTCGACCGTGAAGTGGCTCTCCCCGGGATGACCGAGTTGGACGTGTGGCAGGCATATCGGGCTATGGACTTTCTCCATGATGTGGCGGAAGACCTGCAATACGAGGTCTTCCGGCGAGTGAGCGATCTCTTGAACCTGGACGTGGACCTTCTGTTCTTTGACACGACCTCCACGTACTTCGAGACGGAGGACGAGTCGGACGACAGTCTGCGACGCAAGGGGTATTCCAAAGACCACCGGCCCGACTTGCCTCAGGTGGTGATCGGGCTTGCGGTGACGCGGGACGGCATCCCCGTCCGCTGCTGGACGTGGCCTGGCAACACAGCGGACATGAGCGTGGTCGAGGAGGTCAAACAGGACCTCATCGGTTGGCGGCTTGGTCGCGTGATCACGGTCGTGGATCGAGGTTTCGTCTCAGAGAGCAATTTGCGGATCCTGCAACGCGCCGGGGGTCACTACATCGCTGGGGAGAAGATGACCTCCGGGAAACCAGCGGTGGAAGCGGCGTTGGCGCGCCCTGGACGTTTTCGTGAGCTTCGTCCCAACCTGAAAGTGAAGGAGGTCGTGGTGGGAGACGGAGAGGCCCGGGTCCGTTACGTGTTGGCGTTCAATCCCGAGGAAGCCAAACGCGATGAGGCGCGGCGGGAGGCCATGTTGCGCGAGCTTCGGATGGAGTTGGAACGCCTCAAAGAGCTTCAGGGCGAAGCGCACACGAAGGCCCACTGTCGGCTTGCGAGCCATCCCACGTTCAAGCGTTATCTGAAACAGGACCGATGGGGGAACCTGCGAATTGACCCGGAGGCCGTGCGGCAAGCGGCTCATCTGGACGGGAAGTACCTGATCCGCACCTCCGACGACACGCTGTCGACGGAAGATGTCGCGCTGGGATACAAGCAGCTCCTGATGGTGGAGTCCGCGTTTCGGACGCTGAAGACGACGTTGGACATCCGTCCCATGTATCACCGGAAGGACGAGCGGATTCGTTCGCATGTGCTGCTTTGCTGGCTGGCCTTGTTGTTGGTGCGCATCGCGGAGGTCCAAACGGGGCGCACATGGTCTGACATCCGCTCTCACATGCAAGCGATGCATCAGGTGACGAAGAGCACGCCGGACGGGATGGTCGTGCAGCGCACGGAGACGACCGAGGCGCAGCGGGAGATCCTGCGAGCCTTGAGGATCAAAGAACCACCGAGGATCCTGAAGGTAGAACCTCGGGCACGAGGGCTGTAGACACTACACGAGTTATCCACAGGTCCCACGAACCTGCATGGGCAAAGGGTTCGTGGGACTTTGTATGACTACGAAGTGTCGAAGTCGGGGCATGAGTCGGGTTTTGTGTAAATTATAGTATTAGATGTGTCTATCTTCCCATTCACATCCAGCCCGCAGCAACGTTCATGTACGACTTTCATTCCAAGGGCATTTCCACCGAGCGAACAATCGCAACCGCGTGGCGACCGATGATCCGAATTCTACTGTGCGTGCATCCCATAGGGGAGCGACAAACCGTGGCTCTCACGGTCGCCGGCTCCGTCTGACGATTGGGGTTTAGGCACCACCGTCAAGCGAGCTCTGGCGGATGCTGACGCGATCGTATCGCAATATCTCCTCATTTTCGTGCTCCCGTGGCGTCGAAGTTCGATATGGATGTCTTGCGATTGCGCCTTGGGCCGCTCGCGTCATGAGCGCGCCGTGGGCTCGTCGGGGTGTGCATAGGGCGATGACGCCCGGTGCTCTTCAAAGAACGGCGCCAGGCGCGTCAAGTCCGGTTCTTGAAGCGTCTCTTCGATGAGCGGAAAGATGACCTGCTCCTCGAGATGGACGTGCGCCCGCAGGGCTGTCCCCAATTCCACCAGCACGGATGCGTCTCCGTCTTCGAGCGCGCGGCTCACCAGGCTCCTTATCTTGACGTGATCGAGGAGCATCTGCGCGATCTCGTCGCGATCGAGCGGACCATATTTGGCGTAGGAGGGAAGCAGGACCTCTTCCTCTTCCCGGAAGTGCGCTTGTCCCCCCTGTTCCCAGAACTGGCGAAGCTCCCGAAGGAGCGCCTCGGTGGACTGTTCCTGGCGGGTGAGGTGCATGGCGACGACGAGCGCGTAGTGGTGATGGCGAGACAGCGGCTGCAGCGCCTCGTGGCGGCGTTTCCCCATGTCCAGTCCTCCCTCGTGTGGCTTGCGGGACTTCCGTTATTCCGACATTTCGTTCATCGGATAGGGATCCGTCACGCCCGCATACTGGACCATGACGTCCATGCCGGATGCGGCGTGTTCGAGATCGTGACAATGGAACATCCAAAGCCCCGGGTTGTCGGCGCGAAATGCGATATCGTAGGATTCGCCGGGAAAGACGTTCAGCGTGTCGAGAAAGATGGGGCTCCCTTGGACCGGCCGTCCATCCCGGGTCAGCACCTGAAAGTCGTGCCCGTGCAGGTGCATTGGGTGGATGTAGGGGCTGTCGTTCACGATGTGCACGAGAACCGCGTCGCCCTTGTGCACGATGATGGGCGGGATGTTCGGGAACACGCGCCCGTTGATGGCGTAGACCATGCCGGTCTGCGACATGCCGACCGTGAGTTTCATGTTGTACCGGACCTGATACGCCTGATGGAGGCGGAACACGTTCTCGCCGGGTACGCGACCGCGCCCGTAGTCGGTGAAGTCGAACCAAGGTTCGTGCTCGATCGCGGCCGCCGAAATGCCTTGGAACGAAGCCCATGCGCCGGGACCGCCGATGGCCGCGCGCAGTTCCTGGCGCGCGGTGGCGTCGGGATCGGCCGATACGAGGTACGCGGCGCCGGACGGTGGAACGCGAAATTCCACGTCGTAGCGCTCGGCCGCGCCGATGGGCAGCAGGACGCCTTTCAGCCAGCCGGGGTTGGCGATGTCGTGCCCATCGAGCGCCACGACGCGAAAGGGCGCGCCGACGAGGGTTAACAGGTGCGTCATGTTGCCACTGTTCACGATGCGAAGCCGGACGAGATCGCCCGGTTTGGCGGGCAGGACGGTGTTCCCGTCCGCATTCTGGTTCACCGTGAAGGCGCCGTACATGCCCGCCATTTCGTCGAGCGCCGCAACGTCGTCGGCGGTCGGCGCGAATGTGCCCGTTCGGAGGAGAGGCCCTGGCAGCACGTGCAGCATGGAGGTGCTCGCCTTGTTCCCTGCGGCGGATCCCATCATGCCCATGCCGCCCGTCGAGCCTGTACCGCTCATCATGCCCTGGCTCATCATGCCACCGGCGGAGCCCGCATCCCGCGCACCGGAGTCGAGATTTTCCATCATGGCCTTGGCGGTGGACGCGTTCGGCCATTCGTGCAGGACCAGCGTGTAGTCTCGCTGAGCCGGATACAGCGGGTGCTTGGGCAGGACGACGATGGCGCCGTAGAGTCCCAGTCCCACCTCTTCGAAACTGTCGTCGTGCGAATGGTACCAGTACGTTCCGGGCTCGGTCGCCACAAACTCGTACGTGTACGATCCGCCTGGCGGGATGGGGTTCTGCGTGACACCCGGCACACCGTCTTCGGCGGCTGGGACCGGGATGCCGTGCCAATGCACCGTCAAAGGCACCGACAGGCGATTGTGCACTGTGACCTCCACCACGTCGCCTTGGTGCGCCATGAGCAGCGGGCCAGGCGCCGTGCCGTTGAAGGTCATCGCCCGCAGGGTTTCGCCACCGAACGTCAGGGTCCGGTACTCGGCGGTCAGCGTGAAGTGGTCGACCCGCGCGCCTTGGGGAACCCGCGGCTCAAACGCGCTGACCGGCGTATACGTTCCGCCGGGCCCGGGCACGCGGGCGAGCGGGGCATCGATGGCCTGGGTCGCCGTCCCGCGATGTGCTTCGTAAACGCCCATCACGCCGACCGCCACCGCGAGCGCCGCCGCTCCTGCAGCAATGCTGAGCTTCGCTCTGCGCCGCACCTTCGCACCTCCTGTCTTCCCTTTCTCGTCTGCCGTCGTGCGTCATCTTAAGCCCAGGTCTGGCGCGGATCAACGCGTACGGGTCGAGGGCGCCTGGTTCATGGCAACGAATTCGCCGATTTGTAAAGCTTGATATGTCTATCTGTTCGATCTCTTCTTGCGGGAGCATCGATGGATCATCGACAGTGGCTCGAGCACCATCGCTCTCCGAACGTGCTCCGCTCTGGGCGGGCGGTGGGATGCGCGGAACATCGCCCCGTGCTACCATGGACGTGAAGGGCGCTCCATTCGAAAGGGCGGATGAAAAGAATGCGCACGCGGACTGTTTTGGCTGTGGCCGCTGTGGCGATGGCCTGCGCGGGATGCGGGGCGACACCGCAGCCTTCAAAACCGCAGGCTCCGCTCATCACCTGGAACGCCGCGCATCGCCTCGTCGAGTGGACGGTGGTCGCTGGCGACGGCGGTGAAAATGGCGGCATGAATTTCGACGGCTACGCGAACGGCGAGATGACGCTCGTGGTGCCTGTGGGCTGGCGCGTCGAGATCCATTTCCAGAATGCGAGTTTCACGCCCCACAGCGCCATGGTGGTACCTGAATCCGTTCGCAATCGGTCCAGTTTTGACGCAAGTTTGATGGCCTTCCCGGGTGCCGAAACGCCGAATCCATCGGAAGGGAGCTCGAAGGGTGCGGCGGCAAACGTGGCGTTCACCGTTTCTCGGGCGGGGGACTATGCGCTCGTGTGCGCCGTTCCCGGTCATGCGCTCGCGGGCATGTGGGACAAGCTCGTGGTCTCGAGCCAAGCGAAGCAGCCGTCGCTGCTCGTGAACCGTTCGCCGTGAACGGCTCGACGGAGACGGGATGCCTGAACCGCGCCGAGTCTAAAATTTGGCCCCCCGCGCTGGCGAAAGGCTTGCGCTGCACGATTCGATCCGCCCGCCCCAACGCCTGGTCATCCGAGCGCCGTTTTGCTACACTGTCTTTGGTACGTCACAGCAGTGAAGGATGAAACACATGGCGCTCGAGAGGTTGAACGAATCCGAGGTGCGCGAACTGTTCCGCGCCATTCTGGCGCTTCAGAACGAGGACGAGTGTTACCGCTTCTTCGAGGATCTTTGCACGGTGGGGGAAGTGGAGTCGCTGGCGCAGCGGTTTGCGGTGGCGCGGATGCTTCGCGCGGGCGCCACGTATCACGCCATCGAGGAGGCGACGGGCGCGAGCACCGCGACCATCAGCCGAGTCAAGCGCTGTTTACATTACGGAGCGGACGGGTACCGCATCATCTTGGATCGGCTGTACGGGAAGCCCGCCGAAAGCGGATCCGGGAAATCGTAAAGGTGTGTTGGTTCCACTTGCATAATGACCAGTGTTTGGTGCAAACTGGTCCTAGCGGGCGATGAGCTGCGGCAGACATCCGCGTAGGCGCGGAGTGTTTGTCGCAGTTTGTTCATTTGACAAGTGGACAAAGGTCTAGTAAGCTCATTACGCGTGGATAAATTGTCTGTGTTATGGGGATAATTTGAACATCAGAGACAATTCTGCGAATGCGGAGTGCGCGGGAAACCCCGCCGCCCGAGTGGTCGGCGGTCAGGGAAGGTACAACACCGGCCGATGCCGGGGGAAGGACAAGGTGACGAGATCGTGAGTTTGTTGGAACAAGTGCAGGAACTTGGGCAACTGCTCCATCGCTCCAATGAGCAGGTGGAATTTCAAGAAGTCGCGGAATTTTTGAGCCGCCTGATGGAGTCCAACGTGTACATCGTTGGGCGCAAAGGCAAGATCCTCGGTTATGGTGTCGCCGAGCACGAGCTGACCGAGGAGTGGCTTCACATCATGACGCGGGACCAGCGGTTTCCTGGTGACTTCAACAAACACCTGCTGCGCGTCGAGCAGACGATTGCAAATCTGACGGACGAGCAGAAAAAGCCGCTCTACGTGTTCTCGCCTGAAGAAAACGAGTCGTTCCGCTCCAAGCATCTGATGATCACGCCCATCATCGGGGCGCGCGAGCGGCAGGGCACGCTTCTGTTCGCGAGATCGCAGCGGCCCTTCAACGAAGATGATCAGATCCTCGGCGAGTACGCGGCGACGGTTGTGGCGCTCGAGATTGTGCACTCCCGGCAACAGCAGAAGGAAGAGGAGAGCCGGCAGCGCGCGCTCACCCATCTGGCGGTGGAATCGCTCAGCTTCTCCGAGCTGCAGGCCGCCAAGTACCTGTTGGACGCGGTCCGCAACTCGCCAGAGGGCATCGTGGTGAGCAGCCAGATTGCAGATCAGCACGGTGTGACGCGCTCCGTGATTGTCAACAGCATTCGGAAGCTGGAGAGCGCGGGCACCATCGAAAGCCGCTCGCTCGGCATGAAGGGCACGCACCTGCGCATCCTGAACCCTTACGTGGAAGAGGAGATCAACCGCCAATTCGAGCGATGAGGCGGATGAGATCAGGCGGCCGAACCCCGCGACGGGATCGGCCG
Organism: Alicyclobacillus mali NBRC 102425; assembly: GCF_001570745.1. GTDB lineage: Bacteria > Bacillota > Bacilli > Alicyclobacillales > Alicyclobacillaceae > Alicyclobacillus > Alicyclobacillus mali. The sequence continues at coordinate 18,088 of NZ_BCSG01000006.1, forward strand.
CCTGTTTGTGTACGCCGGTTTATTGACCGCGCATGACCGCGGGAAGCTGGTGGTAGTAATACGTCAGCGTCCGCAGGCCCTTGTCGAAGTTGTCGAGCGAGAAGTGCTCGTTGGGCGCGTGGAAGTTCTCGTCGTTCAGGCTGAAGCCCATCATCACGATGGGGATGTGCAGAAGCGTCGAGAACGTCTCCACCACGGGGATGGAGCCACCCATGCGCGTGAATACGGCCTTTTGGCCGTACGCGTGTTCGTAGGCGGAAGCGGCGAGCTGAAGCGCCGGGTGATCGTAGGGCGCGACGTACGGCTTGCCGCCGTCCTGGCGCACGAACGTGACGCGCGCACCCTTCGGCGCGTGCGCTTGCACGTGCCGCTCAACGAGGTCCAGGATCTCCTGCGGGTCCTGATCCGGCACGAGCCTGCACGTGATCTTGGCGTGTGCCTCGCAGGGGATGACGGTCTTCGTGCCTTCGCCCTGGAAGCCGCCCCAGATGCCGTTCAATTCCAGCGTCGGTCGGGCGCACATGCGCTCGAGCGCGGTATAGCCGGGCTCGCCCCAGACATCCGCGAGCTGCAGGGAACGCTTGAGTTCCTCTTCGTCGTGTCCCAGCTTGGCGAACTCCTCCCGCTCGGCTGCGGTGAGTGGGCGGACGCGATCGTAAAAGCCCTCCACGGCCACGCTGCCGTCCGGCCGGTGGAAGGTCGCGACCAGCTCGGCCACGGCTCGGGCGGCATTCGGCACGGCGCCGCCGTAGAGACCCGAGTGGAGGTCGGATGCGGCTGTGCGGACGTCAATTTGCGCCGCGGCAAGGCCGCGCAGGCCGTACACGACGGCGGGTTGGTTGGGCCCCACCAGGGTGGTGTCGGAGATGAGGACGAGATCGGCCTGAAACCGATCCCGCGTCCGCTCGAGGAAGCTGTGCAGGTGGGCCGAACCCACCTCCTCCTCGCCTTCGATGCAGAACTTCACGTTCACGGGCAGGCGCCCATGTACCTTCAGTATGGCGGAAAGGACGGCGATGTGCAGAAACGTGGGGCCCTTGTCGTCGCTCGCACCGCGCGCGTACAGCTGATTGTCCCGCACGGTCGGCGTGAAGGGCGGCGACTCCCACAGCTCGACGGGATCCACGGGCTGCACGTCGTAGTGGCCGTAGACGAGCACGGTGGGCTGGCCCTCCGCGTGGAGCCAGTCGGCGTATACGAGTGGGTGGCCGCCCGTCTCCATGAGTTGCACGTGTTCGAAGCCGGCGGACTTCAGCCGCTCGGCAATCCACTCCGCCGCGCGCCTGACGTCGCCGCGGTGTTCACTCAGGGCGCTCACGCTCGGGATGGACAGGAGTTCTTTCAGTTCCTCAAGTAGCGCGTCGCGCTCTCGCGCCAGATAGCTCTCGACCTCGCGAATGGCATCCAACGTGTCACGACTCCTCTCTCTGTCCTGCGTTCCAGTTCGAGCATAGCGTAATCTGCGGCGGATGGGAATCGACGTCGCAACGCATCCCTGGCCAGGGAAATTCTCATTACACCTTAAGGTTTACAGAGTTTTTTGCGATCCGGCCCGGGTGTATACTGTCTTTCGAAGCGAGAGCCGCTGGCGAGGGGAGACGAGATCGGCATGGACACCCAAGCAATTGCGAGTCATCTGCTGCAGCAGAGCGTCTGCATGTTCAAGGGGCGCATCTGCCATCCTGAGCCGCGGGCCATCCGAGAGATCATCGAGTGGACGCGCGCGGCCATTCTTCCGAACTATTTCGATGCTGAAGGTGGAAAGCACCTTTCCCATACCCTGGACCGCCTGCGCGCCGAGCTCGCCGAACAGGTGCACCGGGCGACGTATCAGTCCTGTTTGTCCTCCGGCACGCCAGACACGCAAAAGCGGGCCTGGGAGACGGCGGACGTGTACATCGAGTATCTCCCTCAGCTTCAGAGCCTCGTGTACGAGGACATCACCGAGACCGTGAATGGCGATCCGGCCGCGACGGGGTGCGACGAGGTCATCCTCACCTATCCCGGCATCTTCGCGCTCCTCGTGTATCGCGCGGCCAACGTGCTCTACCGCCACGGCGTGCCCCTCTTGCCCCGCATGATGACGGAATACGCGCACCGCGTGACCGGCGTGGATCTGCATCCGGGCGCCACCATCGGGCGGAGTATCATGATCGATCACGCCACGGGCATTGTCGTCGGCGAGACCGCCGTGGTGGGCAATCACGTGAAAATCTACCAGGGCGTCACGCTCGGCGCGCTGTACTTTCCAAAGGACGAGGAAGGCGAGTATCAGCGGCATGTCAAGCGCCACCCGACGGTGGAGGACTACGTGGTTTTGTACGCCAACTGCACCGTGCTCGGCGGCGAGACGGTCATCGGGCATCACAGCGTGATTGGTTCGAACGCGTGGGTGACGCAATCCGTGCTCCCATACAGCAAGGTGATCTACGAAGCGGAGAGCGTTGTGCGCACGCGCAATGCACATTCCTGAGCGCTTGTGCCCGTTTCCTTCGCCAAATGTGTGGCACTTCGACTGGACATGTGTTACAGTTGAAGTACCCCTTTACCCCTATATTGGGCCACCCAGGTGTGGGTGTGCCTTTTTTTGTGTGCTCATGCAGGGAGGTTGAGCCATGCCGTTTGCGGAACGATTCGACGCGCGCCTCTATTACGAGGTCCGCGGCGAAGGGCATCCTCTGCTTTTGATCATGGGCGTCGGCGGGAACATCCGCTGGTGGGGCTCCGGATTTGTGCGGCGACTGGCGGAGAAACACGCCGTGATCGCCTTCGACAACCGCGGCGCGGGCCAGTCGGAGGCCGATCCGGCGAAACCGTGGACGCTTGAGCAGATGGCGGACGACGCCCGCGCGGTGCTCGATGCTGCAGGCGTGGAGCGCGCGCACGTGCTGGGCTATTCGATGGGCGGGATGATTGCGCAGGAACTCGCGCTTCGCCATCCGAAGGCGGTCTCAAGCCTCGTGCTTGGCGCCACTTCGTGCGGAGGACCGCAGATGGTCCAGCCTGACGAAATCCAGCGCGAGATGCGATCCCGTCCGGCCAGCGTCGCCGAGCGCGCGGAGTGGTACATGCGTCTTTTCTTTCCGGAGGCGTTTCGCGCGAAGAACGAGGCGTACCTGCAAAGCGCCTTTCGACTGCTGCTTCGGGCGGACATGCCGGAGGAGGTGTATCAGGCGCAGCTCGACGCCGTGGATCGCTGGCGGGGGAGTTGGGACAGGCTGCCGGGCTTGACGTGCCCGGTGCTCGTGATGCACGGGTTAGAGGATCGCGTATTGCCGTACATCAACGGAGAGCGCCTCGCGTATCGCATCCCGGCCGCCAAGCTGAAGCTGTACGCGGGCTGCGGCCACGGCTTTGCCATGCAGGCGGGTGGCGCCGTCCTCCGCGACGTGCTGGCATTTTTGGACGGCGGTGGGGATGGTGTCGGGCGCGACGGCTAGGCCGTTCATGGTTCCCGCGCCTCGAGATGCTGGAGCAGCACGCGCTTCAACGCAAAGGGCATGAACATCTTCCTCCTCGCGAACGTGCCTATCCAACCAAAACGGGCGAGGACATCACTGCCCTCGCCCTTCTCTCTCAGCGCGCCACCGACAGCGTGAGCTTCTTGCCGTTCACGTCCCACTCCTTCGTCAGATCCGCGTCGGCGAGCGGCGCGTCGCTCCACTCGCGCACGAGCACCGTCTCGTCGATGCGCGCCCGATTCCTCGCGATGATATCGAGGAGTTCCGGCTCCCCTTCCGCGTGAAACCGCACGTGGTGCGTGACGCCGTAGTCGACCTCCTTGCGCATCATCTGCATCTTCGAGATGACCTCGCGCACGTAGCCCTCCTCAATGAGTTCCGGCGTGAGCCGCGTCTCGAGGCCGACAAACAGCCGGTTGTCCACCGTGACCAACCCCTCGAACTTGGCCTCAAAGCGTATCTCGGCGTGCTCCTGCGTCAGGGTCTCGCCTTCGAGCACCACCGCGCCTGTCTCCCGGAACGCGCGGATCTGCGCCTCGTCCGCGTTCTTCGCCGCCTCGTTCAACACAGGCGTCTTTCGGCCGAACGCCTTGCCCACCGCGTTCAGATTCAAATACAACGTCGGGCGCGCGATCTCGTCGAGATCGACGAAGCGGATCTCCTTCACATTCAACTCGTCCTGGATGACGTCCGCGAACTTGGCGATCACGTCCTGCTGCGCCTTCGGCACATACAGCGCCGCGAGCGGCTGGCGCGTCTTCAGCTTGCTCTCGTTGCGCAGATGCCGCCCCATCTCGACGACGCGCAGCACGAGCGCCATTTCGCGGATGAGCCCTTCGTCGATGAGGGACGCATCCGCCACAGGGAAGTCGCACAGGTGCACGCTCTCCGGCACGTCCGCCGCGTCGCCGCCCAGGCGCACGACGTTCTGGTAGATGTCCTCGGCCAAAAACGGCGTGATGGGCGCCGTGAGAAGCGCCACCGTCTTCAGCGCGTCGAACAGCGTGAGATAGGCCGCCACCTTGTCCTTCTCCATGCCGTCCGCCCAGAAGCGGTCGCGGTTGCGCCGCACGTACCACGTGGAGAGCTCGTCCACGAACGCCTGCAAGAGCCGCGCCGCCTGCGTGGCGTCGTAGCGTTCATACGCCTCGTCCACGCCCTGGATGGTCTGATGGAGGCGCGCCATGAGCCACCGGTCCATCAGCGGCCGCTCGGCCACCGGCACCTGCTCCACCTGATACGGGTTGAATCCGTCGATCCCGGCGTACAGCGCGTAGAACTGATGGATGTTCTGCAGCAGGTCGATGAATTTCGCCTTGGCCTCGGTCACCGCGCGGTGGTAGAAGAGCTGCGAATTCCACGGCTGCGTGTTCGACACGAAGTAGAAGCGCACCGCGTCAGCGCCGTGCTTGTCGAACGCCTCGAACGGATCGATCACGTTCCCCTTGGACTTCGACATCTTCTTGCCGTGCTCGTCGAGCACGTGGCCGAGCACCAGCACGTTCTTGTACGGCGCCTTGCCCGTGACCGCCGTGGAGATGGCCAGCAGGCTGTAGAACCAGCCGCGCGTCTGGTCGATGGCCTCGCAGACGAAGTCCGCCGGGTACAGGCGCTCGAACAGCTCGCGGTTCTCAAACGGATAGTGAAGCTGCGCAAACGGCATGGAGCCGGAGTCGAACCAGACGTCGATGACCTCCGGCACGCGCACCATGGTGCCGCGGCCGCAGCGGCAGGGCCACACCAGTTCGTCGATGTACGGCTTGTGCAGCTCCTGCGGCAGGCGCCCCGCCTTCGCCTCAAGCTCCGCGCGCGATCCGATGCACTCGATCTCCCCGCACGCGTCGCAGCGCCAGATGGGGAGCGGCGTGCCCCAGTAGCGCGATCTCGACAGGTTCCAGTCGATCACGTTCTCCAGGAAGTTGCCCATGCGCCCGTCGCGGATGTGCGGCGGGATCCAGTTGACCGACTGCGAGTTGGCGATGAGCGCATCCTTGAACTCCGTCGTGCGGATGAACCAGGAGTGAATCGCGTAGTAGATAAGCGGCGTGTCGCATCGCCAGCAGTGCGGGTAGCTGTGCTCATGCTTGTGCTTCTCGTACACCAGGTCGCGCGACGCGAGATCCTTGACGAGATCGACGTTCAAATCCTCGTCCTTGACAAACCGCCCCTCATAGTCGGACACGTCCTTTGTGAATCGGCCCGATTCGTCGACGAAGTTCACGAAGATGAGCCCCGCCGCCTGGCACGCCTTGTAGTCCTCTTCGCCGTGCGCGGGTGACATGTGGACGATGCCCGTGCCGGATTCGTCCGTCACGTGCGGCGACGCGATGACGATGTGCTTCTTGCCCTCCTGCACGACGTACGGGAAGACGGGCGTGTAGGCCGACCCGACGAGTTCGCGCCCGGACTTCTGCGCGATGATCCGGTCGCCATCCTCGAGATACTGACCTTGTAGCCCCTCGGCCACCCAGACGTTTTCATCGGTTTTCGCCTTGTGGATGAGGACGTAGGTCAGATCCTCGTTCACCGCGAGGCCCACGTTGGATGGCAACGTCCAGGGCGTCGTGGTCCAGGCGAGGAAGTAGGTCGGGCGGCTGTCCACGTCGTCCTTCGCGCGGAACTTGGCCGTGACGGAGAGATCCTTCACGTCCTTATAGCCCTGCGCCACCTCGTGGCTGGAGAGCGTCGTCTCGCAGTGCGGGCAGTACGGGCTCACGCGGTGGCCCTCCACGAGCCAGCCCTTGTCGTAAATGGTCTTCAGGAGATGCCAGACGGACTCGATGTAGTCGTCCGTCAGCGTCATGTAGGGGTGGTCGAGATCGATCCAGTAGCCGAGCCGCTCCGTGAGCTCGCGCCACACCTCCTCGTACTTGAACACGCTCTCCCGGCACGCCTGGACGAAGCGCTCGATGCCGAACGCCTGAATGTCCTTCTTGCCGCTCATGCCGAATTTCTTCTCAATTTCGATCTCGACGGGCAAACCGTGGGTATCCCATCCCGCCTTGCGCATGACGTGGTACCCCTTCATGGTGCGGTACCGGGGATATAGGTCCTTGAATACGCGCGTGAGCACGTGCCCGGGGTGCGGCAGACCGTTGGCCGTCGGGGGGCCCTCGTAAAACACCCACTCTGGCCGCCCTTCGCGCGCTTTCTCGCTCTTTTGGAAGATGTCCTCCCGCTTCCAGAATTCGAGGACGCGCTGTTCGCGCGACGTGGCCGGTTCCTTGGCGTCGACCTTCCGCATCGCCATCTGCATGGTTCACTCCTTGTTGGGATTTCGCCGGGGTTTTGCTTTTCACCGGACCTCACTCTAAAGAAAAGACAGGACTTCACTTAAAGAATAGGCAGGACTTCACTTACAATGAAGTTTCGAAACAAAAATTCACTTAAAGTGAAGTTCAAAACAAAAATAAAGATGCAACACAAAAACACTCGTCCGCCGGGGACGAGTGTTTGGGCAGCCGTATCCGGGCCTGCCGCTTTCGTCCGTTTCCTATTTTCGACGTATAGTATACTGTGGAGTGCAAAGATTGTACAGGGAAGCGGGGGACTTCGCGTGCAGGTGAGCGAGCGGGCGGTTCAAGAGCTGTCACGCCTTGCGCGGGAAGAGCTGGCGCGGGGCGAATTTCTTCGGATTGATCGCGCCTTTCGGTGCGGCGGGCCGCGGTTTCAGGTCGTGATCGACGACAGGACCGCGCCGCTCGATTCGGTCATCCGCCTGAGCAGCCCGGACGGGGACGTCGAGGTGACGGTGGGGCATGCGCTCGTCCAGTTGCTGGAGGGCATCACGCTGGATTACAGTGAGGAAGGCTTTGTGTTCGGGGAGTCGTCGCCGGTGGGCTGCTGACGCCCGGGTGCGGCGGACAAGCCGAGCACAGGAACTCATTCGCGACAAGGGCGTGTGGGCATGGCAAAGGCTGTGGTAATTCTGAGCGGGGGGCTCGACAGCGCGACGTGCATGGGCATCGCGCGCGCCGCGGGCTATGAGCTTTGTCCCGTCACGTTTGACTACGGGCAACGGCATCGGGTTGAACTGGAGTCGGCGAAAAAGGTCGCGGCGTTCTACGGCGTCAAGGACCACCGCATCGTGTCCATCGACTTTCTGCGCCAGATCGGCGGGAGCGCGCTGACCGATGAATCCATCGACGTGCCGACGGAGGGCGTGTCCCGCGAAATTCCGGTGACATACGTGCCCGGCAGAAACCTGCTCTTTCTCGCCATCGCGGCGTCGTACGCGGAAGTCATCGGCGCGGAAGCCATTTACATCGGCGTGAACGCGCTCGATTACAGCGGCTACCCGGACTGTCGGCCGGAGTTCATCGAAGGCGTGGAACATGTGTTGAGAATCGGCACGAAGGCGGGCGTCGAGGGGCGGCCCATTCGCATCGAGACGCCGCTTCTGCACTGGACGAAGGGCGAGATTGTGCGCAAGGGGCTGGAACTTGGGGTGCCATACGAGCTCACCACGTCGTGCTACCAGGGCGGCGAGGTGGCGTGTGGAGAGTGCGACAGCTGCCGGCTGCGCCTGAAGGGGTTTGCGGAGGCGGGCGCGAAGGATCCCATCCCGTATCGCCCCGGCTTCAACGACTAGCCCTGGAACGCCTGGATGAGTCGCCACGCCCGCTCGAGCTGGCGGCGCTTGTCGGGATCGGCCGTCACGTACGACTGGAGAAACGGCATGGCGTCGGGATGCATGCGGACGAAGAGGATGAGCCGCGCCTCGTCCTTGGTGAGGACAAGCTGCGTCACGCCGGGCGCGTCGCTCATTTCCTGTTCCGTCGGGCTCGGTTCCCAAGACGCCGGCCTGTCGCTGCCAGGCTGGCTCTCGCTCGGCGACGGCGTGGTCCGATGCGTCCCAGCGGCCTTTGCGGCAAGGTGCGGCGCAATCTGCGCCATCTCCACGCCGAGCGCCTCGGCAATTTGCGCGAGGGTGCGTTCGTCCGGTTGCCGCCGGTTGGTCTCGTACATGGCGATGGCGCTCGTCGAAAGGCGGGCGCGCTCGGCGAGCTTGGCCTGTGTCAGGCCGCGCTCCTTCCGCAGATGCGCGATGCGCTCGCCAACCGGGGGCGTGGGCGAGGACTGCGTCATGCCTGTTCCTCCTCTCCGGGTGTGTTGACCATGTGCAGCGCGATCCCGCCGAGCCGCTCGAGCATCGCGGCGCGCGCCGCCGGAGGAATGCCAGCCTCCTCGAGAGCTTGGGACATGCATCGGAGCCAGTGCTCCGCGTGGCGCACGGTGATGGGAAACGGCAGGTGCCGAGCCCGAAGCATCGGGTGACCGCGGCGTTCGGTGTAGAGCCTCGGCCCGCCGAACAGTTGCGTCAAAAACCAGTACTGCCGCTCTTTGACCTCGTCAAACGTCGGCGGAAACAGCGGCCTCAGGAGTTCGTCTTGTGCGACGCGATCGTAGAAGGCCTCGACGAGCCTGCGAAAGGTGCTCGCGCCGCCCACGGCGTCGTAAAGCGTTGTGGTTTCCACAGAGGTCCACCCTCCTCTTCCGAACAGTATACCGAAAGCGAAGATGTTGCGCAGCGAAGGGCTTCTTCCGAAGAACCTCATGTCCCCGAGCTTTTTCCCATGACTACTTCGGGCGGTATAATAGACCTGTACTGCAAGGAGGGACGGCGCGTGAACCCGTATGATCATGCGCATGCCCTGGCGAGGGCCATTCGCGAGTGGGAGCCGTATCAGCGCGCGAAGCGGGCCAAGGAGGCCATCGAGCGGGACGAGCCGACGAAGCAGATGGTGATCGACTTCTATCGGCGCCAGTACCAGCTCGAGGTGAAGCGGCTCCGCGGCGAAGAGCCTGCGCAGGAGGAGCTTGAGACGCTGCACAAGCTGTTCGAGATCGTGCAGTTGAATCAGGACGCGCGGGCGTACCTGGAGGCCGATCTCGAGCTTCAGCGCCTGTGGATGGACGTCCAGCGCATCGTCTCCGAGCCGCTGGAGGACGTCCGCCTTACGTCGCTGGACGAAATCATGAGGGAAGTGGGGCGAGAGTCGTGAAACTGACGTACCATGGTCAGTCCTGTTTCGTGATCGAAAGCGGAGAACATCGCCTGGTCATCGATCCGTTTTTGAGCGGCAACCCGAACGCGGTGGCGAAACCGGAGGACATCAAGGTGCAGTGGGTGGTCCTCACGCATGGCCATGCCGATCACGTCCTCGACGCGGAGACCATCGCGCGCAACAACAACGCGACCATCATCGCGGCGAACGAGCTGGCTGTTTACTACGCGAGCAAGGGGCTGAACGTCCATCCGATGGGCATCGGCGGCAAGCGGGACTTCCCGTTCGGCCGCGTGAAGGTCACGCTCGCGTTCCACGGTTCCGGCGTGGAGACGGAGAACGGCTTGGTGTACGTCGGCCCGCCGGTCGGCTTCCTGCTGACCCTGGAGGGCAAGACCATCTACCACGCCGGGGACACCGGGCTGTTTGGCGACATGAAGATCCTCGGCGAATTGAACACCATCGATCTCGCGCTGCTCCCCATCGGCGACAACTTCACCATGGGCCCGGACGACGCGCTGATTGCCGCGGAGTGGCTCAAGGCGAAAAAGGTCATTCCGATGCACTACAACACGTTCCCGCTCATCGCGCAGGACGGTGCAAAGTTTGTCGCGGACTGCAAGGCGCGCGGGATCGACGCGCTGGAGCTCAAAATCGGCGAGACGTTCGAGTTGTAATACGTGGAAATGGACGGCAGGTTCCGCGAAGGCGGCGCCTGCCGTTTTTGACGTTGCCTCCTCCGTTTTCTCGCCCCGGTCCTATCCCTCGAACCGCCCCTCATTCCAATCTTGGATATTCTTGTTGATCTACGAGATTCCATCGCGTAGAATGGGATCCAACAACAACCGATGATGCGCGCGGCGAGAGAGGTCCACGCGCATCGGAAGAGAGGAGCGTGGCGAATGGCGCGTTGGGTTCGCTGGGTCGCCGCAGGGCTGTTCGGCGTGGCGGTGGCAGATGTGGCGTGGTTCACGTACGCCGCGCCGCGGCACGCAAAGCTGACGCCGGTCATGAGCGAAAGGCAGGCCGTGGATGAACTGCACATCGAGCGCATCACGTTCCGGCCAGCGTCCGCCCCGTACGGTACGGTGCATCATCTGTCACTGCCGGGCTGCCAGGTCTGGTCCATCGACGGGCACGCGCTCTGCGTCGTGCAGTATCCGTCCATGAAGGCGGACGGATCGTTCACCGGCGCCTCGCGCATCGACGTGGTCGACGCCGATACGGGTCATGTCGAAGAGGCCATCTCGATGCCGCGGGGGCTGCAGGCGAACGCCGCATACCTCACCGATCGTTGGCTGGTGTGGCAAACGGGACCCGACGGCGGCAGTGGGATGCGGCAGCTGTGGGCGGAGGCGCGAGCGACCGGCACGCGCTTTGTGATTCGGTCCGCCGAGCGCGGAGTGCAGGAAGGCGATGTCGTGGGCCTCAAGGTGGTGGGGGATACGGCCTATTGGCTGAGCGTGCAACAGGACAAGCGCGACGTTCAGACCACCGTCTGGGCGTACAATCTCACCACTCGCACAGGGCACCAGATTGTCACAGAGGACAGCGAGCGGGACGGGCGGGCCGTGCTATCGATGGCCGTGGGAGAGCGGGCGCTGTGGTTGGTGGAGGCAATATCGAAGCATCCGTTCGATCCGTCCACCTCTGCGCGACTGGTGCGCATTAGCCTTTCGTCGTCAGGCCCTGTGAACCGGACGGCCGTCCCCCTCTGGCACCCGGGCACGCTCTACGCGGCGACCGACGAGACCGCCATCTTGCAGTTGAACGCGAATCCAAAGCTGAACTCACCTGAGAACCCCGCGCCCTATCCCTTGTTCGCGTACAGGTTGGGCGCATCCGTCTTGGAGCAGTGGACGGATGGAGAGGCGGGGACGGCAAGCGGCGACGCCACCTGGCTCGCCGTCGATCAGAGCGACGCAGGCGGAGGGCGCGCGCTTTTGCTCCACCGGCCGTCGCAAACCGAGACCGCGCTTCCGGCACCCTTTTCCTACACGGACGGACATTGGGTCGCCTGGTGGGACGGGGCCGGGCATCTCGCGTGGGCCGCGCTCACCTGACGCGAACGAAAAGGCGCCGCCTCGGGCCAACGGCCCGGACGGCGCCTTTTCGTCAGTGCGCGCGATCCGCCATCTTCACCATAATGCTCGCGATGGAGCGGCGCTCTTCATCGTCCGCCACGTTCCACATTTCCTTCAGCAGCTGTTGCTCGGGGTTTTTGGGATCCACCTTGCTCGCCAAAAACTCGCCCACCTTCGTGGCGATGTTCGCGAGCTGATCCTGATTTAGACCGGCTTCCTTGGCGCGATCGACGTGTTCTCCGAGAAATTGCTTCCAGTTCTCGAAGGTCTCCATGACGCCCATGGCTCATCCTCCTCCAGGTGCATTGGTTTCGTGCTCAATGTTCCCCGATGGCGCGCGGGTCATGCGGTGTGGCGCTGTGCATGTTTTGAAAGCGCAGCGCATATATGTCGGACAGGCAAAGGAGGAGGACGGTATGCGGAGAAAAGTGGGCGTGCCGAGACAGGTGCGGACGTACTCGGCCATCTATGGGCTTGCGGCGCTCGCGCTGGCGGCGTACGGCGTGCCGCGCCTGCCGAAGCTCGAGCACGGCGTCGCGGGCACCTTTTCGGCGCTTTGGCTGCTTCTGCTGGCGCTCTACATCGCGGCGAATCTGTACTTCTGGCTCGGGGCGGATCGCGAACGGGCGCGGCAGCTTGAAGAGGCGGCGGTTCAGAGCCCCGATCGGGACGAGCGCCCGGGGCGCACGCGGCTTCGCGCGCGGGGATGAGAGCAGGCGGCTCGTCACGACCGCCTGCTCGTCCACGCCACCAGGCCAATGGCCAGGGCGAGGCACGCCAGAATCGTCACAATCGGGTCAAGGTTGCCGTGCAAAGGATCCGTCACGGTGTTTCCTCCTCATCATCCAAACGTTCGAGCGACGTGCCGCGGGCGTGCACGTCGTCCCTCTGCCCGGAAAGCGAGCGGCCCAGGCGGATGGCGCTCGGGCCGAACTTGGCCCGCACTTCGTCGATGGCGCGCTCGAGCTTCTCCAGTCGCTCGTCCCTCGGCTCGGTCGCGATGGGCACGGCGTCCCACAGGTGAAGCTGCACGCCCTGCCCGTCGCGCGGCACCAGGCCCTCCACCGAGACCCCGAGCAGTCGAACCGGCTCGACCGGCCAAATCCGTTCAAACAGTGCCCTCGCGGCTTGAAAAAGTTCACCGGTGTGGCGCACGTAGGTCGCCAGGGTGTCCTGGTGGCGCGAGGTGCGCATCCGGCGATCCCGCACGGCCACGGCGACCACGCGGCCCATCAGGCCGTAGCCCCGCATGCGCGACGCGACGCGATCGCACAAGTCCATCACGACGCCCTCCACCTCGGCAAACGACCGCGCGTCCTTGGCCAAGGTCATCGAGTGGCCCACGCTCTTCGGCGGCTGAGGCTCCGTCTCGAGCGGGCGCGGATCGATGCCATTGGCGCGCGCCTTCAGCTCGGCAGCCCGCGGCCCGAGCGTGCGGGCGAGGACATCAAGCGACTGCACGGCGAGATCGCCAATGGTGACGATGCCGAGGCGCTTAAGCCTCTTCGCAGTGCTCGGGCCGACGCCGTGCATATGCTCGATGGCGAGCGGCCACAGTAAGCTGCGAATGTGGTCGGTGCGAAGCTCCGTGATGCCCATCGGCTTTTTCATGTCGCTCGCCATCTTGGCCAGGAACTTGTTGGACGCCACGCCGATGCTTGACGGAAGCCCAAGCGAGTCGAGCAGGCGGGCCTGAATGGCGCGGGCGAGACGGACCGGCCTGTCCCCGCCCGGCACGCGCGTGACGTCCGCGTAACACTCGTCAATGCTGACGATCTCGACATCCGGCGTGAACTCGCGCACGATGGCGAACACCTTGCGCGCATAAGCGCGGTACAGCCGAAAGTCGGGCCGCACAAGGATAAGCTCCGGGCAGCGCGCCAGAGCCTGGTGGACCGGCATGGGCGGCTTGACCCCTCGGGCTCGGGCCTCGTAGCTCGCGGTGACGACGATGCCGTGGCGCGTGGCCGGATTGCCCGCGACAGCGATGGCCTTGCCCGCATAGCGCGCTGGATCGACGGCGGCGTGACACGAAGCATAAAAGGCGTTCATGTCGATGTGAAGGATTTGCCGCTGCGAAATGCGAAATCACCTCTAGGCATCAGTGTACCGCAAGCCAGGGATATTCGCGTACGAACTTCGCGCAAGCTTTCACGGCCTCCGCGACAGATGTTCGGCTCCCATGCGGACGCATGCGGTACAATGCGTGTTGGACAACCTGATTTGAGCGACAAATTGAGCGATAAGTCGCACGTATGAAAAGGAGACTGTGTGTGCAGAGCAAGGAACAGCGCTTGATGCGCATTCGCGAGATTGTGAGCCAGAACGAGATTGAGACCCAGGAGGACCTGGTGCACGCGCTCGAGGAGGCGGGATTCCCCGTCACGCAGGCCACCATCTCGCGGGATATCAAGGAACTGCAACTCGTGAAGGTGGTGGGTTCAAACGGCAAGTACAAGTACGCCCTGCCCACCGCGGTGAACAAGGTCTCGGTGGATGCGCTGCAGCGTCGCTTGGCAGAGGTGTTCATCTCGCACGCGCGCGCCAACAATCTCATCGTCATCAAAGTGGCGCCCGGGAATGCGCACGCCATTGGCGCGCTGATGGACGCGCTGGATCCGCCTGGGCTGCTCGGCACCATTTGCGGGGACGACACCATGCTGCTCGTGTGCCAGGACGAGGAGGCCGCCGTCCGGCTGCTCCACGAGACGTTGAACATCGGGTGACGCTGGCGTTTCGCGTTTTCCGAGTTATACTATAGAAGTTGGCATATTTCTGCTGCGGCCTCGGCTGCGGTGCGTGAGGAGATTGGCCATGCCATTGTACAACTCGATTCTCGATCTCGTCGGTCACACGCCGGTCGTTCGCCTGAACCGCCTGCCGGACCCGAACGGCGCGAGCGTCTACGTGAAGCTCGAAGGCAAGAATCCGGCCGGCAGCGTGAAGGATCGGCCGGCCTTGAACATGATTTTGGAGGCGGAGCGGCAGGGCAAGCTCATCCCGGGCAAGAGCACCGTCATCGAGGCGACGTCCGGCAACACGGGCATCGGACTCGCCATGGTCTGCGCCGCCAAGGGGTATCGCTGCATCATCACGATGCCCGAGAACGCCACAGAGGAGCGCGTCAAATTGCTCAAGGCGTACGGTGCCGAGGTGCACCTGACGCCGGAGTCGAAGCGGATGAAGGGGGCCATCGATCTCGCCGAGGAACTCGCTGCGCGCATTCCGCACAGCTTCATTCCGGCCCAGTTTGACAATCCGTCAAATCCCGATGCACACCGCAAGACGACGGCGCTCGAAATCATCGAGGACTTCGAGGGCAAGCTGGACGCGCTTGTGTTGACCGCCGGCACGGGCGGCACGGTGACGGGCACGGGCGAAGTGCTGAAGCAGCGCATTCCGGGAATCAAAATTTACGTCGTGGAGCCGAAGGGCTCGCCCGTCCTTTCGGGCGGTCAGCCGGGTCCGCACAAGATCCCCGGAACCGGTCCGGGTTTTGTGCCGCGCATCCTGAACCGCGAGGCGTTTGACGAGATTCTGCTGATTGAAGATCACGACGCGCAGATGATGGCGCGCCGCGTCGCCGCCGAAGAGGGAATTCTGCTCGGAGCTTCCGGGGCCGCGTCGGTTTTTCACGGACTTCGCGTCGCGGCGGAACTGCCGAAGGAGGCGCGCGTGCTCTGCATGGCGCCAGATACCGGGGAGAGGTATCTTTCGTCCGATTTGTACCAGAGTTGACGCGCCTTGCATCGAAATTTCCGCGCTACAAGCGCAAAGATAGGTCTCAAGACTCATGTGACAACCGGGCGGACCGGATATACTGTCGGTGTGGTGTAGTTGACCTTGTTCTACACTGTACCTATCCCTGACTGCCCGGTCGTGCGGGAAACCCCGTCTCAAGCGAGAGACGGGGTTTTTGCTGCTTTGAGGTTCGAGTGACAGGACGCGGAAGCCTGGCGTCGCATACCCCTACCCGGGTCTCCTGTCCCGGGGGCATGGCGCAGGAACGGAATTGCGAGATGGGCCCGCCGCACCTGAAAAGGGCGCCGCATGTAGCGGCGCCCGCATCCTAGCTCGACAGTCCAGCCTGGAGCGTGCCGGTCATCTTCGCCAGGATCTTTGTGGCCGTCTTCAGGTCCGACACCTTCTGTTGTTCGAGTTGCGTCATATCGAGCAGTGCGGCGAGAAGTTCGCTGTTATCGCCGGCGGCGTGGGCCTGCTGAAGGAGCTGGAAATCGGCAGAGACCTGCGCCTGTGTGTACAGCGCATCCTCGAGGTACGAGACGACGGCGGTGGAATCCGGCGTCTGCTGCGTCAAAATGTCGAGATCGCCCACCTGGACGAACAGTTGAAGCGCGTCGATGTACGCGTTGACGGCGGCTTGCAGTTGAGCCTGCGCCTGCTTGTCGCTCTGCGTGGCCTGCTTGTAGGACTGGAGCGTCTGCTGAAGCGCCTGGTCAATGGCCTCGGGCGACGTGGGAAGCGACTGCGTCGGCAGCGGCGGATGCGAGATCTGCGTCGGATGAATGTTTTCATACGGCGCTATGGCCTGCTCAAACTGCGTGATGATCTGGTGGATGTTCGGCCGAGTGCCATTGCCCGCGGGCGCACCGTCGGTTCCGTTTCCTGTGGTGTTGGCGACGGCCAAAAGCACGGCGCCTGGCGTGGTGTACGCTTGGGCGACAGGCGCTCCGGTGAAAGACAGGAGACTGACGGATGCCGCGATGGCAAGAAAAAGACCCCGATTCACAGAAGTCACCTCGATTGTGTGGTATCACATTCATTCGTCACATCGAGGTGAAACTGTGGGGGTCCGTCGCAGGACTCTGTCACTTTCCGGCGGACTGGCGCAGCCGCTCGACGCCATACGCCGTCAGAAATGCGGCTGCCGTGATGGCGAGGTGCTGCGAGAAGTGGGCCACCGGCTGCGCGTCGTCGATCACGCCCGGCAAATACGTTGCAGCGAGCGCCGCTGCGCCGACGTAGGCTGCACCGGCGTGAAGCCAGGTTGAACGCTTCATGAGCGCGCCACCTCCTCCGCATCGGCGGCACTGTACTCGCGCTCTTCGGTCCGATGGCGCGCCGCGCTCTGCGCCGCATAGCGGGCGGCTTCGAAGCCCAGCAATCCGCCGGATACGAGGAACAGCACGTGCGCCAAGGCGTGATGAATGATGGATGCGTCCGCCCACGCGTCGACGCTGGGCCATACGCCTACCGCCCATGCTGCGAGGGCCGCGACGATGGTCAACGGGATCTTCAAAGGCAATCGACCTCCCTGCGAGTGTTTCAAGACTGACGCTCCTTACAAGTTTGCTCGCAGAGATGAAAAGTTAAACGTGGTGGCCGCTCACGGCGCGCTTTGTCGGAATCGCCCGATGACCTCCGTCGTGTCGAGGATGGTGATGAATGCGTCGGGATCGAGCGACTGGACGATCTCCTTGAGATCCGCAATTTCCAGGTGCGTCATGGCGCAGAGCAGCACGCCGCGCTCGCGCTGTGTGTACGCGCCGTACGCGCGCATGACCGTGGAGCCGCGCACGAGCCGCTGGCCGATGGCGCTCGCCACCTCGCTCGGCTTGGACGTCACAATGAGCGCCGTCTTCCGCTGCTGGAAGTGCATCAGGCCGGAAACGACGCGGGAGGCGGCGTACATGCTGACGAGCGTGTACAAGCCCGCTGGCACGCCGAACACCAGCATGGACAAAAGGACGATGGCGGCGTTCATCACGAAGCTCACAGAGCCGATGTTGCGCCCCGTCAGGCGGTGCACCACGAGGCTCACGATGTCCGTTCCGCCCATGGAACCGCCGACGCGGATGACGAGCCCGGACGAGAGCCCGGTGAGCACGCCGCCGTACAGGCCCATGAGCAGGGGATCCGTCGGCGTGGCAAAATGGAGCCGCACAAAATCGGCGAGCGCGGAGAAGCCGAGGATGGCAATGCCGGTCTGAAAGATGAACCTGCGCCCGAGGTATCGATAGCCGAGGATGAAAAGCGGGATATTGAACACGAAGTACATGGTGCCCACGCCGAGCGCGGGAGCGTAGTGATGGAGGATCTGCGCCACGCCGGTCACGCCGCCGGCGAGGATGTGGGCGGGGGTGAGGAAGTTGTTGACCGCGACGGCGCCCACCAAGTCGGAAAAGAGGATGACCGCGATGCGCCACGTCCAATCGAGCACAGGATGGGAGGCGCCGCGCATGCCGACCATTCGGCGCATGTCTTCATATACGCGCATGACTCATGTCTCCTCGTCGCTCATGCTTTGCCACCATTCTACACGGATTTTGAAGGCAATTGACGACAGGTTCGTGAAAGCTATGATCAAGCTAGATTCTAAGCCGCGAGGGACCGCGTGGCGGTCCGAGGAGGATCCGTGACGACCAAACATCAGCAAATCCTGGAGTACATCCGATCGCTGCCGGTTGGATCCCAGATTTCCGTCCGCAAGATCGCGCGCGTGTTGAACGTGTCCGAGGGGACGGCCTACCGCGCCATCAAGGAGGCTGAGGCGGAAGGCTTCGTGTCCACCCTGGACCGGATTGGCACGGTGCGCGTGGAAAAGAAGGAGAAGGAGCAAATTGAGCGCCTGACCTTTGCCGAGGTGGTGCGCATCGTGGAAGGAACGGTGCTCGGCGGCAAGGAAGGGCTGCATAAGACTCTCAGTCGCTTCGTCATTGGCGCCATGCGCACCGAGTCCATCAGCCGGTACCTGAGCCCCGGATGTCTGATGATTGTCGGCAACCGGGAGCAGGTGCAGCGGATGTCGCTCAAGAGCGGCGCCGCGGTGCTCATCACGGGTGGTTTCACGGCCTCGCCCATGGTCGAGAAGCTCGCCAACGAGTACCAATTGCCGCTGATCTCGTGTTCGTACGACACGTTCACGACCGCTTCGCTCATCAACCGAGCTCTTTACGATCGGCTGATCAAAAAAGACATCCTGTACGTGGAGGATGTGCTTCAAGATCAGCCGCTCGTCAGCCTGCGCCCCGACGACACCGTGCGCAAGTACTATCACCTTGTCGAGGAGTCCGGCCATTCGCGCATGCCGGTGGTGGACGCCAACGGTCGGCTCGTCGGGATCATCAGTCCGCGCGACGTCGCCGAGGCGGAGCTCGACGCTCCGGTCTCCCGCTACATGACGCGCAACCCGGTGTCCGTCACGCCGAAGACCACCATCGCCTCTGCAGCGCACCGGATGGCGTTCGAGGGCTTCGAGATCATGCCCGTGGTGAAGGACAAGGACGTAATTGGCGTGATCACGCGCCAGGACGTCATTCGGGCGCTCCAGATCATGAACCGACAGCCGCAGGTGGGGGAAACCGTCGAGGACGTTGTGGTGCGTGACTTCAGCGTGGCCCAGAGCCCAGACGGCTCCACGGTGTTGCGAGGCCAGGTCACGCCGCAGATGACGACTTCAGGCGGCACGCTCGCGACGGGATCGCTCACGACCATCATTCAGGAGGCGGCGCGCGTCTGCCTGCGCAGGGCGCGGCACGTCGATATGCTCATTGAGAACGTGACGTTGTACGTGCTTCGGCCCGTGCCGGTCGATACCACCATCGACGCGCGGGCGCGCGTGCTGAACGATGGACGGCGCTACGCCAAGGTGGAGGTCGAGATCGCGGACAAGAGCGACGTGTTCGCGAAGGCGCTCGTCACCGCGCAGTGGATCGAGAGGTGAGCACGGTGGACTTTGTGCACCTGCACGTGCATTCCGCGTTTTCGTTTCGCGAGAGCCTGTTGCGCGTGGAGGACGTCGTCCAGGCTGCCAAGGCCTGTGAGATGCCGGCTGTGGCCATCACGGACACCAACGCGATGTACGGGGCGCTTGGCTTCTATCGACGGGCGCGCGCGGAAGGACTTGCCCCCATTCTCGGCATGCAGATGTCGCTCGCAATCGGCGAGGAGGAAGTTGCGCCCGGGCGGGCGGCCGAATCGCTCGATACGGTGGTGGTGCTCGCCATGGGCACCTCGGGCTACCGCCGGCTCACGCGCCTTGCGACTCGCGCCCGCTGGAAGCGGCAGGTTCCGCACGTGACCATCCGCGAACTCGCGGAGTGTTCGGATGGGCTGGTGGTGCTCTGTGGTGGACCGGAATCGCGCCTGTTCGATCTCCTCGCCCGGGGCGAGACGGATGCGGCCGAGCGGCGACTTTTGCAGGTGGCCAATGCCGTGCCCGCCGGGCAGTTGTTCGTCGAAGTGCAGGATCACGGCCTTCGGCGGGAGCGCGAGGGACTGCCCGGGCTCATTCAGCTGGCCAAGCGCTATGATGTGCCGCTAGTCGCAACGCAAGACGTCCGCTATCTCGCGCGCGAGGACGCGCCGTGGCACCGCGCGTACGCGCAGCTCGCGCGGGCGGATGCGGCCGAGCGGTTCGCGACGGACGAGTTCCACTTTGCGACGAAGGCGGAGATGGCGGACCGGTTCGCCAACTTGCCGGAGGCCCTCGAGCGGACGGCCGAGATCGCCGAGATGTGCGCGCTCGACCTGCCGCTTCATCAGGTGCGGATGCCGCGCTACGCGACGAAGGACGGCCGGCCGGCGGACGAGGTGCTGCGCGAGGCCGCGCGCGCGGGCGCCGCGAGGCGGTACGGGGCCCTTGCGCCCGAGGTGGAGGCGCGGCTCGAGCGGGAACTGGATGTCATCTGCCGCATGGGCTACGCCGATTACTTTCTTGTGGTGGCGGACTTCATCCGACACGCGCACCAACAGGGCATCTCCACGGGGCCGGGCCGCGGATCGGCGGCGGGCAGCCTCGTCGCGTACGCGCTTCGCATTACGGACGTGGATCCCATTCGACACAAGCTTCTGTTCGAGCGGTTTCTGAATCCCGCGCGCGTGTCGCTGCCGGACATCGACACGGACTTCGAGTTTGAGCGGCGCGGCGAGGTCATCCGCTACGTGATGGAGAAGTACGGGCGCGATCGCGTCGCTCAAATTGGCACCTTCGGCACGCTGCAGGCCCGGGCGGCCTTGCGGGATGCGGGCCGCATGACGGGGGCAGATACGGCGCTCGTCGATCGCCTGGCGAAGCTCGTGCCGGGTGTGGTGCACGCATCGCTCGACGGGGCGTATCAGGAGTCCGCGGGGTTTCGGGAACTCGTCGACGGCAGCCCGGAAGCCAGGCGGCTGTTTGAGGCGGCAAAGCGGATTGAGGATCTGCCGCACCACACGTCGGTTCACGCGGCCGGCGTCATCATCTCGCCCGAGCCCATCGCGGACTGGATTCCGCTCGATCTCGCCGCGGACGACACGCCCGTCACGGCGTATCCGATGGAGGACGTGGAGGCGCTCGGGTTCGTGAAGATGGACTTCCTCGGCCTCAAGACGCTGACGCTCATCGATCGCTGTCTCGAGTCGATTCGCAAGCGCACGGGCGTGACCATCGATTGGCGGCAGGTGGACGAGGGCGACAAGGCGACGTACGCCCTGCTTACCCGCGCGGATACCAACGGCGTCTTTCAGCTCGAGTCTGCCGGCATGCGGCGCGTGTTGCGGGAGCTTCGCCCCACCAGCCTGGACGACGTGATCGCCGTCATTTCGCTCAACCGCCCGGGGCCGATGGAGAACATTCCCGCCTTCTGCGACGCGAAACACGGGCGGCGCCCCGTCACGTATCCGCACCCGGATCTCGAGCCCATTCTCGCAGACACCTACGGGGTCATCGTGTATCAGGAGCAGATCATGCAGATTGCGAGCCGGATGGCGGGGTTTTCCCTGGCGGAGGCGGATCTGTTGCGGCGGGCGGTGTCAAAAAAGAAGCGGGAGATTTTGGACGAGGAGCGCGCCCGCTTTGTCGATGGGTGCGTGCAGCGCGGGTACAGCGAGGATACGGCGCGCGAGGTGTACGATCTCATCGTGCGCTTCGCGGATTACGGATTCAATCGCTCCCACGCGGCGGCGTACGCGGTGCTCGCGTTTCGAACCGCGTACCTGCGGGCGCACTTTCTGCCGGATTTTCTGGCGGCGCTCCTCACGCTCTCGATGGGGGCGCCCGACAAGATCCGGCTTTACGAGCAGGACGCGAGGCGCCACGGCATCCAGGTGAGGCCCCCGTCGCTCCTGCGGAGCGGGCGCGGATACACCGTGGAAGAGGACGGGAGCCTGCGCGCCGGACTCATCTCCATTCGAAACGTCGGGGAGGCGGCGGTCGATCACATTCTGTCTCTGCGGGCCGAGCAGCCATTTGCGTCGCTGATCGATTTCCTGCGGCGCATCGAGCCGCGCATCGTCAATCGCAAGGCGCTCGACAGCCTCTTTGCGGCGGGGGCGCTGGACGAGTTTTTCCCAGACGACGCTACGCGCGACGTGCGCCGCCAGATGTACGAGGAGGCGCTTCTGCGAGCGGAGGAGAGTCGGCAGTGGGCGGCGCTGGACCTGTTCGTCGAAGCGGAGGCAAAAAATGCTCCCGACGCGGGCGGGAGCGCGCGAGCCGCATCCGCCAAGCGACTGTACATCCGGTACCGCAGCCGGGGCGGCGCGCAGGTGTTGCGGGAGATCCAGCGGCTGCTCGCGATGTCTCCCGGGGAGACGGAAGTCGCGCTCTACGACGCATCGACGGGTCGCGCGCGGCTGCTCGGCCCGCGCTACCGCGTCGAGGTGACGCAGGACCTGGTGGCGGCGCTCGAAGAGCGCGTGGGGCTCGGCAATGTTCGCCTGAGATGAGTTCATCAGCTCGCGCCCTGGTTTCTGCGTGCCCCTGTTCGGACAGACATGGTATAATGCGGCCAAGAGTGATTACGATGCTTGCTAGGAGCGTAAGAGCCATGTGGACGGTCATCTACATCGCACCGACACCTCAGCAGGCGGAGCGGATCCGCCTGAGGATGACGGAGGAAGGCTTCCTAGTCAAGGTGAAGAAGGCGCGCGGCGCGAAAGAGCAATACGAGATTCTGATTCCAGAGAGCGAGCTCGACGAGGCGCAGGACGTCCTGAGAGACATCCTGCACTCGTCGTTGTCGTGACGGCGCGCTTCGGGCGCAACAGCGGGGTTAAAGAGGTGGGGTTGTGTTAAAAGATCTGTTCAACCGACGGCGTCAGTACGTCACGGTGGGGACGGGCGAGGAGGCGCCTGAGGCGCGGCCGGCAAGGCCTGCGGTGGAGCGGGATGTGCCGAAGGGCCTCGTGCAAAAGTGCGATGGCTGCGGCGCGCTCATTTTGGCGAAGGAACTGCAGAAGCATCTGTACACTTGCCCGGAGTGCAATCACCACTTCCGAATCGGAGCGCGCACGCGCATCGAGATCACGGCCGACGAGGGGACGTTCCGCGAAATGGATGCGCGTTTGGCCTCGACGAATCCGCTTGGCTTCCCTCAGTACGAGGAGAAGCTGGAGGCGGCCATGCGCGCCACCGGGCTTCTCGAGGGCGTGGTGACGGGCGAGGCCGAGATCGACGGCGTGCCCATTGTCATCGGTGCGATGGATCCGGGCTTCATGATGGGCAGCATGGGATCCGCGGTAGGCGAGCGCATCGCGCGGGCGATGGAGCGAGCGGCGGAGAGCAAGCGCCCGCTTGTTTTGTTCACGGCCTCCGGCGGCGCGCGGATGCAGGAGGGCATTCTGTCGCTCATGCAGATGGCCAAGACCAGCGTGGCACTCACGCGGATGGCCGAGGCGCGGGTGTTGTTCATCTCAGTCATCACGCATCCCACCACGGGCGGCGTGAGCGCGAGCTTCGCGAGCCTGGGTGACGTCATTGTGGCGGAGCCGGGCGCCATGTTTGGGTTCGCAGGCCGGCGCGTGGTGGAACAGACCATGCGGCAGAGCCTTCCTGACGATTTTCAGACCGCGGAGTTCAACCTGAAGCACGGGATGATCGACAAGGTCGTGCACCGAAAGCAGATGCGCCAGACGCTCGGAGCGCTGGTGCGTATTCACACCGCTCGGGGGTGGGCGCATGGCGAATGAGCTGGATTTCGAGCGACCCATTGCCGAGCTGAAGGCGAAGATCGCCGAGCTCAAGTCGTTCATGGAGAAGAACGAGATCGACCTGCAAGGTGAAGTCGACAAGCTGGAGGAGCGGCTCAAGGAGCTTACGGAGAGCACGTACACGAATCTCACGCCGTGGCAGCGCGTGCAGCTCGCCCGCCAGATTGGCCGGCCCACCACGCTCGATTACATCCGCGGGCTGTGCGACGAGTTCGTCGAGCTGCACGGAGACCGCCACTTTGCGGATGACCTGACCATCGTTGGCGGCGTGGGGCTCATCGCGGGCCAGCCGGTGACCGTCATCGGCCCTCAGAAGGGGCGGGACACGAAGGAGAACATTCGCCGCAACTTCGGCATGGCCAATCCCGAGGGGTACCGGAAGGCGCTTCGACTCATGAAGCAGGCGGAGAAATTCGGCCGGCCGGTCATCTTCTTCATCGACACGCCGGGCGCCTACGCGGGCATGTCGGCGGAAGAGCGCGGGCAGAGCGTGGCCATCGCCGAGAACCTCCTCGCCATGGCCGGCCTCCGCGTGCCCATGCTGTCCATTGTCACCGGCGAGGGCGGCAGCGGCGGTGCGCTCGGGCTCGGAATCACGGATCGGATTTACATGCTCGACTACGCGTGGTACTGCGTCATCGCGCCGGAGTCGGCGGCCGCCATCCTGTGGAAGGACGCGAAGCTCGGGCCGAAGGCCGCCGAAGTGATGCGGCTCACGGCCAGGGATCTGCTCGATCTCGGCGTCATCGACCGCATCATCGAGGAGCCGATGGGCGGCGCCCAGAAGGATCCGGAGTGGATGGTGCGGAAGGTGCGGGAGGTCGTGATCGACGGGTTGCGGGAGCTTTTGTCCGTGCCTATTGATGAACTGCTTGAGGCGCGCTACCATAAGTATCGGCAAATGGGAACCTACGTCGAACGGCCGTGAAGCGGTGTCCGGCGCCGCCGGACTTTCCGCTTCTTCCTTTGTGTGCGTGCGCACGGAGGCGAGGTCGAAAGTTTCGCGAAGAGAGGGTTAGCCATGCGAAAGACGAAGATTGTCGCCACCATTGGCCCTGCGAGCGAATCGCTCGACATGTTGACCAAGCTGATTGAGGCCGGTTTGGATGTCGCCCGACTCAACTTCTCTCACGGTACATACGAAGAGCACGCCGAGCGCATCCGGCGCATTCGCGAGGCGTCGGCCCGCGTGGGCAAGCACGTCGGCATCATGCTCGACATCAAGGGACCGAAAATTCGCACGGGCAAGATCCAAGGCGGCCAGGTGGAGCTGAAGGACGGGGACGAAATCGTCCTCACCATCGATCCGGTCGAGTACGGCACGAACGAGCGCGTGTGGATTTCCTACGAAGGACTCGTGGAAGATGTGTATCCAGGCGCGCCGATTCGAATTGACGATGGGCTCATTGGACTCGAGGTCACCCAGGTCAAGGGCCACGACATTCACTGTCGCGTGACGAACGGCGGCGTGCTGAAGGACAACAAGGGCATCAACGTCCCCGGCGTGACGCTCAGGATCCCGGGCGTCACGGAGAAGGACAAGGCGGACATCCGCTTCGGCATCGAGCACGGCGTCGACATGATCGCGGCGTCGTTCGTGCGAAAGGCGGCGGACGTGCTCGAGGTGCGCCGAATTCTCGAGGAACACAACTATCAGGCCGACATCATCTCCAAGATTGAGACGCGCGAGGGGCTGGATCGGCTCGACGAGATCGCCCAGGTGTCGGACGGCATGATGGTGGCCCGCGGTGACCTCGGTGTGGAAATTCCGACGGAAGAGGTGCCGCTCGCGCAGAAGCGGATCATCGCCATCTGCAACCGGTACGGCAAGCCGGTCATCACGGCGACGCAGATGCTCGATTCGATGCAGCGCAATCCTCGGCCCACGCGCGCCGAGGCGAGCGATGTGGCGAACGCCATCTTCGACGGCACGGACGCCATCATGCTCTCGGGCGAAACTGCCGCCGGGCGCTATCCACTGGAATCCGTGCGCACCATGGCGCAGATCGCGGAGCGGGCCGAGGCCGCCATCGCGCACGACGAGGTGGCCTATCGGCACCGCACGGAGGTCACGCACACCGTGTCCGACTCGCTCGCGCACGCCGTGCGCACCCTTGCGGCCGATCTCGACGTGATCTCCATCATCACGGCGACGACGTCCGGTCATACCGCCCGCTGCGTGTCCAAGCACCGGCCCATGACGCCCGTCATCGCGGTCACGCCGTTCGATCACGTCGCGCGGCGCCTGACGCTCTACTGGGGCGTTCTCCCCGTGGTCGTGCCGGACATCGCGGGGACGACCGACGAGTTGCTCGCGAGTTCCGTTCAGGGAGCGCTCTCGACGGGCCACGTGCACAAGGGCGATCGCGTCATCATCATGGGCGGCATTCCCGCAGGCACCGCGGGCACGACGAACTTCATGAAGGTGCACACGGTTTAAGAGCTTCGCCTCGAGACCGGATACAGGTGCATGGCGCGGAATTCCCTGCTTTGAAGGGGAATTCCGCTTTCGTTTATGATGAAGAGCGAATGGCGCTGGCCAGGCGTCAGCCAGGCTTGGGGAACAGACCGCATTTGAACCGAATTTGAACAGTTGGGAGAATGATGTCCATGAAACGCGTGTTGTCGGGCATTCAGCCCTCTGGCACCCTGACCATCGGAAACTACCTCGGTGCGATTCGAAACTTCGTGAAGCTGCAGGGCGAGGCGGATTGTCTGTTCTGCGTCGTCGACATGCACGCCATCACGGTGCCGCAGGACCCGGAGGCGCTCCGCCACAACACCCGTTCGGTGGCGGCGTTATACCTGGCGTCGGGCATTGACCCTGCGAAGGCGACGGTGTTTGTCCAATCCCACGTCCCGCAGCACGCCGAACTCGGCTGGATCCTGCAGTGCTTCACCTACCACGGCGAGCTCGAGCGCATGACGCAGTTCAAGGACAAATCGAACCGCCACGAGGTGGTGACGGCGGGGCTCTTCACGTATCCCGCGCTGATGGCCGCGGACATTCTGCTCTACAACGCGCATCTCGTGCCGGTCGGCGAGGATCAGAAACAGCACCTGGAACTCACGCGCGACGTCGCGGGCCGCTTCAATCGTCGATTCGGAGACACGTTCGTGGTGCCCGAACCCTACATCCCGGAGATTGGCGGGCGCATCATGAGCCTTGAAGACCCGCAGAAGAAGATGAGCAAGAGCGACGAAAGTGCGAATGCGTACATCTCCATGCTGGATGATCCGGATACGCTACGTAGAAAAATCAGCCGCGCGGTGACGGACTCGGAGCGGGAGGTCCGCTTCGACCCGGAGCGGAAGCCTGCGGTCAGCAACCTGATGACCATTTATGCGCTGTGTGCCGACGTATCGCTCGAAGACGTAGAGCGGAGATTCGAGGGCCAGGGCTATGGGCCGTTCAAGAAGGAACTGGCCGAAGTCGTGATTGAGCGCTTGGCGCCCATTCAGGCTCGCTATGAGGAGCTCATGGCGTCGAGCGAGCTCGACGACGTGCTGCGCAAGGGGGCCGAGCGGGCGCGGGAACTTGCCGCGGCCACGCTCCGGGATGTGCAGCGCAAGCTCGGCTTTCTGCAGGTCTGAGCCGCGCCGGGCGACCCGCAGCGCGGGCGCAAGGAGGGATGCGGAATGCGGCTTTTGGTGGTGGAGGACGAGGCGGCGCTGCAGCGGGAGCTCGTGAAGCTGTTTCAGCAGCGCGGCTACACTGTGGACGCCGTCGACACGGTGTTCGCGGCGGTGGAGCACGGGATGAGCGGCGCGTACGACTGCATCGTGCTCGATTACATGCTGCCGGACGGGGACGGTATTGAGGCGCTCACGCAATTGCGCGAGGCGGGGTGCACCACCCCCATCCTCATGCTCACGGTGAAGAATGATCCAAAGGATCGCGTGCTGGGGCTCAACAAGGGCGCGGACGACTATCTGGGCAAGCCGTTCCATCCTGACGAACTTCTGGCCCGAGTGGGGGCGCTCGTCCGCCGCTCGCCCGCGCTTACCGACGACGAGGTGCTCGAGCACGGGCGCGCGAAACTGCACACGCGGTCGCGCAGCCTCGAGTACGAAGGGCGCACGCTCGAGCTCACGAGCAAGGAGTTCGCACTGATGGAGGCGCTCTTTCGCCACAAGCACCAGGTCATGACGCGAGACCAGCTCATTGCCAAGGTCTGGGGACCGGACGCGGAGGTGGCGGACAGCGCCCTTGACACCTATATCTACTTTCTGCGCAGGAAGTGTTCCAACATCGGCTGGAAAAACGCCATTGTCACCGTGCGCGGCCGGGGCTATGCGCTGCAGCCGGAGGGCGAGTGACCCATGTTCCGCCGCATGTATGTCACCGTGGCGAGCCTGCTCATCGTGAGCACGGGGCTTCTCCTCGTCCTCGTCGGTCTCGCGGTGTATCGAGAGCTCACGAACGACGTGGCGCGCGACGCGGAACAGGCGATGGCGGACGCCGTTCCCGCCGTGGAGCGGGCGCTCACCGAGAGCGTGTACCGGGACGGACTCGGGCCCCCCGTCCGGGACGATCTCGGCAACACCATCTTCTACTACGCCGTGGGCCCAGCGGCCGTCGCCCATTCGCCGCACGCGCCGGTGCCGTTCTCCGTCGTGCACGGCGAGGCGGTGCTCAAGCACTTCGTGACGTTCACGTACGACAACGAGCCGTATCGGCTGTACACCGTGGTCGTGCCGGATCCCACCGTCGAGCCCGACCTGATTCAGACCGCCGTCGGCCGAACGGGGGGGACCTCACCTGAGGGACTTCTCGCCACCAGCGCATTGAAATCCGCTGTGCGGGCGATAGGGGATGGAAATGCAGCCGCCCTTGCGCCGACGCGATCGACCGTTGTGCTCTACATGTACTGTCTCATCACGCAGGAAAGGTCCATGCTCACGCACACGCTCCACCTGATGGAATTCATCGGCGGCGCGGGATTCCTGCTCGCTCTCGCGGGCGATCTCGTCCTGGCCCGGCGGCTCGTCCAGCCCGCTTTCCAGACGTGGGCCGCTTACCAGGAGGCGGTGCTGGAGCTGTCGCACGAGCTCCAGACGCCCATCGCCACCGCGAGCGCGATGCTCGCCAACCGCGAGGTGCCCGAGGACGCTGCCAACGAAATCAGGCGCGAGCTGGACCGCGCGTCCAAGATGAT
Organism: Alicyclobacillus mali NBRC 102425; assembly: GCF_001570745.1. Taxonomy (GTDB): domain Bacteria; phylum Bacillota; class Bacilli; order Alicyclobacillales; family Alicyclobacillaceae; genus Alicyclobacillus; species Alicyclobacillus mali. Next base: position 46,731 of record NZ_BCSG01000006.1, read on the forward strand.
CTCGGACATGCTTTACCTCTCGAAGCTGCGCTCAGGCTTGGTTGACGATCCGCCGGAACCGGTGGCGGTGTCGGATCTCACGCCGGAAATTGCCGAGCGGTATCAGCCTGTCGCGCGCGCGGAGGGCATCGAGCTTCGAGGACAGGCCGAAGAGGGGCTCTTCGTCTACACCAACCAGGCTGAGTGGGAGCGGCTGGTGAGCACGCTGCTGAAAAACGTGATCGACCACGCCAGGCGCCCGTCGACCGCCGTCTGGTCCCTGTATCGGCAAGGGCAGTGGGCGGTGCTTGCGGTCGAGAACGACGTGGCAGAGCGTGCGGGAGAAAGACCTCGCGCGCCGGAGCGCGGTGTGGGACTGCAGATTGTCGAGCGGCTCGTCCACCGGATGCGCGGGCGTTTGCGCATCGACTCGGACGAAGATCGATTTTTTGTCGAGTTGCACGTGCCGCTGTTGCGCCCGCATTGAGAGCGATTGCATGAGCGGGCCGGCGTGCTATATGATGGGTGAGGATGCACTGCGAGACAAGGGCGGGCGGCGGCAAGCTGCGCCGCTTCTTGTTGCGCACGGTCATCGAGAGAGAACGCATCGAGATTGGGAGGGCCTGCCATGCCGACGTTTGAGAGGTATCAACTGCCAACGGAGGGCGAACCCATTGCGTTGGTGGACGGGAAATTGAACGTGCCGGATCACCCAATTATTCCGTTTATCGAAGGAGACGGCACAGGGCCGGATATCTGGCGGGCGTCGCAGCGCGTGTTCGACGCCGCCGTCGAGAAGGCGTATGGCGGTAAGCGCAAGATCGCCTGGTACGAGGTGTACGCTGGCGAGAAGGCATACAACATGTTTGGCGAATGGCTGCCGCAGGATACGTTGACCGCGCTGTCGGAATATATCGTCAGCATCAAGGGGCCCTTGACCACGCCGGTGGGCGGCGGCATCCGTTCGCTGAACGTGGCGGTCCGCCAGGAGCTGGACCTGTACGTCTGCCAGCGCCCAGTGCGTTACTTCCAAGGCGTTCCTTCGCCCGTGAAACATCCTGAACTCGTGGACATGGTGATTTTCCGCGAAAACTCGGAGGACATTTACGCCGGGATCGAGTGGCAGGCGGGCACGCCTGAGGTGCAGAAGGTCATCGAGTTCCTCCAGAAGGAGATGGGTGTCAAGAAGATCCGCTTCCCGGAGACGTCCGGCATCGGCGTGAAGCCCGTCTCCCGCGAGGGCACGGACCGCCTCGTTCGGGCTGCCATCGAATACGCCCTGCGCCACAAGCGCAAGAGCGTCACGCTCGTCCACAAGGGCAACATCATGAAGTTCACCGAGGGCGCGTTCAAGAACTGGGGCTACGAGCTCGCCGAGCGCGAATTCTCGGACAAGGTGTTCACGTGGGCGCAGTATGACCGCATCAAGGCCGACAAGGGCCAGGAGGCCGCGGACGCCGCCCAGAAGGAGGCCGTGGAGGCCGGGAAGATCATCGTGAAGGACGTGATCGCCGACGCCTTCCTGCAGCAGATCCTTACGCGTCCGGCCGAGTACGACGTCATCGCCACCCTCAACCTGAATGGCGACTATATCTCGGACGCGCTCGCCGCGCAGGTCGGCGGCATTGGCATTGCGCCGGGCGCCAACATTAACTATGAAACGGGGCACGCGGTCTTCGAGGCGACGCACGGTACGGCGCCGAAGTACGCGGGGCTCGACAAGGTGAACCCGGGCTCGGTGATTCTCTCGGGCGTCATGATGTTCGAGTACATGGGCTGGCAAGAGGCTGCTGATCTCATCACCCGCGCGATGGAGAAGACCATTGCGCAGAAGACCGTCACGTACGACTTTGCCCGCCTGATGGAGGGCGCGACCGAGGTGAAGTGCTCCGAGTTCGGCGATCACATCATCAAAAATATGGACTGAGGAGCGGTTCGCATGTTGGAGAGGAAGAAAATCTCGGTGATCGGCGCCGGATTCACGGGCGCCACCACGGCGTTTTTGCTGGCGGCCAAGGAACTTGGTGACGTGGTCCTCGTGGACATCCCGTCGCTCGAAAATCCCACCAAAGGCAAGGCGCTCGACATGCTCGAGGCCATGCCCGTGCTCGGGAGCGATGCCCACGTCGTGGGGACGTCCGATTACGAGGACACGGCCGGATCGGACCTCGTCATCATCACGGCGGGATTGCCCCGCAAACCCGGGATGAGCCGGGACGATCTCGTCAACACCAACGCGAACATCGTGAAGTCGGTCACCGAGCAGGTGGTGCGGTACTCGCCGGACGCCTGTCTCATCGTCCTCTCCAACCCCGTGGACGCCATGACGTACGTGGCGTACAAGACGAGCGGATTTCCGAAGCAGCGCGTCATCGGGCAGGCAGGCGTGCTCGACACGGCCCGCTTCAACACGTTTGTGGCGATGGAGCTCGGCGTGTCCGTGGAGGACGTGCGCGGCTTTGTCCTCGGCGTGCATGGCGACCACATGGTGCCGCTCGTCCGCTACGCGAACGTCGGCGGCGTGCCGCTTGAAAAGCTGCTCCCGAAGGAGCGGATTGACGCCATCGTCGAGCGCACCCGGAACGGGGGCGGCGAAATTGTCAGCCTGATGGGCAACGCGAGCGCGTATTACGCCCCGGCCGCATCGCTGCTGCAGATGGCGGAGTCCATTCTGAAGGATAAGCGGCGTGTGTTGCCCGCCATCGCGTATCTCGAAGGAGAATACGGCTATCGGGATCTCACGCTCGGCGTTCCGACGGTGCTCGGCAAAGGCGGGATTGAACGCATCCTGGAACTCGATCTTCTGCCGGAGGAAAAGGCGGCGCTCGACAAGTCCGCCGAGTCCGTGCGCAGGCTGATCTCCGTGATCTCCTGATCTGAAGCAGACGGGCGAAAGCCAAGGGGCCTGTGTCCCTTGGCTTTCGCTTTTAGACGGTGCGGGTCGAGCGCTCGAACGCCCTCAGACGTTCGCCTTGCCGACGGCAGGACTCCTCGTGCACGAGTGTCCAGAGCGCCGAGAGGAAGGGCGGGTTCAGCCCAAGCGCGGCACCCGCTTCAAGGTAGCGAGCCCGCACCTCCTGGGCGCGATCGGGTTGTACCACCGCTTGACGCCGGAGTGCCTTGTGTTCGGCAATTTCGTCGGCGATGGCGAAGCGCCGGGCCAAGAATGTAAGAATTTGTTCGTCGATGGCATCAATGGCGCGGCGCAGGTCGCGAAGTTCTTCGTCCAGTGGGCGCTGCACGCAGGCTCGCTCCTTTCCTGTGTTGTGGCGGGCAGGTGTGTGCATCAACGCAAAAACGCCCGCCCCCATAGGGGCGAGCGTTGCTCGCGGTACCACCCTGCGACGGGTGTCTGCGCACCCGCCTTTCACTTCGTTGGGATAACGATGGGCGTTCGCCCACCGGCGCTGGCTACTTGCGGCGCGCGACCACCCATCGCGCGGTTCACCAGGCGGCTCCAGAGTGAACTTCCATCCGCGGGCCGGACCAGTTCGCACCGAACACTGGCTCTCTGCACCGTCCCCGCGGATCTACTCTCTCCTTCATGGCCTTCGAACGATTGAATTTTGTAAACATGGTAACCAATTCGGTGAAGTTTGTCAACGAGTTATCTGCCCGAAGTTTGTCAATGAGTTATCTGCCCAATGAGGCTTGAGTCCGCGTTTCCAGACATCAGACGACGCGGACCGACCTTGGGAATGTGTTAGAATGGAGCGGGACAACAGAGCGCCCGACGGCGCGGAGTCTGGGGTGGGCTATGCCATCGTCCAAACTGGTCTTGATTGATGGGAACAGCATTCTCTATCGCGCGTTTTTCGCGCTGCCGCCGCTCACTGCGCGGGACGGTACGCCTACGAACGCCGTGTACGGATTCACGACGATGCTCCTGCGGCTTCTGTCGGACGAGAACCCGACACATCTTGCAGTCGCATTTGATAAATCCAAAGTCACGTTTCGTCATGCCGATTTCGCAGCCTACAAAGGGACGAGACAGGAGACGCCGGATGAGCTGGTGCAGCAGTTTCCGCTCGCGCGCCGCACCCTCGAGGCGCTGTCCATCCCGATGATCGAGATCGACCAATACGAGGCGGATGATGTCATCGGTACGCTCGCCAAGCGGGCGGCGGAGGCAGGCTTTGAAGTCCGCGTGGTCTCCGGAGACAAGGATCTCCTGCAACTGGTGGATTCCCACGTGCATGTGCTTCTCACGCGCAAAGGCATCACCGAGATGGAGCACTTTGACGAGCAGGCGGTGGCCCAGCGCTATCCGGGCCTCAAACCCGCGCAGGTCATCGATCTGAAGGGCTTGATGGGCGATCCGTCCGACAACATCCCGGGAGTCCCGGGAGTCGGAGAAAAGACGGCGCTCAAGTTGCTCGCGTCCTTTGGAACGGTCGAGGGGGTCTACGAGCACCTCGAGGAGGTGCAGGGCCAGAAGCTGCGCGAGCGTCTCGAGCAGCATCGGGACGACGCGTTTCTGTCAAAGCGCCTCGCCACCATCGCATGTGATGCGCCTGTGGAGGTCGATCTCGACTCCCTGCGCTACGAAGGGCCGGATCCCGCCCGCGCACTTGCCTGGTTTCGAGAACTCGATTTTCGGTCCCTCGTCGACAAAATTTCCGAGGAAATGAGCCACGATTCGACGTCACCTCAGCCGTCTGCAGAGCCAGGCCGCCCGTCCACCGCGTGGGACGGCTTTGCTTACGACGTAATCGAGGACGTGCAGGCGTGGCGGGAGGCCGTCTCTGCGTTCAATGAGCCGGTGGGTGTCATGATGGACTTCGCACATCCAGACTATCACGTGGCGGAAATCCGCGGGATGGCGGTGGCGGCGCCGAAGCGAGCATACTACATCCGTTTCGGCGAGCGACTAGAGTTGAGCGACGTCCGGCCGTGGCTGGTGTCCGAACGGCCCAAGGTGGCGTTTGACCTAAAGTCGATGGCGTTTGCGCTGGATGCGCACGGCATCGGGCTGACGCCCGAGTGCGGCTGGCAGGACGTGAAGCTCGCCGCATATCTGCTCAATCCCCAGGATGGCGACGTGGAGCTGTCCGAGGTGTTCGCACGCGAGCGGGGTCAGGAACTGCCTCCGCGGGAGGATGCAACACGGGAAAAGTGGCTCGCCTACACCGCATCCCATCTGCCGCCGCTGTTTGAGTCCCTTGCGTATACCATCCGTATGCAGGAGATGGAACGCCTGTATCAGGAAGTCGAGCTTCCATTGGCGTTCGTCCTGGCCAAGATGGAGATCACGGGATTCTATGTGAACCGCGAGAAACTGCAGGCGTTCGGCGAGGGACTGACTGAACGGATTGAGCGGATCACGCAGGAGATTTACGAGCTCGCGGGCACGTCGTTTAATCTGAACTCTCCCAAGCAGCTCGGCGAAATTCTGTTTGACAAACTTGGCCTGCCTGCACTGAAGAAGACGAAGACAGGATATTCGACGAGCGCCGACGTGCTGGAGAAGCTCGCGCCGATGCACGAGATCGTCCAAAAGATCTTGGATTACCGCATGCTGGCCAAATTGCAGTCGACGTACGTCGAGGGACTGTTGAAGGTGATCCGCAGAGAGACCGGACGAGTGCACACGCGGTTTCATCAGACGCTCACCGCCACCGGCAGGCTCTCGAGCAGCGAGCCGAATTTGCAGAATATCCCCATTCGGCTCGAGGAGGGTCGCCGGCTGCGCCAAGTGTTCGAGCCGACCTATAAGGATTGGGTGATCTTTGCCGCCGACTATTCGCAGATTGAGCTGCGCATTCTGGCTCATCTGTCTGGGGACGAGGCCCTCATTGACGCGTTTCGCCACGACATGGACATCCACACGCGCACGGCGGCGGACGTGTTTGAGGTTCCGCCGGAGCAGGTGACGAGCCTGATGCGCCGTCAGGCGAAGGCTGTAAATTTTGGGATTGTGTACGGGATCAGCGATTTCGGGCTCTCGCAGAACCTGAACATCCCGCAAAAAGAGGCGAAGCGGTTCATCGAGAATTATTTCGAGAAGTTTCCCGGCGTGAAGCGGTACATGGACGAGATCGTCAGGCAAGCGCGCGAACGCGGCTACGTCACGACGCTGATGAATCGCAGGCGATATCTGCCTGACATTCACAGCCGCAATTATCAGATGCGAAGCTTCGCGGAGCGCACCGCGATGAACACGCCCATTCAGGGCAGCGCCGCGGATCTGATCAAGCTCGCGATGGTGCGAATCGATCGCGCGATGCGCGACGCCCAGATGGACGCGCGCATGTTGCTCCAGGTGCACGACGAGCTCATTTTCGAGTGCCCCAAGGACGAATTGCCTGCGCTGGAGGTTCTCGTGCGCGACAACATGGAGAACGCCATGACGCTGTCCGTGCCGCTGAAGGTGGATACCGCGCATGGCCCGACGTGGTACGACGCCAAGTGAGGAGGGATGGAGCATGCCGGAGTTGCCGGAGGTGGAGACCGTGCGGCGTCACCTCGCGGAGCGTATTGAGGGCGATGTCATTCGCGGCGTGGAAGTCCGCCTTTCGCGCATCGTGCGTCATCCCGCGGTGGACGCCTTTGCCGATCGCCTGAGGGAGCGTGCCATTCGCCGCGTGGAACGGCGAGGAAAGTATCTCCTCTTCCAAATGGATGGCGTCCTGCTCGTTTCTCATCTGCGCATGGAGGGGCGCTACGCCGTGGCGGATCCGTCGGAGCCGGAGGCTCCGCACACGCACGTGATCTTTCGCCTGGGGTCTGGCCGCGAGTTGCGCTACGCGGACGTGCGCCAGTTCGGCACGATGGATGCCGTGCTTGAAGGAGAGCCGCTTCCAAGAGGTCTCGCGGAGCTCGGACCGGAGCCGTTCGATCCGTCCCTCAATGGCGCTGCTTTGGGCAGGCTGTGGCGGGGGCGGCGCGCGCCCATCAAGAGCCTGTTGCTGGATCAGCGGCAGATTGCGGGGCTTGGCAACATCTACGTGGACGAAGCGCTGTTTGCCGCGGGCATTCACCCGTTGACGCCCGCCGGGTTGGTGGGGGCCGAAGCGCTGGATGAGCTCCTTCGCGAAATCCGCGATGTGCTTTCGCGCGCCATCCGCGAGGGCGGATCGTCGGTTCGGTCGTTTCGCGACGGCTACGGTCGGCATGGGGGCTTTCAGATTCAGCTGGCCGTCTACGGACGCACGGGTGAGCCCTGCCCGCGCTGCGGGGGGACGATTCAGAAGGTAAAAGTGGCCGGGCGAGGCACGCACGTGTGCCCCGCATGTCAACGCAATCCAATCGCCCGAACGGCGGAAACGGGGGTGAACGCGTGAGAGGCAAGATCATTGGTTTGACCGGAGGCATCGGTACTGGGAAGAGCACGGTGTCTCAGATGCTGCGCGATCTCGGCGCGTTCGTCGTGGACGCAGACGTGTGGGCGCGCAGGGTGGTGGAGCCCGGCAGCGATGGTCTGCGCGCGATTGTCGAGGCTTTCGGAGACGAGGTGCTGCAGCCGGACGGGACGCTTGACCGCAAGAGACTCGGGGCCATCGTCTTCCAGGACGAGGATATGAGATTGAAGCTCAATCAAATTGTGCATCCACGCGTACAGCAGGGAATGTGGCAGGAGACGGCGGATTACTGGCAGCAGCACCCTGGCGAACCTGTGGTGTGGGACGTGCCGCTTCTCATCGAGGGGACGGCGAAGCGATTCGTGGACGAGATCGTCGTCGTGTATGCGAGCCCCACGACTCAGCTTCGGCGTGTGATGGAACGGGACGGCTTGAGCGAGGAGGAAGCCATGCGCCGAATTCGCGCCCAGATGCCGATCGACGAAAAGCGTGCCATTGCCACCCACATCATCGAAAACGACGGACCTCTGGAATTCACGCGAGAGCAGGTGCAGGCGCTATGGCAAAAACTTCGGACAGAAAACCGAAGCGGCCATTCTTCCTCTCGCTGAGCCTCCGCCAGCTCATTGCGGGGGTCTTGCTCATCGCCGTCCTCGTGACCATTTCCACGAACGGTTTCTGGCGGGTCATGTATCCCATTCAGTATCAGGCTCAGATTCAGCAATCGGCTCGGTTTGCGGACGTGGATCCGCTTCTCATCGCGAGCATCATCCGCGTGGAGAGCAAGTTTCGCACTGAGGACGTCTCGCACGCAGGCGCCGTGGGGCTGATGCAGCTGATGCCGCAGACGGCCGAGTGGATCGCGGAGATGCTGCGGAATCAGACGTCGGGATCGGGCGGCGCGCTTCGCAAGCTGCCGAAGGACGCGAAAAAGCTGGCGAGCCCCGAGTACAACATCCTGATAGGCAGTTGGTACGTGAAAAGCCTGATCGACGACTTTCACGGCAACGTCGTGGCGGCGGTCGCGGCGTACAACGCGGGCCCGCGGCGCGTGTCACAGTGGCTATCGGACGGGGTGTGGAACGGCAAGCTCCAGGACATCGATCAGATCCCCGTGGGGGAGACGCGCCACTTCGTCGATCGCGTCTTCTACAACTACGATCTGTACAAGAAAATCTACGGGGGAGATCCCGCCTGGCGCTTGCCTGTGAACGAGTAGGAGGCGGTGAAGGTGGAGAGCCGGAACCGAGCGGTGGCCTGTCTGCAAGCGGCGCGGGCACTGCGCAGCGTGGGACAGGGCGTGGCCATCGTCGATATGGCGCTCCTGCTCAAGGCGCTGGGCTGGCGCGCCACGGCGATTGGAGGGGTCCTGTCCGCGGCCGGTGTGGTGGGGGCCGCGCTCATTTTGCTCTGTGGCCCCTTGTCGGACCGCATCGGGCGAAAACCGTTTCTGCTCGCCTATGAGTGCATGACGTGTGCGGCGGCGCTCGCGGTGGCCCTTTCTCGCAATCCGGCGCTGCTCACCGCGGCCATTGTGCTCACGGGCCTCGGCCGCGGGCAAAATGGCGCCGCGGGGCCGTTTACGCCCGTGGAACAGGCGTGGATGGCCGAGAACGTTCCGCGGGATCGGCGAAGCCGGGTGTTCAGCGCGAACACGGCCATTGGTTTCTTCGGGGTGGCTGCAGGTTGCCTGCTCGCGGGACTGGATCATGTCTGGCGGAACGCGTTGCCTGGAGCCCTTGCGTTTCGACCGCTCTTTTGCGGCATTGCCGGGCTGTCGCTCGCCTGCGCATTCATTGTGTGGCTCGCGCCAGGCGGCGGGATGGCTGGCCAACGGAGGGCCGCTTTGCGCGGGCAAGCCCCATCTTCCCGACAGGTGGAGCGGCCCGCTTCGGACCGAATGCGCTTTCGTCCCGATCCGCAGCGAAAGGCCGAAAACCGGAATATCGCCAGGCTTGCGTTTGTCAACGTGCTGAACGGGCTCGGCGTCGGCTTCGTGGGCCCGATGATGTCCTACTGGTTTGCGACGAAATTCGGGGCGACGAGCGGCGAGATCGGCGGGACCTTGGCCGCGTCCTTTGCTGTCACCGGAATCGCGGCGCTTGTCTCGGGATACCTGTCCGCCCGCTTCGGCATGGTGCGTGCGGTGGTCTGGCTTCGACTCGCGGGTGTGGGCCTGATGTGTGCGCTTCCGTTCATGCCCACGTTCGCGCTCGCCTCGGTCCTGTATGCCGCGCGATCCGCCCTGAGCCGGGGCACGCAGGGCGCTCGATCCGCGCTCGGCGCGAGCCTGACGGGCGACGATCGGCGGGGATTTTCACTGAGCATGAACTCGTTTTTCACGCGAGCGGCTTCGGCCGTGGGGCCCACGATATCGGGATGGCTCTTGGACGAAGGCAGCCTGGCGCTTCCGTTTGTGTTTGCGGCTGGGTTGCAGCTCGTCTCCACCGTCCTGTACGGCGTTTTCTTCCGGGGCTACGATGTGGAGCGACGGGCGTGACGAGCGAAGCGTCAGAGGACTTCCCCGGGTGAGGGATCTGTCATGACCTGAATTCCAACCCTCCGAAGCGCATCGCACGCTTCCACGAGTTGATCCTCTCGGTCAAACTGCACGCGGTGATAGTGGAAGCCGCCGGTCAGACTCGAGAGAAGCGCCGCCTTTTCCGCACGCACTTTCTCAAGGAACACGTCCACGTCGCGCCGCGAGGTGATGAGGAGATGCCCGACAATTTCACCGTAGATGACGTGTTCCACCCGCACGTCGAGCACGCGGACGCCGTGATCGACCAGGGTGTACAGTTCGTCCTTCGTCTGATCCGGCGTATGGGAGACGGCGATGACGGTTTCGCGGGCCGGCGAAGGGCGGTTCAGCCAGTACCCTTTGGGCGTGGCGTAGATGGGTTCGCCGGCGGCGCGCAGGAGCGCGATGTCGTGGACGACGACCTGGCGTGTGACGCCGAGCGCCTCGGCGAGCGCCTGTCCCGGCACGGGGGATTCGGCGCGCTGCAAGATGTCCAATAGACGCGACTGTCGCTCGGTCGGCACGGTGGATCCCTCCCTCTTCTCGTCGTCACTCCGGTCCACGTACGTGGGGGTGCTCACGCGAAGAAGGGGTCCGGAATATCTCCGAACCCCTTTTCCCTATGCTCTTCTGGTGTCGAGAGCGGGACTTGAACCCGCACGGGTTACCCCACACGCCCCTCAAACGTGCGCGTCTGCCAATTCCGCCATCTCGACATGGCTTCAAAAGCGAGTCACGATGACGATTATAGTCGGCTGAGACGAGTGTGTCAAGCGTGATGAGCGAATTTCCTTTCCGGTCTTCATGGCAAAGGTTGAGCTCTCGGGTGCACCCACGCGTCGAATCAGAAGCGCCGCCAGGGAACTTGCGCGCGTCACCACCCGTCCATGCGTGCGGGTGGCGTTCGCGAGATCTGGACACTCTGCGGAGGGAAGGGTACGATGATTTACAACCAGCGGCATGCAATAGCACAGAGATCGATCGACCTTCTAAGCGAGGAGCGTGTGGCATGAGGGAGCGTCGAGAGGGGGCGCTCGCTGCGGTCGTGGTGGTGGTGTTGGTGGCCTTTGCCGTGGGTTCGTGGCTGTGGACGCGCCGGCTTGAGCCGAGAGCCCGCGAGGCCGAATGGTGGGCACAGGGAGGATGGCGGGTGAACGCGGTGGTCGATCCGGCCAAACCGCTGGTCCTCACGTACAACCTGTGGACGTCCGCGACGGCTGCGCCTGATACGATGGACCTTGAACCCGTGCCGGCAGGCGATTTTCAGGTGGTCCAGTCAAATCTTGCGCATGAGGTGGATGTCGAGGGCGGCAGGACGTACCAGCTGTGCCGATTGAACGTGTCGGTGCGCTTCTCAAAAAACTACCTGGATCATCGGATCGGCTTTCTGGTGAATGCGGGGCCGTGGAAGCGCATACTTCCGTACGGAAGAGTGACTTGTCGCGTCGTTCGCACATCGGTCAACTGGCTCGACGTCTCCTTTGTCTCTGGCGAAATTCAGGAGCCTTTTGTCATGCGAGATAATCTCATCGCTCTCACACTTCGCAACGACACGAAGGCGCCTGTGCGCATGCTTTCGCTCTGGCAGGCCGGGGATGACGGGATCTCGGGCGTGCGCGTCGTTCTCTCCGGGACTCGAACTGCCGCCCGACCTGCGCGGCTGCCGTTCACGCTGAAGCCCGGGCAGACGGCGCTGCTCCAGTACGTGCTGCAGCCACATCCGGGAACGGTTCAGCAAGGGCTGATCTTTCAACCTGCACTCGTGCTTCGTTCCGGGCGCACAGAGGGATTCGAGGTGATGCCGCCCGTCGTGATCGAGCGAGCGTTCCAGCCATGGCAGAGGCGCGAGGCGCCTGGCGTTGTTCCGTTTGTCGAGGCTGTGCCTTCATGATCTCGCGTTTGGAGGGAGACCGGCGGGGCCACTGCCGCCAGGCTCCCGACAGAGAAGGAGGAGATGCGCATGCGGCGCGTGGCCGGTGTGCAGCGGTTGATCTTCGTCGTGTTTGTGCTCGGCGCCATCGCGACGGCGGCAGGGCTCTTCCGCACGGATCGCGTGCTTGGCATCGCGCTCGGTTTGGTCATTCTTTTGCTGGGATGGGCCATCTCGGCATCGATACACGTCGCGAATCAGTGGGAAAAGGCGGTTGTGCTTCGACTCGGCAAGTTCCGCCAACTCGCGGGACCAGGGACGTTCTTTCTGCTCCCCATTGTGGATACGGTTGCAGACTGGATTGATCTGCGGGTGCGATCGACGACGTTCACCGCCGAACAGACGCTGACCAAGGACACGGTTCCCGTCAACATCGACGCTGTGCTGTTCTGGGTGGTGGTGGACGCAGAAAAGGCCGCGTTGCAGGTGGCGGATTATGAATACTCCCTCTCATGGGCGGCTCAGACGGCTCTTCGGGATCTGATTGGTCGGATGATGCTCGAAGACATGCTGTCGAGCCGCGAGGCAATGGATGCCGAATTGAAGCGCCTTCTGGACGAGCGCACGGGACCGTGGGGCATCTCGATTCAGAGCGTGCAGATCCGCGACATCAAAATTCCCGGTACCTTGCAGGACGCGATGTCTCGCGCGGCGCAGGCGGAACGAGAGCGAAACGCCCGCGTCATCCTGGGCCAGGCCGAGGTGCAGGTGGCGGAATCGTTTCTCGAAGCGGCGCGCCTGTATCACAGCGATCCCGTCGCGCTGCAGTTGCGCGCCATGAATATCCTCTACGAGGGCCTGAAGGAGAAGGCGTCCATGATTGTCGTGCCGAGTGCGCTGTCGGACGCGATGAACCTCGGCACGTGGCTCGGCGTCGCCAACGCCGAGCGCGTGGAGGACGTGCGGCGGGGCGGCGATCGCGGCTAACGAAACATGGCCGGATCGGCGCGGAAGGGCTGTGTCTGGTAAGGGGGCGGTTGACGGACGAAGTTCGGCAGCACGAAATCGTCGTCGTATCCGCTGTGAAAGACGTGCGTCGCCGCTGGCGAAAGCGGCGGGATGAGCCAGGTCCAGTCTCCCGTGACGCGGCGGTTCGCGTCTCGCTCGAGTTGCTCGAAATAGGCGAACTGACGCGCCGCGGTGTGATGATCGACGATGGTGACGTTTCGCTTGCGATACGAGTGGAGCACGGCGGCGTTCAGTTCGACCAGCGCGCGATCACGCCACAGGGTCGCGTCGCTCGAACGGTCGAGGCCGAGCGCATTGGCGACGGCCGGAAGCATGTTGTAGCGAAAGGGATCCGCAAGGTTGCGGGCGCCAATCTCGGTCACCATATACCAGCCGTTGAAGGGCGCGGCGGTGTAGCGGATGCCGCCGATGATGAGTGCCATGTCGGACAACACCGGTACGGCGTACCAGCGCAGGCCGAGATCCGCGATGCTTGGGTGCTCCGGGTGTTCAATGGGCACCTCGAGGACGAGGCCGGGAGGAAGATCAAACCATGCCACCTCGCCGCCGTCCGCGATAACCACGGGGAGCATGTCCCACGAGGTTTCTGCTCCACGCCATCCGAGTTGTTGACAGACGCGGGTGAATGCGGCGGAGGCGGGATCGCCCACAATGCCCTCTGCCGTTTCGTAACCCGCGTAACGGATGATCTGGTGATTCCAAATGCGCACCTCGCGCTCGGGCGAGGCGGGCGCAAAGACTGTGATGGTGGGGCGGATTTTGCCGTCGTTTTGTGCGAAGTCCACGTGCTCACAGATGGCCTCGAACATGGCGTGCGTGCCGTTGAGGTGGCGCCTGTCGATGACGTGCAGCGTTTGCCAGAATAGCCGCCCAATGCAGCGATTGCTGTTCCGCCATGCCATGCGCGCGCCGTGCTCGAGTTCCTCAAAGGTGTGTTCATAGGTACCGTCGCGCGCAATCTGGCGCCGAATTTCGCATATCCGGTGCTGGATCTCTTCCTCGCTTTTGCCGAGCTCCCGGTAGCAGGTTTCAATGAAGGCGCGCGCCTCGTCGAAGAGAGGACTCATCTTGGTGGTCACCGTCCCTCCACCATTCTAGCCAAGCGCGATGGCGAATCCCAAAGCGAAGGCCGCGGAGAGGAGCCGGTGTTGCGAATTTGTCACGTTTGGCAGTCTGGATGTGCAACGGTTGGAGGGCGGAATGAGAGCCAAAACGAAAGAGCGCGGCGAGACCATCGCCGCGCTCCGGAGTTCACTTCTTTTTCGACTTGGACTTGGATGCGCTCTTGCTCGCCGCCTTGTGTCCAGTCTGCTTCTTGGCGACCGTTTTCTTCGGAGCGGTCTTGGTGGACTTCTTCGTTGCAGTGGCCTTGTGCGTCGCGCTCTTCTTGGTCTTGTGAACGTGCACAACGGCATGAGCGGGATGCGCGGTCTTCTCCGTCCCCGCAAACGCGACGCTCGGCGCCGCGAACAGCGTCAGCGCTGCGACGCTTGCCAGAATCGACTTTTTCATGGTAACCCCCACCTTGATGACTAAGTTTGGCCAAGCCGGCCTACCAGCAATATAGTGGGGGCTCCTTAAAATGGTCTCAAAGTTCAGCCAATGTTGATGGCCCGCCCAGCGATGACCGAAACCACCGCAAGGGAGATGACGGACTGCGTCATCATCAGGACCTTCATTCTCCGGGACAAAACAGCCGTATCCGTTGGACTGAAGGCAGTGTTGGTGTTGAAGGCCAAGTACAGGTAGTCGATGAATGTCGGATGCCAGTCCTGCCACCCAGCAACATCCGCCATCATTTGAGGAAACAACAGGTCGGCGCGATCCGGCGTGCCGCGGTGCCGCTTCAAAGGCCCTCCGCGATCGATCTCCCAGTACCAGACGGCAAACACGAAGATGTTCGTCACCCAGAGCAAAAGTGCGTCGCGAAACAGTGCGACTGCCGATTCGTTTCTGTGAAACAGTGCATGTACCAGATAACACACGCTGACGACGAGAAACAGCGTCAGCACGCTGATGGTGGTGAGAGCCAGTCGGCGCGCCCACACGTCATGCGCTTGCCAGATGGCTGCGGCGAGCAGCGCGAGAAGAAGCGCGCAGATGCCCGCACTTGCCCACCACGGCGCGATGTGCAGCACAACCGAGATAAACGTCAACAACACGCCAATCAGAACAAGAGCAGCAAAAAACAGGCCTCGAGGCACGCGGTGCGCGTACCGCGCGAGTTCGGTCAGCTCAGCTTCGACACGAGCCTCTACCGAGGCGCGGCCCGACTCGTTCGACGGATGTTCTTCAGGCCTGGGACCGTCCGGCGCCATCTTCGCCCTCCTCAACGCTCGCGAAGTTCATCCAAGCGAATGGCGCGCTTGTGCACCGTGTGATACCAAGTCCGGTTGCTGCGCGTGAAATAGGCCTGCATCGTCACCGGGCCCCATGTCCAGAGGAAGAAGGGGAGCAGGGGCAGTGCAAAGTAGGCCCGCCAGTTGACCCGTTCGAGCAGCATCGCGAGGGGAACTTCGAGAAACAGGATGACGTTGACCGCCACCCACAGGTTGGTGACCATCAGGGCCGCTGGATTGGACGCCGCATCGGTCGGATCGGGCGACAGATAGTGAAGCCCGAGCACAATCATGGCGCCAGCGAATAACAGCATCGAGCGCATGGGCTGGAAGAGATAAATGGCCATGTCGATCTTGGCCAGGTTGCGCTCGCGCACTCCCTCGAGAAACATGGGGACCATGTGCTCCCGGGCGCATTGGAAGTGCCCTTGTTGCCAGCGCAGGCGCTGGCGAAAAGACGCCGGGAAACTCGTCGGCTTCTCGTCGTACACGCGAGCGTCGTGCGCCCACACCGGGATGATGCCTCGGCGCACGCAGCGGATCCCGAACTCCAGATCTTCCGTGAGACCCGTCGCCTTCCATCCCATCTCCTGCAGCAGCGGATAATCAATGCAAAGGCCGGTCCCGCCGAGCGTACACGGCAGATGCAGGCGCGCGCGCGCGTACTGCCAGAGCCGATTGTCGAACCAGTACGAGATGGCGAGCGACACGCTGATCCACGAATCAAACGGATTCTTCGTGTCCAAATAACCCTGAATGACGCGATCGCCGCTGCAAAGGTGGTCGTTCATAATGGAAAGAAAGTCCGGATGAACCAAATTGTCGGCGTCGAACATGACGATCGCGTCATACCGCGCACCCATCTCCTTGAGGCGCGTAAGCATCCATTCGATGGCATAGCCTTTGCCCTGTTCGGCGCGGTTTTCGCGCACGTGGACAATTGCGCCGTGCGCCCGGGCGCGCTCTGCGGTGCCGTCCGTGCAGTTGTCCGCGATAACGTGTACGTCGTACAGGACTGCCGGATAGGTCTGGCGCCTCAGGCTTTCGAGGAGCGGACCAATGACGCACTCCTCGTTGTGCGCAGGGATGATGATGGCGAAGCGCTTCTGTGGCGCATGCGTGATGGACCGCCTGCGGTGCCAAATGCCGTAGACCGACAGCACAATCTGGTACAACGCCACAAGGCCTGTGACCAACTTCAGCGCGTCATAAAACGTGTCCCAGAGCAGGTACATCAGTGTCATTCGTCCGACATCCTCGCTTTCGGCCAGCGGCTGCGCATCCCGTCCGCCTCTGGCAAGCTGCGACCCCAGGTCAACAACAGCCCCACGAGCAG
Organism: Alicyclobacillus mali NBRC 102425; assembly: GCF_001570745.1. GTDB lineage: Bacteria > Bacillota > Bacilli > Alicyclobacillales > Alicyclobacillaceae > Alicyclobacillus > Alicyclobacillus mali. The sequence continues at coordinate 63,106 of NZ_BCSG01000006.1, forward strand.
GTAGTACAAGCTTGCAGTGTAATTGTATTCAAACAGGTTCTCGACGAAACTGTGAATCAGTATGGCCGTGATTCCGGTCAGGCCTCCGAGCGCCAAAAGCCGCGAACCGCCGGACGCCTTCCTGACCAACCGGATCATATCGCGTACAATCGCGACGTGCATGCCCATAAACAGCACCAGTCCGAGGATACCGGTCTCTCCGAGCACCTTGGCGTAGTAATTGTCGGAGAACGCGGAAAAACTATGGGATGTCGCCACGTATCCCCCGTAGTATCCGAGGCCGGATCCGAAGAGCGGATTGCGCGACATCACGTCGAACGCCTGTTGCCAGAGTGCCATGCGCCCGCCCGCGGACGACTTGACGAAATAGACCGGGTTCAACAGGTCGAGCGCCCGGTGCCGAAGAGACGGCACACACAGACCCAACGCCGCGATGCCCCCCAGGATGGGCAGCAGGCGCCGTTCAAACGCCGCCGCGACCAGGACGGCGGCTACGAATAGCCCCAGCCACGAGCCGCGATCGTACGTCATGAAAAGCGCGGCCAAGGCCACGATTGCGCCTGCCACATAAATGATTCTGCGCCGCTTGTCCGCATCAAAGCCGAACAGGCCGAGCATCAGCGGGAGCGCGAGCTCGATGTTCGCCCCAAACTCCGCAGGCGACTTCATGACCGTGAACACGCGAGTCCTCACGTGTTCCCCCACGTCCAGCCACTGGCTCGGGATAGGCACTTTGATGAGAAATTGAAACCAACCGTCTACACCCATCAGCATAGACATGGCGATCACGCCATAGAACAGCTTGAGGGTGTCCTCCGCGTCGAGCGCGAGCGGCACAAGCAGTCCGACGAAAATATATTCCACGTCCACCGTCCACGCGTTCAGAGCGAGGACCGGATGCTTGAGATCCGCCAGCACAAGGGCCAGCGTGTAGAGAATGTACCAGCGCGCGTATCGCGCCCACGCGGGTGGAGGCGGCGCGATTCCGTAGGCCCTGCGCACGAGCGCCGCCCATGCGAGCGCGAGGACCGCGAAGGCTCCCCAGACGTTCGCGAGGGGCGCCAAAAACGTCACATCAAGTCCTTGATTGATGATGGCGAACGCGCCAAGCGCATAGACCGCCGTATAGGCGATCCGCTTGCCCTGCGCCGCCCTGGCATCGAACGACAACAGGAGCGAGCCTGGATCGTCTCGCGACATGCCAGCACTCCCAGCACTCGAAATTCGTACATGGCTCGCCCCGCGAACCACACTATATTCATTCTACCCGAAAATCTGCAGGGCGCATACGCCGGGTTTCCGACATTTTGGCAAACGTTTCGACGAACATCGCCGAGCGGGCCGAGCGGATGGAAGAGCTCGGATGAACTTGCACACTGGGGGCCACGTCTGATTTAAATAGCTATGGTAGAGCCTCAGGGACGGAGTGAGATTCGGTGCGAAAGTCGAGAACGAAGCGCGCGCAGCGGCGGGATCGCGCCGTGACGCCGCCGGATCCTGCAAAGCTCGCGAAGCGGCGCAGGTTGCGCGTTCATGTCGTGTACAGCCTCGTGTTCCTGTCGTTCACCTCGCTCATCTTGCGCCTCGGCTACGTCCAGGTGGTGAAGGGCGCTTCATTTCGCTCGTCGGAACAACTGACGCAGTACGCCCGCGTGCCCATTCTTCCGCAGCGGGGATGGATTTATGACGCCAACGGACAGGTGCTCGCGTGGGACAAACCTGTCCTGACCATCCAGTTCAACCGGTACACGCAGATGTCGGATGCGGAGATGCACCGCGTCGCGTCCATCCTCGCGCCTGTTCTTCAGACCACTCCGCAGGCGCTGTATGAGTCCATGCAGAGCAATCCAGGGGCCTTGCAGGTCACGCTCGCGCGGAACGTGACCGAAGCGCAGGTGGCATACGTGGTGGAACACCAGAGCGAGCTGCCGAACATTCAGGTGGTGCAGGATTACGAGCGCCAATATCCATATGGCGATCTCGCCGGGCAGGTGCTCGGATACGTCGGCGCCATCACCGCGCAAAATGTGAGCCAGTACAAGGGGTATTTGTACAGCCAGCAGGTCGGCGAAACGGGCATTGAGTACGAATACGAACACCTTCTGCAGGGGAAGCCTGGTTATGAACTGGTGACGGTCACGTCGAGTGGGACCGCCGTCGGTAACGTGGGCGAGATCGCGCCGCAAAACGGGGACAACATTCAACTGACGCTGGACGGGCACGAGCAGGCGGTGGCGCAGGAACTTCTGCAGAACATGATCGACTCGTCGCAGACGAACAAACAGGACATCACCGACGCTGCCGCCGTCATGCTCAACGTGAAGACGGGTGGCGTCATCGCGATGGTGAGCTACCCTTATTTGGATCCCAACTGGTACACAAGCGGCACGTACGTGGATCACGTTCACTACCTGGAGACGTCCGGGGCGCAGTTGAACAACGTAATCGACACGTACAACTACCCCGGTTCCACTGTGAAGCCAGCGAACATGATCGCGGCGCTGAAGGCGGGCGTGGTGACGCCGAAGACCGAGATTCTGGATGATGGCTACATCTACATCGGCACGCAGCGCAAAAACGAGGACGAGGGCTTCGTGTTTGGCTGGGTCAACCCCATCGAGGCCATCACCGTGTCGAGCGACGTGTTCTTCTACGAGCTCGGCCTGCACCTCGGCAAGTGGTTCGGGTCGAGCACCACGTCTGGGGGATCGTATCCGGCCTCCGATGGAAGCTATCAGAACTACTTGGACACGGACTTCGTCAAGGGCATCAACGCCATGTTCCAGGAAGAGGAGAACTTCGGACTCGGCACGCTGACGGGCATCGATCTTCCCTTTGAGGAGCACGGCGAGTTTTACATCGAGGATTACCAGAAGGGCAATATCCAGGTGCCTTACGACCTGCAGGCGAGCGAGGCGTCCATCGCGAAGACCGGCAAGTATGTGAACTATGGATCGCCAGCGAGCTTGGCGGATGCGGCCATCGGCCAGTCACAGATGTTCACGCCGATGGAGCTCGGCGTCTATGCCATGACGCTGGCGGACGAGGGGCTCAAGCTCAAGCCGCACCTTCTTGAGAACGTGTACACGTCGAATGGAACGCCGAACTCGGGTGCAAAGCCCATTCTTACGTACAAGACGCAGGTACTCGGCCGCGTGAGCGCAACGCCGTCGATGTGGGATCTGGTGAAACAGGGCATGTACGGCGTGACGTCCAATCCGGCTGGTACGGCGTACTACGCCTTCCTGGGCGCGCCCTATCAGGCCGCCGGAAAGACGGGAACGGCGCAGATTGTCATCAACGGACACCGCACCGACAACTCGGTGTTCATCTGTTACGCGCCGCTCAATCACCCGCTGGTGGCCGTCGCCGTGATGGCCCCAGGCGGAGGTTACGGAGCGAGCTTTTCGGCTATCCTGGCGCGCAAGATGATCGACGCGTATTTCGATGAGCATCACGAGCCCTGGATGCCGAAGAGCCAGTGGACCAACACAGCCATTCCGTCCAACTGGCCCCAGTCGCCCGCCTACCTGTTGCCGGAGCAGAGCCATTGATGGCGATGCGTTCCTGCGTTATCATAGGGTTACTTGTGTGGCCACAGCGAGCATCCGCTGTGGCCTTTCTCGAGTCTTGAAATCGAGGTGGCTCCATTGACCGAAGGGTTCCACCGTAGGTCCGCCGGGTGGCGGCGGTTCACGATGTACCTGCTCCTTTTGGTGGCGCTCGCGGTAGCTGCGTACCTCGGGCGCGAGTCGGAGCGGCTGCAATCGCTGCCTTCCTTCGATCGGCAGATTATCGAGTGGGGCATCGCGCTTGTCTGGTTTGTCGTGGGCGCTCTGGTCGTCAACCAGCTCCGCCGCACGGTCAACGACATGGCGGCTCGGCATCCGAGCGCGGACATCCGCGTGCTGAGCGTGGTCAACCGGGCGCTGAGCGCGGTGGGTTACGCATTTGTGCTCGTGATTGGCCTCAATCTGCTGCAGGTGAAGGTGGGCAGCATCCTCGTCGGCGGCGCGGTGACGGGCGTCATTGTCGGCGTTGGCGCGCAGTCGACGCTCGCGAATCTCATCGCGGGCCTCGTGCTCTTCGCCGTGCGGCCGTTTCAACTCGGGGAGTACGTCAGCTTCCGCACATACCTCTTCGGCGGCGTGGAGTACAGCGGGACCGTCGTGGATGTGAACTGGTATCACACGATACTCGAAGAAGGCGGCGTGCGCCGGGTGTTGCCCAATGCGTCGGTCGTGAGTTCTGCCATCACGGTGGGCGCGCGCGAAGGCAACAAGCTGTGCACGGTCCCGCTGCCGTACGCCATTTCGTTTCGAGATTTCGAGGCGAAGATGAGCGAGATGACCGGAGGGCAGGCGACACTGGCCATCCGGGAGTTTGGCAACGATACCTACACCGTACAGGTGGAGATTCCGGCCGATCTCGACCTAGAGGTGATCCGCAAGGCTATCGCGGCATTTCGAGCGCAGTGTTAAGCGTCGGCGCTGCGCTCTTGACGTCCCTATGTATACTAGAATTGAAGCGCGGAGGACGTATCAGGAAGGGGAATTCCGGTGGCGGGCTCAAGCGCCCTACCCAAGTTGATGAAAGCGGCCTACCTCGTTGGCTCGCGCCAGGTGGAGGTACGCGAGGTTCCGGTGCCCGAACCCTCGCTTGACGAGGCGTTGATTCGGGTGGAGGCGGTCGGGGTCTGCGGCTCCGACGTGCACTACTACGAACACGGCCGGATCGGGCGGTACGTGGTCGACGGCCCGCTCATTCTGGGCCACGAGGCGAGCGGCGTCGTCGTGGCCGTCGGCGCGAACGTGAAGCATTTGCGACCGGGGCAGCGCGTGGCGATCGAGCCGGGTGTGACTTGCGGGCGGTGCGAGGCCTGCAAATCGGGGCGGTACAACCTGTGCCCACACGTCCGCTTCCTCGCGACGCCGCCCGTCGACGGCGCGTTTGCGCAGTACATCGCCCATCGCGCGGACTTCGTCCATCCTATCCCGGACGACATGTCGTACGAACAGGCGGCGATGGTCGAGCCGTTCTCGGTGGCGCTACACGCCATCCGTCGATCCGGCATGCGCCCAGGGGATCGCGTCGCCATCGCGGGGATGGGGCCCGTGGGACTCTTGACCGTGGTCGCGGCGCGCAGGCTCGGCGCGGGCGATGTGGTGGTCAGCGACACGGTGGAAACGCGGCTTCAGCTCGCGCTCCAGCTTGGGGCCACGGAGGCGGTGCAGGCGAAGCAGGGTACCATCGCGGATGCGGTTCACGAGCGGTTCCCCGAAGGCGTCGATGTCGCCATCGAGACGGCCGGTCATCCAAACGCAGTGGCGTCCCTTCTGCCGGCACTGCGCCGCGGCGGGCGGCTTGTCATCGTCGGGCTGTCCCAGGCGCCGCTCCGAGAGCTCGACTTGACGCAGATCACGGACGGCGAGATCGAGATTGCGGGCGTGTTCCGATATGCCAACACGTATCCCGCAGGCATTCAACTCATGCGCGAAGTCGACGTGTGGCACCTCATCACCGACACCTTCCCGCTGGCGGAGGCCGGGGATGCGCTCGAGCGAGCGAGGACGCACAAGAGCGAGAGCATCAAGGTCGTCGTCTACCCACAGGCGTGAAAAAGGGCGATCGCGGCGTTCGTCGCGATCGCCCGCTGTGCCATCGGCGCCTACAGCACGTGGCTGCCTGCGAGACCGAGCAGGTACGAGACCACGCCGACGATGACGCCCGCGATGGTCATCTCGATGCCGCTCGACCACCAGGAGCGAACAGTGACGAGGCTCTTCAGCGCACCGACGACGAAGTGCGCGGCGAGGCTGACCGCCGCCGCGGTGAGGATGGCTGCAAGTCCGTGCATGAAGAAGAACGGGATGAGCGGGACCACACCGCCGATGAAGGTCGACAGGCCGCCGTAGAAGGCCGCACCCCAGGCGTTCCCGCGGCTCGCCTCGTGGATGCCGTGCTTTTCTTGCGCCATGGTCTGCAGGAACAGCTCGTCGTCCTTTGCGATGCGCTCCGCGATTTCCTTCGCCTCGTGCGGCTCGAACCCGCGGGTCTCGTAGATGAGCGAGAGAATCTGGACCTCGCGATCCCGATTCTGTTCGATATCCCGCTTCGCCTCGTGAAACGCTTTGTCCAAGAGCTCGTTTTCCGATCTCGTCGCGAGCCATGCGCCCGCCGCCATGGACAGCGTGCTCGCCAAGGCGCCGAAAAAGCCTGAGACGAGGATGGTGTGATTGTTGCCAGTGTAACCAGCGACGCCGGTGATGATGCCGAAGATGGCGCCGAGGCCGTCGTTCACGCCGTAGATGGCATCGCCAATCCAGCCCGGCGTCTTTCGCTGCTCTCGGCCCATGAGTTCGTCGAGTTTGGCGGATGGTGAAAGAGTGCTCATAGGTATCGTCCTCAGTTCTGCAAGGATTTGACCGCCCGTGGGCGAGTCACATTGCTTCACAACCTCATGATAATCGCGGTTGGTAAAATAAGTCAACTCTAAATGTGCGAGTTAGCATCGCCTTATTGCATCCATTAGGACAAGGAATGTCCGAGGAGGAAATGCCATGACGGATCGAGTGCCATCGTTGCGCCAAGCGTATGCGCCGCATTTTCGCGTGGGCGCCGCGGTCAACGCCGCGACGGTTCACACGCACGCCCATCTCCTTGAGGGTCACTTCAGCAGTATCACGCCGGAGAACGAGATGAAGTGGGAGCGCATTCACCCGGCCGAAGACACGTATTCCTTTTCGGCCGCCGACCAAATCGTTTTATTCGCCCGCGATCACGGCATGTTCGTGCGCGGCCACACACTCGTTTGGCACAATCAGACGCCCGGGTGGGTGTTCCGGGACGCGCTCGGCCAATCCGCGCCCGCGAAGCTCGTCGAAGGGAGGCTCGAGGCGCACATCGCTGAGGTCGTCGGGCACTACCGTGGCGATGTCGGGTGCTGGGACGTGGTGAACGAGGCCGTGATCGACCAGGGGGACGGCTGGCTTCGCCCAAGCCCATGGCGGCAGGCGCTCGGCGACGATTACATCGAGAAAGCGTTTCGCGTGGCGCACCAAGCGGATCCCGACGCGCTGCTCTTTTACAACGACTACAATGAGACGAAGCCTTTTAAGCGAGACCGCATCCTCCGGCTGCTAGAGCACCTGCTGGACCGCGGCGTGCCCATTCATGGCGTGGGGCTGCAGATGCACGTCTCGCTGGACGATCCGCCCATTGAGGAGATGGAGGAGGCCATCGAGCGGTATCAGGCGCTCGGCCTCCGGCTGCACGTCACGGAGCTCGATGTCAGCGTGTACCCGTGGGTGCACGAGCCGGATCGACCGCAGGCGCCTGCGCGGCCATACGACGATGAGCTGGCCGAGCGGCTCGCGGTGCGCTACGAGGCGCTGTTTGCGCTCTTCCTCAAGCATCGGGACGCCATCGACAACGTGACTCTCTGGGGCGTGGCGGACGACTCGACGTGGCGAGACGACTTCCCCGTCAAGGGAAGGAAGGACTGGCCGCTTCTCTTCGATATCCATCACCGTCCGAAGGAGGCGCTCTGGCGGGTGATGCGCCTCGCTCGAACCTGAGCTTTCCGGGGGCGCGCATGCGTGGTAGAATGTGCCCAACAAGGCGAAGGCGAGGGATCTCGATGTCCCTGCGGCAATGGTTGGGCGCTATGCCGTGGGCGGGCTTGGCGGGGCTCTTGGTGGCAGCGTCACCGGCTGTCATGTACGCGTCTAGTCCGCCCGGGCCCGAGCTCCAGCAGGCTATTCAAGCGTGGCGGCAGGCGCCGTATCGCCAGACGCAGTCCTCCGCCGAGGTGAGCCTGTCGGTGGCCTGGCAAGCCGCGTATGCGCGGTCGCCAGCCTGGACCCAGCTCGCCCAGAAGCTTGCGCGCGACGGCCAGTTGGCGCTCTTTCGGGCGGAGGACGACGTGTGGCAGGTAAACGGGAAACAGGCCGAGTCGTACACGTGCGCCGGCTCCACCGGGAATGCGAGCGTGTTCTGGTTCGGAGGCGCGGCGTACGAAAAGGAGCAGGGCGGCTGGGTGAGCACCCCATCATCGCCCGCACTGTGGAATCCGGTCTTGGGCGCGTGGACGTCGCCGCGCTTGGCGTCGCAAGGCGGGAGCGAAGACGAGGTCGTGGCGGTCATGAGCGCGGCATCCGCACAAGCGACCTTCGGTCCGTGGGTCGCGGGCGTCGTCGGCTCCGCGCTCTTCGGCGGCCGGGGGATGTCAAAATCGGACCTTCAGGCGCTGCTCGCGCACACCACGGTATATGGCCACTTTGCCATCTCTCGCGCTTCCGCGGTGCCGCAGCTTCAGTCTGCGACCGTCGCGGCGGTCATCGGTGTGCCGGCGTCTGTTGTCGCGCACGCGCTGGGGGACAAAGCCGCGAGCGCCGTGCGAAGCATGACCTGGCGGATGGACTGGACCATGAAGACGAGCTACCTGCACCTTTCACAGCCGCTGCCGCAAGGGCTGCATCCGGCCGGGTGGCCTTCGCCAGGGCCAGGAAATTCGACCGAGAGCGGTACAAGCGGGGGCAACGCGACGCAGTCCAGCAACGAAACCGCTGGCGGATCGCTGCAAAACGGAACGTGATGTCATCCGGGGAAAGGGCGAGAGCGATGCAATTCGTGCGCGTGGAACGCGGCGTCGAGCTTCGGAACGACGATGGGGAACGGATTGGCTATATCAGCTGTACGGACCGAGGAGATGGCGTGTGGACCATTGACCACACGGTTGTCGATCCGGCCTATCAGGGGCAGGGGCTTGCCGCCAAGCTCGTCGATGAGTTGGTGGCGATGGCCCGAGAGCGGGGCGTGAAGCTGTTTCCCGTGTGTTCGTACGCCGTGCTGCGCTTTCGACGGAGGCCGGACTACGCCGACGTCCAGGCCTGATGGCGCACCGGGCGTCCAGGGAGCCAACCCCCTCCCGGCAGGAGGGAGGGGGAGCCTCCGCAGTCAACGCACCACCGCGTCCAGCGCGGGAAGCGCGTGCACGCCGTCGCCGATGTCGGTGACGTAGAACGAGGGACTGCGGCCCGTCGCCCGTTGGTACGCGGCTTGGACGTGGTTTGTGAACGCCTCCACCGCATCGTCGCGAACCAGGCTCACCGTGCAGCCGCCGAAGCCCGCGCCCGTCATGCGCGATCCGATGCAGCCCTCCGCGCTCCACGCCGCTTCGACGAGGGCGTCCAGCGCTTCGCCGGTCACTTCGTAGTCGTCGCGGAGCGATCGGTGCGACGCGTTCATGAGTTCCCCGAACGCCTCGATGTTCCCATCCGCCAAGAGCCGCGCGGCCTCCCGCGCCCGGTGGCTCTCCATGATGACGTGCCGCGCCCGGCGCACGACGACCTCCGCTTCGAATCCCGGCGCGCCCTCCGTACGCAAGAGCGCCTCCACCTCAGACCACTGGCTCGGCTCGATTTCCGCGAGCGCCTGAACGTCCGGAAATCGGCGTTTTACCACGGCGAGCGCCGCCTCGCATTCCGCCCGCCGCTCGTTGTATTTCGATCCCGCGAGCTTCCGCGGTGCGTTGCTGTTGGCGATGACCAGGCGATACCCCTCCGAATGCACGGGAACCAGCTCGTACGCGAGGGTGAGGCAGTTCAGCGACAGCGCCATGTCCTTCTTGCCCATGGCGACGGAAAACTGGTCCATCACGCCGCAGTTGACGCCGACAAATTCGTTTTCCGCCTGTTGCGCGATCACGGCGAGGGATTCGCAGTCCAGCCCAGCGCCCGTCAGATCGTTGATGGCGAACGCGGTCACCACCTCGACGGATGCACTCGAGGACAGGCCAGCGCCAATCGGGAGATTGCCGAAAAAGAACAGGTCCATCCCTGGTGCCTCGACGCCTCGGCGGCCGAGCACATCGATCACGCCGAGCGGGTAGTTGGCGAAGTCCTGCTCCGGGCGGAACTGCACGTCGTCCGCGTCCACCTCGACGACGTGATGGGAAAAGGTCGTCGCGAACCGCAAGCGGCGGTCGGCGCGAGGGCGTACCACGAGCCACGTGCCCATCGTGAGCGCGGCAGGCAGCACGTAGCCTCCGTTGTAGTCGGTGTGCTCTCCAATGAGATTGACTCGCCCCGGCGCGAAGTACGCCCGCAGTTCGCCCGTGTCGCCGGGCGAAAAGGCGAGGATGTGGTCCAACAGGTTAGGCCAGGGGATCGACATGTCGGTTCGCTTCCTTTCGCTTCTGAATGGCTTCCCGCAATTGGGGCGCGGTCGCCTCGACAGCCATGGGGTTACACGGCGCCCAGGCCCCCGTCTCCGACGACGCGAGGTACTTCAGGCGCGTGGCGGTCTGGAGCGGCGGGTAAAACTCAATGTGAAAGTGAAAGTCCACGGGCTCCGCCTGATTCACGGGGCTCTGGTGGAGCACCATCATATACGGAAACTCGCGGTCAAACAGCGCATCCATGCCGCTCGTGACGCGCTTCAGGATGCGGGCGAGATCCGTCCGCTCGTCGTCCGTGAACTCCAGCAGGCTGCCGACGTGCCGCTTGGAAGCGATGAACGCGCCATACGGGTAGTCCGTGAAGAACGGGATATACGCGTAAAAGTGCTTGGTTTCCTCCAGCATCCGCTTTCCAAACGCGACCTCTTCGCGGTTGATGTCGCACATCAGGCAGCGGCCTGTCTCCTCCCGGTGTGCCGCAAACGACTCCATCTCGACCCTGAGCTTCTGCGGCACGTACGGGTAGGCGTAGATCTGACCGTGCGGGTGAGGCATGGTCACGCCGACCTCTGGGCCGCGATTTTCGAAGATGAGTACATATTGGTGACGTGGATTCGAGGCCAGATCCCGAAAGCGTTCGGTCCACAAATCTACCAGTTTGCGAATGTGCGCCAGCGGCAGTTCGGGCAGCGTCGTGGTGTGCTCCTTTGAGTATAAAATGACTTCGCATTTTCCGTAAGCGGGTTCAACGCGATAAAGCTCGGTCGCCACGTCGTCCGGCTGCGGCGGGTTGGGAGAGAGCGCAGGAAAGTCGTTGTCATACGCCAGGACGTCGTAGTCGTCCGGCACCTTGCCCGAGCCAGGACAAAATGGGCAGTTATCTTTCGGCAGATTCGGGCGCTTGTGGCGATTGGACGCGACCATCGTCCAGTCGCGCAACAGAGGATTGTATCGGAGCTCGGTCATTGGGCATCACCTCGTCTGGATGGTTCGATGTTCGGTGCACTGGCAATCATGAGATCCACGTCGCATTCCGCCAGGGCGGCTGCCTCCGCGTCGCCCGGCCGCCGGTCCGTGATGAGCGCATCAATTTCGCTGAGTTTCGCGAAACTCATGAGTGATTCCACACCCCACTTGGTGTGGTCGGCGAGCACCACCACGCGTGCGGCGCGTTCCATCATCGCCCGGTTGATGGAGGCTTCGAGCACGTTGGGCGTCGACACGCCGTGATCGACGTGCAGGCCGCTCGCGCCGACAAACAGAATGTCGGCGCGGAACTGGCGGATCATCTGCTCGGCCACGGGGCCCACGAGGGCATCGCTCGGCGTGCGAAATTGGCCACCTGTGAGGAAGATGTCGCTGTAGCCGTTCTTGCTCAACTCCGACGCGACGTTGACCGAATTGGTGAGAAACGTCAGGTTCTGAAAACCCGCGATGTGTTGCGCCAGGACCCACGTGGTGGTGCCCGCGGCGATGGCGATGGTCATGCCCGATTCAATCTGCCGAAGCGCTGCCTTGGCGATGGCCATCTTCTCTGGAATCTGGAGAATGCGCTTGTCGGTGTAGGGCAGCTCGCGGGCCGCGCGGGTCACCTGGCCGCCGCCAAACGCGGTCTCGACGAGGCCCTGCGCCTCGAGCGCTTTCATGTCGCGGCGGACCGTGATCTCGGACACGCCGAGCTTCTCCGCCAACTGGCGGTATGACGCGAAGCCGTGCTGCGCGAGCAGTTCCAGAAGCACGCGCTGCCGCTCCTTCGGATACACCGTTCTCACCTCGCGCCCTTTGATCAAACTTTATCATAACATAGTCTCTTTGCTTTCATCATATGATATTTCGTGACGATCCGGCGTATCTTTCCACGGTTGTGGTACATACGGCTGCGGTTCCTGTGCATCCTAAGGCCGACGACACCACACACCTTAGGAGGTCGAATCATGCAGCAGCAGCCAAACATGCAGCCCCACATGCAGGGCAACATGATGCCAAACGCGCAGGCGGGATCGCAGGGGCAGGGCCAGAACGCGCCCAACGCGCCCTTCGGCGCGCACGAGATCATCGGGATGAACGAGGTTTTGCAGGCCACGTCCGCGAACGCCGAGGTCCTGAACTTCCTCGCGCATCACGCGCAGGATCCGCAGGTGCGCCAGCTTCTCGAGCGCCAGGCCCAGGCCATGGAGCAACACTATGTGGAGGGCGTGCGCGTCCTGCAGACCAACAGCCCAATGGGCGGACAGGGCTACCAGACTTCGATGCACACGCAACCGAAGCTCGGGCTTCGTCATCCCACCTATCCCGCGCCCAATCTGCAGGCGCAGGCGCCGTCCGATCGCGCTATCTGCGCCGTCGCCCTCAACCTGCATAAGTTCGGCGCGATGATGTGCACCATGTTCGCGCTGGAGTGCGCCAGCCCGCAGTTCCGCACGTTCCTCATGACGAGCGCCAGCCTGTGCGATCGCATGGCGTACGATCTGTTCGCCTACATGAATCAAAAGGGAGACTACCAGGTCGCGACGCTGCAGAAGAACACGACGCAGACGATGATCGACTCGTACCAGATGCCAGGCCAAATGGCGCAGCCCGGCATGCCGCAGGCGCCGAACGTTCAGTGAGTATGGCGGCCCGCGCGGGGCCGCCTGCTTTCAATCATGATTCGAGAAATCGCGCGTATGCTGGTCTTCGGAGACCTTTACCTTCCAGATCTCTCGTGCAAGGAGTCGATCGAGATGCTGACAACCGTGGATCAGATGGTGGCGTACTGCTTCGGCAGGCAGGACATTCTCGACCGCGCAGACAACCACTTTGAGCAGTCCATCGACGAATTGCTGAGCGAAGGGGAGGTCATCTGGGCGCGGGACCCCGTCGTCGGCGTCATCGCGCGCGATGGGCGCTGGTACGTGTGGTTTCGCCACGTGCGAGACGATGGCCGGATCGAGGGGAAGCTCTTCGCTTGCGAGGAAGAGATGCAGGTCGTGTCCCTCGTGATGGACGAAGTCCCTTGGCTTGAGCCCGACTGTCGGATGAAATTGCTTCGGGCGCTGCGCGCGGCGCATCAAACCGCCTGACGCCGCGCAGGAAAGCTTGCCGCGAGGCCCTGGCTTCAGGGCTTTTTTCATCGCCAAAAAATCGCAGGCCCGACCGCTTTATCTGTCGAGGAGAATCCGATAGGATCGAAACATGTAGAAACCGAGGCAACGCTTCGGGCCATTGCGAGGGGACGTTTGTGAAGACGCTCAAAGGCATGGACGCACTCGAGGTCGCCGCTCGTTACGGTATCACACTCTATGATACATATTATGGCAATGAAGTGACTGTGCAGGAGGCTCGCGAGTTCATCGAGGCCAAGCGGGATCCGGACAGCTTCATTCTCAAGGATTGGCCGGATACCGAGGAAGAGGCGGAGGACGTGCTCCTCATGCACATCTATCAGGCGCTCCGAGATAAGAAGCAGGCGCACGGACGCGTGGACCTCGTCATCGAGGACACCGAGGGCCCCGTCGTCAACGTGGCCGCTGCGGAATTGGCAGCGCTGCGCCTCGGCAGCCGCCGCATGCTGGAGGTGGACGATCGCGACGACGGCGTCTACTACCACGTTCCGCGAACGGCGCACTTGACGGATGAATTTCTCGAAAAGCTTGGGCAGTTTGTCTGCGAGGAGTGCCGCCATTTCGATCTCGCCGGCCCCTACCACGAGGCGTGCCTGTACGCGCTCGTCGGCGCCATTCGGCGCGGCGAATTTGCGCTCGAAGACGTGGTGGAGGAGCGGCCTGCCGAGGCAAGTGCGCTCGGCAAACTGTTTGGTTCCAACTTCGGCACGTGGTCCCGACGCGTCTCGGAGACCAAGTCGCGCCTGCAACAGGCGTGGAAAAAGCGGCGCCGCGCCGTGCTTTCCCGCATCGAGGACAAACGCGACGAGCAGCCCGGTGACGAGAAGCAGGAATCTGCCGCGCAGGATTGGACCACCGCCACGTTGCACCGAACGCTCGCCGGGCTCAAGCGCACGCGCATGGCGGCCAAGGTGACGGAGGCGAGCGATGAGGCGGTCGGCCGATCCGCGACACCGGCCTCCGAAGGCGCGGGCGAAATTGTCGATGCGCTCAGCGAGTCGGCGCACGGCGGCGCGCGGCGCGAGCGGATCACGAAGCGGGCGCTGATCCGCTACCTGGAGCAGGTCGAGATCGTCGACGAGTCCGGGGAGGAGGCGCGCGAACTCGCCGATCTCCGCCAGCGCTGCATCGAACTCGAGGCGCTGCTCGATTCCGCCAACACGCGCTACGATCGCGCCCGCGCCGAAATCGACCGCTGGAAGCGCCAGTGCGAGGCGCTGAAGAAGGACATGGACACGGTGCTGCAGGCGCTTCAGATTGCCCGCAGGCACGCGGGCGACGAGGCGGCGCCCACGGGCCAGGAAGAGGCGTGACGGCGCGGCTCGTCAGTTACGGAGCCGGCGTGTGCGGCGCCTGCTCGCTTTGCGGCAAAAGGCTTGGGTGGCGCATGAGTGCGTACGCGCCCGCGGTGACGCTGGCGAGCAGCGCGCCGGTCACCCAGAAAACGCCGTGGATGCTCGTCGCGTCCGCGATGGCGCCGCCCACCAGCGGCCCGACCGTGTTGCCAATCTGGTTGGCCGTCTGATTCAGTCCGAAGGCGCGGCCGCGGAACGTGGATTCGGTCGAGCGCACGATGAGCCCGTTGATGGCCGGGTAGACCGCGCAGAAGAACGCGCCGTACACGAAGCGGACCGCCGCGAAGGCAATCACGTTGTGAAACGGGATCTGCATGAAGGTCCACACGGCGCCGCCCGCGAGCCCAATGGTGAGAACTTTCGCGAAGCCGATGCGGTCCGCGTATTTACCCCAGAGCGGTGCGAACACCACGCTCGCGATCCCGGCGAGCGAAAACACGAGCCCCGCGAGAAACGAGGCGTTCTTCGCGCTGGCGGACGGATCGATCTCGGCGATATACAGGGTCAAGACCGGCTCAATGGTCATGATGGAGAACGAGACGACCATATTGAGCGATAAGGCCGTGACAAGGGGCTTGTTGTGAAGCGCTCCGCCAATGGCGCCAAGCACCGAGGGCCGGGACGTGGCGCGTTTCTTGTTCATCTCTCGCACGAAGATGAGGGCGAGCAGGGTGGAGATGAGCACGAGCACGGAAGCGCTGCCAAACGCCACGCGGTTCCCGAACAGGCGCGCGATGGTGCCGCCGAGCAGCGGCCCGACAATGCCGCCCGCCGAACTCGCGGCGGAGATGGTCGACAGCGCGTAACCCACCTTGTCCTCGGGTGTGTTGCTCCCCACGAGCGCCACGGAGCCCGGGATGTACCCCGACAGGAGCCCCTGCAGTGTGCGCAGGACGAGAAGTTCCCACGGATGTTGCACAAAGGCCGTGAGGCCGTAGATCACGAACAACACAAAGCCCGCCCGGACGATCATCGGCTTCTGTCCGTACCGATCCCCGAGCGAGCCCCAGTAGGGCGCCGCGATGGCGCCGGCGACGAACGCCGCGCTGTAGAGTGCGCCGGACCAGATGTCTGTGTGTTGGTGCACCCCGATCTTGAGCAGAAACAGCGGGAGGAACGGGATGACCATGGAGTAGCTCGCGGACGTGAGCAGCGTCCCAATCCACAGGACCACGAGGTTTCGTTGCCAAAATTCCATCTGCCATCACCAACGTTTTTCTTTTTATCTTACCGCTATCTCAATGGCGCGGGGCAACGAATTTCGGCTTCTCGAAATATGGTTCCCAATTCAAGCGCGAATCGGTATCATGAAGCTAACATGATTAGGAATTTTGCTGAAAACGTTGGATGGAAATCGCGCTTGCGAGGGAGGACGCCCGATGCCGCAGATTCGCCAAGTCATCAGCACGCTTAGCAACGACGGCAAGGAGATCATGGGTCCGGACGTGTTGGTCTACCACTACCCGGACAACAGCATTCTCAATGGCTCTCTCCTCACGGTGGAGTCGAATCATTTCGCGGTGTTGAAGTCCCGTGGCGCCATTTTGAACGTGTACGAGACAGGGCAGTACGTCATTCAGACGCCGGATCGCCCCATCATCGGCGCGTTCCAGCAGGCGTTCTTCGGGGGCCAGAGCCCGTGGCAGTACGAGGTGATATACATTAACCGGGCGAAGCTCATCCTCGAGGTGTCGGGCGTGGCCTATTCAAAGGAGATGGCCGAGATGGGCTACCACGTGAGCTGTTACGTCCACGTGGACACCAAGGAGGACGCCCTGAAGCTTGTGCAGCACATGCCGATGTCAGGCCATTACGTGAGCATGAAGGAGGTCAACTGGTACGCGGGGCCGGTCATCGAGCAGTCCATCAACAAGATCGTGCAGCTGACCGAATTGGAGCGCGTCAATGAACGCATGCCTGAAATTTTGGAACTCGTGAAGGAACACCTTCAGGAGTTCCTGTCGGTGTACGGGCTCACCCTGAACGACGTGAAGGCGCTCGTGTATCCGCGCGATGAGCGCATGAAGGAGCTGATTGCGCTGCGCGCGTTCGGGCTGTCGGAGATCGACGCGGTTCGGTATTACACGGCGATGATCATGGCGCAAAAGGGCGTCATTTCCGCGCCGAACATGGCCATTGGCGAGCCGTTCTTCATCGGAAATCCGCAGGTCGCGGCCGACCGCATCATGCAGGTGGAGAGCAAGCACTGAGGAGGCGTTGCGATGAGCGACCTGATGCGGTATGGCATTGCGGTGTCGCCAGGCACGCCGGTCAACCAGATCCTCACGGGATGGATGAACGCCTGGTTCGTGAACATGCGCGATCCACGCTTTCGCCTTCGCGAGCGGATGGTTGCGTTTCACAATGCGATGGACCGGGCGTTTGGCGCGTACCTGGCGCAGCTGCGGGAGGAGTTGGCGTCGCTCCGCAAGCGGCTTCCGCAGCCCACGCGCGAG
This sequence comes from Alicyclobacillus mali NBRC 102425, assembly GCF_001570745.1. Taxonomy (GTDB): domain Bacteria; phylum Bacillota; class Bacilli; order Alicyclobacillales; family Alicyclobacillaceae; genus Alicyclobacillus; species Alicyclobacillus mali. Next base: position 80,201 of record NZ_BCSG01000006.1, read on the forward strand.
GATCCGTTTCCGAACCTCGAGGCGCTCGCGGCTGTGAAGGAGCTTGAAGCCTACATCCGGCGGGTGGAATCGGTGCGGACCCTCGCGCTGTCGGCGCCGGTGCCGCCGGACGAGTACGTGTTTCACGGCCGAGCGGAGCACGAAGGACTGCTCAATGAGCTCGCTCGGATGGACGGCGAGATCGCCGAGAAGATGCAGGCGCTCTCGCCCGAGACCATCGGTGAGGTCGAGCAGAAGCTTCGGGCGCGGAACGAGCGGTGGCACGCGCTGATTCACCCCTGATTACGGCAGGAGGCGCGGGGGCGTCCGCGGGATCATAGACTCCGCAATCGCCTTCGCCGTCTCGTCCGCCGCGCCGCACGCTTCGAGATAGAACTGCATTTGCGACGCCACCTTGGGTTCGTCGGGCTTGGGTTCGACTTTCTCATACTGGCCGCTGGCCGCGAGGATCCAGCGGTTCACGTTGTCCCGAAGTTGCACGTCGAGAATGTGCTTGAGGCGCTGCTTGAGATTGTCCTGCAGCACCGGAAACAGGATCTCGACGCGGCTGACCATGTTGCGCGTCATCCAGTCGGCGCTCGCGAGATAGTACTCTTCCTCGCCCCCGTTCAGGAAGTAGTAGATGCGGCTGTGCTCGAGAAAGCGCCCGACGATGCTCGACACGCGGATGCGATCGCTCACGTTCGGGATGCCGGGGCGCAGGCAGCAAATTCCGCGCACCAGGAGATCGATCTCGACGCCCGCCTGTGACGCTTCGAACAGGGCGAGGATGAGATCCTTGTCGGTCAGCGCGTTCATCTTGGCGATCATGCGCGCGGGCCGCCCGGCGCGGGCGTGATCGACCTCGCGCTGGATGAGCTTGAGAAACGCGTCCTTCAGGCCGTGCGGAGCCGTCGCGATGCGCCGCCACGCGGGCGGATCGGCAAAGCCCGTGAGGTGGTTGAAAAAGAGCGACGCGTCCTCGCCGAATTCTTCGCGCGCGGTGAACATGCCGAGATCGGTGTACAGGCGCGCGGTGTTGTCGTTGTAGTTTCCGGTGCTGAGGTGGACGTAGCGGACGATCCGCTCGCCTTCGCGACGCACGACAAGCGCGATCTTGCTGTGCGTCTTGAGCCCCACGAGGCCGTAGATTACGTGGCAGCCGGCTTCCTCCAGCTTCTTCGCCCAGACAATGTTGTTCTCCTCGTCAAACCGGGCCTTGAGCTCCACCAGGACCGTCACCTGCTTGCCGTTTTCCGCCGCTCGCGCGAGCGCGTGGACGATGGGCGAATTGCCGCTCACGCGATACAGCGTCTGCTTGATGGCGAGGACCTGCGGATCGTTCGCAGCGAGATGGATGAAGTGAACGACGGGATCGAACGATTCGTACGGATGAAACAGCAGGATGTCGCGCTTGGCAATGGCCTCGAACAATCCGTTCTCCCCGATGAAGTCGGGCGGCACCTGCGGCGAGATGGGCGGGAAGCGCAGATGAGCGTACTCGGCCATTGCGGAGAAGCGCATGAGAAACGTGAGATCCAGCGGACCGTCGATGGAATAGATGTCGTCCGCCTCGAGTTCAAGCCAATCCCGTAGGGTTTCGACGAGCTCGGACGACATGGAACTTTGGACTTCGAGCCGAACCGCCGCGCCGCGGTTGCGCTTCTTGACCTCGCGCTCGATCTCCTCGAGCAGATCTTCCGCGCTCTCCTCGTCCACCGTGATGTCGGCGTTGCGCGTGATGCGAAAGCACGCGTGCTCAAGCACGGTGTGGCCAGGGAACAGCGTGTCGATGAACATCTCGATCACGGCCTCGAGCGGTACGAACACCCGCTTGCGGCCGCCCGTGGGCAGCTCGAGGTACCGCGGCAGGACGCTCGGCACCTGAACGACGGCAAACAGCGGCGATTCGTGGGGCAGGCGGACGGCGATGGGCTCCAAGAGGACCGCGATGTTCAGCGAGCGATTCGCGAGAAGCGGAAACGGGTGGCTCGCATCGACCGCGAGCGGCGTCAGCACCGGAAAAACATGGTGATGGTAGTACTCCTCAAGATGTGCGCGCTGCGCTTGGGTCAGTTGGCTCGGTTGGACGAAGTCGATGTTCTCTTTGCGGAGCGCGGGGAGCAGGGTCTTGTTCCACAGGCGATACAGATGGTTCACGTGTGCGTGCGCCCGGTTGGCCACTTCGGCCAGCTGCTGAGCGGCGGTCATGCCGGTCTTGTTGTCGGGGCGTCCGACGCCGAGCTTCAATTGGTCCTTCAGTCCGGCCACGCGCACCATGAAGAATTCGTCCAGATTGGACGCGCAGATGGCGAGAAAGCGGAGCCGTTCGAACAGCGGGTTGTCGCCGCGTGCCGCCTCAAACGCCACGCGCTCATTAAACAGAAGCCAGCTCACTTCTCGATTGATGAAATGGGCGTGATGGTCCAGGGTCATCGTGGTTCCCATCCTTGTGGGTGTGGTGTGGGTTGGTCCGAAAGTTGGTTGTGGATGTATTGTGACGGCAAAGGGCGGGGAAATGCAATGGGGAAATGAAAAAGCACGCCCGCGAGAGGGCGTGCTGCAACGGAACTCACGATACAGGCCAGGGATCCTGTACAACAACACTCGCAGTAACCCCAGTGTGCGTTACACTAGCACTTGCGGCCGCAGGAGACGCCACGAACAGCACACCTAAAGCCATAGTGGCCATAAAAAGTTGCTTCAATCTCCTCATGAAGCGTCCCTCCTAATCTTTTTCAAAAATATCTACGACCTTTAGAAACGCGTCAACGACGCGTGGGTCGTACAATTGACCTCGAAAGGCGCGTATTTCGTCAATGGCCTCCCGCTTAGACTTCGGAAGTTGGTATGGACGGTGCGATGTCATCGCATCATAGCTGTCCACAACGGCAACGATAGCAGCCGGCAAACTAATTTCGTCCTGTTTGAGCCCATGAGGATACCCGCTTCCGTCATACCGTTCATGATGTTGCTCCGCAACTACGCTTCCCACGTGCAAAAAAGGATGTTCCGGAGAATTCATCATGTCACGCCCGTAAATTGTATGCATCTTCATGATATCAAATTCTTCAGGAGTGAGTCTACCAGGTTTCCTAAGAATTTCGTCTGGAATCCGAGTTTTTCCGATGTCATGAAACAAGGCGCCGCAGCTAAGAGATAGCAATTCTTTCGCGGACAGGTTGAGTTCGCACCCTATCAATACGGAATATTTCCTGATTCTCTCACAATGAGACGCGGTGTCTCCGTCTTTCTCTGCAATTTCGGTCGCAAGCCGATGGAAATGATTCACCCAATGTTTGTAGGAATCAAATATACTGGTGGAGGTGATATAGAGAAATTCCACCTCGTCCATCGCAATGATACATACGGGCCCTCGAACCGGAGCCATAGTGACAAGCGACCCAGGACGAAGATGTTCAGTTCGTGTGTTCCACGTTACTCGGAGAATGCCCTTAACCAAGAATATGGCCTCAAAATAGTCTTGATCGACGGGCGGATTAAATCCCATCAACCCATACCGTTTCAGTTCGTGTCGAATCAGTTCCACGCCGTCGTGCGATCCGAGCAGCGTGATCGTCATGTTATCCGTACTCGCGCTGTCCAAGCCTTCGCCGTCTCGCATGATTCGGAGCCACGGTGTGAGCCCTTGGTTCTCGAAGTTCAACGTCTGCACCCGCTTTGCGACAGATGTGATGGTCCCACGACCACGACAATTGTAGACAACGTGCGACATCTCAAGCTTAAGGACGAGCCTGCCATTTCGTCAATAGACGAAGCTGCGAAGACTTGGCGTATTTCACGCAATGGCGCCAATGGCGCGCGAGCACTCAGGTGTACTCGCGCGAAGACAGAAACGCCACTTCGACCAAAATGAGCAGCAGGTCAAATACCCCATACAGCGTCGAGAACCAGAGTTGCGTGCCGCCGTTGCCCAAGCCGATGATGAACAGGCTCACAACCGCAATGAGCACGATCAGCGCGATGTGCACCGTCTGCGTGAATCCACTCGTCGTTCGCATCCGATAGACGAGAAGCAGGATGGTCAGGAGCGCCAAGACCGTCAGGACCATGCCTGGATGTGTGGACAGGTGAACCATCAAGGCGGTGATAATGATGGCGGCCACCAGGATATAGATAATCGCAAGGGATCCAGCGGTAAACGGCTTCTTCATCACTCGACATCCCTCCCTCAGGGCTTCGCGTCCGGGATCGATCCGGCTTAGCCTAAGTATAGCCAAGATTTGCTCCACGGAGACAAGCTTTTTCTCGCTTTCCTATCGCGCCATCGGAGAGCTTGGCTCGCAAGGGCACGTGAAAAAGCGGCAGCGGAGGAACCGCTGCCGCTCGTTAAGACGTGCCTCAGTGCACGTGACCCGCCTTGCACAGATCGTGGCACTTGCTCTCGAGGCTGCAGCACAGCGAGCAGATGGGTGCTTTGTGGAACGGGCAGTAGAGCATATCCATCTTCTCGTACTCAAACCCGCAGCAAGCGCAGGTGAATTCCGCCGGCAACTCCGAATGGTGATTGCCGTCATGGTGGCGATCCGACTTCTCAAAGGTGTTTTCCCGCGCAATGTAATACTTGCCGCGCGTGACGATGGCGATGACTGGCGCGAGCACAAATGCGAGCACGAGCGAGAGGAATGGCGAGTATGCCTGAAGCACTGGGCCGAAAACGCCGAAAAACGCTGCGATGGATATACCCGCCGCGATGATCATTGATCCAAAACCCACGGGGTTGAAGTTGTACAGATGGCCGCGCTTGAACTCGATGTACGAAGGGCTGATTTTGAGCAAACCTTTGTTAATGACGAGATCGGACACCACGGCTCCAATCCATGCGACGGCGAGGTTCGAGTAGAATCCAAGCACCGTGTTCAAGAAGCCGAAGACGCCGGCTTCCATCAGGCCGAGAGCGATGCCGACGTTCAAAAACAGCCACACCACACGCCCTGGATGGGTGTGGAAGATACGGGAGAAGAAATTCGACCACGACAGCGATCCGGAGTAGGCGTTGGTTACGTTGATTTTGATTTGCGATAGAAGAACGAAGAATGTTGCAAGCGCAAGCGCTGCATAGCTGCTGCCCATGACTACGTGGAACGCCTGTGTGTACATGTTGATGGGTTCGTCGGCGGCCTTAGTCCCCATGGCGGGCGCGATCCACGAAGCTAATAAAGATCCCCCGAGTTGCTTAATGGCACCCAGGATAACCCATCCGGGACCTGCCAGCATGACTGCCATCCACCACTTGCCGCGATTCTGTGGTGTGCGGTTGGGCATGAAGCGCAGATAGTCTACTTGTTCGCCGATTTGAGCGATGAGGGACAGTGTGACGCCTGCGGCGAGTCCGAACTCGATGGGACTGAAGTGGCTCCCCGAAGCCGAAGTGCCGCCGAAGTGTGTCCACTGGCTGAAGGCCGACGGGTCTCGGAGCGCGATGGCGACGAACGGGCCAAGCATCAGCACGAGCCAGATGGGCTGCGTGACGACCTGCAACTTCGAGAGAGCGGTCATGCCGAACATCACGAGCGGAATGATGACCAAGGAACAGATCAAATAGCCGACGGGCAACGGGATGTGGAAAAATTCCTGGAGCGCCTGGGCCATGACGGATCCTTCGAGTGAAAAATAGATAAACGTGAACGACGCGTACACCAGAGACGTCAGCGTGGACCCATAGTATCCAAATCCTGCACCTCGCGTGAGAAGGTCCATATCGATGTTGTACTTCGCGGAATAGTACGCAATCGGAATACCTGTGAGAAAGATGATCGCGGCAACGACCAGGATGGAGGTGACGGCGTTCGCGAATCCGTACGTGAGGACGACGGAGCCACCGATGGCGAAGTCGGCCATGTAGGCGATCCCGCCGAGCGCGGAGTTCATGACGGTCCATTCGCTCCACCGGCGAAACGACTTTGGGGCGTACCGCAGCGCGTAGTCCTCAAGGACCGGATTCTGCACCCAGCGATTGAAGGTGCGCTTGGGCGCGGGCTGCCCACGTTCAGGTTGCAGTGCGGACATCGAAACCCCTCCAAACTCCTATGAAATCAAAATTCTCTGTGTTTTGAACCGTATCATGCCCCTGAGGGCTAGAGCAACCCTTTTTGTCATACAAAGTGACGCAATTCAGAGAGTAAACGTTATCATTTGCCTGTGTTAAGTAAGATACATTGACACATGATGTGCTCGACAAGTGATAATGGGGCTGTACTATCACGAAGGAGTGGGGTGAATGTAAGGTTGTCAAACGTTCTCTTTCACGTCGATCTGACCAAGCCGATGGACCAACAGGATGTCCCAGGCCACAACCGATGGCATCCAGACATCCCTGCCGTTGTGAACGTCAAACCGGGTGATGTGTTCCGCATTGAGATGAAGGATTGGACCGACGGTCAGATTCAAAACAACGATGATCCATCCGACATTCGCGATGTGGATCTGTGCAGAGTGCACGTTCTTAGCGGGCCCATCTATGTGGATGGGGTCGAGCCAGGCGACCTGCTGGTGGTGGACTTGCTGGATATGGGTCCGCTCCCGGGCGCGGAATGGGGGTTCAACGGTATCTTCGCGCGGGAGAACGGCGGAGGGTTTCTCGTCGACTACTTCCCTGAGGCGTTCAAGTCCATATGGGATTTTCAGGGGATTTACGCAGTAAGCCGCCACGTGCCAGGGGTCCGAATCCCATCGCTAATTCACCCGGGCCTCATCGGCGTCGCGCCGTCGGCGGAACTTTTGGACCGCTGGAATGCCCGCGAGCAACAGCTGGTGGCAAAGGATCCGAATCGGGTCCCTGTGCTCGCCAATCTTCCGGATCCTCGAAGCGCGGTGCTCGGCACCTTGCGAGGCGCCGAGTTCGATCGCGTCGCGAAGGAAGCCGCTCGTACGGTTCCGCCTCGCGAAAACGGTGGCAATTGCGACATCAAGAACTTGTCGAAGGGGAGCCGAATTTATTTCCCCGTGTTCGTCAAGGGCGCCAAGCTTTCGGTCGGCGATCTTCACTTCTGTCAAGGCGATGGCGAGATCACGTTTTGCGGAGCCATCGAGATGAGCGGCTGGATTGAGATGAGCGTCGACGTCATCAAAGGCGGCATGGCGAAATACGGGATTGTCCACAATCCGGTGTTTGAGCCGGGGCCTATGGAACCTAGGTTTTCGGAATATTTGGTTTTTGAGGGTGTATCGGTGGACGAGCGAACGGGCGAGCAGCTGTACCTTGACGCGCACGTGGCCTATCGACGCGCGTGTCTCAATGCCATTGAGTATCTGCAGCGCTTCGGTTACACGGCGGAGCAGGCCTACATGTTGCTGGGCGTGGCGCCCGTCGAAGGACGCATCAGCGGCATCGTGGACGTCCCGAACGCCTGCTGCACGCTCGCCATCCCCACCGCCATCTTCGATCGCGACATTCGCCCGAAAGGATGAGGCAGCATGCCGACTTATCGCTTCGCGTGCGAAACCTGTGGAGCGTTCGATCGCGACTTACCCATGAACGAGGCAGGCTCTGCCGCGCGCTGCCCGTACTGCGGCATGATGGCTCTTCGCCAGTTCACTTCCTTTTATGTGGGTGCCGCGGTGTCGGCTGAACGCCGCGCACGCTCGGCTGGCGCGGGCCAAGAACCGGTTTGCGTAGTTCGAGACCATCCGCCTTCGCACGGCGGAGCGCACGCAGGCCATCGCCACGCCGCGGTCAGCGCAGGCCGGCCCTGGCAATTGGGGCACGTGCACGGGTGAATATGTGACGAGGTTAAAGGGGGACTGAATTCATGCGGCATGGAGACATCGTCAGCAGTCGAGACACGGTGGGCATTGCGGTGGTGAACTACAAGATGCCCCGGTTGCACACGCGCGAGGAAGTGATGGACAACGCCAGGCGCATTGCCGACATGATTAGGGGCTTGAAGATCGGTTATCCAGGGCTCGATCTCGTCATTTTTCCAGAATACAGCTTGCACGGCATCATGTATGACGAGCAGGAGATGTTTGAGACCGCCGCTTCCATCCCCGGCCCGGAGACCGACGTGTTGTGTGACGCATGCCGGGCGAACGGCGTGTGGGGTGTGTTTTCGGTAACGGGGGAGCGCCACGAAGAGCACCCCCTGAAGTGGCCGTATAACACGGCCATTCTGGTGAACGATCGCGGCGAGATCGTGCAAAAGTATCGAAAAATCATGCCTTGGACGCCCGTCGAACCATGGTACCCGGGACATGAGACGTTTGTCTCCAATGGTCCGAAGGGGCTGAAGATTAGCCTCATCATCTGCGATGACGGGAACTATCCCGAAATTTGGCGGGACTGCGCCATGAAAGGGGCCGAACTCATCGTGCGGCCTCAGGGCTACATGTATCCCGCCAAGGAGCAGCAAATCCTCATGGCCAAGGCCATGGCTTGGGCGAACAACTGTTATGTCGCTGTCGCGAACGCCACAGGATTCGACGGCGTTTACGCCTATTTTGGGCACTCGGCCATCATTGGCTTTGACGGCCGCACGCTCGGGGAATGTGGAACAGAGGAGTACGGCGTCCAGTACGCGGAGATCTCCATCTCCCAAATCCGCGAGTTTCGGCGAACGGCTCAGGCCCAAAACCATCTCTTCAAGCTTCTTCACCGGGGATACGCAGGCTATCTGTATTCCGGCGACGGCGATCGCGGCGTCTGCGAGTGCCCGTTCGACTTCTACAAGACGTGGGTGACCTCGCCAGAGGTTGCTCGGGAAAACGCCGAGGCTCTCACGCGTGCCACGCTCGACACGGACGATTGTCCATACGCGCCCATCCGCGCGAAGACATCCGGCGTACCCGTGGGGTGAGGCGAATGCACTCGGTGCTTCACGGCAACGGATTGGCCAGGTCGGCCTGTTTCAGCAGTTGCACGAACTGACTCACATTGCCCGTGTTGATGAGCATCGTGATGGCTTGGGCTGCCGCCTGCTCGAACGCAGGATTGGCAGCCTCTCCGTTGGCAAGGCTCGGGACAAGCGCGTCCTTGTGGAATGCCGCGGCCGATGCCTGGCTATACGCGTCGAAGCTGGCGAGGGACACGTCGCTGCGCGGCGGGATGGATCCCTTCCGCAAATTGAATTGTCGCTCTGCTTCGCGAGACGCCACGACGCGCAGAAAATCGAGCGCGCCTTCGGGGTTTTGGGATCCCTTCGGCATCCCGAACGTGTCGATGATGTACTCGAAGTCACCGCCCGTGCCTGGGAACGACGTCCAGCCAAAGTCTCGCCCTTCTTTCAGACCGCTGGCCACGAAGTACGCCTTGGCCCAGTCGCCCATTGCGTCGAAGGCCGCCTGGCCGGAGGCCACGAGCGCGCATGCGCCGTCCCACGACAACTGGGCGTGATCGGCGTTGGTGTACGGCAGCAGTTGCAAGAAATTGTCGCACGCCTTGCGGATGACGGGCGACGAGATGGGAACCGTGCCGTTCCAGATGCCGTCGTAGGTCTTGGGGCCCGCGGTCTCAAGCAACACGTCTTCCCACAGCATCACGGATCCCAGTTGATCCCGATCTCCATAGGCGATGGGAGTCACGCCGTGCGCCTTCAGCACTTTGCAGTCCGCGAGCAACTGATCAAACGTCTGAGGGGGCTTCAGCCCGTACTCGTTCAGGATGTGCGTGTTGTACCACAGCACGTTGCCTCGCTCGACGTCAATGGGCACAGCGTAGACGTGCCCGTTGTACGTCACGCCGTCCATCACGACCTTCGGCAGCACCTTGTAGAGGTTCAGCTCGCGATACAGCGCGTCGAGTGGCTCCATCTTCCCGGCCTTTACCCAGACCATCAGCTCTTGCCCGACGTGGACCTGAAAGGTCTCCGGCGGATCGCCCGCGGTGATCCGGCTCGCGAGCACGGCCTTGGCATTGTCGCCGCCACCGCCCGCCACGGCCTCATTCACGATGTGCTCGTGCGGATAGCGGGCGCGGAAGACGGAGATGAGGGCATTGAGCGCATTGGTCTCGCCTTTCGCCGTCCACCAGCTAAAAATCTCCACATCTTGCTCCGCCTGTGCCTGGGACACAGGACGAGGTGTGGACCCGACGTGGTCGCCAGTTGCGCCGCAGCCAGTGAGCGCGAAGCACAGCGCGCTCCAGCCAGCCACCTGTACGACTTTCCACTGCCCCATGCTTCCACCCCCGTCGCCTACACTTCGAAGCTCGCCATCAACTGATGGAGCTCGCTCGCCCGCTCGCTCAGCCGCCCGGCGGTCCGGTTGACTCGCTGCACCGCGGACAGTTGCCCCCGCGCCGTCGTGGACAGGCCGTCGAGATCGCGCATCACCTGTGCGAGGTCTTCCATGAGTCGGTTCACGGTCCGCCGCATGGGTTCGAAATCCGGCTCGTTGCTCCGTGAGCGGCGCGTCTCTGCGCTCGCTGCTGCCGCTTCCGCAAGGTGCCCGTCCAACTGGCGCACGTTGGCCATGACGCGCTCGATCCCGTCGCGCACGTGCTGCAACACGTCCGCCATGTGCAGCGCACCGTGGGCGGTGTAATCGCCATTCTCGATGAGTTGCTTGAAGTCGCTGTACAGCTCTTCCGCGGTCTCCCCCATCTGAGACACCAGCTGTTGCAGGCTCCGCGCCATGCGCTCGAAGCCGCGCGCGAGGCTTCCCAATTCGTCCTTGCGCCGTGAGGCGTAAAGCGTCACGGAGAAATTGCCGGCGGCAATCTCATTGGCCGCGTCCATCATGGATTGCAGTGGCTTCGACAGCACCTGCCGCGTGAAGAGCCACGCGCACGCCACGGCCACGAGCAAGGCGCAGGCGCCTGCCACAAGGATATCCGTGAGGAGGCTCTGCAAAGAGGCCAAATCTGACGCGATGGACAAGCGAACGTTGGCGCTGTACTGCATGTCGGCGTAGCCCGTGAGCGGCACGACGAGATCGATAGTGGAGCCCTCAAGGGACGTGAGGATTTTCCGCTCGCCAAGCGCGATGGTGCTCGAAGGCGATGCCTGGCTGCCGATGCGGCGCGGATCGGTGGACGCGATATCGTACAAAAAGTCATTCAATTTGTAGATATCGAAGGAGACGAGGTCCGGATTCTGCCGCTTGAGGTTCAGCAGCACGGACTCGAACTGATAGTCCGGGACGTCGCTGAGGAGCGCCGAGTCGACGGTCTGTACGATAGAAACCGCTTTCTCCTTCGATAGGTCGATGATGCTCTCTCGGCTCTTGAAATAGACGATGGTCAGCGTGGCGGAAAGGGTGCCGAGGATCACGACGCTGAACAGGATGACGAGTTTGCGAAACAGGGTCAAGCGGGCTCCTCCTCCGTCCCACTTCTGTTCAACCGCCGGACGGCGTATACTGATACGTAACGTGCCATTCTCGCATTCTATGACCTTCATGCTAGGGTATTCCGCGGGGCTTTGCAATAGGCGGACGCACGTCCGCCGTGTGAGGCAATGGGGCCGCCAATTCGAGGGGTGACCGAGGGTTGCACGCCAACGTCGACGCTTCGGCTATGCGCCGAATGAACCGCGCCACGGTCCTCAAGCTGATTCGCGATCTCCGGACCACCTCGCGCATCGACATCTCGCAGATGACCGGGCTCAACAAGGCCACCGTGTCGAATATCGTGGATGAGTTGATTGCGGAGCAGTTGGTGCTCGAGGTTGGGTATGGATCGTCGAGCGGCGGTCGCAAACCCATCCTTCTTCGCTTCAACGCCAATGCGGCGTACGCCATCGGCGTGGATGTGCAGTTGTCGCACATGACGACGGTGGTGAGCAATATCCGCGGCGAGCCGGTGTACCGCCAGGTGCGGGCGCTTTGGCTTTCCGAAGCGCAGGATGTCCGCGCCGTGTTGCTCGAGGGTATCGAGGAGGAACTCCGGAAGGCCATCGCCGCGGCACCGCCGAGCCCGTACGGACTCCTCGGCGCGTGTCTCGCGTTTCCCGGCATGGTGGACTTTCGGCGGGGCGCTGTATACTATCTTCCCAGCGCGTTTGTCGGTGAGTGGGACATTCTCGCCGATCTCGGCCAAAAGGTCGATTTCCCGCTGTTCCTGGACAACGACGCCAACTGTGGCGCGTGGAACGAATATATGGCGCAGGCCATGAAGCTGAAAAACCTCGTGTTCGTGAACATGGGACTCGGCATTGGGGCCGGGATCGTCATTGAGGGGAAGCTTTACCGCGGCCGGGATGGCATTGCTGGCGAAGTGGGACACATGAGCATCAACCCGATGGGGTCGGCGTGCATGTGTGGCGGCTACGGATGTTGGGAGGAGTACGCTTCTGAGCGAGGGTTAATGCGGTATTTGCGCGAGGCGGGCGCGGATTTAGCCGCGTTCAATCTGCGTGAATCGCTGCTCGAACAGGCGCTGGAGCAGGCTCAGAACGACAACCGCGCGTGCATCCGCGCGTTTCACTCGTTGGGACAGCATCTTGGCCTTGGGATCGCCAATCTCTTGAATCTGCTCAACCCCGACGAGGTCATCCTCGGGGGGAGCGTGGCGCGCGCCGCCACGTTTGTACTACCTGAGGTGGAGCGCGTCATCAAGCACCGCGCGTTGCTGCAAAATAAGCAGATTCCGGTGCGCGTCGGGAGCCAGCACGCCGTGGCCATCGGCGCATCGCTCCTGGCGGTTCATGAGACGCTGTTTGCTTCTGCCGTGGAGCCGATGCCGACGTGATGGCGCTGTGGCCATTTGAGTCTGTGATAGCCTCGTTTGCACCGCAGCGCAAGCGCCGAGCCAACCAGAGAAAAGGAGTCACCGGGTGATGAGAGTATCGCTCTTCGTCGATGGCGCGAACTACTACTATATGCAGCGCGATAAGCTGAAGTGGACCATCGACGCACAGAAGTTGTTGGAGTGGGCCAAGGGCAAGGGCGAACTGGTGGACGCGTTCTACTATATAGGAAGAAGTTCTCCGAGCGACGTCAGGGAGCAGAAATATTTGGATATGCTCGCGTACAGCGGCTATTCCATCGTGACCAAAGATATCAAGGAAATCGTTCAGGAGGACGGTTCCATCACGAGGAAGGCCAATCTGGACATCGAGATTGTGCTCGACATGTTCAACACCATCGACAATTACGACATGGCCATCCTTGTAAGCGGAGACGGTGACTTTGAGCGGGCCCTGCAGCTTTTGCGGGCGCGCGGCAAAAAATTCATCGTGCTCTCCACCGCCGGATTTATCGCGTCCGAACTGCGCATGGTGGCTGGAATGCACTTCATCGACGTGAACACCCTGCGCGATCAGCTGGAGCGCGTGATGACCTGAGATGCCGGCGCGCGACCGGGCGCGAGCGCGAACGTGAGGGCGCAGGCGACCAAACTCGTCGCGGCGACGGCGAGGAAGCCGCGGCTGAGGCCGACGTGATCGCCCAGCCAACCGACGACGGCGGGCCCGCCGAACATGCCGACGGCGTAGATGGCCTGATAGAAGCCCATCGCCGTCGCGCGGCGGCCCGCCTCGATGTGGCGGATGGCGAGGCCCATGAGCACGGGCATGCACAGCCCTTGGCCAAAGCCGTTCACGGCCTGGGTCAGATACAGGAGCGGCAGGGCGTGGCAGAGCGGAATCGCCGCGGTAAAGAGCGCCGCGATGGCGAAGCCGCTCGCCACCACGTTGCGCTCGCCGATCCAGCGCGAGAATAGGCTGCCGCTGAAGTACGACGCGATGGCGTTCGGGAGCGTGGCGGCGAGGGTGAGCCAGCTGAGATCGGCCTTGTTCGCGCCGAGGTACGTCGCCTGCTCTGGCGTGAATCCGAACATCGTGGTGAAGGTGACGACCTGCGCGAGCACCGCGAGGAACGACACGCCGAGGACAATGCGATCCCGCCCGACGGTCAGCATGTCGGCGACGCGGATGCCGCCGTGATCGCGGGCGGGGGGGTTGTCGACGACGAAACAGGCGAGAAGGGTGGCTGCGAGTCCACCGCCGGCGCCGAGCCAGAAGGCCGCGTGCCAGCCGTACCGTTCTGCAATCACGCCGCCGAGTGTGGACGCCGCGAGCTGGCCGATGGACGTGTAGAAGCTGAGAACGCCCATCGCTTTGGGTGCCTCCTGGGGCTCGTGATAGCTTGCGTAGAGCACGGTGAAGACGACCCAGCAACCGGCTGCGATTCCGGCGAGAAGGCGGAACACGAGCGCCCAGAGAACAGAGTGGGTGACGGCGAAGCCGAGGCTCGACAGCATGCCGATGGCGCCGCCCGCGATGACGAAGGGCTTCCGGGTACGAATTTTGTCGGACCACACGCCGATGGGCACCCGCACGAACATCTGCGAGAAGCCATACGAGCCTACCACCATTCCGGCCATGCTGAGCGATCCCCCGATGGCAACGACGTACGGCGACAGGAGCGGCACGTACGTGTAGGTCGAAAACCAGTACAGCGCCGTCACGGCGTAAAACAGCGGGATACGGTTGCCCATGGGGCGGCCATCCTTTCCATGCGAGGTGTGTGTCATGCAAGCGATGTTTGAACTTCTGGGCCTCGCGATGCTGGGCTTGTTCATCTGGAGAAGTGCACAAGCGGAGCGCGACAAGCGAAGGAATCGGCGTTCATGACCCGCCCCATGGCGGGTTTTGTTGATCATCCCCGTGTTTCCACTTGCGCTCGCCGATGCCAAAGCCCCACTGGAGAAAGGCCGGGGTGATGCACAGGAAAAGAAGGCCCCAGCGCGCCGTGATGGCCGAGATCGCAAGGCATGCCACCGGGATGGCGATGGAGAGGATGCGCAGCCAGTTCCGATTCATGCGCCTCACCTCGATTCGGTAACGGTTTCATTATAGCGCGGGAGTGGGAGGACGATCGCGTCATTCTTTCCGTGGCGAGGCTCAATCAGAAAAAGTTGTCGGCATGAGGAAGGATTTCGGATGTTCTCGTCGAATTTTCAATTCCTCAGCAGGTCGAAATAGGGAAGTAGGTGAACTGCCGTGTCGAGACAGCGCCGACTCATTTCGATTGTTGGGGTTTCTGCTTGGAACGGAATTCCCATCGAAGATAGGGGGATGGGTGCATATCAGCGCCTGTTGGCACATCTGGCGGATGACATCGAGAGATCGGTTGAGATGACCCTCTTTTTCGGAGCAAAGAAATTGCCGAATTATCATAAGGACCATGTTGAGCACCATCTCCTTGTACCAGACTCCGATGAAGCGGTCATCGCAGCAAAGGCCATTCAGGAAGTGACGCGCAGGGCGGGCCACGCGTGCATCTTCAACGAGGAACAGGATCGGATCAGGGGACTTGATCCATACGACAGCACGAAATTCGTCAGGCACGGTTTACCGTCGTTGTTGGAGAGAATTCGAAAGATCGTGGAATTTGAATTTCCAAATGACCCAAACGATCCAACGGTGCTTGTGAACGTGACTTCCGGATACAAAGCGATAACGCCGTACACCTCGGCCATGGCATTCCTTTACCGTCTGCCGTTGATATACAAGTATGAGCGAAGTCCTGCCATCCTCGTCATGCGTCCTTTGCCGGTGGAGTTAGATACGCGGATTGTGGAGGCTTGCTATGAAACATTCGCTCAGTTGCGTCACGGTGCGAGTGTGGCCGAGTGGCAAGACAGCGAGGAGTATCGGAAATTGCTGCGACTCGGATACATTGACGAAGTCGATGACGTATGTGCGTTGAACGGTACCGGAAGTCTGCTGCTCTTCGCGTTTGAGCGTGACGCGGTTGTGGTAGACATCACCCAAGAGGCGAAAGAGGCGGTGATGAACAGCGTCGAATTGGGCGACCGAATCTTCAAATTCGCGCGAGACCATCAATTGCGGAGCAACAAGACCGAGTTGAAGAGTGATCACATGGTGTTCGACGACGGGAATAACCCGTATCGGATCTTTTACGAAAATGGAACTGTCCCGCAGATCTATGGAGCGTATGCGAATCACGACGTGTACGAGCGTCAACTTCGAAAACCCAAAACCAACCATTATGTCTACGAACGTGTGAAAATCGTCCGAAGGCGGGACGCCTATGCCGTGGAGCAGCTTCTCAGTCCTGGCAGGATCGTTTGAAAAGGAGGACAACCATGACGAAGCGATGCATCTACCTCACCTTTGTGGGCGGAAACGTGCCTCGAGAGACGAACTATCGGTGGGGGGACGAAGTCTCGACCAACCGTTACTTTCAGCTCACGGCGCTCGATTGGATGCGGCGCAGCGTAATTCCTTTTCATCCCGACGAGGTTTGGGTGGTATTGACAAAGAGGGCGCGGGAGTTGTGGGGAACTGCTCCTGAAGAAGGCAAGTTGTCACTTCGCGAGCAGCTCTATGCCCAGGCTGAGCACATGGGGATTCTCATCAAGGAGGTGGATTTCGACCAGGAACCATGCGATCAAAGCGTGTGGAGGAATTTTGATGTTCTGGTACGCAAGTTGGCGGAGGTTTCGGAAGATCTTCGTTCCGAGGCCGAGGTTCGCCTCGCCGTGGACGTCACGCACTCCTTTCGTTACTTTCCTATGCTTGTTCTCACTTTGCTCCATTACGCACATGTCGTTCAAGGTGCGGAACTGGATCTTATCCTGTACGCTGTTGAAACCGGCGATGTCCTCGATTTGACGGCGCTCGCGCAGTTGCAGCAATGGGTTCTTGAGATGCACCGCGCACTGAAAGGACCGGACGCAAGCGGTGTCGAGCGACTCGTCAGAGAAGTGAAAGAATCCGTCGCCGGCCGAGATCGGTCGAGAAGAAGCTTGCTCGGTCCTCTGCAGACGTTTTCCGAGAAATGGAACATGTTGTGGGAAGCCTTGCGCCTGACCAAACACTTCGAGGTCTCCTCCGCTGCTAGCGCAACAATCGAGGCCTTGGAGGAGTGTGAGCGTTGCTTTATGCAACACGA
>NZ_BCSG01000007.1 GCF_001570745.1 Alicyclobacillus mali NBRC 102425
AAAAGGCTCATCTCATGATCAAGCTCCTGCGAAGCCCTTGGCTTGAGGCTCGCTGGATGATTGGCATCGATCCGGAGTCGGACGGGCTTCGTCGGGCTGCAAAGCTCGGCCTGGAGGCGTCCGCAGAAGGGCTCAAGGCTGTCCTGGATCGCGGTGCGAGGCCGGACGTGGTGTTTGATGCCACCAGTGCGAAGGCCCATGTACGCCATGCGAGGTTGCTCCGTGAAGCGGGTATTCAAGCCATTGATCTGACACCAGCAGCACGAGGTCCGTATGTAATTGCAGCCGTCAATCTTAAGGAACACCTCAACTCGCCCAACGTGAACATGGTGACGTGTGGAGGCCAGGCCACAGTGCCTATGGTGTACGCGGTCAGTAGGGTTGTACCAGTTCGATATGCGGAGATTGTCGCGACCATTGCGAGTAAAAGTGCAGGCCCGGGGACTAGACAGAACATCGACGAGTTCACGCAAACTACTGCGCGAGCGCTGGAAAGCATCGCAGGGGCGAAGCGCGGCAAGGCTATCATTATTCTGAATCCAGCAGATCCTCCCATTCTCATGCGAGATACGGTGTATTGCATGATCGAGGAAGCGTCTAAGTCTGTAGTGGATCGCGTGCTGGAGTCCATTCATGAGATGGTTCGCCAAGTGCAAACTTATGTACCCGGTTACCGGTTGAACCGCGATCCTATCGTGATGGGAAACGTGGTGAGCATTTCACTCGAGGTAGAGGGACTTGGAGATTATCTGCCTGTTTATGCTGGAAACCTCGACATCATGACTGCGGCAGCGGTCAAGTTTGGGGAAGAGTATGCGAAATACAAATTGGCGGCGGAAGGAGTGGAAATCCCACGATGACGGCGATTCGAATCACGGATGTCACGTTGAGAGACGGAATGCACGCAGTTCGGCACCAGTTCAGCTTGGAGGACGCTCGAGCCATCGCCAATGCGTTGGACGCAACGGGTGTCGAGATTATCGAGGCTTCCCACGGCGACGGCCTCGGGGGGAGTTCGATTCAATACGGATTTGCGAAGGAGGACGAAGAAGCGTA
Source organism: Alicyclobacillus mali NBRC 102425 (assembly GCF_001570745.1). Lineage (GTDB taxonomy): Bacteria > Bacillota > Bacilli > Alicyclobacillales > Alicyclobacillaceae > Alicyclobacillus > Alicyclobacillus mali. The sequence goes on from NZ_BCSG01000007.1 coordinate 1,057, forward strand.
TCTCCGCACTGTCTGTGAATCGGCGCCGAATACCAAGGTTGCAGCGCTCCTCTTGCCCGGCATCGGAACGGTAGACGACATGAAACGCGCGGTTGATTGCGGGATTCGAGTTATCCGTGTCGCAACGCACTCCACGGAGGCGGATATTTCAGAGGAGCACATGCAGGAGGCGCGTAAACTGGGCCTCGAAGTCGTCGGATTTCTGATGCTTTCTCATATGACGCCTGCAAGCGTACTTGCGGAAGAAGCCAAGAAGATGGCCTCCTATGGCGCACATTGCGTGTACATCGTAGATTCCGCAGGGGCAATGCTGATGGATGAAGTAGCAGAGAAGGTCTCTTCATTGCGTGCGGCGTTGCCACCTGAAGTGGAAGTTGGTTTTCACGCTCACAATAACCTCGGAGTGTCCGTCGCCAATTCTATTGAAGCGGTGCGTGCAGGCGCAGTGAGGATCGACGCCAGTCTCGCTGGATTAGGGGCTGGAGCTGGCAATACCCCCCTGGAGGTATTGGTCGCCGCTTGTGAAAAGCTCGGTATCGACACAGGTGTCGATCTGTACCGGGCGATGGATGCGTCGGAGGACGTTGTCAGACCCAGAATGCCTCGACCTGTGATACCCGACCGAGACAGTTTGACTCTGGGATATGCTGGCGTTTATTCGAGTTTCCTGTTGCACGCGGACCACGCGGCGAAGAGGTTCGGCGTGGATGCCAGAGATATTCTCCTTGAGCTCGGCAAGCGGAAAGTCGTCGGCGGGCAGGAAGATATGATTGTCGATGTGGCAGTTCGATTAGCACAAATGCATGCTCGTCAAACAGGGGGAGCGATATCGACGTGATCGCGAAGCAAACAGTGATGCGCCTAGGTGTTGCGGTTGCACTCCTGCACATGGTGTCGCTCGCGATGCTCGCAATCGGTACTCGGCACCACCCAGCTCTATTGGGGCTCGGCGCTGTGGCGTATACCTTGGGGATGCGTCATGCGTTTGATGCGGATCACATTGCCGCCATCGACAACACCGTTCGCAAGCTGCGCCAAGAAGGCGTGGATGCGACTGGCGTAGGCTTTTTCTTTTCGATGGGGCATTCTACTGTCGTTTGTCTGATGGCGATCGCGACCGCGTTCGCAGTTCGTGCGGCGGAGCGGAGTCTGCCTACCCTCGAGAACATCGGCGGCTACGTAGGAACCGTGGTGTCCGCAGCATTTTTGTTCATCATTGGGCTCGTGAACTTGAATATTCTAGTGCAACTCATGCGGCATTGGCGTCAGCACCGAGTCAGCAGTCCATCAAATGCAGATGTGGAACATCTTCTGCATTCGAGAGGGTTAATTTACCGGATGACGGGACGTTTCTTTCGATTCGTGCGGCGGAGTTCCGATATCTATCCCATCGGCTTCCTGTTTGGGTTGGGTTTCGACACTGCGAGCGAGATTGCCTTACTCGCCATTTCTGCGGGAGCGGCCAAATCGGCCCTCCCTGTAGTAGGAATTCTGTCCTTGCCTCTGCTTTTCGCAAGTGGCATGAGCTTGTTTGACACTGCTGACGGAGTATGGATGTGCAGAGCGTATGGAGCGGCGTTCGCATCTCCTGCGCGTCGTCTGTCCTACAATGTCCTTACAACGGGACTGTCCGTCCTCGTGGCGCTGTCTATTGGTGCGTTGGAGGCCGTACAGGTGTTGACACAGTCTATCGGATGGACTCGCGGTTTTTGGGGATGGTTGCAGAACATTGACCTCGGTCCAATTGGAATTGCGATTGTGGCGGTTTTTGCGCTTGTCTTCGCGACGAGCTATGTGCTTTGGGGGCGTATTCCGCCTCACCAAGAGACATGAACGAACTTGAATCAGGTGATCCATTCCTTTGTTTCCTGTAAATTTGGCTATCCAGCATGGATCATGGCATCATACGCATGTATAAAGGTGTTCATGATGTGGGATTCGCTGAGTTCGGTCCCAAGGCCATTTTCACCGATCTTACGGCGGAGAGCCCCAGATATCTGGGGCTCTCCGTGTCTCTTCGTAAGAAGTGGTCTAGATACAATTATAAAAATTTATCTATAATACCTTAAAAGATTAAAAGTTAATTTTATTTCATAAAAATATATAAATCGAAGGGTTATGCCGGATAGATCACGGAAGCTCGTTCAAGAATGCGTCATAGTGACATCACAAAGTCGATGACCTGGACAAAGAGGTGTCACATGAAACCTGAAAACTTCAAAATGGCGTTGGCAGCAACGCTGGCTGCTTTAACGACTGCTACGGCGTCACCGTCGTTCGCTCACGCAACTGCCCAACATGACGGCCATGCTGTCGTCTTGGGCGAACGAAAGTTTCCTTATCCATACAAGGCGATGTTGGCTATCTCGTCAGACGCAGATAGCGAAACGTTACGCAAGTTCAATCTGGTTCATGAATTCATCAACACAAACATCAACACGCCTCTCGGCAAAGGTCTAGGCTTGGATTTTTCGGATTCCTTTTTCATGTATAACGGCACGAATATGCCTGGTTACGTTGATATTGGACAGAAGCCTATGACAGATGAAATGTCTTGGTATCGCGGTGTCTCTGATCAATGGTTCGACGCCGCTGCAATTAATCACTACATTCACGTTGGTTGGATCGATACCATGCACACCTTTGGCGATTTTTCCATGGTTGACACTCATGAAACAAAATTCTCAAGGGCATTGGCGCGTCGGGCCATAGCACAGCTAAACGCATGTGGAGATCATTTGATGGTGTGGACGGATCACGGAAACCAGTCCAATGTAGATAACTTTGGCGATTACGGTAATGGATCGTTCTATTCATATCAACAAGGCGCAAATCCATGGTCGCCATACTATCACACGGATCTGGCGGTTCCCTATGGAATTCATTTTGTCTGGCCAGATACACATAGCGATCAGTTTGGGATGAGTTCGATGATTTACCCACTACAACTGCCGGATGGGCGGCGGGTGTGGGGATTTTGGCGATACACGAGCGCGGGACAGTCCCCCTCAGGTGCTCAGGAGTGGAATTGGACACCTTATCACTTAGATGAACAATTATCACAGGCACATTTGGACGCTCTCGTTCGCAATCAAGACTATTCGATTATCGCACAGCACCTCTGCGGAACTACGTATCCTGGAGTACTCCCTAGAAGTGCCGTAGATGCATTGGAACGACTCGCGCAATACTATCGAGAAGGAAAAATTTTGGTTACCAGAACGAGTAGATTGCTTGTTTATAACGTGTCACAACAGTATGTATCATACAGCGTGACCTATTCAGGTGGACAGGCTATCGTGCACGTCTGGTCAATTCGTGATCCCGTCTTAGGTACGCATGTTCCCACGATCGATGAGATTCGCGGCTTGACGTTCTACACGACAGATCCTCAGCGAACCGTGATCGAGATCGGAGACGTACCGGTTCCGGAAAATCTTATACAAGACAACCCGACTGATGGCTATGCGCCCAGTGTGGAGATCGAATGGTGGCCGGCAGACACCAACAATTATGCTGTTTCATCACCATAATTCTACATTTAAAAGGATTGTTGGGATTGTGTCGTGTCACGGTAGATTGGGTGCCACTTACGGTCGAACTCAGAACTGTATGCGTTGTCCGCGAGCTTGGTTAGGTGCGGAATATTGAGCAATGAAATCTGATTGCGTCTCACACGGATGAGCCCCATCTGCTCTAATTCCTGAAGTGCTCGGGATACCGATTCTCGATGGATCCCGAGTGCTTCAGCGATCTCCTGTTGGGTCACATTGAGACCGCGAGCCTCAGGGTCGGAGGACGATGCGTTACTATGTAAATCCACCAGATAGTTTGCGATTCTCTCAGTAGAACTGCAAAAGGCAAGGTACCGAATCTTGCGGTCAGCTTGCGTCAGGCGCTCTACCACAACGGCGAACAAGCAGTGCCACAGCTTCGGATACACATATAGCAATTCAAGTAAGATGTTAGTTTGCACAACCCATAGCACGGCGTCAGAGGCAGCCATCACGCTGGCCGTCCGCTTCATTTCTTGATAGATTGCCTCTGCTTCTCCAATACACTGCCCTGGATACTGGAAACCCAAGGTCAAAATCCGGTGATCTTTCTGTGTGAATATTCTAAGTGTTCCGCTTTTAACGACGTACATCTCGTGTCGATCTTCTCCCTCGTAATAAAGGACCCTACCCCGATGAAGATATTTACAAGGGCACCGGTTTAAGCGATCTCGGTCTCGATCGCTGAGTGGAATGCTGCGAAAAAGCGGCGTGTCAGCCAAGTGCATGATGATCCTTCCTCCGTGAACCACAATCGGAGTGATATGACAAGACCTACTCTTCATTTTAGGTAATTCATTCCGGTTGTCAAAGTAATTTGTGACGGATCACTTGGGGTGTTCTATATTATGGAACTTGATGTTGGATCGATCACAGAAAAGAAGGGCGCTCGCTTGTATCTTCATCGCAGAGTGATTTACTTGGAATACAGAAGGGAGTCGGAGGATGAAGGTCAAGGGGCGGCTGATACTGGCACTTGCTTTGGCTTTCATGGCGAGCTTTGGGTGTGGAAAAGGTGTCAAGGTGCTTGCACAAGAATCGAATCAAGATCAGCCGGTCGACAAGGTCTGGCCTGAGGATCCTAGAAATTTCGAAGTAACGGAGCAAAAGATAGCGCGTTTGGACATAAGTGTTCCTATCCTTGAGTATCATGCTGCCAATGATGTTCCTGGAGACGAAGCCACACTGCGTAAGGGTCAGCTACAGCAGGAATTTTACTGGTTGAAGACGCATGGCTTTCATACGATTAACTTCGGACAATTGTATGCTGCGTGGTATTATGGCTATAAACTTCCTCGACGTCCGATATTAATAACTTTTGACGATGGATATGAGAGCTTTTATACAGACGTCTTTCCGCTTCTTCAAAAATTTCGTTTTCAAGCTACTTGCTTCATTATCGCAGGCTATGTTCATACGTGGATAGATACCAAGGTGGAATTTCCGACCATGACCCAGGCTCAATTAGAGCAATTGCAAGCGAGTGGGTTGGTGGATATCGAAGGACATAGCTATTCGCATCCAAATCTGACCTATGTACCTTCGTCTAGACTGGAGCAAGAAATAAAAGGATCGTCGGAGATTCTGTCGAAGATTGTGAAGCACCCTATATGGGTGTTCTGTTATCCATACGGAGCTTATAATTCAACCATCATTCATACAGTGGAGACGAGCGGCTATGCTCTGGCCACGACGCAAAACGAAGGCTATGCAAATCTTGCGCAAGGTCCGTACACCCTGGACCGTATTCCTATCCTTCGAGACACATCATTTCAGGAATTTCAAGAGATTTTAGCGCCGTCTTTGCAATAATGACGGCAGGTCATTTTTCCGGAGCGGCTTTGCGATGAGAGAGGAGGCATTTTTGTTGGTGTGGATTGATCATGCTGCGCATGGGGCTCAGACGCCTTCTGCGGAAGTAAGGTATTGGTACCGTGAAGGTTCCATCGCTTTTTCTGAACATCGCTATCTCGCGGCTATCGACGACGAAAACAGGGCCATTTCTGAAAATCCAGCCTTTGAGCCGGCTTACACAGTGAAAGGAATAGCTCTGGCGTATGCATATAATGACAGTTACAATGCAGCAATGTTGATTTTGCGCCAAGCCATTTCAATGAATCCCTATGACGGCTATGGCTGGTTCAACATTGGCCTATGCAATGAACGCTACGGCTTCTACGGTCAAGGGATCGCTGCATATGAACATGCGATCCATCTTCGCCAACGCGCATGGTGGTTACCGTGGGCTTATTATGGGATTGCCTGTATCTACGGACGTGAGGGTGATGCGGAATTAGCGGTGAAGTATTTGAAGGAAGCCTTGAAATATAATCCTAAAACTATCCTGAACGCCGCGAGAAGTGAGCAAGATTTTGCTCCTGTTCGCGATAATCCACAGTTCAAGGACCTGATTAATTCGTAACGAGGACGTGTGAAGGATTTTCAAACACTTCAGAAAGCCTTTACATGTTCGCCGATTCGATCGAAAATAGACCTTAGTTCGCAGGCGTCGCTTGCGAAGCGACTCAGCGAGTCGTATAATGACGTTAAGCAAGCAAGCGCTTGCTTTGTAGTCTGCAGGAGGGGAGACGAGCATGCCGAGGCCGAGTCAAAAAGATCAGATTCTCGCCGCGGCGAGGAGGCTGTTCAGCGACAAGGGGTATCATGGCACAACCATCCGCGAAATCGCGGTGGAGGCAGGGGTACTCTCGGGCAGCCTGTACGCACACATTGACTCAAAAGAAGACTTATTATTCGAAATCGCTGACGAAGGGGCGGAGGCGTTTCTGTTGGCCGCTCGCGCTGTCGAGTCCAAATGGCAGGATCCTGTGGATCGCTTGCGTGAGGGACTGCGGGCGCACATTCGCGTTGTCGCGGATAAACAGGAGTCGGCAAAGGTGTTCTTTCACGAGTGGCGCGCGCTCTCCGATGACAGGCGCAAGGTGATTCAGTCGAAGCGGGATCGCTACGAGGCGCACTGGCGCAAGTGGATTGAAGAGGGCATGGCGCAAGGGGACGTCCGGAGGGCAGATCCAAAATTTGTTCGTCTGTGCCTCCTTTCCGTTGCGAACTGGGTGTATCAGTGGTATCGGCCGGGAGGCGAATTCACGCCCGAGGATATCGCGGAACACTTCTGGGTGCTCTTGTTCAATGGGATCGGAACGGGTCAGCCCGCCGCATGCGAATTGCTGGGCGAAGCATGACGCGAGCGCGACAAGCCGCCATCTTGAAAGGGGAGGCGAATGAGATGCCCGAGGCTCGAATGGAAGCGTTCATGGCGCGAATTCAGCGCGGAGAGAAGGTCGAGGCGCACGACTGGATGCCTGAGGACTACCGGCTCCTTTTGCTGCGGCTCATTCACATGCACGCTGTGAGCGAGATCATGGGTGCGTATCCGGAGAAGGAGTGGGTTCCCAAGGCCCCGACATTGCGCCGCAAGATGTCGCTCATGGCGAAGGTTCAGGACGAGATCGGCCATGGGCAGTTGCTGCTGCGGGTGGCGGAGGACCTGGCGGCGCCGCTCGGGCGGAACCGGATCGAACTGATGGACGATGTGATCACGGGCCGTATTAAGTTTCACAATGTATTTCACATGGAAGCGCCGACGTGGGCGGACGCTGGCATCATCGGGTGGCTCGTGGATGGCGCGGCCATCATCACGCAGACGGCGCTGCTCGACTGCTCGTACGCGCCCTACGCGCGGGTCTTGAAGCGCATCTGTGCGGAAGAGAGCTTCCATATGCAGCACGGAGAGTCCATCATCCTGTCGCTGGCGGAGGGCGAGTCGTGGCAGCGGGAGATGCTGCAGGATGCCCTCAACCGCTGGTGGGAGGCGATTATGTTCTTTTTCGGTCCGCCGATTGTGACGGACGCCGCTCGGCGCATGATGGAGTATCGCATCCGATCGCGCACGAACGAAGAACTCCGTCAAAAATTCCTGACGCGGTATGTGCCGAGGATTCGTTCGATTGGCCTCGAGATCCCTGATTCAGCTATCCGGTTCGACGAAGATGCGGGGCTGTGGCGATACACAGAGCCCGACTGGGAGCGGTGGTCGCGCGTGGTTCGAGACAACACGGGGCCGAAGTCGCAGGAGCGCGTTGCGTTGCGCCGCATGGCTCATCAGGATCAGGCGTGGGTCCGCGAGGCGCTCGTGAGGGCGCGCACGGCGGCGGCAATCTAGGGAGTGAACGACATGGCGATGACCCAGGTGGAGAAAGACCTCGTACAGGAGCAGGCTGCGGACACATCCTACGACGTCTACGAAATCTTTGTCCAGGCGTCCGATCTCGACCCGCACGTCCACGTCGGGAGCGTCCTCGCTCCGTCGCCTGAATGGGCGCTCCAGCTCGCGCGCGAGAATTTCCTGCGGCGCGCGGAGGCCGTCAACGTGTGGGCCGTGCGCCGCGAGGACGTCCACGCGACCCCGGCCGATCCCGACTGGTTCGCGCGCGAGTTTGACCGGAAGTATCGGGATGTGTCCGGCTACGCCGATAACGCGCGCCGGTGGAAGCGGTTCAAGGCGCAGGCGATGAACATCGACGACGTGATCGCAGACGTGCGAAAGGAGTGAGTTCGGTGGCGAGAGAGGGTGACATGCAAGCGCTTGACCCCATCATCGGGGAACTTGCTTTACAGCTCGGCGACGAGGAATTGTTCCTCGGCCACCGGGACTCCGAGTGGCTGGGCCTCGCGCCGGAAGTGGAAGAGGATGTGGCGTTTGCCTCCATGGCGCAAGACGAGGTGCGTCATGCCGCGTTCTGGTACGAGTTGGCCGAGGCGTCCGGGTTCGGTCAGGCCGACGCCCTCGCGTTCGATCGCGCCGCAACGGAGAGGAGGCACGCAGCCCTCTGTGCGCGGCCAAACGGCGACTGGGCGCACACGGTGCTCCGCCACTACGTGTACGACGCGTGGGACGCCGTTCGGCTCGCGGCGCTGGCGGAGTCGGGGGGCGCCCTGTGGGCGCAAGGCGCCCGGCGCATGTTGCGCGAAGAGCACTACCATCATCTGCACATGGAGAAGTGGGTCGTCGATCTCGGCCGCGCAGGCGGCGAAGCGGCGGCCAGGCTTCGCGCCGCGTTTGAGGCGCTGCTCCCGGATCTGCCGGATCTTGCGGCCTTTGCGGTGGATCCCAAGGCGCTCGTCGATCTCGGCATCCTGTCGCGGCCCCTCGCGGAATTGCGACGGGCGTTTGTGGCGCGCATGGCGCCGACGCTGACCAAGGCGGGGCTGCCGGTGCAGGACGTCGAGGCCATCCTGTTGGCTCACCCTCGGGAAGGCGCCCGCCCGGTGGCTCATCACGAGGACGCGGCGGCACTCCTCGCGACGATGAACGGCGTGCGCAGCCTCGGCGCGGCCGTGTGGTGAGGAGGGATTCGCGTGACCATCCGCTCGATGTCCGAGGAGGCGGTCTGGGAGGCGCTTGCCCGCGTGCCGGATCCCGAGTTGCCCGTGGTGAGCGTGATCGATCTCGGTATGGTGAAATCGGTCTCGGTGGACCATCGCGGCGCGCGCGTGGAGCTCATCCCCACGTTTCTGGGCTGTCCGGCGCTGGGCTGGATTGCAGACAAGGTGCGGGCAGCCTTGGCGGAGCAGGGGTTTGAGGCTGAGGTGGCGTTTGCGCTCGGTGTGATCTGGGACCCAAGCCGCATCACGCCGGACGGGATCGACAAGCTGCGCCAGATGGGTGTGGCGGTCCCGGCGAAGAGCGATGCCGCACCTGTCGCATGTCCGTACTGCGGCGCGCGCGACACCGACGTTGAGAGCTTGTTTGGCCCGACGCCGTGCCGCGCCGTGTACTACTGTCGAGCTTGTCGCCAGCCATTTGAGGCGATGAAGCCGTAAGCGGCTAAGTGGCGACGAGCCGGGTGCCCGTTGCGCCTCGTTGGAAGCGTTTGCATAGCGCTGGCCGCACGCGTGCCGGCGGAGACAGGAGGCGAATGCCGGTGGCCATGATGTATCAGCCCGAGTTGGAGACCATGTCCCGCGCGAATTTGGAGGCGCTGCAGCTTGCGCGACTCCGCGCGATGCTGGAGCGGGTGTACGCGCGGGTGCCGTTTTATCGAGCTCGATTCGACGAGGCGGGCGTCAAGCCGTCCGACTTGCACACGCTCGCCGATCTAGCGCGATTTCCCTTCACGCGCAAGCAGGACTTGCGCGATCACTATCCGCTCGGCCTGCTGGCCGTGGACAAACGCGAAGTGGCGCGCATCCACGGTTCGTCTGGCACGAAAGGCAAGCCGACGCTCGTCGCGTACACTAAGGGCGATCTCGGCCGATGGAGCGAGATCGTCGCAAGGTCCATCGTGACGGCGGGCGGCAGACCTGGGGACGTGTTTCACGTCATCTACGGATACGGCCTGTTCACGGGCGGGCTCGGCTTCCACTACGGCGCCGAGCGGCTCGGGCTGACCGTGGTGCCCGTATCGGGTGGCCAGACGGCTCGGCAGGTGACGCTGATGGAGGATCTGCGGCCCCGTGGAATCGCGGGCACGCCTTCCTACTGCCTGACCATCGCCGAACATATGCGGGCAGAGGGGAAGGACCCGCGCGCCATCGGCATCCGGTATGGTATCTTCGGGGCGGAGCCTTGGACGGAGGAGATGCGGCAGAAACTCGAGGACGCCTATGGGCTCAAGGCGATGGACGTGTACGGGTTGTCGGAAGTCATTGGGCCTGGTGTCGGGATCGAGTGCATCGACGCGCAGGAAGGTCTTCACATCGCGGAGGACCACTTTCTCGTCGAGGTCATCGATCCAGAGACACTCGAGCCTGTGCCACCGGGCACCTACGGCGAGCTGGTGTTTACCACGCTCACGAAGGAGGCCATGCCCGTCGTGCGCTACCGCACGGGCGACGTGGCGGCCCTCATTCCCGAGCCATGTCGGTGCGGCCGCACGCACGCGCGGATGACACGCATCAAGGGGCGGATCGACGACATGCTCATCGTGCGCGGGGTGAACGTGTTTCCGTCGGAAATTGAGGCGGTCCTGTTCGCCACCGACGGGCTTTCGCCGCACTACCAAATTGTGGTGGAACGCGAGGGCGGTTTGGATCGGCTGACCGTGCTCGTCGAGCTCGACGTGGTGTGGGCGCGTCAGGCGCGCGATGCGGCCGAACCGGGCGTCGAGCAGGCCCTGTGCGTCCGCGTCGCCTCGAGGCTTCGGGACGTCCTTGGGCTCAGCACGGACGTTCGCGCGGTGCCTGCGGGCAGCTTGCCGCGCAGCGAGGGCAAGGCCGTGCGGGTGGTCGATCGCCGGCACGTTTACGCGTGACGCGTGCGAAACCGCCCGGGTATCCATTTCCTATGCGAGAAAGGAAGAGTTGAGGTATGATCAAATTGATTGCGCTTTACAAAAAGCCCGCGGACGTGGAGGCGTTCGAGGCGCACTATCGCGAAGTGCATCTGCCGCTGGTGGAAAAGGTGCCTGGACTCGTGCGCGCCGAGGTGACGCGCATCAAGTCCGACGCCATGGGCGGCGAGGCGCCTTACTATCTGATGGCGGAGATGTACTTCGAGAACGAGGAGACGTTCAAGCAGGCCATGAAATCGCCCGAGAACAAGGCCGCGGCGAAGGATGTCATGAGCTTTGCGGGCGACATCATCACGATGGTGGTCGGCCAGGTCGACGAGGGGTGACGCTCGGAGCGGAGGTGAAGGCCATGCGCGAAGGGCTGGCGCCAGGTCAACAGAAGTCGTGGGAGATCACGGTGACCGAGGACATGTGTCCTTCGTTCCTTGGAAAGCGCGTACATCCCGTTCTGTCAACGGCGACCATGATTTCGTACATGGAATGGGTGGCTCGGCGAACCATCCTCGACTACCTTGAAGACGGCGAGGAAGGCATCGGCCACAGCGTGTCCGTGCGGCATCTGGCGCCGGCGCCCGTCGGCAAACGCGTCTCGTTTTACGCCGAGGTGACGCGGGTGGAGGGTCCGAGGGTGGACTGCCGCGTCTGGGCGGAACACGACAAGGCTCGGATTGGCGAGGGCGATGTCGTGCAGTACATCCTGCCGAAGGAGAAGATCGAGGCGCGCATTCGGGCGATGGCGTGAGGCGCGGGCCGAAGAGAGAAGGGAGATCGACATGACGGACATCCAGAAGATGTACATCGGTGGGGAATGGGTGGATTCGATTTCGGGGGAATCGCTGGAGGTGAGAAATCCCGCGACCGGCGAGGTGGTGGGACGCGCGGCATTCGGGGATCATCGCGACGCGCTCCGCGCCATCGACGCGGCGCACGCGGCGTTCCCGGAGTGGAGCCGGCTTTTGGCGAGAGAGCGCTCCCGCTACCTGTATCGCCTGTACGAGCTCGTGTATCAGCATCGGAATGAGCTCGCGGAGCTCGTGTCGGCCGAGATGGGCAAGCCCATCCGCGAGGCGAAGGGAGAAGTGGTCGGATCGGCCGATTACTTCCTGTGGTACGCGGAAGAGGCGAAGCGCGTCTACGGGGAGACCATTCCGTCGAGTTTTCCCAACAAGCGGATCCTCGTGCATCGGCAGCCCGTAGGCGTCGTGGCGGCCATCACGCCGTGGAACTTCCCGGTGAACATGGTGGCGCGCAAAATCGCGCCGGCGCTCGCCGCGGGATGCACGGTCGTGCTGAAACCAGCCGAGGCGACGCCGCTCTCCGCCATCCGGCTGTTTGAGCTGATCCACGAGGCGGGCTTCCCGCCAGGCGTGGCCAACCTCGTGATTGGACAGCCCGACAAGGTGGGAGAAGCGTTCCTCAAGAGCCCGAAGGTGGCGAAGATCGCCTTCACCGGCAGTACGCGCGTCGGCAAGCTGCTCATGGCGGGCGCAGCCGAGCACGTCAAGCGCGTCAGCCTCGAACTCGGCGGGCACGCCCCGACGCTCGTGTTCGCCGACGCCGATCTCGATCTCGCGGTGAAGGGCGTGTTCGAGAGCAAGTTCCGCAACACAGGTCAGATGTGCATCTGCACGAACCGCCTGTATGTCGAGCGCTCTGTCGCGGAGCCCTTCGTCGAGCGGCTGGTGGCGCGCGTGAAAAAGGCGAAGGTGGGCGACGGCAGGAATCCAGATGTCGAAGTCGGCCCGGTCATCAATGAGCGCGGCCTCGAGAAGGTGCTTAACCACATCGAAGACGCGCGCTCCAAGGGCGCAGCCGTGGTCTGCGGAGGGAACCGCCTGACCGAGGGAGACTACGCCAAAGGTTACTTCGTCGAGCCGACCGTGCTGACGGGCGTCGAGCGCGGCATGCGCGTGCTTGAGGAGGAGACGTTCGGGCCCGTGCTCCCCGTGGCGGTCTTCGACACCGAGGACGAGGCTATCCGCCTCGCGAACGATTCGCCCTATGGGCTCGCGGCGTACGTGTACACGCGCGATCTCGGCCGGGCCGTTCGGGTCGCCGAAGCGCTGGAATTCGGCATCGTGGGTGTCAACGACGGAGCGCCGGTGCAGACGCAGGCTCCGTTCGGCGGCTTCAAGGAGAGCGGGCTCGGGCGCGAGGGCGGCCATCACGCCATGGACGAGTTCCTTGAAATCAAGCACATCTCGCTCGCCTGGTGATGCGCAATGGGTGAGAGAAGCTGCGCGGGGTCCCGCGCAGCTTCTAGCCGCTCCAGCGGATTTTGCGCTATGATGAACAGGGGAGAAAGAAGGGAGCATCGGCGCATGCATGAAAGCGTTCGCGTGGAACACCAGGGGGCTGTGATGGTCGTCACCCTCCATCGGCCGGAAAAGGTGAATGCCTTGACGCGGGACACGCTGTTCGCCCTGCGCGAGGCGTTTCAAGCCGCAGGAGAGGACGGCGACGTCCGCTCTGTCCTCTTGACAGGTGCGGGCCGCGGTTTCTGTGCAGGTCAGGACCTGGATCTCGGCGGCGGCGATGCCGACTACGCCAAGGTCATCCGAGAGACGTACAATCCGCTCATTCTGACCATGACGCACCTCGAAAAGCCCATCGTCTGCGCCATCAACGGCGTTGCGGCCGGCGCCGGCGTCAGCCTGGCGCTTGCCTGCGATCTTCGCATTGCCTCCGAATCGGCGACGTTCATTCAGGCTTTTGTGAATATTGGGCTCATTCCCGACTCCGGCGGAACCTGGTTCTTGCCGCGCATCGTCGGGCTCGGCCGGGCCATGGAACTGGCCATGTTGGGCGATCGCGTCGACGCTTCCCGCGCCTACGAGATGGGCCTCGTCAACCGCGTCGTGCCTGTCGACAGGCTGATGGCCGAGGCGATGGGGCTCGCAGAGCGACTGGCTTCGATGCCCACTCGCGCCATCGGGCTCGTCAAGCGCGCGCACTACGAGGGGATGGAGCAGACGCTGGCGCAGTCGCTCGAGCTCGAGGCCGTGCTGCAGAAAGAGGCCGGCCAGACGGCGGATCACCAGGAGGGCGTGCGGGCGTTTCTCGAGAAGCGGCCGCCGCGTTTTCAGGGCCGATAGGCTCTGACTTCGCTGTATTTCTTCGATGAAAGGAGATTTCACATGCGAAATGTGTGGATCGTCGAGTACGTGCGGACGCCCATTGGCAGGCAGGGCGGGGTACTCAAGCGCGTCCGCCCGGACGATCTCGCCGCGCACGTGTTGAAGCACGTCTGCGAGCGGGCCGGGATCGAACCGGGCCAGGTCGAGGAAGTGTACATGGGCTGCGCCAATCAGGCGGGCGAGGACAACCGGAACGTGGCGCGCATGGCGGTGCTCCTCGCGGGCTTCCCCGAGCACGTCCCCGGCGTCACGGTCAATCGCCTGTGCGCGTCGGGATTGGAGGCCGTGAATCAGGCGGCGAAGGCGATTGCGCTTGGCGAGATCGACATCGCCATCGCGGGGGGCGTGGAGAGCATGACGCGCGCGCCGCTCGTGTTCCCGAAGCCGGAGATGGAATACGTGCGCGGCAATCAGATCATGTGGGACACGACGCTGGGCTGGCGCATGCCGAATCCGCAGTTTCCGTATCCGCTCGAGAGCATGGGCGAGACGGCCGAGAACGTGGCGGAGCAATTTGGCATCTCGCGCGAGGACCAGGACGCCTTTGCGCTCGCGAGCCAGCAGAAGGCCGCGAGAGCGCAGGCGGACGGGATCTTCGCGGAGGAGATTGTGCCCGTTGTTGTGAAGGAGAAGAAGCAGGAGATGGTGGTGGATCGCGACGAGCATCCGCGGCCTGACACCACCATGGAGGCGCTCGCGAAGCTCAAGCCCGCCTTCCGCGAGGGAGGCACGGTGACGGCGGGCAACTCGTCGGGCATCAACGATGGCGCGGCGGCGCTCGTGCTCGTGTCGGAAGAAAAGGGGCGGGAACTCGGCCTGAAGCCGCTTGCGCGCTGGGTGGCGAGCGCGACGGCGGGCGTCAGCCCGCGCGTGATGGGAATTGGCCCGGTGTACGCCGTGCGGAAGCTCCTCGCCAGGACGGGGGTGCAGGTGGACGAGATCGACTGGGTGGAGTTGAACGAGGCCTTTGCGGCGCAGTCGGTGGCGTGCATCCGCGAGCTGGGATTCGATCCGGCCAAGGTGAATCCGAATGGCGGCGCCATCGCGCTGGGGCATCCGCTCGGCTGCTCAGGAGCGCGCCTCGCTGGGACGCTCGCGAAGCAGCTTGTGCGCACGGGGGCGCGCTACGGCATCGCCACGCTTTGCGTCGGTGTGGGGCAGGGCGTGGCGACGCTTCTCGAGCGGGTGGACGCGTGAGGTAGGACCGCGAGGCGCAGTTTCTCGGCGCGCGCATGGCGTCGCGCCGTGGTGTCCTACGAGGTACAATGGAGACAGCGAGGACGGCCTCCGGCCGGCGGAACAGGTCTTCCGCGCGCCGGCAGGCCGTTTCTGGCATACGCGTAGGAGGTCGTGGTTTGCACACAATCGACATCGTTCTGCTTCTCGTGTTGCTGGGGTTTGCCGCATGGACAATCTGGCGAGTGGAATTGACGCAGCGCAATCAACAGCGGTTGATCGCTCAGCTCGAGGCCCACGAACGGGCGCTGCGAGACCTGCGCATGGAGATGTCGCAGGCGATTCAGTCCCAGAGCCAGGCGCTGATGAGCGCGCAGGCGGAAGCCTCGCGCAGTCTCGCGCAGACCATCTCGCTGCAACATCAGAACCTTCTGCACGCGCTGGGCGAGTGGAACGAGAAGGATTGGGCTCAGCTTGAGTCGTTCAGCCAGCGATTCAGCGAGTGGGCGCAGCTCACGGCCCGCCAACTCGAAGCGACGCGCGAGACGGTTGAGCGGAGGCTCCAGTATTTGCAAGAGGAAAACCGCAAAGAACTCGAGCGCATGCGTCTGACCGTCGACGAAAAGCTTCATCAGACGCTCGAGCGCCGCCTGGGTGAGTCGTTCCAGCTCGTGAGTCAGCGCCTCGAGCAGGTGCACCAAGGTCTCGGCGAGATGCAGTCACTCGCCGCTGGCGTCGGCGATCTCAAGCGCGTCCTTTCCAACGTGAAGACGCGCGGCATCCTCGGGGAGGTGCAATTGGACGCGCTCCTCGAACAGATCATGAGCCCCGAGCAGTACGCGCGAAACGTCGCGGTCAAGCCGGGATCGGACGAGCGCGTCGACTTTGCCATCCGGCTGCCCGGACGGGAGGGGGACGATCCCGTCTGGCTACCCATCGACGCCAAGTTTCCGCTCGAAGACTATCAGCGGCTTGTGGAGGCGCAGGATGCGGGCGACCAAGCTGGATTCCTGGAGGCGGCGAAGGCGCTTGAGGCGCGCATCCGCGACGAGGCAAAGTCCATCAGCCAAAAGTACATCGCCCCGCCTCACACCACCGAGTTCGCGCTCCTCTTCCTTCCGATGGAAGGCCTGTTCGCCGAGGTCCTGCGCCGCAGTGGTTTGTGGGAGTCGCTGTCGCGCGAGTACCGCGTGATTGTCACCGGGCCGACCACGCTTACGGCGCTCCTCAACAGCCTGCAGATGGGGTTTCGCACGCTTGCGATTCAGAAGCGCTCCAGCGAGGTCTGGCAGCTGCTCGGCGCGATTCGGACGGAGTTCGGCAAGTTCGGCGAGTTGCTCGCGCGAACGCGCAAAAAGCTGGAGGAGGCGTCCAATGCCATTGATCGCGCCGCGACGCGATCGCGCCAAATCGAGCGCAAGCTCGTGGCGGTGGAGGCGCAGCCGGAGCTTCCCGACGCGTCCTGGGAAGAAGAGGCGTAAACAGAAGGGCAGCACGGGCCATGTGCCCGCGCTGCTTTTTTCAGTGTTTGTGGCTCGTCTTGATGCGGCGCCATTTGCGGTCGTCGTTGGTGGTCTCGGGGAACCGTTCGCCTTTGTGAAGGTATACACGCTTCGGATGGTGGAGATCCTCGCTGTCGGGATGCGCCCCCACCTCGATGTAGACGCCGTTGTTCGGCGCTTTGTAACCCGGCGTGAATTCGGATCGCTCGCCCACGGCCATCACCTCAGGCATAGCATGTCCGGAACGCGCGGCTGCATGATCGGAGCTTGTTTCCTGGCCTGGTCATCCAAGTGCGCTCACGAGCGCAGGCGCGAGGCCGAGCGTGATGAACGCCGCGACAATCATCGCGAGGCTCGAGCACGTGCCTTCCATGGCGCCGTATTCGAACGCGCGCGCGGTGCCAATGCCGTGCGAGCCCATGCCGAACAGCGCGCCGCGGGCCACGGGGGATTTGAGGCGTAACAGCCGCAAGAGCCACGGTCCCACAACGACGCCGGTGATGCCGGTCAATATCACGAAGACGGCCGTCAAGGTCGGGATGCCGCCAATGGCCTGCGAAATGTCCATGGCGATGGGCGTCGTGACCGATCTCGGCGCGATGCTCGTCACCACGGCGTGGTTGAGCCGCAACAGCCTGGCCAAAAGGACCGAACCCGTGATCCCGGTGGCGGATCCGAAGGTGAGGCTCACCAAAAACTCCGGCCAGTGCGCCTTGAGAACGGGAAAGTGGCGGTGCAAGGGCACGGCAAAGGCCACCGTCGCTGGGCCGAGGAGCGAGGTCAGCCAGCGAGCGGAGGCGTCATACGTGGCGTAGGACACGTGCGCGAAGTGCAGGAACAGGACGAGTGCCACGAGCGACGTGATCATAGGGTTGAGGAAGACCACGTGGAAGCGGCGATACAGCGCTTTGCAAGCGGCGTAAGCGATCAGCGTGGATACGAGGCCGAGCCACATCACGACGCGTTCGCCTCCCGCGACGGGTTCTGTTCAACGCGGGGCGTCCGGTTGCGTGCGCGCCACACCGCTTCTGCCACGCCTCCGGTGACCACCATCACCAGTACGGTGCCCACGGCAACAACGGCGACGACCTTCCAGCCGTCCTGCCGCATGAGCGGCGCATAAGCCATCACGCCCACCGAGGACGGAATGAAAAACAGCAGGAGCTCTCGAATGAGAAGATCTGCGCCTTGCTCCACCCAGCGCAATTTCACGATGCCGGATTGAAGCAGTGCAAACACCAGGGCCACGCCCAGGATGCTGCCCGGGACAGGCAGGTGCAGCCACCGCACCACAGCGTTGCAAAGCGCCGTGACGGCATAGAGCCCTGCGATTTGTACAAGCGCGATCCCGACATCTCTCAGGCGAGATGGTTGAAGGAACGATGGCACGAATGACCGCACGTGAATCCCCCCAGACAGTGCAATGCTTTGCTGATTTCAGGATACGCCACACAAAATGAGACGTCTAATATATAATTTCATCGTTAATGATATGTATCGTGAATCAAAAGTCCGAAGGGGCGGATGGATACGGAATTGCGCCAACTCGAATACTTCGTGGCCGTGGCCGAGGAACTTCACTTCGGAAGGGCGGCCAAGCGCCTGGGTCTCACTCAGCCCCCGCTCAGTCAGCAGATTCAAAAGCTCGAGGACGAAATTGGCGTGACCCTGTTCGACAGGACGAACCGGCGCGTGCAACTGACGCACGCGGGCCGCGCGCTGCTCGCAGAAGCGCGCAAGGTGCTCGCCGACGCGCAGACGGCGGTGAAAGCGGCTCGAGACGCGGCCGCGGGCCGAGTGGGAAGGCTGTCCGTGGCGTTCGTGGGGTCCGCGACGTACGGCTGGCTGCCCGAGGTCATACGCGCGTACCAGGAACGGCATCCCGACGTCGAACTCGTGCTTAGGGAGATGCCTACGCCGGCGCAGATGGAGGCGCTCACTGCGGGCGAGGTGGACGTGGGCGTGGTTCGGCTGCCCGCGCAGCATCCGGATCTCCACATCCGGCTCGTCGAGCGGGACGACTGCGTCGCTGTGGTGCCGAGCGAGCACTCGCTGGCGGCGCGATCGTCGCTCTTCTTGGTGGAACTCGCGGAGGAGCCGTTTGTGCTGGTGTCGCGCGCCATCTGGCCGGGACTTTACGACGGATTCATCACGCTCGCGCGCGCACTGGGGTTTGAACCGCGGGTGCGGCTCGAGGTGACGGAAGTGCAGACAGCTGTGGGGCTCGTGGCGGCGGGACTCGGCGTCAGCATCGTCCCGAGCGCCACGGAGCGCGTGCACCGGCGGGATGTCCGCTATCTGCACATCGATGGCCAGTCACCCACGGTCGAGCTTGGTGTGGCGTGGCGCCGCCGGGACACGTCTCCTTTGGTGGCCGCGTTTTTGGCGATTGCCGAGTCCGTTCGATCAGGGCTATCGTAGGCCATGTCGGCCTCACCGCGGGCGTCACTGCGGGCGCATGGCGTCGGGGACGCTCACCACCACCGCGCGCGCCTCGACGCACACCGTGTCGCCGGTGAAGACCTGGGTCTCGATCACGGCCTTTCGATCCGTCACCTCGACCACGCGTCCCACGGCGCGCAGGTTTGCCCCCATGGGCGTGGGCTTGCGGTACTCCACGTGCAGGGAGGCCGTCACGCAGCGCGGCACGGGTGTGCCTTTCCCCAGTTGTCCTCCTGCGGCCCGCAGCAGCGCGAGCGACCCAGAGCCGGTGCTGTGACAGTCGACAAGGCAGGCGAGGTAGCCGCCGTATACAAAGCCCGGCACCGCCGTGTACGTAGGGTCAGGTTGCGTTTCCGTGACGGTGACGTCGCCGTCCCAGCGCGTCCGAAAGTGATGTCCGTGCTCGTTGAGTCGACCGCACCCGTAGCACCAGGCGAAGTCGTCCGCATAGTGGTCCTGAACGTAAGGCGAGACGCACATGTCAGGAGGCTCCCTTCGGCTTGGATTCATTTCCGGCGTGGTCACCGGGGTGGGTGAGGCTCAGGCGCCGCATCCAAGCGGCGACAGCGCGAGAATCGGCGTCGTCTTGGGATTCAAGCGCTTGCACGACGCGCGCACGGACTTCGAGTGGCTTGTTCTGGCTGAGTTTCGCCGCCGCCTCGATGCGCGCAATGTCGATGCGAAACGCGACGATGCCGCGCATGAGGTTTCGATAGTACGCGCGATCGCGATCGGCGGGAAGTGGGGACTGCGGATCGTACGCGATGAGAAGGCGGTGCAAAAGAGCCGCGACAGCTTCCTCTTCCTCAATGACGCGCGCGCGGCCGTACACGTGGACGGCGAGGTAGTTCCACGTCGGCACCTGCTCAGCAAGTCCGTACCAGGCGGGTGAGACATAGGCGTGCGGCCCCTGAAAGACGGCCAGGCACTGAGCCTCATGAAGATGCTTGGCCTGGGGATTGGCCCGCGCCAGGTGTCCGAAGAGCGCCGCCTCGGCCGGATCGTAGACGAGAGGGACGTGAGTCGCCATGATGTCTTCGCCGACCGAGGTCACGAGGACGGCAAAGCTGTGCTCGCGAAGCACGGTTTCGATGAGACGCGCGTCTTGTAGTTGAAAGGATCTTGGGATGTACATGAGCCACCTCCCCCGCGGATGGGACGACCTAGCCTCAACGTCCTGTCGATCTCCAGAATAACACGGAATGGAAGATCCGCCTGCGACCTCTCTTGACATTCTCGCGGAGTCTGGTATGCTTACGATAGTCAAGCAAGCGCTTGCTTTGGTCAAACCGGAGGTGTCATCGGTGGGGACGGGGTCCATTTCGGCGCGCGGCTCGCTTGCACAGGTCGGCCGCTACGTACCCGGCAAGCCGATTGAAGAGGTTCAGCGCGAGCTCGGCCTCGTACAGGTCGTCAAGCTGGCTTCCAATGAAAACGCTTACGGTTGTTCGCCGAAGGCAGCCGCGGCCGTCGCGGAGGAGATGGCGCGCGCGGCGCTGTATCCCGAGTCTTTTTCGCCTGCGCTCGCGCAAAAGCTTTCCGCGAGGCTCGGCGTCGGCGAAGATCAGTTGCTGTTTGGCAACGGCTCTGACGAGATCATCGGCCTGTTGACGCGCGCGTTTCTCGAGGCGGGGGACGAAGTGGTCATGGCCGATCCTACCTTCACGCGCTACGAGCAGAACGTGGCCATCGAGGGCGGCGTGTCGGTCAAGGTGCCGTGCCGCGATGGTGTGCACGATCTCGACGCCATGCTCGGCGCCATCACGGCGAAGACCAAGCTCATCTTCGTGTGCAATCCCAACAATCCGACGGGTACGACCGTCGGCAAGGATGCCTTGCGTCAGTTCATCGATCAGGTGCCCGACCGCGTGATGGTGGTCGTGGATGAGGCGTACTACGAATACGTCACGTCGGATGACTACTTGCAGACAATTCCGCTGCTCGGCGCGCACTCGAATCTCGTCGTCCTGCGCACGTTCAGCAAAATCTATGGACTCGCGGGACTTCGCATCGGCTACGCCGCGCTGCACCCGGACGTGGCCTCCTTACTACACAAGGTAAGAGGGCCATTCAATACGAGTCGTTTGGCGCAGGTGGCCGCGCTCGCCTCCCTGGACGATCCGGACTTCGTCGCGATGTGTCGCGAGCAAAACGCCAAAGAGCGGGATCGCGTCGCCCAGGCGCTCGTCGAGATGGGCCTTCGCGTTTATCCGTCGCAGACCAACTTCCTGCTGTTTGAAGTGCCTGGATCGGGCGTCGCGGTCGCCGATCGCCTGTTGCGCCATGGTATCATCGTCCGAGCCGGGGAAGGTCTCGGCGTTCCCGGGACGGTGCGGGTCTCGCTGGGAACGTCCGAGGAGAACGACGCATTTCTTCGCGCTATGAAGCATTCCATCGAATGAGGAGGTCTTGGCATGTTGGCCGAACACGATCGGGCAGAGCGGCTCATGGAAATCGCCAAGGCGGAAGGGTTGTACGAGGAAATTCACCTCCTGAAGGAGGACGGCACGCTGGCGGGGCCGGTGGACGACATCCCGCCGGAGGTCATGGTGGCGATGTACCGCCACATGGTGTTCTCCCGCGCGTTTGACCGGAAGGCCATTGCGCTGCAGCGGCAGGGGCGGATTGGCACTTACGCGCCGTTCGAGGGCCAGGAGGCCGCGCAGGTGGCAAGCGCCATGGCGCTCGCGCCGGAGGACTTCGTGTTCCCGTCGTATCGCGATCACGCCGCCACGATGGTGCTTGGGCAGTCGCCCGCACACGTCCTTCTCTACTGGTCGGGGCGCGTGGAAGGCATTCGCAGTCCGGAGGGTAGGCATATCCTTCCGCCAAGCGTGCCGATTGCGACGCACGTGTTGCACGCCGTCGGTGCGGCCTGGGCGAGCCGGCATCGCAAGGAGAACGCGGTCAGCATCGCGTACTTCGGCGACGGCGCGACGAGCGAGGGCGACTTTCACGAGGCGCTCAACTTCGCGGGCGTCTTCCACCTGCCGGTGATTTTCTTCTGTCAAAACAACGGATACGCCATCAGCGTGCCCTTTTCTCGCCAATCCGCGTCCCGGACCATTGCCCAGCGCGCCATTGCGTACGACATCGTGGGCGTGCGCGTGGACGGCAACGACGCGTTCGCGGTGTACCGCGCGGTGAAGGAGGCCAGGTCGCGCGCGCTGCACGGCCTCGGGCCGACGCTCATCGAGGCGGTGACCTTCCGCATGGGCGCGCACACGACGGCGGACGATCCGACGCGCTACCGCGATCAGAAAGCGGTCGTGGAGGACTGGCGAAAACGGGACCCGATTGTGCGCCTGCGCCTGTACCTCGAGTCGCAAAAGCTGTGGTCGGAAGCCGACGAGGCGAAGCTTCAGGATGAGGTCAAGAGGCGGGTGGAGGCGGCTGTGGAGGAGGCGCTCGCCATCGCGCCGCCCGACATGGAGATGATGTTCGATCACGTCTACGCGGAAGAGCCATGGCACCTGGCCGCCGAGCGCGAGGAGTACCGCAGGACCCGCGAGGGGGTGTCCGTATGAGCAGGATGTTGAACTTGGTCCAGGCCATCAACGAGGCGCTCGATCTGAAGCTCGCGGACGATCCGCGCGTCGTGCTCCTCGGCGAGGACATCGGCAAAAACGGCGGGGTGTTTCGCGCGACCGACGGCCTTCTCGAGAAGTACGGCGAGGAGCGCGTGATCGACACGCCGCTTGCGGAGTCGGCCATTATCGGCACCTCCATCGGGATGGCGGTCAACGGCCTCATCCCGGTGCCGGAGATTCAGTTTTTGGCGTTCATCTTCCCTGCGCTGGATCAGCTGTTTTCGCACGTCGCGCGGATGAGGTATCGGTCGCAGGGGCAGTTTCCGGTGCCGATGACCATCCGCACGCCGTACGGCGCGGGCATTCACGGCCCGGAACTCCACGCCGAGAGCGTGGAAAGCTTCTTCGCGCACACGCCGGGGCTGAAGGTGGTTGTGCCGAGCGGCCCATACGACGCCAAGGGGCTTCTCATCTCGGCCATTGAAGATCCGGATCCGGTGGTGTTCCTGGAGCCCACCAAGCTGTATCGTGCATTCCGCGAAGAGGTGTCCGAAGGGCTGTACCGGGTGCCCATTGGCAAAGCCAAGCGGGTGCGCGAAGGCGAGGACGTGTCCGTGTTCGCGTGGGGCTCTATGCTGCGCACTGCACTGAAGGTGGCGGAGTCCCTCGAGCGCGAGCGGGGCTTCGCGTGCGACGTGATCGACCTGCGGACGCTGTATCCGCTCGATCGCGACGCCATCGTGGAGTCCGTGCAGAAGACCGGGCGCGCGGTGGTGGTGCACGAGGCGCACAAGACGGCGGGGCTCGGGGCCGAGATTGTGTCGCTGATCAACGAGGAGGCCCTGCTCTACCTTCGGGCGCCCGTCAAGCGGATTGCTGGATTCGATGTGCCGGTGCCGTTCTTCGCATTGGAGGACGAGTACATGCCGACCGAAGCGCGCATTCGCGCGGGGATTGAAGAGACCATCACGTTCTGAGGCGGGAGACGGATATGGAATTCAAACTGGCGGACATCGGCGAGGGCATTCACGAGGGCGAGATTCTGCGCTGGGTGGTGAAGGAAGGCGACCAGGTGGAGCAGGATGCGCCGCTCGTGGAGGTGCAGACGGACAAGGTGGCGGCGGAGCTGCCGTCTCCGGTGGCGGGCGTGATCGAGCGTATCGTGGCGCGCGAAGGGCAGGTGGTGCCCGTGGGCACGGTGCTCGCGGTCATCAGTGAGGCGGGCGCTCATCCGGCGGCTGCGGCAGCTTCGGTGGCGGCGCCTGTTGCGGCCGAAGTGCAAGCATCCGCGCAGGAGAAGCCCGCCACGCAGGCAAGTGCAGCGCAAGAGGGGCGAGCGACTGCCGCACCTGGGGCCAGTGGAGCCGCGCGGCGAGGAGGCAAGCGGCGCGCGCTTGCCACGCCGCACGTGCGCGCGTTGGCTCGCAAGCTCGGGGTGGATATCGACGAGATCGACGGGACGGGCCCGGTCGGCCGGGTGACGGAGGAGGACGTGCGCCGCTTTGCGGAGGGTGGGCGCGGGCCTGCGGTGGAACCGGACCGTGGACACACCGAGCATGCGGTGGAAGCCCAGCCTACGGCCGCATCCCGCGTCGCAACGCCCGAGGCGTCGGGCGAGCTGGTGGAACAGGTGCCGCTGCGCGGTCTGAGGCGGCGCATTGCCGAACACATGGTGCAGGCCAAGCGGATCATTCCGCACGCGACGCACATCGATGAGGTGGAGATGGATGGCATCGAGGCGCTCCGCGAGCGGCTGCGGCCGTACGCCGAGGCGCGCGGCGTGAAACTCACATCGCTCGCGTTCTTCGTCAAGGCGGTGGCCATCGCGCTCAAGGAGTTCCCGTACGTCAACGCGTCGGTGGACGAGGCGCAGGAGCATGTGCTCCTCAGGCGCTATTATCACATCGGCATCGCGGTCGACACGGAGCAGGGGCTCATCGTGCCCGTGGTGAAGCACGCGGACCAGAAGTCGGTCTTCGAAATCGGGCGCGAGGTGTCCGATCTCGCCCGGCGGGCGCGGGAGAACCGCCTGTCGCTCGACGAGGTGACGGGCAGTACGTTCACCATCTCGAACGCCGGCGCGGTCGGGGGACTGTACGCGACGCCCATTATCAACTATCCCGAATCGGCGATTCTCGGGATTCACAAGATGGCCCCGCGCCCCGTGGTGCGCAACAACGAGATTGTCATCCGCAACATCGCCCACGTGTCCCTCTCGTTCGACCATCGCATTATCGACGGCGGCATGGCCATCCGCTTCACCAACCGCGTGCGAGAACTGTTGGAGGAGCCGGATCGACTGTGGGCGGAACTTCGGTAGGGAGGTGCTCTCGTGGCGTACCTTTCCATCCACGATGATGGCCCGGTCCGCGTCATCCGCATCGCGCGCGACGAGCGGCTGAACGCGCTCAATCTTGCGCTTGTGGACGAACTGGTTGCGGCCCTCGAGGCTGCGGACACCGAGACGCAGGTGCGCGCCATCGTCGTGACGGGCGGCGACAAGGCATTTGCGGCAGGCGCGGATATCGCGGAAATGGCGGATGCGACCGCGGTCGACATGAAGCTGCGCGATCAGTTTCGCGTCTGGGATCGGATTCGTGGGGTTCACAAGCCCGTGATTGCCGCCGTTCGAGGCTTCGCGCTGGGCGGGGGATGCGAACTCGCCCTGGCGTGCGATCTCGTCATCGCGGGCGAGGGCGCGAAGTTCGGTCAGCCGGAGGTGAAGCTGGGGCTCATGCCCGGCGCGGGAGGCACGCAGTGGCTGGCCCGCAGGCTGGGCAAGGCACGGGCCCTGGAGCTTCTGTGGCTGGGCGAGCCCATCACCGCACAGGAGGCCATGGCGCTCGGGCTCGTGAACCGCGTCGTCCCGGACGAGGCGTGCGTGGCTGAGGCGGTGGAACTTGGCAAGCGCTTGGCCGAGATGCCGCCCGTGGCGCTTCGCTGCATCAAGGAAGCGGTGTATCAGGCGATGGACACGACGCTCGCGGACGGCCTCGAGGCGGAGAGAAATCTCTTTTATTTGCTCTTTGCGACGGAGGATGCGCGCGAAGGGATGCGCGCGTTCATGGAACGGCGGACGCCCGCGTTTCGCGGCCACTGATGAAGCGGAAGGTTCGGCGCACGGCTGGTCGAGGTCATCCGCAAACTCGCCCGCGGTCACGCCTGCGCGCAAAAGGGGGTGCGCGCGCTGTCATCCTGCGCTATGATGAAGGGCGTTGAACGAGAGAGAAACGGAGTGGCGCGGCGGTGACGGATCGCAAAGGGCTGTGGTACGCGTTTTTGGCCTACGCGGGCTGGGGGCTCCTCCCTGCGTATTGGAACGTGTTCGAGCGGATGTCTCCGTATGAGCTCCTGTCGTATCGGATGGTGTTTTCGGCGTTGACCATCTGGATTTGGGTGGCGCTCGCGCGCCGCGTGCGAAGCGTGGCGGGCGTGATGCGCGACGGACGCCGGGCGCGGCTCATGGCGCTCGGTTCGCTCATGATCACGGTGAACTGGCTGACGTTCATCGTCGCGGTGAACACCGGGCATGTGGTGGAGTCGAGCCTCGGTTATTACATCAACCCCATTGTGAACGTGCTCTTGGGCCTGCTCCTCTTTCGCGAGCGGCTCGATGGCTGGCAGTGGGGGGCGCTCGTCGTCGCCGTGGCGGGTGTGGGCATCATGATGGGGGCCTACGGACAGGTACCCTGGCTGGCGCTCGCGCTCGCCGGATCGTTCGGCCTGTACGGCGTGGTGAAAAAGCGCGTGGATGCAGACGCCGTGCAAAGCCTCACGTGGGAAACCACGCTGGCCCTGCCGCTCGCTGCCGCGTATCTCGCCGCCACGTTCGCCACACATCGCGTGACCGTCACTCAGCTCACAAGCTGGCAGATGGCGTTGCTTGTCCTCAGCGGCCTTTTCACGGCCGTGCCGCTGCTTCTGTTCGCCATGGCCGCCAAGCGGTTGAGCCTCGCGACCCTCGGCATGGTCCAGTACATCTCCCCAACCCTGCAACTCGTCATTGGCCTCGCGGTCGATCACGAAGCCTTCACGCGGGCCGACGCGATAGGATTTGCGTGCATCTGGTTGGCGCTTGCGCTCTACACCATCTCCCTCGTGCGAAACGAGCGGCGTCACCGCCATCGTCCAGCAAATTGCCAAGCGGTGAGCGAGGCCGCGAAAGGGTGATATGAATCCATGCCCATGGCGCCTAAAGCCGTGTTCCGCTCGGCGATGTTGGATATCACGCCGCTTCGCACGTCGCCCGCGTTTTTGCGGCTCTGGATTGGCAGCGGCATCTCCACGCTCGGGGGCACCATGACGCCCTTCGCGGTCATGCTGCAGGTGTATCGAGCCACGCACAGCACCCTCGATGTCGGGCTGACGGGCCTCGCCAGCGTGCTGCCAGGTGCGCTGTTCGTGCTCCTCGGCGGAAGCGTGGGCGATCGCGTCGATCGCCGCAAGCTCGCTCTTCTCGCCACAACCGGGCAGATGCTCGTGTCCGCAGTCCTCGCTGTGCAGGCGCTCATGGCGTGGTCCGCGCTCTGGCTCATCTACGCGCTGTTGTGCGCGCAGTCGGTGCTTGGAGCTATCAACGCCCCCGCGCGCCGGACGTTTGTGCCGCGCCTTCTGCCCAAGGAGCAGGTCCGAGCGGGGCAGACGCTGAACACCTTGGCCATTCGCTTTGGGGAGGTCGCTGGGCCTTCGCTTGCGGGCGTGATCGCCAGTTTCGCCGGACTCGGATGGTGTTACGCCTGCGACGCGGCGACGTTTCTCGCGGCGCTCTACGCCATCTATCGTTTGCCGCCCATGTTGCCAGAGGCCAATGCCAAGCAGGGGGGCATGTTGAGCGGCGTGATGGAGGGACTGCGCTTCTTGGGGCGATCGCGCGCCCTTCTCGGCGCCATGTTGGCTGACCTCAGCGTCACCGTGCTCGGCGTGCCCACCGCGCTCCTGCCGGCGCTTGTGAGCGAGCGCTTCGGTGGCCGGCCGGAGACGCTCGGCCTGATGATGGGCGCCACCGGCATCGGCGGCCTGGTCATCCTGGCCCTGTCGGGCCCTGTGCGCCACATTCGGTCCGAAGGCAAAGCCATTCTGGTCGCCTGTGCCGTCTGGGCCATCGCCGCAGGGGGCCTCGGACTCGCCCCCTTCGTCTGGCTCTGCGTGGCCCTGCTCGGGCTGATGGGCGCGGCAGACTCCATCCTCGTGGTGATGCGCTCGACGCTCATCCAGCAGCGCACGCCGGACGGCCTGCGCGGACGCATTTCCAGCGTGGATTACCTGGTGGGGACGGGCGGTCCGCAGCTCGGCAATCTCCGCGCGGGACTTGTGGGGAGCCTGCTCCCGCCCGGAGCGTCCATCGCCGTCGGCGGACTTTCCACGCTCGCCGCCATCCTTTGCGTCGGCTGGTTCGTCCCCGAGTTGCGGAGGGCGCGCGGGGAAGGGGGCGCATGAATCCATCCGCCTTCCCCGCACTCGGTTTGGGAACCGTTTCTCAGTCGCGCCGGTATTCGGCGTCCGTGACGTGCTCCAACCAATCGACCGGCGAACCGTCGAGAGCTTCCTGAATCGCCATGTGCGCCATGGCGTGTTCCGGCGAAGCGCCGTGCCAGTGCCTTTCGCCAGGCTCGAACCAAACGATGTCCCCGGGGTAAACCTCCTGGACCGATTCGCCTTCTCGTTGAACCCAGCCCACGCCTTCCAGAATGACCAACAGCTGGCCAAGCGGATGCGTGTGCCACGCCGTTCGTGCACCGGGTTCAAATCGGACGACCGCCGCGCCCACGCGGGATGGCTCCTCCGCGTTCCAGACGGGCGTGATGGAGACGCGCCCTGTGAAGGTCGCGGAGGACCCAGCGGACGGTTTGCGCTCTCGGTTGCGGACAATTTTCATGCAAACTCCTCCCTTGACGTCTCGCGACAAGACTCACGCGTCCGGCCACAAAAGGGCTTTGATGGCGCGGCGCTCGTGCATCGCTCGATAACCTTCCGCCACCTGTTCAAGCGGCAGTTCGAGATCGAACACTTTCCCGGGCTGAATCTTTCCCTCCCACACCAACTGGATGAGATCCGGCAAGTATCGGCGGACCGGCGCCGGACCTCCATGCAGGTGAATCTGTTTGTAAAACAGCAACCGTCCGTCCAAGGACACCCCGTGTGGTACGCCCACGAAGCTCATATGCCCACCCGGGCGCGTGCACTGGATGGCCTGCATCATGGATTCATTTGTGCCGACGCATTCGAGCACCGACTCCGCGCCGAGGCCGTCCGTCATGTCCAGGATGCGCTTGACTCCTGCTTCTCCGCGCTCCTCCACAATGTCCGTGGCGCCAAATTCCTTCGCCAGAGCCTGTCTCTTCTCGTGCCGGCTCATCACGATAATCCGCGAGGCGCCCATCTGCTTGGCCGCGATCACGGCGCAGAGTCCCACAGCGCCGTCGCCGACAATCACCGCGGTCTTGCCTGGACGCACCTCCGCAGCGTCCGCGGCAAACCAGCCTGTGCCCATCACGTCCGAGAGCGTGAGGAGGCTTGGAATGAGGGCGCGATCCGGCATGCCCGGCGTGGGCACGAGCGTGCCGTCTGCCCAGGGGATGCGCACATAAGGCGCCTGGGCGCCGGGGATGCTGCGCCGATTGACGCACGAGGACGGGTACCCTGCTTGGCAGATGGGGCACGTGCCATCAGTCGCGAAAAACGCCCCAATCACAAATTGTCCTGGCTTCACGTGGCGGACGTCCGGGCCCACCTCTTCGACGATGCCGACGTATTCATGTCCCATGGGGATGGGTTTCTCGATGGGGTTCAGCCCGCGGTACGTCCAGAGATCGGAACCACACACGCAGGTGGCGACGATGCGAATGATGGCATCAGTGGGTTCCTCAATCCGCGGGTCTTCTCGATCTTCGTAGCGGACGTCCCAAGGAGCGTGGATCACGGTACCTTTCATGCGAAAGACCTCCTTTGCAAAGGTTCAGGTCTATTCTTTCACAGCGATTGTCTCAATGCCTAATCCAATGTGACTCGTTGCGAGGATTCGTGAGGATTTCTACACAGGAGGCAATATTTTGTCTATCGTTACGCGTGCGGTTTGGAACTTGGTGGAGTAAAAGGAGGCACCATCTTGGGGGTCACTCCCTGCCCGTCTCATCAGGCGGGAGGGGGGAGGGCATGACCGTGGCGGATGCGCTGTCACTTCTGATTCAGTTTGGATCGTTCGTGATGACGTGTTTGTCGCTGGTTGTCGCCTTGGTTCTTGCCTTGACGCGCAAGTGACCGCCCCCATAGGTTCACGGCCCTTGGGGCGGTCACTGCTCAAAGCTATTGATGCGTATAGCAGCGGGCAGGGATCCTGCCCAGGCGTCGGTGCCTGAGCGTCGGAGCCGCGAACTCCGGCGCTCTTCTCATTGTAAGTGTATCATACTTGGAATATTCGTCCATGCGGCAGTTGTTCTGCGTCCGAGGTTCTTCGGCGTTGACGCGCTTCACCAGAAGTGATATGTTCAATTCTGACAGTCTGCACGGAAGAGAGGAGGTCGAAGCCCATGGTTCGGATGACGACGCTACAGCTACTCGCCAAGCCATTCGCGTTTCCATTTGCGGCTCGACCTCCTCGCGCAAGCGCCGTCTAGGGCGCTGGCGCGAGTTGCACACGCGGCTCGCGCCAACTCATTCCACACTCGGACTGGGCATGCCGCGCGAGGCATGCCTTTTTGCGTCTAGGGGGCCTGTTTGTGTTTCAAGTGCTGTGGAAGCTTCGCCATTTCTTCTGGGAGGAACGAAAGCGATACGGGATCGCCGTCGGACTTCTGCTGTTCCTCAATGTCGTCGACGTGATTCCGCCTTATCTCGTCGGGCGATCCATCGATCTCATGAGCCAGCACGGCATGACGCTAAGGGCGCTCACTGAGCTCGTGGGCGCCTTGCTCCTGACCATTGTCGTGTCGTACGTGTGCGGCGTGACGTGGCAGTATCAGCTGTATTCCGGCGCCCGGACGCTGGAGCTGTCGCTGCGCCGTCGGCTTATGGCGCACTTTCTCAAGATGACGCCGCGCTTTTTCGAGCAGAATCGCACGGGCGACCTCATGGCGCGATCGACCAATGACCTGAATGCGGTCATGCAGACGGCCGGATTTGGCATTCTGACGCTCATCGACTCGACGACGTATTCGGCGACCATCCTCGTCACCATGGCGGTGCTCGACGGGTGGAAGCTCACCTTGTTCTCGCTCG
This sequence comes from Alicyclobacillus mali NBRC 102425, assembly GCF_001570745.1. Classification (GTDB taxonomy): domain Bacteria; phylum Bacillota; class Bacilli; order Alicyclobacillales; family Alicyclobacillaceae; genus Alicyclobacillus; species Alicyclobacillus mali. Next base: position 31,925 of record NZ_BCSG01000007.1, read on the forward strand.
TGCCCATGCCGCTTATTGCGCTCGCCATGACGAAATTCGGCCAGATGCTGCACGACCGCTTCGAGCGGGCGCAGGACGCCTTCGGCGACATGAACGATCGCGTCCTCGAGACGGTCGCTGGCATTCGCGTGGTGCGGGCCTACGCGCAGGAGCAGAACGAGGAGCGCCGCTTCGCCGAGACAATGGCGGACGTATATCGAAAGAATATCGCCGTGGCGAGGATTGACGCGCTGTTCGATCCAACCATCACTCTGTTGGTTGGCGTGACCTACCTTATTGGGCTTGGCTACGGCACGTATCAGGTGTTTCAGAGTCAGCTCACCGTCGGCCAGCTCACGTCGTTCAACGTGTACCTGGGCATGCTGATCTGGCCCATGCTCGCGTTTGGGCAACTCATCAACATCATGCAGCGGGGCAACGCGTCCTTGGACCGCGTGAACGAGACGCTCGCCTACGAGCCCGACGTGGTGGACGCGGACGGCGCGGTGGAAGTGCCGTGCATCGGCGAGATTCGCTTTGAGGGCTACTCGTTCCGCTACCCGTCCTCCGAGCGGGACAACCTGGTGGACATCGATCTCGCCGTTCGCCGCGGCCAGACGCTTGGCATCGTGGGCAGGACGGGGAGCGGGAAGTCCACGCTCGTCAAGCAACTCCTTCGCGAGTATCCCGTGGGGCATCGCGGCCGCCTGCTGGTGAACGGGCTGCCCATTCAAGACGTTCAGATCGACGCGCTCCATCGTTTGATTGGCTATGTCCCGCAGAATCCGATGCTTTTCTCGCGCAGCGTGCGGGACAACGTCCGCTTCGCCAAGCACGGCGCGACGGACGACGAGGTCCTTCGGGCGCTCCATCTCGCCGGATTTGCGGAGGACATCCCGCGGCTCCCGGACGGGCTCGACACGCTCGTCGGCGAACGGGGCATTTCGCTGTCTGGTGGGCAGAAGCAGCGAATCGCGCTCGCCCGCGCGCTCATCCTGGATCCCGACCTGCTCATTCTCGACGACGCGATGTCGGCCGTGGACGCGCGCACGGAGGCGCACATCCTGCGCTCCATCCGCCGCGTGAGGCAGGGGCGCACAACCCTCATCGTCAGCCACCGGATGTCGGCCGTCCAGCACGCGGACTACATTGTGGTGCTCGACGACGGCCGGATCGCGGAGGAGGGCACGTTTCAGGATCTCATGCGCCTCGGGGGTTGGTACGCCAAGCAGTACCTGCATCAGCAGGCGTTCGGCGAAGCCTCGGACGATCTCGCCGAAGACGCGCAGACGTCGGGAGAGAGTGCGTCAGGGGCAGCGCAACCGTCGCTCACCGGGGCGGACAGGGGGGATGTGCGATGAATCGCCAGGCATCGGTCCGCGTCGGAAGTCGCCTGGTGCAATATGCGGCGCACGCGCGCGGCGCCATCGTCGCGGCGCTCGTTTTGCTCGTGCTCTCGGTGACCGCGCAACTCGCGGGTCCGTTTGTCGCGAAAACCATCATCAACCGGGACATTGAGGGCGTGCAGCAGGTCTGGTATCGGGCCCCCGCGGGTGCGCCCGGCGCGGTGCGCGTGGATGGCCAGCTGTACGTGCGCGGCGACAAGCTGCCACATGGAGCGCCGAGACAACAGCCGCACACGCTCATGACGCTCGGCACCACCCCATACTTCTTGCCGGGAACCGTGCAGGCCATCGCGGCGGGTCCTCGGCCCGGCGAAATCCGCGAGGAGGTGGCGGGTCACTGGCGCACGGCACCAGCACGTCCCATCAGCCGGGCGCAGATGTTCGCGTTCTACCGGCCCGAGCTGCCGAACGTCATCCGGCTCGCCCTGCTGTACTTCGCGCTGCTCGCTGCTTCCGCAGTCTTTCTGTACGGCGAGCAGTATCTGTTGCAGGTGTCCGCCAACCGCATCCTGCAGCGCATGCGCCGCGACGTCTTTCATCGCATTCATTGTCTGCCCGTTTCGTACTTTGACAACACGCCTGCAGGGAAAATCGTCTCCCGCATCACGAACGACACGGAGTCGATTCGCGATTTCTACGTGAACGTGCTGGCGAACGTGCTCTCGAGCGCCGTGACGATGCTCGGCATCTACGTCGCACTTTTCATCCTGAATGTCGATCTCGCCCTCTTGGCCTGCGCGCTTTTGCCCATCCTGTTTCTTTGGATCTGGCTCTACCGCCGGTATACCGTGCAGGTCAACCTGCGCGTGCGCGCGCTCATCTCCGAGATCAACGCCATGCTGAACGAGACCATCCAGGGCATGCCCATCATCCGCGCGTTCAACCGGGAGGCGCGGACGGCCGCCGAGTTCAACGAGATGAACCAGGCCTACTACGACGGCCAGACGAGGCTTCTGCGCATCAACTCCGCCACGGGATACAACCTCGCGGGCGTCCTGCGCAACCTGTTCTTCGCGGCCATCATCGCGTGGTTCGGATGGCGATCGCTCCATCTCGAACCCATTGTGTCGCTCGGCGTGCTGTACGCGTTCGTCGATTACCTGAACCGCCTGTTTCAACCGCTCACGCAGATCGTCAATCAGCTCGCGACGCTCGAGCAGGCGCGGGCATCCGCCGCGCGCGTCTTCGAACTCCTCGACGAACCTGGCGTGGAACCCGAATATGGCGCCATTCCGCGCTTTCGCGGCGAGATCGAGTTCGATCACGTCTGGTTTTCGTATGACGGCGTTCATCCTGTGCTGCGCGACATCTCGTTCAGCGCGAAGCCCGGGCAGACCGTCGCGCTCGTCGGCCACACGGGCTCCGGCAAGAGCTCCATCATGAATCTCCTGTTCCGCTTCTACGATGCGGATCGCGGCGCCATCCGGGTCGACGGGCAGGACATCTGCCAGATTCCGCCGCAACAGCTGCGGCAGCACATGGCCATCGTGCTTCAGGATCCGTACCTGTTCACGGGGACCATCGCGTGGAACGTCGGTCTCGGGGATCCTCGCGTGAGCCGCGAGCGCATCGAGAAGGCGCTCCGGGAGGTGGGGGCGGATCGGCTGCTGAGGAACCTTCCGGGCGGCATCGACGAGCCGGTGCTCGAAGGCGGCAGCACCCTTTCCGCTGGGGAGCGGCAGCTCATCTCGTTCGCGCGCGCACTCGCCTTCGATCCGGCCATCCTGGTGCTCGACGAGGCCACCGCGAACGTCGACAGCGAAACGGAGCGCATCATCCAAGATGCGCTCCAGGTCCTGAAGCGGGGGCGCACCACGTTCATCATCGCGCACAGGCTGTCGACGATTCGCGATGCGGACCTCATTCTGGTGCTCGACCAGGGCGAGATCGTCGAGCGTGGGACGCACGACGCGCTGATGGCGCTCGGCGGCCGCTATCGCCAGATGTACGAGTTGCAGACGAGGGCGCTTGGTGTCACAGGTTGACGACGGCGCGGCCCTGCACCCGGCCCGAGAGGATCTGCTTCAGGGCGCTGTCGAGATCGTCGAGTGTGATGTCGTGGCCGATGTGGCTGAGCGCCTCGTCGCTCGGCTTCCACGGTCCGGCGAGTCGCCGCCAGATCTCGCGGCGCGTCTCCATGTCGAGCCACACGGAGTCGATGCCGATGATGGCCGCCTGGCGGCGGAGGAACGGGAACACGCTTGCGGTGAAGTCCGGCCCGCCCGTGTAGCCGCTGATGGCGATCAAGCCGCCGTACTCGAGGCGCTGGAGCAGGTGTGGCACGTACTTGCCCGACACCGGGTCGATCACACCGGCATAGCGAGCCTTCACATTCAGGTACGATTCGCCTTCCTGCAGCAACAGCGCGTCGGGGCGCACCACGTCGTCCGCACCGAGGGTTTTCAGCCATTCGGCGGCTTCGTCCTTGCGGGTCGACGCCACCACGCGGTACCCGGCCCGTTTGGCAATGGCGATGCCGGTCGCGCCGACGCCGCCGGTGGCGCCCGTCACGAGCATGGCGCCCATGGCGGGAGACACGCCGTTTTGCTCCATGCGGTACAGGGACAGTGCGGCGGTGAACCCGGCGGTGCCGAGCACCATGGCGTCGCGCAGCGACAGCCCGTCCGGAAGCGGGACCACCCAGTCGGCAGGCACGCGGGCGTATTCGCTGAAGCCCCCGAAGTGGCCCGTGCCGAGATCGTAACTGGTGCAGATGACGGGATCGCCCGGTCGGAATCGGGCATCCCGCGATTCGACGACTTCACCGGCGAGATCGATCCCGAGCACCATGGGGTAGCGCGTCACCAGGCGGCTGGCGGGCTGGGAACAGATCCCGTCCTTGTAGTTGACGCTCGAGTAGCGGACGCGGATGAGCACCTCCCCTTCGGGCAGTTGGTCCAGGGTGAGCTCGCGGACGCCGGCGCGGTGTGCGTGGCCGTCCTGTTCCACCATGTAGGCGCGAAACGTGGTCATGTCGTGTACCCCCTTCGGTTGGCGTCAGCATCAGGAAGCGGTTGAACGCTTTGGCGACACGCCGATGTGGTAGAGCAAGAACGCGTGGATCTCGGCCGACTCCCGCAAATGCTCGAGCCTGCCAGAGGATCCGAAGTGCCCGGCGCCCATGTGGGTTTTGAGCACGAGCGCCTCCTGGCCTGTCTTGGTGGCGCGCAGCTTCGCGACCCACTTGGCAGGTTCCCAGTACGCGACGCGCGGATCGTTGAGCCCTGTGGTGACAATCAGGTGCGGGTAGCGCTTCGGCTCGACGTTGTCGTACGGGCTGTACGACTTCATGTAAAAGTAGTACGTCTCGTCGAGCGGATCGCCCCACTCGTCCCATTCGAGCGTCGTCAGCGGGATGGTGGGATCGAGCATGGTGGTGACGACGTCGACAAACGGGACGCCGGCGGAGATGGCGGCAAACCGATCCCCGCCCATGTTGGCCACGGCGCCCATGAGGAGGCCGCCCGCGGACCGCCCGTCCGCCGCCAGTTTTTCGGGCGACGTGTAGCCCTCGCGGATGAGCGCATCTGCACAGGCGATGAAGTCGGTGAACGTGTTCTTCTTCCGCAGCATTTTGCCGTTTTCGTACCAGTGCCGGCCCATCTCGGATCCGCCCCGGACGTGCGCGATGGCGTAAATCACGCCGCGATCGAGCAAGGGGAGGAGCAGCGTCGGCATGAAGACGGGATCCAGGTTGTGCCCGTAGGAGCCGTATCCGTAGAGAATGCACGGCGCGGGTCCGTCTGCGCGCGCATCCTTCCGGTACACGAGCGAGACGGGGACGTCGGTCCCGTCGTTCGCCTTCGCCCAGAGGCGCTCCTGTACGTAGTCGGACGGATGGTACGGGCCGTTGACCGGCTGGCGGTGAAGCTCCTTCCTGGTGACGCTCACGGGATCGAGCGCGTAGGTGGTGCGCGGCGTCAGAAACGACTCGTATTGGATCAGCACCTCGCGCGTGTCGTAGCGGCGATTCGCCGATACGGAGACGGTGTAAAGCGGCTCGTCCCACTCGAGCCGCGTGAGGCGCCCGCTGGCAAACGTCCAGATCTGCGTCAGGCCGCCTTCCCGGCCTTCGATCACGACGGCCTCACGGAACGGGTGAACGCCGGTGAGATACCGGGCCTCGTCGTACGGGAACAGCTCCTCCAGGCGCTCGTCCTCGCACGGCGCGATGGGGTGGCGAAACAGGCTGAAGTTCGGGCGATGGAGATTCGTCAGGACGAGAAACGCGTCGTCCCAGTGCTCGAGCTCGTATTCCACATCGGCCTGGCGCGGGCGAAACACGGTCCACTCGCTGAGCGGATCGTCCGCCGGCAGGTAGCGGACCTCCGTCGAGGTCTTCGTCGAGGAAGTGAGGAACAAATATCTGCCGCTCTGCGACTTTGCGAGCGTGAGGATGCAGGTCTCGTCGTCCTCCTGGTACACGAGCGCGTCGTGCTCGACCGGATCGCCAAGTCGATGCCGGTACAGGCGGTACGGTCGCTGCGCCTCGTCGACCGTGATGTAGAACAGGTACTGGCCATCCGCGCTCCAGGCGACGCTGCCGTCGATGAATACGCCCTCGATGCGATCCGGCAACATTTCACCCGTGGTGAGATCCTTCACGAGAAGCGTGTACCGATCCGTCCCGTCCCGGTTTTCCAGGTACGCGAGCCGCTTCTCGTCCGGGCTCGTGGCGAGCACGGTTACACTCAGGTAACCGTCGCCGGCGAGATCGTTCAAATTGAGGACAATCTCCTCCTCGGCAGCGGCCAGCGCCTCGCGCGAGGCCGCCCGCTTGCGAGCGTGAATGGGATATTGCAAGGACTTTTCCATGCGCGTGTAGTAGAAGTATTGGTCTCCCTGGACGGGAACGCGCTCTTCCGCGTCGGGAATGCGGGCCACCATGTCGTCGTACAGCTCGTCGGTGAGCGGCTGGATGCGCTCCATGAACCACCGGTAGTATGTATTCTCGTCTTCGAGATACTGGATCACATCGGGGTTGTCGCGTTCCCGGAGCCAGTAGTATGGATCGATCCGGCGGTCTCCATGAATCTCGAGCACTTTCGGAATCGCTTTTGCCTTCGGCGCTTCCATGAGGTCACTCCTTCGCGGCGTTGATGGCGGTTTCAACGCGATTTCAAGGCTTCACGAGTATCATACCATGCGGCGTTTGCTGGCGCCTGTCGCCAGTGCACATCGGGGGTGGGTGGCTTGCGCAAGCTTTTTCCCTATCTGCGGCCGTACCGGCTGCGCATTGTTCTCATCGTGACGTTCATCTTCCTGCAGGTGCTTGGAAACCTGTATTTGCCGACGCTCATGTCCGAAATTGTCGACAACGGTGTCTTGAAAGGCAACCTGGCGTACATCGTCCGCATGGGCGGGTTCATGCTCGGGGTCTCCATCGTCGCGGTGGGCTTCTCCATCACGGCGAGCTACCTGTCCTCGCAGACGGCGGCGAGCTTCGGCAAGCACCTCCGGCGGGACCTGTTTGCGCACGTGCAGACGTTTTCACTGGAGGAGATCGACCGGTTTTCGACGGCGTCGCTCATCACCCGGACGACGAACGACATCACCCAAGTGCAGCAGCTCGTCAACATGATGCTGCGCATGATGATCATGGCGCCGCTCAACTGCATCGGCGGCGTGCTCATGGCTGTCTACACGGATGCCAGGCTCTCCGTCGTGGTCTGGCTGATGCTCCCGGTGCTCGCGGGCGTCATTGTGCTCGTGTTCGGCCGGGCGAGCCGGCTGTTCCGCCTCATGCAGGGAAAGATTGATGTGCTGAATCGCGTGTTGCGCGAGAACCTGACCGGCATTCGCGTCATCCGGTCGTTCAACCAGGTCGCGCGCGAGGCGGCGCGGTTCGATCGCGCCAACGCCGATCTCACGGGCACGACCACGCGCGTGCAGAAGATCATGGCCGCACTGTCGCCGGCGCTTATGCTCGTCATCAACCTGGCCGTGATCGCCATCCTATGGTTCGGCGGTGTGCGCGTGGCGACCGGAAAGATGGAAATTGGCTCGCTGATGGCGTTCATCCAGTATGTGACGCAGCTCTTGTTCGCCATCATGATGGTCTCCATGATGTTCTTCATGATCCCGCGCGCAAACGCGTCCGCCAACCGCATCTGGGAAGTTCTCTCCACGACGACCAGGATTCGCGATGCGGAATCGCCGCGGTCGGCATCCGATATCGAGGGGCTCGTGGAATTTCAAGGCGTGACGTTCCGCTATCCCGGCGCGGAGGCGCCTGCGCTTTCGGACATTTCGTTTGTCGCAAGGCCGGGTGAGGTGACGGCCATCATCGGCGGGACGGGATCGGGCAAGTCGACGCTCGTGAGCCTCATTCCTCGCTTCTACGACGTGGAGTCCGGGAGCGTGCTCGTGGGCGGGATCGACGTGCGCGCGTGGGACCAGGAGGCGCTGCGCGCGCAGATTGGCTATGTGCCGCAGAAATCCGTCCTGTTCAGCGGCACCATCGCGGACAACATCCGGGTGGGCCGTGAGGACGCGACGGACGAAGAGGTGCGCGAAGCCGCCCGCATCGCGCAGGCGCTCGAGTTCGTCGAGCAGATGCCAAACGGGTTCGACGCGGTGGTGGAGCAGGGCGGTAGGAATCTTTCGGGCGGTCAGAAGCAGCGCCTTTGCATCGCCCGGGCGCTTGTGCGCCGAGCGCCCATTTACATCTTCGACGACAGCTTCTCCGCGCTCGACTTTCGAACCGATGCGCGCCTACGCCAGGCGCTGCGGGAGGCCGTGAGCACGGCGACGGTCATCATTGTCGCGCAGCGCGTCAACACGATTCGCGATGCGAACCAAATCGTTGTGCTGGACGAGGGGCGCGTGGCCGGGATCGGTACGCATGAGGAGTTGCTCGCCAACTGTCAGGTGTACCGGGAGATTGTCCGGTCGCAGCTCGGAGAGGAGGTCACGGCATGAGTCAGGATCGGCGGGAGATGCCAGCCATGCGTCCGCCTATGCCCATGCGCCACGGCGGGATGAGGCCGGGAATGCCCGTCCAGAAGCCGAAGGATTTCGGCGGAACCGCGCGCCGGCTCATGCAGTACTTCCGGCCGCACGCATGGCGCATCGCTCTGGTGTTCGTGATGACCGTGCTCGGGACGCTCTTTTCCATCCTTGGCCCGGACGTCATGAAGGGCATCACGAACGATCTCGTCGCAGGGCTGCGGCACAAGTGGATGCATTTGCCCGGCCCGGCGTTCAACTGGGTGGACATTGTGCGCGTGCTGGAGGAACTGACGGGCCTCTACGTGCTGTCGAGCCTGTTCAGCTACCTGCAGCAGTACTTGATGGCTGGCGTGGCCCAGAAAACCGTGTACGCGCTCCGGCGGGACGTGTACGCGAAGCTCGAGCGTTTGCCGCTTTCGTTCTTCGACGGGCGCCCCATCGGCGATGTCATGAGCCGTTTCGTGAACGACTTCGACAACATCGGCAACACCCTGCAGCAGGCGTTGCTTCAGTTCGTATCGAGCATCGTGACGTTTGTCGGCGTGATCGCGGTGATGTTGTCCATCAGCCCGCTGATGACGCTCGTGATGTTTCTCACGTTGCCGCTGTCGTTTTACGTGACGCGGTTTGTCACGAAGCGATCGCAGGGGTTTTTCGTGGGTCAGCAGCGGTCTTTGGGGCTCTTGAACGGCCACATCGAAGAGATGTACACCGGGCACGCCATCGTGCGGGCGTTCAACATGGAGCGGCGCGCGCTGGAGACGTTCGACAGCCACAACGAGGCCCTGTACGAGTCGGGGTGGCGGGCACAGTTCGTGTCGGGGCTCATCTTCCCGCTCAACAACTTTATCGGCAACCTGGGGTACGTGCTTGTCAGCGTGATTGGTGGGCTTTTTGTGGCGCGAGGCACCATCACCATTGGGGACATCCAGGCGTTCATCCTGTACGCGCGCCAGTTCTCCCAGCCCATCACCCAGCTTTCGAGCATCTCCAACGTCATTCAGTCGACCATCGCGTCCGCGGAGCGGATCTTCGAGCTGCTGGATGAGCCGGAGGAGGTGCCCGATCCCGCCGAGCCCGTGCGCCTGATCGATCCGAGGGGCGCCGTGGCGTTTCACCACGTCTCCTTCCGCTACAAGGACGATCAGCCGCTCATCGAGGATCTGAATCTCGAGGTCGCGGCGGGACAGACCGTGGCCATCGTCGGCCCGACCGGAGCTGGCAAGACGACGCTCGTCAATCTGCTGATGCGGTTCTACGACGTGCGCGAGGGTTTTATCACCATCGATGGCGTCGACATTCGCGACATGACGCGCGCGGATCTCCGCAATCTCTACGGCATGGTGCTCCAGGACACGTGGCTGTTCCACGGCTCCATCCGGGAGAACATCGCGTACGGACGGCCCGGCGCCACTGAGGACGAGATCCTTCGCGCGGCGCGAGCGGCGCGGGCGGACCACTTTATTCGCACGCTGCCAGACGGCTATGACACCGTCATTAATGAAGAGGCATCGAACCTGTCTCAGGGACAGAAGCAGCTCATCACCATCGCCCGTGCCATTTTGGCCGATCCCGCCATTCTCATTCTGGACGAGGCCACCTCGAGCGTGGACACGCGAACCGAGCTTCTGATTCAAGAGGCGATGCAACGATTGATGGAGGGCAGGACGAGTTTTGTCATCGCGCACCGGCTGTCCACCATTCAAAACGCCGACCAGATCCTCGTCATGAATCACGGCCGAGTGATCGAGCAGGGAACACATCGCGAGCTCTTGGAAAAGGAAGGATTTTACGCCAAGTTGTATCGCAGCCAGTTTGCCGGATCGAGCGTCGACGAAGCCCTGCGCGAGGCGTCTCGAGGCGCCGCGGCACCTCTTGGCGGCGTGTGATTGATGTATGGATGAAAAAGGAAAATGGCGGGCAAGCTAAGGGACATCCACTGGTTGCATGGAGGGATGTTCGATGCTGCCCGCTCTTTTGCTCTCCTTCGCCATCTCGGGCGTCTCACCCGCTAGCCCGCAGGCGACATCAGGCGCGACCCGCGAGATCGTGTACGGTCCGACCGTGCACGCGGTTCGCCTCGATACGGCCCACCACGTGGTGACGGTCGATCTTCGGCCCGTCGCAACGCCGCGAGCGTCGTCTGCGGAGGCCACGGACGGGCGCGGGGTCACGGCGCCCACATCGCCCGACGCCTACACGGACGGGCGCGCCATTACGGCACCGGTCTCTCCGCACGCGTACACCGACGGACGGGATACCGGCCGCGGAGCGCAGGCAGACCGCGGATCGCTCGTCCTGTCTGTGCCACTCGGCTGGGAGCTCGACGTCGAAGGAGCTCAGGCGCTCTCGTGTCAGATGCGCACGGCGGATCTTCAACGCAACGCGTTCCAGCCGATGTCGGACGCGTCGAATCGGCTCAGGCGCCGTTTTCTGCTTGGACAAGCGGGGTCCTACCGCTTGGTCACCACGCGCGCGGACGGTGTGGCGCGGGTCCTTGACACCGTCATCGTGTCGCCCCATCTTCGCGAGCCGGTCATTGGCGCGCCGTGACCGTTAGTTGACAAGGGTCTTTTCACACCAACTGGGCGCACAACATGCCAAAATACGTGGGGCGCTCGTACGAAAGGACGTGTGGATGCCGCTCTTCCTTGGGCACCGCCCCTGCGAGCACGAGCGCCTGCCAAATGCCATCGGGCCGCGCGTTTTGAATCCTCTCACTCGGTAACGCCGCCAGTTCTTCGAGTCGGCCCGACGCGATGTTTTGCTCCACCTCGGCGTCGAGACGGGCGGCGTCTTCGTGGTAGCCGTACGGCCCGTCTTCTGCGTGCGCGTGCGCCCAGTCGCAGCTCGCAATCAGGGCAGCCCGGCGATGCAGCGCATCGCATGCGGCTCGAATCGCTTGGCCGAGACGAACGTGTTCTTCGTATGGGCGCGACGTCGCCGTCTGAATCACCACCACTGGGCGATCCGGCATGAAGAAAAGCGGGATGATGGTTCCCCAGTCGAGCGGGAGCGTGGACAGCGGACCTTCCGCGGTGGCGAAGTTGAGGACCGCGAGCGGCAGGTGGGAGGAAGCGAACTTTGCGATCTTTCGCGCGAGCTCGCGATCCACGGCGCGGCGCATGTGGACAAAGTTGCCCTTGTCGGGACGGTGGGCGCGGACCATGAGTGCCGCGGTCTGCTCGCTGAGTTCGCCCTCCATGTAGGCGCTTGCACTAAGGGTGAACTGGCCCTCCGCGCGGATGCCGTGGGGGGTGATGACGATGAACGCGTCGGGATCGGCGGTCTTCGCGGCGCGGCCGAGTTCGACAAGGCTTGCGCGCGTTTTGGCCATCAGGTCCGGACCCTCGCCGACCAGTTCAGGGAGAACGGGCAAGCCGTGTGGTGCGATGGCTGCAAAGACGATGCTCATGGAATCGCCTCCTGACGTCACTGTAGACGAAATCTCGGGGGAATGCCACATTTGGCTGACGTAAGAGAAGCGGCTACAATAGAGTCAGAGGAGCGAGACGGCCGGGGGCGATGGGGAATGCCGAGGAGTCGCGAGCAGGCGTTTAACGAGATCGTTCGCAGGGTTCGGAAGGAATGCTTCGGCAAGGGGCCGGAGCGGATCCACACGGTGTTCGTGGACAACATGGCCATCTCCGTGCTGCAAGGCAATCTGACGCCGACGGAGAAGTTTATCAGTCGAACACCCGAAGGGGCCGAGATGGTGCGCCTGGCGCGGACGAGCATGATTCAGGAGCTGTACAAGCGGAAGGTCCCGGAGGGTCTCGAAGAGGTGGCGGGCTCAAAATTTCTGTACCTGTTCTCCGATTTCAAGGTCGAGGAGGACATGGGCGTTTCGGTGTTCATTTTTGAGCGCTCCATTCCGAAAGAGCCCCTTCCGGATGGGTTCGTCTGTGGCAAACAAGCGAATCAAGCGCAAGAATCCGCAGAATGAGTTGTATTCGGTTTCACCTTGAACGTGGTATAATGTAGGCGCGTGGCGGGTGCATTCGCGTGAGTGGGCGCGCTACGAAACAATTGGCTCGGCGCTTGAATGGTTGGCCTGTAGGTTCTGCAGGCGAACACATCGGCACAAGTTGACCGCGATGTGCGGCAATTTGTGTCTTTTTTTGTGTGTGCAGCGGATGGGTCATCATGGTTTTTGTTTTAGGTATGAAGCTCGCCGCGCTGCACAAGGTAAGGTTGGGCACGATGTGAACCAGAAGAGCGCTGAGGAGAAAAGGGTGAGAGTCGAATGAGCAACGGGTTCTTGAGTCCAGCGGAAATTGCGCAACTGGCAGTGGGGGTCGGGGAAAAGAAGTCGAAGGAAACATGGTGGAAGCTGCTGATTCTCGGCATTCTGGCAGGCGCATTCATTGCGCTCGGGTTCCTCGTCGACATCCGGGTGACGGCCAGCCTGCCGGACAGCCTCGCGTCCATCAAGAGCCTAATCGGCGGCGCCGTGTTTCCGGTCGGCCTCATGCTTGTGGTCATCGCGGGCGCCGAACTCCTCACCGGCAACATGATGACGGTGCCCATCGCCGTGCACGCGGGCCGCGCGAGCATCGGAGGCCTCGTGTACAACTGGTTCTGGGTGCTGATTGGAAACCTTTTGGGTTCGCTGTTTGTGGCGGGCGCGTTCGGCGTCGGCGCGCACCTGCTCACGGCGGATCCGTTCAAGGCGACGGTCATTGCCATCGCGACGGCCAAAGCGAAGCTCGCGTTCGGGCCGACCATTCTGTCTGCCATCGGGTGTAACTGGTTGGTCTGCCTCGCCGTTTGGATGGCGTATGGTGCGAAGGACATCGTGAGCAAGATCTTCGCCATCTGGTTCCCCATCATGGCGTTTGTGGCCATCGGCTTTCAGCACGTCGTGGCCAACATGTTCGTCTTGCCGGCAGGTCTGTGGGTCGGCGCCGACTATTCATGGGGGAAGATCATCGAGGAATGGTGCGGCGCGTTCATCGGCAACGCCATCGGCGGCTGGATTTTCACCGCGCTCGCCTATTATCTCGTCTACCTGACGAAGTCCCGCCGCGAGGCTTGAGTCGCTCGCTCCGTCGCCCGCCCGCCATCGGCCGCGCCCTTGCCGTGGGGCGCGGCACGTCTACGTGGCCGTCTGTCTCCTCTCGCGCAAACTGAAAGAGAAAGGGGATATCGGCATGATCGATATCAGGACCGAAGCCCAGGCCGAGTCGGGAACCGTGCAACTCGAGATCGACGGCAAGCAAGTCTCTGTGGAACAAGGTGCGTCTGTGCTCGACGCCATCCTGTCCACGGGGCAGGAACATCCGCACGTCTGTTATCATCCGGCGCTCGGCCCCATTGAGACGTGCGACACCTGTATCGTCGAGATCGACGGACAGCTGACCCGCGCGTGCTCCACGCCTGCGGCCCAAGGCATGGAGGTTCGCACCAAGTCTGTGGCCGCGCGGTACGCCCGCAAAGAGGCCATGGACCGCATCTTGAAAAATCACGAGTTGTACTGCACCGTGTGCGACAACAACAACGGCAACTGCGTGCTGCACAACACGGTGATGGAGATGGGCGTGGAGCATCAGGCGTACCCGTTCACGCCCAAGCCGTACGAAGTCGACATGTCGAATCCGTTCTATCGGTATGATCCGCAGCAGTGCATCCTTTGCGGCCGCTGCGTCGAGGCGTGCCAAAACCTGCAGGTGAGCGAGGTTCTCTCCATCGCGTGGGATCGCGAGGTGCCGCGGGTTATCTGGGACAACGATGTTCCCATCAACGAGTCGTCGTGCGTCTCGTGTGGCCACTGCGTGACGGTGTGTCCGACCAACGCGCTCATGGAAAAATCCATGCTCGGGGAAGCGGGCTTTCTCACGGGCATCGAGAAACCGACGCTGGACAAGATGATCGACATCACCAAGAAGGTCGAACCTGGCTACTCGTCCATCTTCGTCGTCTCGGAAATTGAGCACGAGATGCGCGAGGCGCGCATTCAGAAGACGAAGACGGTCTGCACGTATTGCGGCGTGGGCTGCGCGTTCGACGTGTGGACGAAGGATCGCCACATCCTCAAGGTCGAGCCGCAGATGGAGGCGCCGGTCAACCAGATCTCGACGTGCGTCAAGGGCAAGTTCGGCTGGGAGTTCGTGAACAGTCCGGACCGCCTGACCAAGCCGCTGGTGCGCAGGGGCGACCGATTCGTGGAAGTGAGCTGGGACGAGGCGCTTGACGTGATCGAACAGCGCGTCAAGGAGATCCAGGCCAAGCATGGCTACGACGCCGTCGCGTTCATCTCGTCGTCCAAGACGACCAACGAAGAGAACTACCTGATGCAGAAGCTGGCGCGCGCCGTCATGCACACGAACAACATCGACAACTGCTCGCGCTACTGTCAGTCGCCTGCGACCGAAGCGCTGCGGCGGACGATGGGGCTGGGCGGCGATACCGGGTCCATCAAGGACCTCGAGTTGGCCGATCTCGTCCTCATCGTGGGCGCAAACCCCGCCGAGGCGCACCCCGTCCTGTCGACGCGTCTCCGCCGGGCACAGAAGAAGCGGGGCCAGAAGCACATTGTGGCCGATCTGCGTCGCAACATCATGGCCACGCGCGCCGATCTCTTCATTCAGCCGCGCCAGGGCACGGATTTGGTGTGGCTGTCCGCGGTGACGAAGTACATCATCGACCAGGGCCGGCACGACGAGGCGTTTCTGCGGGATCGCGTGAATGGTTTCGATGAGTACCTCCGATCGCTTGAAAAGTTCACGTTGGACTACGCGAGCGAAGTCTGCGGCCTGCGCAAAGAGGAACTCATTCGCGTGGCCGAGATGATCATGGATGCAGAGCGTGTCGCGGTGTGCTGGGCCATGGGCGTGACGCAGCACCGCGGAGGCAGCGACACGTCAACTGCCATCTGCAACTTGCTGCTGGCGACTGGAAACGCGGCGCGTCCAGGGACGGGCGCCTATCCGCTGCGCGGTCACAACAACGTGCAGGGAGCGGGCGACATGGGCTGCGCGCCTCCGTTCCTGCCGGGATACGAGCGCGTGGATAACGAAGAACAGCGGCGCAAGTGGGAGAAACTCTGGGGCGTCGAGTTGCCGATCACGCCAGGTCTCAACAACCATCAGATGGTGGATGCGATTCACGAAGGCAAGCTGAAGGCCATGTATCTCTGCGGAGAGGACATGGCGGTGGTCGATTCCAACGCCAACTATGTTGAGGACGCGCTCAGGAAACTCGAGTTCTTCGTGGTCCAGGACGTCTTCCTCTCCAAGACCGCGCAGTTCGCCGACGTGGTCCTTCCGGCGTGCCCGAGCCTTGAGAAGGAGGGCACATTCACGAACACCGAGCGGCGCATCCAGCGCTTGTACAAGGTCCTGGATCCGTTGGGCGACTCCAAGCCTGACTGGGAGATCATTCAGATGGTCGCGAACCGGTTTGGCGCCAATTGGAACTACACATCTCCGCGCGAGATTTTCGAGGAGATGGCGAGCGCGGCCGATCTGTTCCGCGGGGCGTCGTATGACCGCCTCGAAGGCTATCGGAGTCTGCAGTGGCCCGTGCTTCCGGACGGCACCGACACGCCGCTTCTGTACACGGACGGCTTCGCGTTCCCCGACAAGAAGGCGCGGCTCTATCCAGTCGACTGGACGCCGCCCATCGAAGTGGAGGAAGCGTACGATCTGGAACTGAATAATGGGCGCTTGCTGGAGCATTTCCACGAGGGCAACATGACGAGCCGGGTGCCCGGTATTCACGAAAAAGTGCCAGAGACCTTCGTCGAGATTTCACCGGAGCTCGCAAAGGAGCGCGGCGTCCAGGACGGCGCACTGGTGCGCCTCATCTCACCGTATGGAAGCATCAGGGTGCGCGTGGCTGTGACGGATCGCGTGTCTGGCAAGCATGTGTATGTTCCCCTCTTGTCCCACGCGGATGAGGAGGCAGTCAATCGCCTGACGTCGAGCGATCACGACACCGTCACATACACGCCCGCCTACAAGGAGATGCGCGTTCGCATGGAGGTCATCCAATCGTGCGGCGAGCCGCCCATCAAGCGCGGAAACTTCCGCCTCGGCAAGCCGAACCCACAGCCCGGGGTCAACGTCGAGCAGAAGTGGACGCGCAAGGACTACGTGCCGCTGGTGACGGACGGCGCGCTCGTGAAGGAGGGCTGAGCCATGGGAGAACCGATTCGTGTGATTGAGCGCCGGGGAGAGACGCTCGAGGAGCGGCGCCAGCGCGTCCTCGAGCGTTTGGCCGATGCTGTGGTCCACGAGGAGCAGGCGGCGGAGCGGCTGATTCAGCTTGTGGCGCTGGCTGAGGACAAAGGTTTGCTGCCCATGTTGACCGCGCTTCTCGAACGAGGAGACCGGGTGATGGCCCACGTCGTGGATCTCCTCGCCCGAGACGAATACGCTTCTGCGCTTCAGAATGCGATTGGTTTGGCGCAGGCGCTTGGAAAATTGGATTCTGAGGTATTGGCGAACCTGGTGGACGGCGTGGCAGAGGGGTTGGCGGATGTCAAACAGGCGACGGTGGCTGATGGCAAGCCGCTCGGCATCTTCGAACTGCTCGCGCTGCTGAAGGATCCGAATGTATCGTATGCCATTCGCTTTCTTTTACGCTTTTTGTCGGGGATGGGCAAAGCCCTTAGGCCGCCAGTCTCACCGGATTGACGGCGCAATTTCTCGGGAAATGTCGAAGGAAACAAGCAGCCGCGGACGGAAACGCCGCGGCTGTTTGTTTCAAATCTCGAGCCATTGTCGATATCGTTTCAACAGCGTTACAGGGCCGCCCAGATGCATTAAATATTTCATCTTCGAGCCATCCTTAAGCACGAGTGCGGTGGCACCGGTCGCGTGATGCGTGCCGATCTCGGCCACGCCGTATCTGGGGCCGAGCGAAGCGACCATGCCGTGATCGTGATAGACAAAAGGAAGCGGCGGACGGCCGTGCGCACTGCGCACAAGATTGGCACCCAGATGATGGCCCATCTGCTCTGCCACCTGGCCGGTGGGAGGCAGCGGCGTGCCGTGCGCGGCGGTGAAGCGCGCGCAGTCTCCGATGACGTACACGTCAGGGACTCCTTTGGCCATCAGAAACTCGTCCACGTCCACTCGGTTTCGATTGTCCACCGGCAACCCCGCTTCCTGCAGAAGAGCGGGCGCTTCGACACCGCCGGTCCAGACGAGGGTTCCAGCCTCGAGTTTTCGGCCAGAGCCAAGGATAAACGCGCCCGGTTCAGCGCCTGCCACGCGTTCGTTGAGAATGAGTTCCACGCCGCGCTCGCTGAGCTTCGCTTGCGCGACAGCGCGGAGCTGATGGTCTACATCGGGCAGAATTTCGGCGTGCGCGTGGATTAAGCCGAGGTGCAAGTCGTGGACTGGCAGGCCGAGATCGCGCGCGCGTTTCGGCAACCAATCCGCCCATTCTCCCATGAGCTCCACGCCAGTGAGTCCACCGCCCGCCACGAGCACGTTGAGATGAACAGGGTCCCCTGTCTGACGATACCGTTCGAGTTCGCGCTCCACATGATGGTGAAGTTCCATGGCTGCGCGCAGCGAGTCCAGCCGGAACGCGTGCTCTGCCACGCCAGAGAGCCCGAAGGTGGCTGTTCGACTTCCGAGCGCCACAACGAGCGTTCCGTAGGAAATGGCCCCGCGGTTGGTTTCCACCAGCTTGTCCGATAGCCGCACGGCGTTGACTTCCGCAACGACGACCTCGCTTGTCTCACGATGAAACAGGTCCGCAAGCGACAACGCGTACGTGTGAGGATCGTGGCGCGCCCCGGCCACCTCGTGCAACAGGGTCTTAAATGTGTGATAAGGCTCTCGGTTGATCAGCGTAAACGGGATGCCATGCCGATCCAGTTCCAAAGCAGCCGCCAGGCCGCCGTATCCAGCCCCAAGAATCACAATTCCACGCATGCGCTCTCTCCCCTCGCACTGATGATACATGAATTCGGAGAAGAGAGCAGCCGGGGGCAGACGTGGCGGAGCCGTTCGTGAAAAGGGGAGCCGCGCATTGCGCGCGGCTCAGAAAACATTCACGTCAATTGGCGTAGGCGCCGTAGGGAACCAGGAGGATGAACAGCACGAAGATGATGAGAAACACAACAGCCCGGCGGGTGTACCCACCGAAGACACCGTACATCGTCTCAGCACCTCCTTCTGTTTCGATGGTTCACTGTATGTAGGCTGGCACGACATTGGGTGGACGGATGCCCTGATTTCAGGCGTATAATGGACAAGTAAGGATCTCTTTGGAGGAGGGCGAATATTCGTGGCATTGACCTTCATGCAGATGGTGCAAAAGGCCAAGGAGAATGTACCGGGATTGTCGGCCACCGAGGCGAAGAAGCGGTTGGAGGAAAATCCAAACACCCTGGTCATTGATGTGCAGGACGCAGCGGACGCTGGCGCATGCGGGCTGATCCCTGCGAGCGTCAACATCTCGCTCGGCATGCTTCCAATTCGCGCAGATCTGGAACTTCCGAAGGAACTGCGCGATGAGCGCCTCGCGGATCGCAACCGGCCCATCATCACGACTTGTGGCGCCGGCGGACAGGCGGCTCTGGCGGCGTACCTGCTGAAACAAATGGGCTTCACGAATGTGGCGTACATCGAAGGCGGGACGGCTGCTTGGAAGCAAGCTGGCTACGAGGTGGAACACTGAGGCGTTTGAAAAAGTGAAAGCGCCCCAAGGGGCGCTTTCTGCATTAGAAAGTATCGGGATCGGGCCCAAAGCGGTGATTGCGGTTGAGTGCGTCGATTCGGCGCATGTCTTCGTCGGACAGCGAGAAATCAAACAGGTCCGCGTTCTCGAAGATGCGCTCTCTGCGAACCGATTTTGGGATGGTCACGACTTCGTTTTGAAGATCCCAGCGAAGCACAATCTGCGCCGGCGTCTTGCCGTACTTCTGTGCCAACTCCTGAAGAACGGGGAAATCGAGATTGCCTCGCATGATGGGGCTCCACGCTTCAAGCTGAATGTGATGTTCCCGGCAGAACGCCCGCAGAGGTTCCTGCGTCAACAGGGGATGATATTCCACCTGATTGACGGCGGGGACGACGTTGCTGTTCGCGAGGATGTCCTCGAGATGGTGAATTTGAAAGTTACTCACCCCAATTGCCCGAGCGAGCTTCTCGTCGTAGATGCGCTCGAGTGCACGCCACGTCTCACGGTACTTGCCACTCACGGGCCAGTGGACCAGATACAGATCGACGTAGTCGAGGCCGAGTCGCTTGAGGCTCGCTTCGAACGCGCGCAGTGCTGCGTCGTATCCCTGGTCGGTATTCCACACTTTGGTGGTGACGAACACTTCACTGCGTGGCAGGCCCGACTCGCGAACGGCCTTGCCCACGCTCTCCTCGTTCGCGTAAAAGGCCGCTGTGTCGATATGGCGGTAGCCGGCTTCGAAAGCGAAGCGGATGGCCTGTTCGACTTCGTCGCCTGCCTGCGCTTTGTAGACGCCAAGCCCGAGCCATGGCATCTTCACGCCGTTGTTCAGGGTCACCGTGTCCTGCACGTGCTGTGCAATCATCGTGGTGCAGCCTCCCTCTTGGACTGGTACAAAAGTGCCAACCGTTATTATACCGCAAGCGCGATGCGACGCGATCTGGACATTTCTCAAGATTCCGTTCATATTGAAACGTAGCATCCCATCGACAGATCCAGATAGAGATCTCAGGGAGTGGCGAGGAGATGAACAAATGAGCTACGTGTACTTGCTCGATACCACGTTGCGCGACGGTACTCAGGGCGAGGGCGTCAGCCTGACGGTCGCTGACAAACTCAAGATTGCAGAAAAGTTGGACGATCTCGGCGTCGCTTACATCGAAGGCGGTTTTCCCGGCGCCAACCCGAAGGACGAGGAGTTTTTCCAGCTTGCGCGGTCGCTCCGCCTTCGGCATGCGAAGTTGACGGCCTTTGGGGCCACCCGGCGCCCAGGCGTCCGCGTCGAGGATGACGCCGGCGTGCGAGCGGTGCTGGAAGCTTCGACGCCAGCCGTCGCGATTGTCGGCAAGGCCTGGGATTTTCATGTGACCGAGGCCCTCCGGATCGATCTCGACGAGAATCTCGCCATGATCAGGGATACGGTTCAATATCTGAAGCAGCAAGGACGCGAAGTCATCTTCGACGCGGAACACTTTTTCGACGGGTTCAAGCGAAACCGAGCGTATGCGCTCGCGACCGTCCGCGCCGCGTGGGAGGCAGGCGTGGACTGGGTTGCACTTTGCGATACGAACGGCGGCAGCATGCCGCATGAAATTTACACGATCGTGCAACAGGTTCTTCAGGAAGTGCCCGTTCAGGTGGGCATTCACACGCACAACGACTGCGAACTCGCGGTGGCCAACAGCTTGGCCGCCGTACAGGCTGGCGCTCGGATGGTGCATGGAACCATTAATGGCATTGGGGAGCGCTGCGGAAACGCCAATTTGGCCTCCATCATGCCCAACCTTGAACTGAAACTCGGGTATCAGTGTCTGCCTTCTCGCGACCACCTGCGGCTCCTGACACCGGTGGCCCGGTTTGTCGGCGAAGTCTGCAATCTCGTCGCGCACAGTTACCAGCCGTTCGTCGGGCACAGCGCCTTCGCTCACAAGGGCGGCATCCACGTGAGCGCCATCCAGCGGGATCCCGAGACGTACGAGCACATTTCACCGGAACTCGTCGGCAATGAGCGCCGCGTGCTTCTGTCCGAGTTGTCCGGCGTCTCGAACGTTCTGGCGCAGGCGCAGGCGTTCGGTATCCCGACCGAGGGGCGAGAAGCTGAGCTCAGGCGCTTGCTCGAGCGCATCAAGCAAATGGAACACATGGGATATCAGTTCGAGGGGGCCGAGGCTTCTCAGGAACTGTTGTTCCGCCGGGCTCTGAACGACTTCACGCCGCCGTTCGCCGTGCTCGCTGTGCGGGTGGATACCGACGTGCAGCACCAGGGCGAGGCGACGTCTCAGGCCATCATCAAGCTCGAAGTCGATGGCGAAGTCGTGCACACGGTGTCCGAAGGCAATGGCCCCGTGAATGCACTCGACGCCGTACTGCGCAAGGCGCTCGCTCCGCATCGCCCTGAAATCCGGCACATGCACCTGACCGATTACAAAGTCCGCGTGTTGGATGAAAAGGATGCCACGGCGGCCCGAGTGCGGGTTTTGATAGAGTCCACGGACGGCGATCACGTCTGGCGCACTGTGGGCGTGTCGGAGAATGTCATTGCCGCAAGTTGGGAGGCCCTCGTGGACAGCATCCAGTACTACCTGGCGCTCGTAGGGGCGAAGCGGACGGTCGTCGAGGCTTGAAACGATTTGATCCAAGCGCGACAATGGAGGTCGATCATCGACACGACGCGGAGCGCCGGAGTCCAACCTGGGCTCGGCGCTCCGGCCGTGCGCGGGGGGATGGACGATGGTGGGACCGCGAGACGAACGCGCATGGGACCAACGTGGACGCCCGGTGTCCTGGCAAAGGACGCTTTGGACGATGTGCGCCGTCCAAGCCATCATGATGATGGCTTTTTCAAGTATGAACCCGTTTCTGGCACTGTTCATCGGTCAGTTGGGCGTTCACAACCCACGCGCCATCGATTTATGGGCCGGCGTCGTCGCAAGTGCGAACTTTCTCATGTCCGCCATCATGTCGCCTGTGTGGGGCTCTGTCGCGGATAAGCGCGGCAAAAAGTTGATGGTGATGCGGACGACCCTCGCCATTGCCATCGCCACCAGCCTGATGGGATTGTCCCGAAACGTGTACGAGCTTCTCTTCATTCGCATGTTGCAAGGAGCGTTCAGCGGATTTTCTGCATCCGCCAACGCGCTCGTCGCGAGCACCATCCCCGAGGAGCGGCTGGGTTTTGCCCTCGGCTGGCTTTCGACCTTTGCCATGGTCGGGAGCCTCGTGGGCCCTCTCTTGGGTGGTGTGCTCGTCGACACGTTCCATGACAATTATCGCATTGTGTTCTACCTCACGGCCGCGTTCGCGACGACGGCGTTCCTGTTGACCTGGGCGTTGATTCGTGAGCCGAAAACATCGCTTCACGAATCGAAGGCGGCAGGCCGCCGCATGGGGCTTATCGGCCAGTTCAAGGCTGTGCGCGATCTCCGCACCGTGCAGGTGATGTTCTTCGTCCTCTTTGCCGCGCAGTTTTCCGTCATGAGCGTACAACCCGTTCTGCCGCTCTATATCCGGGAGCTTGTCGGCAGGAACGCACAGCTGCTCGGCGTGATCGGCACGCTATCCGGGGCCTGCTTCGCTGTCACCGGCATCGCCGACCTCATCTTCTCGCCGTTTCTCGGCAAGCGAAGCGACCGCATCGGGTACCGCAAAGTGCTGTCGATCTCGCTCGTTGGCGCGGCCCTCTGCTATATCCCGCAGGCGTTGGCGCCGAGCGTGTGGGTGTTCATGCTCGGGCGGTTTCTCCTCGGTGCATTCATCGGAGGGATTCTTCCCACTGCGAATGCGCTCGTGGGCCGCATGACGCCGAAGGAGATGCGGGGGCGTGTCTACGGGCTCACAGCAAGTTCCACTTTTCTCGGCAGCTTCGCCGGTCCCCTCATCGGAGGAGCTGTGTCCGCAGGTTTTGGAATTCGCGTCATGCTTGCGGCTGTGATCTTGCTCTACTTGGTCAATTTCGCGTGGGTTCGCTGGCGCGTTCCGGAGTGGCGAGATGGCGAGGAGACGAACGGGGCGCATACCAGCTCGTGATTCCGGGGAGCATGGAACAGAAAAACGTGGACGGCTTGGGTTCGTGGTCCGGGAAGAGGAGGATGATGGGTGGAAAAGTCAAAGGGTCAACCTGGGGCACTGCGCCTTCCGCACGACGTGGCTTCTCGCCGCGCTCTGGAACAGTCGTATGAAGCCGAAAGTCCCTTCGAGCTGCGGAACGAGCTCCTGGCTCTCGCTCGTCGGCACGACCGCAAGCGGGCACGCGCCATGCTCGACGCAGGACGAGGCAACCCCAACTGGATTTCGGCGGCTCCGCGCGACGCCTTCTGGCTGCTCGGCCAGTTTGCCACGGACGAGGCGCGCCGCGTGTGGCAGGAGGGCGATCTCGCCGGCATGCCTCACCCAGACGGGATCGGTCAGCGCTTTGAGGACTTCGCACAGCGCCATGCCGAGGTCCCCGGCTGTCAGGTGCTGCTCGAATGCCTGGATGCCGCCGCGCAGCGCGGCCTCGATCGCGACGGACTCCTGTACGAATTCGTGGACGGGGTGATCGGCGACAACTACCCCACGCCCGACCGAATCCTGCCTTATGTCGAGCGCGTCCTTGCTCACTATCTCAGTGAGGAGATTGGCGCTGGTCGCGTGCATGCGGGCGATTTGCAGCTCTTTGCGACGGAGGGTGCGACTGCGGCGATGTGCTACGTATTCGACTCGCTCGCGGCAAACGAGCTTTTGCCACCAGGCGCGAAGATCGCCGTCATGGTACCCATCTTTCCGCCCTACATTGAAATCCCCGCACTTCACCGATACCGGTTTGACGTGGTCGAAATCCGCGCAACGGGCCGCGACGCGTCCGGGGAAACCACGTGGCAGTATCCTGAGGATGAGTTGCGCAAGCTCGCCGATCCGTCGGTTCGAGCGCTGTTTCTTGTGAACCCGTCCAATCCGCCGTCCGTCGCGCTGAGCCCCGAGAACGTCGAGACGCTGGTCGACATCGTTCGCCATCACAATCCAGATCTGATGATCATCACGGACGACGTGTACGGCACATTCGTCGAAGGCTTTCGATCGCTCGCCGCTGAACTTCCGGAAAACACGCTGCTCGTGTATTCCCTGTCCAAGCACTTCGGCGTGACCGGCTGGCGGCTGGGCGTCGTCGCGCTGCATCGCCAGAACGTATTTGACAAGCGCCTTCAGCACCTGCCTGGCGAGGTGCGGGACCGCCTAGGTGCCCGGTATCGGATTCTTTCGCCCAAACCGGATGCGCTGCCGTTCATCGACCGGATGGTCGCGGACAGCCGCCAGGTGGCCCTCAATCACACGGCAGGATTGTCCACGCCACAGCAGGTACAGATGGCGCTGTTTGCGCTCCACGCGCTGACGACACGCGGCAAGCAGTACAAGGCGCAGGTGCGAGGGATTTGCCACAGGCGAATGGGGCGACTTTACAGAGCATTGGGCGTGGAGATGCCCTCGCTTCAGCGCTGGGCCGAGTATTACACCGAAATTGATCTCCTGGCTCTTGCGCGACAGCGGCATGGCAGCGACT
Organism: Alicyclobacillus mali NBRC 102425; assembly: GCF_001570745.1. Lineage (GTDB taxonomy): Bacteria > Bacillota > Bacilli > Alicyclobacillales > Alicyclobacillaceae > Alicyclobacillus > Alicyclobacillus mali. Next base: position 56,438 of record NZ_BCSG01000007.1, read on the forward strand.
TCGTCGAACACCTTCAGAGCGCGTATGAACCGGTCGACATCCTGTTTCGCCTCGCGGAATCGTCGGGGATTGTCCTGCTGAACGGAGGCGGATTCCACGCGCCCGCGTGGTCGGTGCGCGTTTCGCTCGCGAACCTTCCCGACGACGCGTACGACATCATTGGCCAGGAGATCGTCGCGGCCCTGGACGCTTATGCGCTTGCATGGAGGCGTGGAGAGCGCGTGACTTGAGGCATTCGGATTGCGCTCGGTCCGCGCGCGTGTTTGATCCGTATTACAAAATAAATTTTTATGATCAAACTCTTGCGATTGGGTTCGTCTAACTTGTAGAATACCTCCTAGAAAGTTGACTCCGGGAGTCAAGTATGCGGCGCCGCACATCTAGGAGGATGTTGGAATGTCCATCGCACTTCGGAATATCGGTTGGAAGCGAGCGGTCATTTGGGCATGCGCTGCCGCCGTGATGGCCGTGCTGGTCTGGCAGAGCGTGACGGCAGGTGGCAATCCGGATCCGACGAGCCACAATATCGGGCGCGGAGCGGCCGTTGTGGATACTGGCATACTCGTCTTCCGCGAGGGGCTCGAGACCATCTTGGTTCTTTCTGCTATCACGGCGAGCCTCACGCGGGCGGGACAAACCTATTGGCGACCCATCTCGGCGGGCGCGGGACTCGCGTTTGCAGCCACGCTTCTCACGTGGTTCGTCGTCGTGGGCGTCATCGCGCTCGTGGGACAGACGGCACCTGAGCTGTCGATTCAGGCCGCAACCGGCCTTTTGGCCATCATCGTCCTGCTGATCGTGATGAACTGGTTCTTCCATCGAATCTACTGGACGGGGTGGATCAGCTACCACAACCGCAAGAAGAAGGAGATTATCGATCAGGCGGAACAGGGCGCACAGGCGAGATCGCTCGCATATCGCGGCCTTGTGGTGCTGGGGTTCACCTCGGTGTACCGCGAAGGGTTCGAGGTGGTGCTGTTCCTGCAAAACACGCGCATGCAGCTGGGATCCGGTGTGGTGGTGATGGGCGCCGGGATCGGCCTGGTGTTGACGCTCATGGTGGCCGTTCTCACGTTTTTCGCCCACCGGAAGCTGCCCTACAAGCGCATGCTGGTTCTGACGGGCGTCATGCTCGGGGCGGTGCTGCTCGTGATGGTGGGCGAGCAGGTTCAGGAGATGCAGCAGGCGGGCTGGCTGCCATCCACCGAGTTGAACCTTGGCATTCCAGACTGGGCGGGACTGTGGTTCTCCTTGTTTAACAACCTGCAGAGCATCGTCGCGCAAGCCCTCGCGGCTGTCATCGTCATCGGCTCATACTTTGGCGCGCAGTACCTCCGCGTCTGGCGCCCGCGCCGCCACGCCGCCCGAAGCGCGCAGACGCTCTCCGAATAATCCGAGGTCCCAAGCGTCTATGTCCAACAGGCACTCACGTCCAGCGCGTGGGTGCTTTTTTCATTTGATTGTTGTAGCGACACGTCCCGGGTTCGCACCTTATGTTACCATGAGGTCAGAGAGAGCTAGGAGGGAGAGGCTATGGCCATTCGCTTCGCGTTTTTCGACATTGACGGCACGCTGATCGATGATCGCCGCGAGCTTTCGCCGCGCGTGGATGAGGCCCTGGCGGCGCTGCGGCAGCGAGGTATCGAAACCGCCATCGCCACCGGCCGCGCGCCGGATCAACTGCGCCCCATCGCCGAGCGGCTTGGTTTTGACAGTTACGTGTGCTGCAACGGCTCCTTGGCCGTGTACCGCGGTGAAAAGGTTCTGGCCAGGGCGGTGCCGCACGATGTGATGGACTCGTTCATCCAGTGCGCCGAATCGAGCGGCTATCCCGTCGTCGTCGCGGGAGAGGCGGCGTGTTTCGCCAATCGGCCTCATCACCCGGAGATTCGGGAGGCATATCGGTTCTTGGGACTGCCGAGCGAGCCCGTGTACGATCCCGCCGCGTGGAAACGGGAAGACGTGTATCAACTCTATCTCTTCTGCAAGCCGGGACAGGAGGCACCGTTTGTCGAGGCGTATCAAGACTCGCTGCGGTTCATTCGGCCCCATCGCTTTTATCTGGATGTGTTTCCCGCGGGGGTGTCCAAGGCGACCGGCGTGGAGGCCATCCTGCGCCGTGCGGGCTGCGACAAGGAGGACGCCTTGGCGTTCGGCGACAGCGAAAACGACGTCGAGATGCTTGCCTACGTGGGCACAGGCGTCGCGATGGGAAACGCAGCCGAGCCGGCGAAGCGCGCGGCGAGGCGCATCACGGCGTCCGTCGACGAAGGCGGTATCTTCGCCGCCCTCGTCGATCTCGGCCTGATGGAAGAGGAACCAGTCCGGCCGTGACGGACCGTTGGATCAATTTCGCACCACCACAATGGCTGTGGCGAGCGCGCGCTTGGGCGTCGTGAGATAGCGACCGTCGTACCAGAGTCCTACCGACGATCCGCCATCCAGGTTCATGGCGTTCCAGAGTCCGAGGGACTTCGCGATGGATGCCTCTTGCCACACGTTGGCCCCGTGGATCGTCAGAAAGATGAGGTGGCCCGCGCGGTCTGTCCCGACGACGGACCGAAGCGTCTCCGCGTCCAGGATGTCGGGCGCGTCGAGCCCTTCGAGCGACGGTTCGACGTCAATCCGTCCGCTGTCTATGAGCATGGGGCCGGCTCCAATGGCGTTGGGATACGCGGCGAACGGCACTGGTTTTTGGCCTGGCAGGGCCAGCACCGTGTCCGTCAGGACGGCCGGATCGCCTACGTGAACGCGCTCGGCGATGGTCGTCGCGGCTTCGCCCGCGCCGAGTTCAATGTCGTAACCGCCGGGCGGAATCGGGGCCTCACCGCGGCGCACCGATGTCACTTTGCCGCCTGTCACCTCGGCGACCAGGGCGTGCGGATCGCGCGTCTTGGGGCCGAAATAGGGCGTCAACACGTCCACGCGCATCGGATCCGTGCTCAGCCGATTCAGATACCAGGGCCACGTCTGCGACGTGGAGCTCGATGGATCGAGCACGTCGAGCGAGAGGGATTCCTTCGCGCGGAGCATCGTGGTCTGGCCGCTGTTGCCGAAGCCGAGCAATGTTCCGCTGGCGTTGAACACAAATGCGCCGTTCAGCTCGAGTGCACCCGCAGGGAAGTTGTCGCTGCCAGCGTCAAAGAACGTGCCGTTGATGGCCGCGACAGCATGGTTCTGGGCGGCGATCTCGGCGAGCGTCGCCGTTGTGCCCAGTTGGTCGTTGGCAATGGCGGGCTTGGCCTCGATGCCAGGCGCGCGCAGGTCGATGACCAATTCCTGCACGGTCTGACCGTCCACCGTGAGCGAGCGAGTCACGATGGGATCCGTGGAGCGAGCGGCGTGAGCGCCCACGGCGGGCGCAACTGTGTTCGTCGCGTATGGCTGCGAATGGATGTCAAAAGGCAGCAACGGACTCTTCCTTTCATGTCCAGTCTGATGGTTGGCGGCGCATGGCTTCCCGGCGCTCGGCGCATCTTGACCGCAAAGGGGCGTGGTCATGATGATTTGGAAACGCGTTTGTACGTGGGCATGTGGATGGGCGACGTCGTTCCTGCTCGTCTCGGGCTGTGGCACAGCGTCACACGGGGGCGCGCCTTCCGCTTCGGCGCAGGGCCATCGCTCTTCCCCCTCCAGCGCATCAGGGACTGCCGTCCAGAATCGTCACATCCTGCTGGAGCCTCTCCCACAGGGCGTGCGGACGACGACGGACCTGTACAATTGGTTGCTCAACCAGCGCCTCGCGCAGATGGACAACCCAGCGCAGGGCGAGATCTGCCTCGATTCGGCGTGCAAGGTGGCTGCCACCGTGTTCTCCGGGCCAACGAAGTCGAAGGCTGGGACGCCGCTCGCGCTGGTGGCCTTCGAGCCCCGCACTGGGTGGCACGTCCTCGTTGGCCCGCTGCCGCAAGCGGATAATCCGCCTCGGCAGGCGCAATTGTTGAACGCGCGCCTAGACAACTATCCAAGGCCACAAGGCGTTTGCGTGGTGGACGGCGGCGAGATGGACTGGTACTGGATTGCGTCAGGGCACCTCCAGGTGATGCGCCAGCCGCGGACGTAGCGTCCGCGGCCGGGCACCTTCTCAGGACACCCTGCTTGCGAGTTGAACGAATGTGTCGAGATCGCGCAGGGCGAAATCGATGGAGCGCTGCCAGAAGTCGGGCTTTGTCAGATCGGCGCCGATGTGTTTTTTCGCCAAGTCCTCGACGCGCATGCGCCCAGTGTCGCGAAGCAAGTCCACGTACCTGTGGGCGAAGGACGCGCCTTCTGCAGAAGCGATGGCGTGAATTCCCGTCGAAAAGAGAAAGCCGAACGTGTACGGGAAGTTGTAGAACGGCGTACCCGTGATGTAAAAATGCAGCTTGGACGCCCAGAAGTGCGGATGATACCTCCGAAGCGCTCCTCGGTACGCCTCTTGTTGGGCTGTCATCATCAGTTCGTTCAGCCGCTCCACTGGCACGTAACCGCGCTTCCGCTCTTCGTAAAACCTCGTTTCAAACAGAAATCGGGCATGAATATTCATGAGCATGGCGGCGGCGCGCTGGAGCTTGTCGTTCAACAGTGCAAGCCGTTCGCCGTCGCTCGAGGCGGCTTGGATGGCGGCGTCGGACACGATGGCCTCGGCAAACGTCGATGCCGTCTCGGCCACGTTCATCGCGTATCGGGTCGCGAGATAAGGGAGATCGCGCATCACGTGCTGATGGTACGCATGGCCAAGCTCATGCGCGAGCGTCGCCACATTGCCCGGCGTGCCGGAGAAGGTGACGAAAATTCGCGACTCTTTGTGCATCGGGAAGCTCGTGCAAAATCCGCCCGGCCGCTTCCCTGGGCGATCCTCGGCTTCAATCCACCGGCGCTCGAAACAGGTGTCGGCAAACGCAGCCATCTCGGGGCTGAACGCGGCAAACTGATCCACAATGAACCGCCGCGCCGATTCGTAGGAGACGGACTGACGGGCCGCGCCAACCGAGAGCGGAGCGTCCACGTCGGCGAACGAAAGTCGTTCGACACCAAGCACTCGGGCCTTCGCCGCCAAATAGGGAAGAAGCCGCTCCTGGTTGCGTGCCACCGCGTCCCACATGGCCTCGAGCGTTTCCCGGGACATCCGATTGATCTCGAGCGGTTCCTCGAGCACGGAGTGCCAGCCTCGCGCTTCGTACACCTGCAGGCGAAAACCGGCCAGGTGATTGAGTGCATCGGCGCATAGATCGGCCTCACGGGCCCACGCCGCCTCCCATACGTCAAAGAGCTTGTCGCGATCGCGCTGATCCGCTTGGCTCATTCGGTTCGCCAGCTGGCCCATCGACACGGTCTCCTTGCGCCCGTCGCGCTCGATGTCCACAGCCATGCGGCCGACGATGGTATCGTACAAATGTCCCCATGCCGCATATCCATCGGCTGTAAGCCGTGCGATGAGCCGCTCCTGTTCCGCGGGCAGGCGCCTTTTGGAGCGCTCGATTTGCTCTTGAATGGCTGGCGCGAGTGGCGCCAGTTCCGGAGCCGTCATCAGGGACTGGACGGTCTCTTCGCCGGCCTGGCGAAGTCGCTCGTCCAAAAGCGCTATGGCGCTGGCGAGCGTGGCTCCAATCCGATTGATGCGCGTTTGCAGCGTCTTGGCCTCCGTATCGTGGACGTTCTGCGCTGCGAGGCAGGAAACGAACGCCCCAGCTTCTCGGAGACGCTTGGTCAAGTCCTGCATGGTCAGGATCACGGCCTTGAGGCCCATGTCGGGGCTCTGCATGGCTCCCGGCGTGTTTTGCAAGACCATGGAGAAGGATGTGACGTTGGTCTCCAAATCGTCGAGAAAGTCTCGAAACGCGGGCGAACGGCTCCCGCCTTCGTACAGGGACTCGAGATCCCACCGCTGTTGTTCGCTCACGAGATCGCCTCCCATGACGGATTATACCGCTTACCCCAGTGCGGGAGCTTGTTTCCATCGAATCTCCTCTTGGACGTCCGCATTCACTTCGCGGCATGGATCATCGCGCCGCGATGCGCCACAATGAGCAAGGATGGGCCGACGGGGCAAAGGAGGGTGCGCCATGCGGCGGTGCAAGTGGGCGGGATCGCGAGAATTGTACGTGCGATATCACGACGAAGAGTGGGGTGTGCCCCAGTTTGACGATGGCGTGTTGTTTGAGTTTTTAACGCTGGAAGCCGCGCAGGCAGGTTTGCAGTGGTACCTGATTTTGTCGCGCCGAGAAGCTTACCGACGGGCGTTCGCGGATTTTCAGCCTGAAATCGTGGCACGCTATGGTGAGCAGGACGTCGCCCGGCTTTTGGCGCCAGATGCCGGCATCATCCGTAACCAGGCGAAGGTGGAAGCGGCCATTCACAACGCGCGCGTGTTTCTTGAGGTCAAAGAGGCGCATGGATCCTTCGCGAACTGGTTGTGGAGGTTTGTGGATGGCAAGCCTGAGGTGCATTGCTTCGCGCGCGAGGAAGATGTGCCGGCGACCTCGCCGCTCGCTGAACGGGTGAGCCGCGAGATGCGCGCGCTCGGTTTTCGATTTGTGGGCCCTGTGATGGTGTACGCCTATCTGCAGGCCGTGGGCGTGGTGCTGGATCACGTGGTCACGTGTTTTCGATACGAGCCACTCCGTGCACTGGCGCAGTCGCTCGCACGCGAACCTCGTTAAGCAGGTCGACGGGAGACGCGTTCAAGGCAGCGTTTGACCAGCAGCCCACAAAAATGGTACTATAAAAATGCAAGTAAGTACCTTGGGGGGTATTCCAATGGCCACAATGACGTTGACAGACGCCAACTTCCAAGAGGCGATTCAAGCCGATAAACCCGTGCTGGTGGACTTCTGGGCGGCGTGGTGTGGTCCTTGCCGCATGATGGCGCCGGTGCTCGAGGAGTTCGCAGAGTCGCACGCAGACAAGGTGACCGTTGCCAAGCTGAATGTCGATGAAAATCCCGAGATCACCAGCCAATTCGGCATCATGAGCATTCCGACCCTCATCCTGTTCAAAGGCGGCCGGCCTGTCAAGCAACTGATTGGGTACCAGCCGAAGGAGCAACTCGAGGCGCAGCTCGCCGACGTGCTTCAGTGAGGGAGAGGCGAATCGGATGACGTCCGAGGCGCGGGAAGGCACCGGTTATGAACGGGCCACGTTCGCTGGCGGATGCTTCTGGTGCATGGTGAAACCATTCGACACGTGGCCTGGGGTCGTGTCCGTGGTCTCCGGGTACACCGGGGGCCACGTCTCGAACCCGACCTATGAGCAGGTGTGCTCTGGGACGACGGGCCACGTGGAGGCCGTGCAAATCACGTATGATCCCCACCAGATCGCATATCAGCAGCTGTTGGATATCTTCTGGCGTCAGATCGACCCGACAGATCCAGGCGGGCAGTTTTATGATCGCGGCTCGTCTTACAAGACGGCTATCTTCTACCACACGGACGAACAGCGCCGCTTGGCTGAAGCGTCCAAGGCCGCATTGCAGGCCTCGGGCCGTTTTCAGAAGCCCATCGTCACGGAAATTCGACCGGCGGGCCCGTTCTACCCTGCGGAGGATTATCATCAGGATTTCTACCGGAAAGAGCCGCTGCATTACGAGCGGTACCGCCGGGCCTCAGGTCGCGACGCGTTCATCGCGGCGCATTGGGAGCCGAAATGACCGTTGGGTTGAGGTCGGCGTCTGAAGAAACGACCGTTAAGAAGGCACGATAACCCTGCCACACCGTGCGCACGGGGACATGAAAGGTGCGCGACAGCACCTCGTCCGTGAGCACGGACTTTTTTTCACCACAGGCCGCCACGCGGCCCGCATCCAGCGCGAGCACGTGGGTGATGGCTGGAATCATTTCTTCAATATGGTGCGTGACATACAGAAGCGCAGGCGCGTCCGTTGCGGCAGTTATCATGGCGTTCAATGACATCAAAAGGTCTTCACGCGCTCGCACGTCGAGTGCCGTGCAGGGTTCGTCGAGGATGAGAAGCGAGGGCCTTGCCATGAGCGCACGCGCGATGAGGACGCGCTGTTTTTCGCCCTGGGACAGCGATTGAAATGGGCTGTCGAGGACGTGTGTGACGCCCAAATCGCCAGCCAATTCGCGCGCTCGCTCCCATTGTTCCGGTGTCGGCTGTTCCCACAGTCCGAACGACGAGAAGGCACCGCTCACAATGACCTCCAGCACCCTGTCACTTGCCGCGTCACGTTCCAGCCTCTGCAACAGCGCATAGCTAACCCATCCGATCCTCTTGCGAACTTCGCGGAGGTCCACCCGGCCGTATGTCTGCCCCAAAACCTGCACCTGTCCCCGCGTCGGCCATTGATAACCTGTGATAATCTGCAACAGTGAGGTCTTGCCGGAGCCGTTCAGTCCGATGAGCCCCCAATGTTGTCCCTCAAGAACTTCAAACGATACATGATCCAGAATCGTGCGTTCATTTCGAATCCATGTCACGTCCGAAACGGAGAGAATCGCCATGCCTGCCGCCTCCTTGCTGTCTCTAAATCCTAACACAAAACCGGCCGCAGACCCAATCTGCGGCCGGTCCATCGATGCCTCGCGCTTGGACTTTACTGCGCCTTGGCGGCTTCGATTTCAAGTTCGATCTTCACCTCGTCGCTGACGAGCACGCCGCCCGTCTCGAGCGCCGCGTTCCACGTGAGGCCGAAGTCCTTGCGGTTGATTTTTGTTTGAGCGGTGAAACCGGCCACTTCTTGACCCCATGGGTTCTTGCCCATGCCTTCGTAGGTCACATGGAACGTGACAGGCTTGGTTACGTCGCGGATGGTGAGGTCACCGGTCATGTCGTAGCTGTTGGACCCGGTCTTGACGGTCTTGGTAGCCTTGAACGTCATATGGGGATACTTCTCTACGTCGAAGAAGTCAGCTCCGCGCAAGTGGTTGTCCCGGTTTTCATCGCGCGTATCGATGCTGGCGACATCCACCGTGAAGTCGATCTCGGCGGTCGTCAGGTCCTCCGGGTCTGCGAGCACTGTTGCGGAGAATTTTGTAAAATGGCCACGCACCGTGGTGAACATCATGTGTTTCACGCTGAAACCAATGCTGCTGTGACTTGCGTCCACATTCCAAGCTACTTTCGCCATACGTCAACCTCCCGATGAATAGCTGTGCGCCCGAATGAGCGCATCTGCCTGCTCTTATTATTCATCAGTGATGAAAAAATGATAAGTAGGAACTTCGAAGTGCTTTGGTATACTTGAGGTAACTTAGGCTGAGCGAAAGGCAGGGGGTTCATCTCCATGTCGTCCGGCTATGTCGGAGATTCGCCCTGTTCGGCTGTCTCCACGCTTCAGGTGTTGAGTGGCAAATGGAAGTGGCTCATTTTGTACCACTTGTTTCAACACCCGTCGCTGAGATTTTCGGAACTGATGCGCAGCATTCCCGGCATCACGCAGCGCGTGCTCACCAAACAACTGCGCGAACTGGAGGACGAGGGTATCGTCGAGCGCACAGTTTACCCTGAGATTCCTCCCAGGGTGGAATACGCCATCACGCCGTATGGGCAGTCGCTGCGGCCTATCCTGGATTTAATGCATGCGTGGGGAATTGAGCATCTGCGCCGCAAGGCGGAACGGGAGGAACAAGGCTCGCCGCCGTGACAGCCTGCGGCCTGTTGTTGTGTACCCCGGCGCTTGGCGCAGTTGCTGTGTCAAGCTGGTCGGGTTGGATGCCCTCCTGGGTGGGAACGATGGAGGTGACGCGGATGCGGGCCATCATCCGCGGGTCGATACACGGTCGGGTCCAGGACGTGATCGTCGAAGATGGCTGGATTGAACGCATCGGTGACGCAGGCGTTGGCGAGCGGACGGGCGCTCGGCTCGTGGACACGGCGGGGCGCTTGCTGCCTGGATTTGTCGACGTGCACGTGCATGGAGGCGGCGGCGCGGACGTGATGGATGCCTCGATGGAGGCGTTTGAGCAGATTGCGGCGACACACGCCAAGCACGGGACGACCTCGCTCCTCTTCACGACGGTGGCCGCGCCGGACGAGGACCTGATGGCGGTTCTGTCCGCGTGGAGGCATCCGGCGGATTGGCACGGCGCGGACGTGCTGGGGTTCCATCTGGAAGGCCCGTTTATTCACCCTGACAGGCGCGGCGCACACCCCGTGGAGCACCTGCGCGCGCCTTCACCGGAGGTCCTGCGGGCCTACGCGGCGGCGGGCCCCGTCCGTCTTCTCACCTTGGCACCCGAGCTACCGGGCGGCGAGGAGACCATCCGGGCCGCGCGGGAGCTCCGGATGGTCGTGTCGCTCGGTCACTCGGCGGCCACGTATGACGAGGCGATGCGAGCGTTCGATCTCGGCGCCCAGAGCGCGACGCATCTGTTCAACGCCATGGGCGGCCTTCACCATCGGCAGCCCGGCCTCGCCGCCGCGGCGCTGGATCGTCCTGACACCGTGGTGGAACTCATCCTCGACGGCGTCCACGTCCATCCGGCCGTCGCGCGCCTGGCTGTCCGCATCAAGGGGCGCCATGCGGTGATACTTGTGACCGATGCAGTGTCGGTAGTGGACATGCCAGAGGGCCGATATCGGTTTGCCGGGGGCGAATTGCTCTTTCGGGATGGAGAGGTGCGGAGACCCGACGGAACGCTTGCAGGCAGCGCGTTGACCATGGAGCGCGCGGTGCAAACGGGCCTTCGGCACGGCGTGTTTCGGCCTGAGGACGTGCCAGATGTCGCCGCCGCCAACGCCGCGCGCCTCCTCGGCGAGCGGAGGGGCCGCATTGCGCCAGGCCATCGGGCCGATCTCGTCGCGCTATCGGACGAGGGCGCCGTCACTCATACCATCGTCGGAGGCCGGGTGGTGCATCGCGCGTAGCCGTCGCGCCTGCCAGGCGATCTCGACCTCGCCACTGCCACGCGCCCTCGCCAAAACGGGGGTGCGGTGATACAATGTACATAATCTCTATCGGTTTACTTCATCATGGCGATCTCGGCCGATCGCCTGAATTGGGAGGAGTTTAGGTGTCTGTGACCGAGCGTGCATGCGAGGCGGTGCTGGAACATCTGGTGCCACGTGAGCAGGAGGAAGAGGCCCGGCGGTCCTGGTCCGCGCTGAAGGCTGTGCAGTTGGACGAGATCGCCGTGTCGGATCTATATCAGCTGGGGATTGGCGCATTTTCCCCGCTCGACGGATTTGTCTCGCAGGAGGATTACCACTCGATTGTCGAGACGATGCGCCTTGCCTCGGGGCACATCTGGTCCATCCCGGTCACGTTGCCTGTTTCGGAGGACGTGGCGGGCACACTGCGGCTCGACGAGACAGTGGCGCTCGTGCGGCCAGACGGCGTGGTTTGCGGGCGCATGACCATCCGGCACATGTATCGCCCCGACCGGGACCACGAGGCGGAGCAGGTGTATCGTACGAAGGATGTGGAGCACCCCGGCGTGAGGCGGCTCTACGAGCGCGGGGGCGTCTATTTGGGAGGTCCGGTGGAAGTCTTGTCGGACGAGCGCGTGGACGAGTTCACGCCTTACGCGTACACGCCCAGGCAGACGCGCGCCGCGTTTCATGAGCGCGGGTGGCGCACCATCGTCGGGTTTCAGACTCGAAATCCCGTGCACCGCGCGCATGAATACATTCAGAAGGTGGCGCTCGAGGTGGTCGACGGGCTGTTCCTGAACCCGTTGGTCGGCCCCACCAAGGCGGACGACGTCCCGGCCGACGTGCGCCTGCGCGCGTATCAGGCCATTCTGGAGCACTACTACCCGCGCAATCGCGTGTTTTTTGGCGTGTACAAGGCTGCGATGCGCTACGCCGGCCCTCGCGAGGCCGTGATGCACGCATTGGTGAGGCGGAACTTCGGCTGCACGCACTTCATCGTGGGGCGCGATCACGCCGGGGTTGGCAACTACTACGGTACCTTTGACGCGCAGCGCATTTTCGACCAGTTCGACGTTGCGGACCTCGGCATCACGCCGCTGTTCTTTGATAACGCGTTCTACTGCCGCAAATGTCAGGGCATGGCGACCGCCAAGACGTGTCCGCATAGCGACGACGATCACGTCACGCTCTCGGGCACCAAAGTGCGTCAAATGCTGCGCGAGGGCATCGCGCCTCCACCGGAGTTCAGCCGGCCGGAAGTCGTGCAAGTTCTGATGGAGTATTACTCGAAACAGGCTTAAACTAGACAGTAGGCCCATGCGGGCACAGTCAATGAGCTTGGAGGCTTGTCGCGATGACGGAACGACCGCTCCTCAGTCTGGACGAACATCTGTGCTTTGCCGTGTACGCGTGCGCCCGGGAGACCATGCGGCTCTATCGATCGTTTCTGGAGCCGCACGGCCTCACGTTCCCCCAATACATGGTGCTGGTTGCCCTTTACGAACTCGGCGCATGCACGGTGAAAGCGCTCGGGGAGCGGCTTTATTTGGATTCCGGCACGCTGACGCCGCTGTTGAAGCGCATGCAGGAGAGCGGCCTTGTCGACAGGCGGCGAGACGCGGACGATGAGCGGAAGATGTGCGTGTCGCTGACCGAGAAGGGAAGGGCGTTGCGAGAGGAACTCGGCGCCGTTCCCGACTGCGTCAAGGATCAGATTCACGACCTCAGGGACGAGGAAATCGTGGAGCTTCGGGCGGGCGTGCGCTCCTTGCTGGAGCGCATCCACCGCGCCAACGAGAGCTTGTCCGTCGAATGAGTCGAGACAGGCGACGGCCGGGGCATACCGATGCGGGCTGTGCGCGCTTCCGCTGAACAGGCGAATATCGGCTCGCCGTTGCACCCATAGATCCGGAGGAGTCGAGCTTGTCCGACGCGCGCTTCCGCTGGCTGAATTCTCCATGGTCGGTGGACCAGGCGAGTCAAAAGCGTGGTCCCAAGACAGTGGGAAAACAGCGCATACCGGTTGAGAAGCCAGGCTTCGAGGGAGTGTGGCGCGGGTTCATACCACGGCATGTGGCTGCCGGCCCGGCGAAAGCCGAGGGAAAGCGCCGGTCCTGCGCCGGCCCCGCTGATCACGCCGACGCTGAGGCAGTCCCCTTCTTCCAACACGGCCATGCCCGCTGGCTCGAACGGAAGCGCGTAAGCCAGCTTTCCGAGCCGCGCAGGCCACGGTCGACTCGTCTCCAAGCGGAGGAACAGCACGCCCGGCTCCTCGCCGCGGCGGACGTAGGTGCGAATGTTCAGTTGCCAAAACCTGCGCATGCCGCGTATGGGCGGCAGGCCCCGAAGTCGGAACGGATCCACCGCAAACACCACCGCGCTGACGTACGCGTGCCCGTCGAACCGGTCCAGTTCCAGTCCGGGCGGGACGTGACGCATGAGAACGCGAGGTTCGACACGCCAGTGCGCCATGGCCAGGTGCCGCCACGTTTGTTCCACACACCATGCCTCTTCCATCGTTCGTCTCCCCCTCATCGATATCATGCGCGAGGATGCGCGAGACATCACCAGCAAGTTTTGCTAACATGAAAGCGAAGAGAGGTGTGCCGGTTGACACCCTCGTACAAAGGTCGATTTGCGCCGAGTCCCACCGGTTATCTGCACGTGGGCAACGCGTGGGTGGCCGTTCTCGCCTGGCTTGACGCGCGGCGAAAGGGCGGCGCGTTCATCCTGCGGGTCGAAGACCTGGACGAGGCGAGATCCCGCGATGCCTATCGACAGGCAATGATCGAGGATTTGCGCTGGCTGGGCATCGATTGGGATGAAGGCCCGGACGTGGGCGGGCCCGCCGCGCCGTACGAGCAACGCCTACGGCGCGGGTTGTACGAGCAGGCGCTTGCGCGGCTCCGGGAAGCGCGCGAACTGTACCCGTGTTTCTGTGCGCGATCTCGGCTTTTGTCCATCGCCTCGGCGCCACAAGGGCTTTTCTCCGATGAACCGCGCTACGATCGCCGCTGTCTGCGACTTTCCGACGCGGAACGGGTGGAACTCGCGGCGGTGAAGCAGCCGTCGCTTCGCCTCCACGTCCCCGACGAGGCGCTCGTCACGGTGGACGATCGCCTGCTCGGTCGCACCACCGCTCGGCCAGCCGAAGGCGGCGACTTCGTCGTCCGCCGGGCGGATGGCGTGATGGCCTATCACCTCGCCGTGGTCGTCGACGATCACGCCATGGGCGTCACCGACGTGATCCGCGGCGCCGATTTGTTTCCGTCGGCGTTTCGCCAGGTGTATCTCGCAGCGCGATTGGGCTATGCGCCGCCGCGCTACGCGCACGTGCCACTCGTGGTGGACGAGGAAGGGCGGAGGCTCGCGAAGCGCCACGGGGACCTCTCGCTCCGCGCCCTTCGGCAGGTGGGCGTGCGGTCCGAGCAGCTCGTCGGGTTCCTTCTGTGGCTCGCTGGGCAGCTGGATCGTCCTGAGCCCGTGCGCCTTGCCGAGGTGACTCACCGGTTCGATCTCGCCCGGTTGCCCCGTCACCCGGTCGTATGGAGAAAAGCGTACACGGCGTGGCTTCAGGCGCATGCCGACTTGTAGGCGAGGAAACGCTGTGCAGAGAATGTCATGCGGGAGGATGAAACCGTGAGCAAAGCGATTGAAGTGGGGAAGACCCATCTGTTCATCGACGGCGATTGGGAGGAAGCGGCGCGCCACGTCGAGCTGCGGAGCCCATACAGCGGAGAGCCGCTGGCGATGATCGGTTACGCGTCGCCGGAGCAGGCGGCGCGGGCCATTGAGGTGGCCGCGCGGGCGCAAAAGTCGTTTCGCAAGGTGCCGGCCTGGCAGCGGGCGCAGATCCTGCGCAAGGCGGCGGATATCATCGCCGACCGAAAAGAAGAGCTCGCAGAGACCATCGCGCGCGAGGCGGCCAAGCCCATTCGGGCCGCGCGGCAGGAGATTGACCGGACCGTCGAAACGTACCGCTTCTCGGCCGAGGCGGCCAAGTCTATCCATGGCGAGACGGTGCCCATGGACGCCGCGCCTCGCGGAGAACACCATGTGGCCTTCACCATCTGGGAGCCGCTCGGCGTCGTGACCGCCATCACGCCGTTCAACTTCCCGATGAACCTCGTGGCGCACAAGGTCGGTCCGGCCATTGCGGCAGGGAACGCGATTGTGCTGAAGCCGGCCGAGCAGACGCCGCTTTCGGCCCTGGTACTCGGGCACATCTTCCAGGACGCGGGCCTGCCGCCAGGGGTTTTGAACATCATCCCGGGAGACGGCAAGGAGTTGAGCGAAGTGCTGACGACGCACCCGGACGTCGCGTTTGTGACGTTCACGGGCAGCCCGGCGGTGGGCAAGCTGATTCGCCAGCAGGCGGGCCTGCGGCGCGTGACGCTGGAGCTCGGATCGAATTCGCCGCTCGTGGTGGATGATGGCTTCACCGCGCATGAGTTGGACAAGTTGGCGGCCGAGATCGTCCAGGGCGGATTTTCGTACAACGGACAGGTGTGCATTTCGATTCAGCGCGTGTACATCCACGACGCGGTGTACGACGAGCTGGTGGAGCGGATGGTGGCAGGCGCGAAGGCGCTCAAAGTGGGCGATCCGCTCGACGAGGCGACGGATGTGTCGGCGCTCATCAACGAGCAGGCGGGTGCGCGGCTCAAGGCTTGGCTGGATGAGGCCGTCGATCGCGGCGCCAAGGTGCTTGTCGGGGGCCGGATTGAGGGCAACCGCATGGAGCCGACGGTGGTGACGGGCGTGCCGCTCGATGCGAAGCTGTGCACGGAGGAGGCGTTTGGGCCCATCCTGATCGTGGAACGGGTGTCGAGCTTCGGAAAGGGGCTGGAACTCGCGAACCGAAGCAAGTTTGGGCTAAACGCGGGCGTGTTCACGAAGCGGATGGATCACGCCATGCTGGCCATCGAGACCGTGCAGGCGGGTGCGGTGCTCATCAACCAGGTGCCGACGTACCGCGTGGATCACATGCCGTACGGCGGCGTGAAGGAGAGCGGCGTCGGACGCGAGGGCGTGCTGTACGCGATGTACGACATGATGGAAAGGAAGCTCGCTGCCATTCGCACGAATTTCTGAACATCTGAAGGGCCAAGACGCCGGGCCCGCGGGGAGGAAGTGAGCCTCTCCCGTGGGCCCTGTGCCTGGTTTGGGACTCCATCAGTAGGCCCCGCGGATGTGCGGAAGGACCTCGCTTTCGTAGAAAAGGCGCAGTTTCGTGCGCTCATCCGGGGAGAAGGGCGGGACGTCGAGTGCCGCCAGGTTGTCCTCCACCTGGCGCCGGTTTTTAAAGCCCGGGATGGCGCAGGTGACCTCGTCGTGATCCAGGATGAAGCGGAGCGCGGCTCGCGTCATGTTGCCGCGTCCTTCGCCGATCCAGCGCAGCTTCTCGGCCAGCTCGAGTCCCTTCGCAAACCCGAGGCCGGCGAACGTCTCTCCCACGTTGAACTGTTCCCCGTGTTCGTTGAACGAGCGGTGGTCGTCGGGATCGAAGCGGTGATCCGGCTTGAACTTGCCGGTCAACAGCCCGCTCGCAAGCGGCAGTCGCGCGAGGATGCCGACGCCTTGCGCCTTGGCCTTGGGCAACAACTCTTCGGCCGGTTTCTGGCGGAAGACGTTGAAGATGACCTGCAAGGCTCGCACGCCAGGGACTCGAAGGCACAATAGCCCTTCTTCGACCGTCTCCACGCTCACGCCATAGTACCTGATCTTCCCTTCCGCCTGCAGTTTGTCCAGCACCTCGAACACGGCGCCATCGCGGAGGATCTCGGTGGGCGGACAGTGGATCTGGTACAGGTCGACGCAGTCTCGCCGAAGTCTGCGCAGGCTTCCTTCCAGGAAGCGGCGAACCGAGGGCTCGCTGTAGGTGGCCGGATCGTGAATGTCGCCCGCTCGGCAGAACTTCGTGGCGATATAGATTTCGTGTTCGCGTCCCCTCGTGGCCTTGGCCAGCAGTTCCTCACTCCGGCCGTCTCCGTAAACGTCCGCCGTATCAAAGAAGTTCACGCCCGCGTCCATCGCGGCGGCCAGCCCGTCGAGGGCGTCTCGCTCGTCCACGCGCCCCCAGGCGCCACCGATGGCCCAGGTTCCAAAGCTCAGTTCACTCACTTGTAATTCGCCCAACGGCCGGTACTTCATTCGCTCGCCTCCATCAGAATGCGGTTTCACTACGGGGCGCCCGAAGTGGGCGCCCGGCGTTACCGAGCCGGGCGAGCCCGCAGATAGTAGATGGGCTGTCCCAGCTGTCGGAACCTCGTCTCGTACTCGGTCTGCACGTATTTGCCCGACAGCGTCTCGGCGGGATCGCCTGAAGGGAATCCCCGGTCCACTTCTGCGATTTCCCAGCCACTCGCCCGGAACGACTCGAGCGACCACTCGAACAACTCGGGGTTGTCGGTCTTCTGTTCAAGCCAGGCTTCGGGCCGCATCCACTGCGCGTACCACGCGAGCTTGGCGGGTGCCGTCAGGCGGCGCTTGTGATGGCGCTTTTTCGGCCAGGGATCTGAGAAATTCAGATACAGCCATGCCACCTTTGGTTCCCTCCACAAGGGGCCAAAGTGCTCGACGTCTCCGACGAGAAACGAGAGATTGTCGAGGCCGTCGAGGGCGGCACCGTAGGCCGCTTTCGCGGCGACTGCCAAGACACGGTCCACGCCGACGAAGCGCGTCGTGGGATGCAGCCCGGCCATCTGGCGGATGAATCCGCCGCGGCCACAACCGATTTCGAGTGCGATGGGCTCGGTCAAGGCGTGATACCACGCGGCGGGATCGCCCTGATACCCGTCGAACAGGTGATCACGGCCGACTTCCAGCCACTTCTCGAGGCGATGCCCCGTGCGAAAGCGCATCTTGTCTCCCTCACTTCTCGCTCGATGGTACAAAAGACCTGCCGGCCAATGCAAGCGAGGTGACGCCCGTCCAGGCGAACGGGTACAATGAAGCCCAAAGGGGGCGAATCCTCATGGGCGAAGCGCTGCTCATCGTCGACATGTCAAACGATTTCGTGCACGACGAAGGGACTCTGACGGTCGGAAAGCCCGGCCAGGCCATCGTGCCCTACATCCTTTCTCTCGCGGACCGCGTGCTCGCGTCGGGAGGCATTGTGGCCGTCTGCATGGACGAGCACGATCCGGACGATCGCCACTTTCGCGACTGGCCTCCGCACAACGTGCGAGGCACGTGGGGGCAACAGCTGTACGGGGACCTCGGTCCTTGGTACGAGCGGCACCAGGAGCATCCCGACGTGTGGTATGTGCCGAAGCGCAGCTACAACGCGTTTTTTGCCACGGGGCTCGGTGAGCGCCTGCGCCATCGCGGCGTGAAGCGCGTGCACGTGTGCGGCGTGTGCACGGACATCTGCGATTTTCTCACCGTTGCGGGCGCGTATGACGAGGGGTTTCACGCCGTGGTGCACAGCCAGGGATGCGCCACGTTCACAGATCTCGGGGAGATCTTTCTAGAGCACATGCGGCGCCTGTTTCACGCCGAGATCGCTTGACAAGCTCAGCCCAGAGGCTGCCATGTATCGCCTGCGTCCGAAGACTCGTAGAGGGTCGGCGCCAGGCGATTGTCGAGCGCGACGAGGAACAGCGCGCTGGGCGAGGGCGATGACAGGCTGATAGAAGCGGCGCCCGCGATGCTCGCAGGCAGGCCAGATGCGGTCTGGCTGTACCAGGTCTGGCCCCCGTCCGGGCTCACCATCCACGTCTGCTGCCCGGACTTGTCTTCGAGCGCGGCGAGATCGCCAGCGGGCGAGGCGCACATCGCTTCCAGATTGTCGACGCCAATTTCAGCTATGTCCCAACTGGATCCGTAGGACGAATTCATCACCAGGAGCTGCGAGGCGGAGCCCACCTGGATCTCGACGGCGAGTTGGAGCGACTGTCCCGGGCCGGCGGTCGCGAGCTCGACGGACGGGGTCGCGCTGATGGCGCTTGGGAGATCGATGTTCGTGGGTTGCCAGTGGGCGCCGCCGTCATTCGTCTCGACAACGTCCACCTGCTTGTCCACGCTGTCAACCACCGCCAAGACGCCGGTCTTGCCGTTTGGTGCAAAGGACATGGCGGCGTGCACGCCGTTGTGTGGGAGGTCACCCGCCGACGTGGCGACGAGCTGCCACGAGTTCCCGCCGTTCTCCGTTCGATATAAGTATTTGGCCGCGACGCCGTCGTACCCGCCGCTTTCAAAGAGCATCCAGCCGAGCCTTCCGGCCATCCACTGGCCGGCAGCAAACTGAATGGCGTCTACCGGGAGCGGGAGGGCTGTCACGCGCCAATGCCGGCCGGCGTCCTTCGTGATCCACACGAGCGCCTTCTGTCGGGTGACGCTCACCAGCGACCACATGGTGGTAGAATCGACGACGGCCGTGATATAGTGTGCACCGCCTGGCCCATACGCGCTGATGTCGTCTGTCGGGAGGTTCGGCAGGGGGACCGATTTCCACGTATGCCCGCCGTCTGCCGTCTCGTACATGACAAAGCGGCGCCCTCGATAGCCCCACAGCAGACCGGTGCGAGCGGTCAGCATGCGCATGTGCAGGTCGATGGCGCGCAGGCTCGAGGCCAACGTTGCGACCTGCGCAGTGGCACTTGAGGCAAGGCGCACGCCCTGCGCAATGGACGCCTGCTCGTCCGATGGCACTTTCGTTGTCGCAAAGACGCGCGCATGAGCAGGCGCATGGATGCCGCAGCCCGATAGGCCGAACAGCACAACCGCGATTCCAAATCCAACGAACGCTGACGGGCGCATGCTTCCCCCTCCTTCGACCCGGGCCTGCTGCGGTCGAGCATCTCGGTCCATTGTGATCTATCATGAACAATAGGCGCTTTGCAGCCGGAACACAAGCGAAGCAATGCATTCCACCTGTGGAGAGGAAGCAAGGCCATGCCGGCACTCGGACCGTGGTTGACGGCGCTCGGCGCCATGACGCTTATCTCGCATCCAGTTGCAGAGCACACCCATCTTTCGTCTGGCTATCAAATGACGGACATCGCCGCGACTCAGGCAGCGCGCGTGGTCTCGACGCCTCAGCGGGTCAACACGCTCGTAGCGCTTGGAGACTCCATCACGTTCGGCTACAATCTTGGCAACAACCGCGCCCCGTCTCCGCTCGCGTTTCCGTATCTCATTGCAAAAGAAGAAGGCTGGCGCGCCGTCGATCTCGGCGTGCCCGGTTGGACGTCCGGAGACCTGCTGCAGGCACTCAGGACCGACGCCGCCATGCGCGCCGATGTGGCCGAGGCTCAGGTCATCACGGTGGATATCGGCAGCAACGATCTCCTGCTTCCTGCACTCGCCATGCTGCCGAAGGGCGCAGATTGGGCGAGGGTGACCCCGACGGCGTCGCAAGCGGCGACCTTGTCATCGGAGCTTGCGCAGGGCATTCAAGACGTGCACAGCCATCTCGCGGCCATTCTCGCCTTGTTGCATCGATACAATCCGCGCGCGACGGTCATCGTCTACGACCTCTACAATCCCTTTCCGGCTACGGACAAGTGGCTGTATCAGACCGCGGAGACCGCAATTGTCGCGGCCAACGCGGCGATCGCGGCTGATGCGGTTCCTGCTGGCGATCCCGTCGCCGACGCGTACGACACCCTGACTCAGCCATCGGTCGACATTCTTCCGCACGACGTGCACCCGACCGCGCTCGGGCAGCGCCTCCTGGCGGAGGCCGGGGAACAGGCCCTCGCCATGGCTCCCATGGCCAAGGCCGCGGCCACGCCGCAGGGGCAAAACGCCATCCTGCAGTGGCTCGGCGACGCGCTCGCCAGCGGTACATGGTGATGTACTGCCCCGACAGCACGAGTTCTAAAAGCCACGCTGGCATCTGCGAACAGACCCTGGCAACATCATCGACACCCATGGGAGGGGAGAGTCTGTGAAATCGGACGTGGAGATTAAGACAAACACCCTGGTCCAGGCGCCCACTTCCTTTGGCGCCCGATTTCGCCTTGCGGCGCTTTTGGGAAGCCTGACGGCGATTGCGCCGTTGTCCATCGACATGTACCTGCCGGCGCTTCCCTCCATGGCGCGCGATCTTCACGCGGCCACTTCCGTCGCCCAGCTCAGCCTCACGGCGTGTCTTCTGGGCTTGGCGGTCGGCCAACTGTTTGCAGGGCCTTTGAGTGACGCGCTTGGGCGCAAACGCCCGCTCCTCGTGGGCCTGGGCTTGTACCTGTTGGCTTCCTTCGCGTGTGGCCTGATGCCAAGCGCGTGGGGGCTTGTCGCCGTGCGCGTGGTGCAGGGGCTGTGTGGATCGGCTGCCATCGTCATCGCTCGCGCCGTCGCTCGGGACTTGTTCAGCGGCGTCGAACTGACGCGCTTCTTTTCGCTGCTCATGTTGGTGAACGGCGTGGCACCGATTCTTGCGCCGGTCATCGGTGGCCAGCTGCTCCGCTTCACCAACTGGCGTGGCGTGTTTCTCATTCTGGGATGCGTGGGTTTGGCTCTATGGCTCTGGTCGTTCGCGGGGCTCCGCGAGACGCTCGAAGTGGAGCGACGCAACCGGGCAGGACTCGGCGGCGCCCTGCGCGCGTTTGGTGTGCTGTTTGGCGATCCCGTCTTCGTCGCCTACGCGTTTTCCCAGGGGCTGGTGTCGGCGGCCATGTTCGCGTACATATCGGGATCGCCGTTCGTGCTCCAGGACATCTACGGACTTTCGCCGCAGGCGTTCAGCGCGTGTTTTGCGGCGAACGGCGTCGGGATCGTCATCGCGTCTCAGATCTCAGGGCAATTCGCCCGGCGCATCGATGGCCGCAAGATCTTCCGCTTTGGCGTCATCCTGGCGGCGCTCGGGGGGCTCGGCCTGCTCGCGAGTCTCGTACTCAACTTCGGGCTTTACGCCATACTGCCTTCACTCTTCGTGCTCGTGTCCTGTGTCGGCATCGTGAGCACGCTCGGGTCGTCCCTGGCCATGCAGCATCATGGCAGGCAGGCCGGGAGTGCGGCAGGGCTTATCGGCGTGTCGCAACTGATGCTCGGCGCCGCCGCCACGCCGCTCGTGGGCCTCGGCGGAGCGCATGACAGCCTGCCCATGGGCGCCGTGATCGCGGTGGCCGACGTGGGCGCGCTCGTCTGGTACGCGGTCTGGTCCATCGTCATCGTCCACCGTGAGAGGGAGGTGATGGCATGAGCGAGACTGGGACGCCGCCTCGCCCGGCGCTGAATCCGTACGAAGAGGAGCGACAGCACCTGGCGAGCGTACTGGAGATCATTCGCCGGGCGCTCTCGTCAGGGCCCAGAATGCCGGTGCGCGACGGGGAGGACGAAGACGCGGATGAGGCGCTCACCGCCGATGTCGTGGCCGACGTGGCTGTCGCCGAAATGGCGGACGAGCGCCGCCACCAACTCCGCAGGGCTCTGCGCGATCCGTATTTTGGCCGCATTGACTTTCAGCCAGTGGGAGACGAAGCTCAGAAGTTCTACATCGGAAAGCAGGGGATCGATCACCCGTCGACCGGGGAACGCGTCGTCTTGGATTGGCGCGCTCCAGCCGCGAGCGTGTTCTACTCCTTCACGGGCCAAGGGGACGAGGCCCGCTACGAAGCCCCTGGCGGCGAGGTCCGCGGAACGGTATCGCTCAAGCGCAACATCGTTGTGCGCGACGGCGATCTCGTCCGGGTCGTCGACAGCTACGTGAAGGGGAAGACCCAGGCAGGCAGCGTCGACGAGTTTTTGCTCTACCGTCTCGCTGATTCCAAGGATAGCCGTTTGCACGACATCGTGGCCACCATTCAGGCCGAGCAGAACGAGGTCATCCGCGCGGACAAAAACGTGCCCATCCTCATTCAGGGCGTGGCCGGAAGCGGAAAGACCACGGTCGCCCTGCACCGGCTTGCCTATCTGTTGTATCAGCACCCAGAAAAGCTGCGCGCGGACAAAATGGTCATCTTTGCGCCTTCCGCGATGTTCGTGGACTACATTTCCGAGCTTCTGCCGGAACTCGGCGTGGGAAATGTCCAGCAGACCACCTTTGCCGCGTTTGCGCTCCGCGTGTTGGATCACGTCGTGCTTCTGCCCGATCCCGCCAAGCGCCTCCGCGAGCGGTTCGCCCTGCGGCCGTCTGAGGCGTACGAGGCGTACGAGGCGTACGAGGCGTACGAGGCGTACGAGGCGTACGAGGCGTACGAGGCGTACGAGGCG
>NZ_BCSG01000008.1 GCF_001570745.1 Alicyclobacillus mali NBRC 102425
CGTACGAGGCGTACGAGGCGTACGAGGCGTACGAGGCGTACGAGGCGTACGAGGCGTACGAGGCGTACGAGGCGTACGAGGCGTACGAGGCGATGCGGCGGGAGATTGAGGTCAAAGGCCGCGTTCAGACACTGGAAGACCTCGAGGGTTTCCTCAAAGGGATGGAGAGGACCATGGTGCCCAAGCGAGACGTGCCGTCTCCAGTCGGGCCGCCCATCTCCGCGGAGACCATCGCCCACTGGTTTCACGTGGAGTATGCGCGCTACCCGGTGCGGGATCGGCGGGATCGCGTCATAGCTCGCGTCAAGCGGCAGTGGGAGATGCAGGCGAAGGATGCGGGAAAGGCGGATAAGGGCGTGAAACGGCAAATTGCGGCCGCCGCGCGCGAGTTCGAGCGGGCGTGGCCCGATCTCGAGCCGCTGCCCATCTACGAGTCCTTTCTGCGGCATCATCCCGAGCTGTCGCTCGCATCCATTCAGCGGCCTGCGAAGTACGGGGCCCGACCGCTCGTGCAACCCGAAGACCTGCCGCTCCTCCTCGCCATTCATCAATGGCTTCGCGGCGTGGACGCGAGAGACGTGTTTCATCACGTCGTGATCGACGAAGCCCAGGATTTTTCTCCGGCCCACATCCGGGTGCTTCAGTCGTACTGTCCGAGCCAATCGTTTACCATTCTCGGGGACCTGTCTCAGAGCATACACACCGAGGCCGGTTTCCGGGACTGGAACGAAGTTCGCGCGCTGTTTCCGCGCGGAAGCCGGTATGTGGAAATGTCCGTATCGTATCGCTCGACCCACGAGATTGTGTCGTTTGCCAACCGGATTCTCGAGCCGTTCAGGCCGAAGGTCCTGGCGAAACCGGTGTTCCGCAGCGGCGATCCCGTCGTCGTCGAGCCCGTGACCTGGGAGGGCCGATTCGATGCCCTTATCGAACGACTGTCCGAGGAGAGGAGCAGAGCGACGACGCTGGCCGTGCTGACGCGCACGGAGGAGGACGCACACGTGTATCACCAGGTGTGCCTGGAATCGGGGCTGGATGCGCATCTGCTCACGGCGGCACAGGCGCATTACGAAGGTGGCATCAGCGTCGTGCCCGTGTACCTCGCCAAGGGGCTTGAGTTCGACAGCGTCATCATCGTGGACGCCGATGAGGCCCACTATCGCGCCGACGAGCGAGACGCGAAACTGCTGTATGTTGGCTGTACGCGCGCGTTGCACCGGCTGCGGCTGATGTACTGCGATCGCCCGTCGTCGCTCATCAGGTGGGCGAACGCGGAGTAGATTCTTGTCTTTTGGCGCCGAAACAGGGAAATTCGGCGCCTTTCTTTCGCAAACAAGTGCCAAGAAAGACAAGAACGATGGCATTTACGACTCCCCTGTGGGCAGAGATTCTTTTATAATGTTTTGAGAGAAACCGTTTTCATTCCTCGTGGGGCGCGAGGGGAGGGCTAACGTGAGCGTGCGCATGCCGAAAAAGACAAGTGTTTCATCCTCGCTGCACGCCATCCGCGAAATTCGCACCAGTTGGCCGTCTGTCACCTGGGACGTGCTGCAGCAGTATCCCGTGGAACTCGACTTTCGAGAAGTGAAGAGGGCGCTCGAAGGTGTCCGCGACCGTCAGGCGTGGCTGGTGGCCGTGGTCCGCAGTTCGCGCGTCGTCCCCATCTATCCGTTTTTAGCGCAGATTCAAGCGGCGGGCTTGGATTGCGTGCATCTCCTGTCTTGCGACCCGGCGACATACGTCATCACCCTTGCCGCCCACCATCCGGAGCGGGCCATGGAGGGCTTCGAGGCCGCACTGGGGCGGTTGGCGGCGGATCGGACGCTGGTGGGCGTCAGCTCGGCGAGTGACGAGCGGGAGGTTGTGCGCTGGTGGCAGGCGCTGTTGGAGGCCACTGCGGCGTCGCACTGGAACGTGTTTGAGTTGTCGGCCTACTCGCAGGGAAGGCGCGAGCTCGTGCCGCTTCACGAGGAGGACAGGACCCGGCTCATCACGCGCGCCGTCATGCAACTCGGGGACCGGGGCTACGAAGGCATTGCCTCCGTGGTGGAGGACTGGTTCGCACAGTTCGCGGAGCGGCCGACGAAGCTGGAAGACGTGGCTGAACTCTGCGCTCAGCTCATCATGGCGGCCGTCGGGCAGCGCCAGGCGGACGGGCGGGATCGGATGCTGCAGGTTCCCATCTCGACGCGCCAGTGGCTCCGCTTTGTGGCTGAGGAATGCCCGAAGTGGTGGGACTGGCGCGACAGGCTCAAACATGCGCTCATGGTCGTGCTCGGTCGGGAGGAAGTGGCGCGCACGGCACACAGCGCGCAGATCGGGCAGGTCATCGAGATCATTGAGCGCAACTACGATTCGGATCTCGATGTGGCGACGCTCGCGAGCCAGGTGTTTCTGAGCCCGAGCTACTTGTCCAAGCGATTCAAGAGCGAGACGGGGATGACCATTCGGGAGTTCATTGTGCAGACACGCCTCAACAAGGCGAAGGACCTGCTGCTGCGCGACTTCCACCTCAAGGCGTACGAGGTGGGCGCACACGTCGGTTACCCGGATCCCACGTATTTCAACAAGCTGTTCAAGCGACAGGTGGGGCTCACGCCGAAGGCATTTCGCGATCGCGCCATGCGGCAAGCGCGGGCGTTCAAGCAGGAGGATACGCGATCGTCGTGAGTGCGCATCGCGCGGCCGCTCGACGAGGCGAAAGCGCCTCTTCGGGCGGCCTTTTCTCATGGCGTCAGCTCTGGCGAGGGAGGCGCAGGCTCATGACCAACACCAGGGCGCCGAGGCAGGCAAGCACCACGGCCAAGATGTGCAGCGCGGACGTCGTGAGGCGCGCGCCAAACAAGAGCCCGAGCACGACCGTCGACAGGATGGTCCCCATGTAACGGGACATCTGAAACAGCCCGGATGCCGTGCTGATGACCTCGCGTGGGCTGGCCGCGAACAGTGCCGTCTGAAGGCCCACGTTGTTAAAACCGTTGGACAGGCCCAGGACGGACAACACCACGCACAGCCACCACACGGGCGACGCCGTGTGCAATGTCAACATGAGCAGGCTGCCCGCCGTCATGAACAAGGCGGCGAGGATGAGCGGCGGCCGGGAACCGCTGCGAGCCACCCAGCGGCCGGTGATGGGCGCCGTGATCAGGCTGAAACCAGCGACCGCGAGCATGATGAGCCCCGTCTCTTGCGAATTGAAGCCGCGCACTTCCTGCAGGTAGGTGGGCATGCCAAAGAAGATGGAATAGAAGATGATGTTAACGGTGGTGAACTGGACCAACACCCACGCGAGCGAGGTGTATTGCCGGAAGAAGCGCAGGCTTAAAAACGGGCTTGGCGCGAGGTGTTCTCGCCACCCGAAGGCGACAAAAGCCAAGAGTCCCGCGGCGGCCGCCCACCAAACAGGCTTTTCCGTGAGCGAGAGCAGAAACACGAGCGACGCGGCGATGGCCAGAATGAACAGGGCGATGCCTGGCAGGTCGATCTCGCGCAGCACCTCGCGGGCTTTCTGGCGGTCGCCGCGGCGGGGGTTCGGCAGCACAAATATGGCGAGGAGGAAGCTCGCTACGACAAACGGGAAGTTGACGAGAAAGATGCCCTGCCAGTCCAGGTAGTTCATGATGACCCCGCCGATGGACGGGCCAAAGGCCGCAGCGCCCGACGAGAACACGGACAAAAAGGCGAGCGCCTGCGCCTGCCGATCCGTGATGACATTGCGCACAATCCCCATGCCTGCAGGATATATGGCGCCGCTGCCGAACGACTGGATCAGCCGAAAGACGACGAGCCAAGTGAACGAGGGTGCAAATGGGGCGAGCGCACAGGACAGCGCGACCAGGGCGAGCCCGATCAGAAACAGCGGTTTGCGGCCGACGAGATCGGCCACCTTGCCCATGATGGGTTGCGCGACGGCGCTGGCGAGGTAGTACGACGAGATGAGCCACGACGCCGTGGTAAAATGGACGTGAAACACGTGTTCGAATTTGGCCATGGCCACGGAGATCATGGACGAGTTGAGGGGATTGAGAAGCACGCCGAGCGCGATGGTGATCAAGAAGAGGGCCCGGCGCCCGCCGCGCGGTTCCTTTGCGGACACGGTGATGGTGGACATGCGCCTTCCTCCTTGCATACTCGCGTTGAATTATACGCTTCTCGAAAGATGTCTTCCAAATCGCTGGGGGTGTTGGGGATGCGCGCGGTGAAGGTCACGAATGACGCGCAGTTGCGCGATTGCCTGTCCATCCGGCGGCAGGTCTTCATTGAGGAACAGCGAGTGCCGGAAGAGTTGGAGATCGACGAGTTCGATCAGCCGGATCGGGCAGTGCACATGCTCCTGTATGACGACGATGGAGCGCCAATGGCGACGGCGCGCTTTCGCCCGTATCATCCGGGGGACCCTCACACGGCCAAGGTGCAGCGGGTGGCGGTCTTGGCGCATGCGCGCGGCCGCGGACTGGGGCGGCGGGTGATGCAGGCTGTGGAGGACCTGGTGCGCGAAGATGGGTTTCAGGAGATTGTGCTCGACGCGCAGCTGCACGCCGAGCCCTTTTATCTGAAGCTTGGTTACCGGCGGACTTCGGACGACGTGTTTGACGACGCCGGCATTCCTCACGTTCGGATGCAAAAATCGCTCACGTGAGGCGCGCGATCACGTCCTCATAATCCGGAAAGAGGGGAGCCACCGCCTCGCGCGAAAGCAGCTCGAAATCCTGAAAGTCGAATCCGGGCGTCACCATGCAGCCCACCAGCGCGAATCCCGGATCGTCTCTCGGAATCAGCTCGGCCCCGAAGATGGTCCCAGCGGGAACCAAGACCTGGGGTTCCCGGCCCGGCGCGTCGGGCAGCCCGAGCTCTCGCGCCTCGTAGCGGCCGCCAGGATGGAAAAGGTGCACGACGAGTGGCCTGCCGTAGTGAAAGTACCATAGCTCGTCGGAGCGAAGCCGGTGGAGTCGAGATACTTCCCCTTCGGGCAGCAGGAAGTAGATGCTGGTGGCGCTGCGGCGCGCGCCGCCATACGCCTCCACGGTGGCCGGATCGCGTAGATAGCGCGGGGAGTGGTAGATTTCGCGGTAGTACCCGCCTTCGGGGTGCGGGGTGAGTTGCAGGCGTTCGATCCATCTGCGCGCGTCGGCGTTCATGGAAGACCTCCTTCACTCCACCGCGCCCGGCGCGGGGCCGTTCGGCCATTTGAATCGGCCCCGATGTTTTGGCACGATAGAGGACGTTGATTCGTCACGATTATCGCATATCGCACAGCTGCGAAACTCGGAAGAAGGTGCTGCGCTTTGAAACCGATCGATGTGCAGGCCGTGCAGGCTGCTTTGAGCCGCTTTGTGGGAGACGATGTGTACCTGCATCTCGAGACCACCAACGGCGCGTATGCCGCGCACCGGTTCGGCCAGCCGATGGCGGTGTGTGCCTACATTCGAAACGGGCGGGTTCGCTTTGAGCGGGCCGCCATCGCCGGAAATCGGCCCTACCGCGTTGGCCTGAAGATGGAAAACGGCTGGATTTACGCCGAGGGACTCACGGACTACGAAGTGGACGAGAAGGGTCGGTTGCTCTTGGCAGGCCACGATGACGAGGGGCGGCTCGCGGTTGCACTGCAGCTTTCACGCACCCCCTGGCCCATGAGCGCGATCGAGGAGGAGGCGTGAGCGATGGCACAAGTGGAAAAGACGCGTCACCTGCTGCTCGTGTATCCTCATCCAGACGACGAGTCGTTCGGCAAGGCCGGGACGGTGATTCTGTTCACCCGCGCGGGCACGCCAGCCACCCTCATCTGCGGCACGCTCGGCGAACTCGGCCGCAACATGGGGAATCCTCCTATCGCGAATCGGGAGACGCTCCCCAAGATCCGGCGCAAGGAGCTCGAAGACGCGTGCGAGATTCTCGGCGTCCGGGATCTCCGGTTGCTCGGCCTGCGGGACAAGACGGTGGAGTTTGAGGATCCCGAGCGTATCGCGGATCGGATCGAAGCGGTGATCCGCGAGGTGAAGCCGTCGATTCTCATCACGTATTATCCCGGGCTCGGCGTGCATCCCGATCACGACGCCATGTCGAACGCGGCCGTGATCGCCGTCAAGCGGCTACCGAAGGAGGAACGGCCGGTCATCTGGGGCTCGGCCGTGGTCCACGAGCCCGAGAAGATCCTTGGCGATCCCGACTTTGTCATCGATGTGTCGAGCGTTCTGGAGCAGAAGCTCGCGGCGATGAAGGCGCACCGCTCGCAGTTCTCGGGCATCTTCGCGAGGGTCGAGGAGGCGCTCGCGGCCGGGGGAGAGGCTCGGGCGGAAGTCCTGCGCCTGCTCGGCACGGAGCGGTATTGGGTGTACCGGTTGGACGACGGGGGAGAGAGCGCATGATCCGCGTGCTGTTCGTGTGCCTCGGCAACATCTGCCGCTCGCCCATGGCCGAGGCCGTTTTCCGGGACATGGTTCGAAAAGCTGGCCTCGAGGGCGAAATTGAGGTGGATTCCGCCGGCATCGGCGACTGGCATGCCGGCGATCCGCCGCATCACGGGACGCGCCGCGTGCTCGAACAAAATGGCATCGACTACGCGGGCATCGTGAGCCGGCAGATCCGCTCGGAGGATCTCCGGCGGTTCGACTACATCGTCGCGATGGACGAGTCCAACATGCACGCCCTCGAGCGCCTCGGCGCGACTCGGTCGGAGCGCGTGTTCCGGCTGCTCGATCTCGTCCCGGACGAGCCGGACGAGGTGCCGGATCCGTATTACGACGGCCGGTTCGAAGAGGTGTACCGCCTCGTGTGCTTGGGCTGTGAGGCGCTCCTCCGACGGATTCAGGCGGATCTCGCCAAGGCGTGATGGAACCTATTCTGCTGTATGCGGGCCCGGTGATGCCGGGCCCGCGTTCGTTTTGGCACCCGCGCTCGCATATCGGCATACACATGGGCGAACGGCTGAATCGGGTGGAGGATATGAGATGACGACCATTCATCGCAATCAACTGCGGCGCGTGCGCACCGTGTTCCTCGAAGGCGTGTATCCCGACGGCCCGCTCGCCGGGCGCACCCTGGCCGCCGTTCGCCTGCCGCGAGGCGGCATCTATCAAGTGTGGATTGGCTGCGGCGAAGCAGTGGCCGAATGGGCGCGCCGGGCTCGCGGAAGGCTGGGCGGCACCGTCGCCGTCGGCGCGTGGCTGGACGAACACACCTTCGAGCTGTCTGTGGAGCGTTGGCGTCCACTTCCGGCCATCGCGCCGAGGAGCGACGGAAAGCGCGCACTGGGGCTTGCCCGCCCGCTCATCTTCGCCATGGCGGCTGCGGACCGCTACTTCATCGGGGCGCACGATGGCGCGGCGGATGCCGAGATTCTCGTGCGGGATGCCACGGGGGAGCGCTGGTCGGCAGGAGTTTGGCGCGATTTCCTGCCGCAGCGCGTGCGCCGGTCTTGGTAAGAAACATGACGATGACAGAGAAAAAACTTCGTTTATGTAAGATATCCTAACAAAAGGCGTTGATCCGACCCCCGCGATGCGCTACGCTACAGACAACAGGGCACGCCCTGGTCCGCATTCTCTCGCGGAGGGTCGATCTCGATGGAACCGCCATTCGAAACGGTCATCTTCACGCAGGCCGACGAAGCTCGCAACGAGTTGATGATGCGGGAGCTCAAGGAAGCGGTGGAACGGAGCCAAATCCGCGTCGTCGACATTCGGCGGTATCGGGATCAGTTGATCGTCACCTTTCGCCGGCTCTCGTCCTGAGATGGGCGGGAGCCACCCCGGCCACGCGCCGGTCGCTTCAGGCTGTCCACGCCACTCCTTCTCTTGGGCGGATCGATGTGATCCGCCTTCTTTTTGTGCCCTGTCGGACGCCTTCGCTCGGGCGGGTGGTTTTAGACACGGCGAGCAGTATAATGAAGGCGGAAGGGAGCGAGAGCCGTGGAAGAGATCCGCACGAGCGAAAGGTATCGGGAAGCGGTGCAATCAGGCCGCGTGGTGGTGGAATTCTATGCGACGTGGTGTCCAGACTGCCGTCGCATTGAGCCATATTTGGGGGGATGGGAGGAAAAGTACCGTGAGCAATTCGCGCTGGTCCGCGTGAATCGGGACGAGGTGCCGGACTTGGCGGAAGAGTTGCAGATTCTCGGGATTCCGACCTTCCTCGTGTACGACCAAGGCCGCGAAGTCAAGCGGCTCTTCAGCCGCGACGCGAAGTCCAAGGAGCAGGTGGAGCAGTTCTTGGACCAGGCGTACGCCTGATTTGTGCGATCACGGCCGCGGGCGGCAGTTGCCACTGCGGCCGTTCGCGCCAGGAGAGGGGCAGAGAGCGGTATGACGTCGTTGCACCACTTTTTTCACCCGAAGGTGGTTGCGGTTGTGGGCGCGTCGAGAAATAAGGATCGACTCGGCCACGTCCTGTTTCGCCACATCTTGAACAGCGACTTTCGCGGGACGGTCTATCCCGTCAACCCATCGGCGCAATCGGTGGCCGCGGTGCGCGCCTACCCCAGCCTGCGCGACGTCCCGGAACCCGTCGATCTCGCCGTGCTCGTCGTGCCCGCTTCGCAGGTTTTGTCCGTGATCGACGACGTGATCGCGGCGGGCATCAAGCACGTGATGATCTTGTCGTCTGGGTTTTCCGACATGGACAAACCTGGCGAGGAGTTGGAGCGCGAGATCTCGGAAAAGCTGCGCGCGGCGGGGTGCCGCCTCATTGGCCCCAACAGCCTCGGCCTCATCCAGATGGACAGCGAGACGCGGCTGAACGCGAGCTTCGCGCCGAAGGTGCCGGAGTACGGTCATGTCGCCATCGCATCCCATTCTGGCGCGCTCGGCATCACCATCCTGGACTACGCGGCCTACATCGGTTTGGGCGTCGCCAGCTTCGTCAGCCTGGGCAACCGAGCGGACGTCTCGGGCAACGACCTGCTCCAATACTGGGGCGACGATCCGGCCATCGAGATGATCCTCCTGTACCTCGAGTCGTTTGGGAATCCAAGAAATTTCTCTCGGCTCGCCCGGCGCATCACACGCCAGAAGCCCATCCTGGCTGTGAAGAGCGCGCGGACGCCCGTTGGCCACGATGTGGCGAACGCGCGCACGGTGTCGGTCGCGGCGGAGGACGCGACCGTCGAAGCGATGTTCCTGCAGGCGGGCGTCATCCGCGTGGATACGCTGCAGGAGCTGTTCGATGTCGCCGTCCTGCTGAAGGCAGGCCCTACGCGCGGTGGGCGCCGCGTGGCGGTTGTCACCAATACCGCCGGTGGGGCCGTAATGACCGTCGATCGCATTGTGCGCGAGGGACTCGATTTTGTCGGCCCGGTCATCAACGTGGGATTCGAGACGCTCGCCGAGAGCTACCGCGAGGTGCTGCCGCAGGTGTTGCGCGATCCGAGCGTGGATTCGGTCATCGTGCTCTTCACGCCTGTGGGCCCGTCCAATGAGGAGGCTGTGCGCGTCGCCATTTCGGCGGCACTGTGCGAAGTGGCGAACGATCCGCCCGCCCCAGGCGTCCGCCACCCATACGAGAAACCGGTGGTGGCCAACTTTCTGACCACGGGCGACTACCGCGTGCGGATGCTTGAGGTGGACTCAGAGCGGCAGATCCCCATCTACCCGTTCCCGGAGCAGGCGGTTCGTGCGCTCGCGAAGGTCGTTGCGTATCACGAGTATCGCGAGAAGGATCCGGGCGTGATCCCGTTTGTGGACGGGATCGACACGGATTTGGCCAGGGCGCGCATGTTTCAGGAAATATCTGCCAAGTCGTATCGAGGCGAGGAGGACGTTCAGGGGCTCGTGATGCTCGATTGGCCCGCCGTCCGAGAGGTGCTGGCGGCCATCGGGCTGGACGCGGCGGATGCGCCGAACGCCCAAGCGGAAGAGCAGGCGAGCTTCAACATCGTCGTGGAGACCGATCCACTCTTTGGCCCGCTTCTGCGCCTGTACCTTTCCTCGGAGGAACGGGGCGCCGCGGCGCTCCGGCGCTCGGCCAAGACGCTGCCGACGGTGCGCCTCCTGCCGCTGACGGATGCGGACGCCAGAGAACTTTGGAGCGACGCGCTCTTGAACAGCGCTTCGTCGCGGATGAAGCCGCATGAGGACGTCGTGATCGACGCGATGATCCGAATGTCGCAGTGGGTGGAAGACGTGCCGGAGATTGTGGAGGCGGACCTGTATTTTGTCATTGAGGGAGACCGCGCCGTGTGCGTGGCGGGCCGAGTGGAAGTCGCGCGGCGCAACGGGTAACATATATGAAAGAGGGGAGGCCTTTCCATGGAACACAGGAGGCTCATTATCCTGGGAACAGGGCCTGCCGGATACACGGCGGCCATTTACGCGGCGCGAGCGAATCTCGAGCCGATGGTGTTTGAGGGAGACCAGGCGGGCGGCCAATTGACGCTGACGACCGAAGTGGAGAATTTCCCGGGCTTTCCGGATGGCGTGATGGGCCCGGAACTGATGGAGGCCATGAAGAAGCAGGCCGAGAAGTTCGGCGCGGAATTCAGACCGGGTGTTGCGACCGATGTCGACTTGTCGCAGCGCCCGTTTAAGGTCGTGATCGACAAGGAACGTGAATACACCGCGGACGCGCTCATCGTGGCGACGGGCGCTTCGGCCAAGCTGCTGGGTATTGAGGGAGAGAGCGAGATGATTGGCCGGGGCGTGTCAACGTGCGCCACGTGCGACGGATTCTTCTTCCGAAACAAGCGCGTCATCGTGGTGGGCGGCGGCGACTCCGCCATGGAAGAGGCGACGTTCCTCACGAAATTCGCGTCCGAGGTGACGATTGTCCACCGCCGCGAGGAGTTCCGCGCGTCGAAGATCATGCAGGAGCGCGCCAAGTCGAATCCGAAAATCCGGTTTGTGATGAACGTGCAGTCGAAGCGCGTGCTGTCAGATGGCAACAAGGTGACGGGGCTCGAGGTGGTGGACAACCAGACGGGCGAGACGAAGGTGCTCGAGGCGGACGGCGTGTTCGTCGCCATCGGCCACAAACCGAACACGGACTTCCTGCGCGGCCAGCTCGAGTTGGACGACATCGGGTACATCATCACCAAGGGCAACACGTCGGAGACGAGCGTGGAAGGAGTCTTTGCCTGCGGCGACGTGATGGATTCGCGCTATCGGCAGGCCATCACAGCGGCGGGATCTGGCTGCAAAGCGGCCATGGACGCAGAGAAGTTCCTGGAGGGTCAGGCGGCGCACGATTGGTCGGTGTCGCTCAACGCCTGACCTCTGGACGGGATTTCTGGTTCCGGCACCGTCTGCATGTCGGGTGCGACGATGGCGCATACTTCAGGCGAAACATCCACTTCAAAGAAGGAGTGACGCCTAGATGCAGCCGATGCAACCGACGTATGGTGGCCAGGGCCAGGGAATGGGCTACAATGCGCAGGTGTATCAGCAGATGCGCCAGTTCGCCACCCCGGCCGAAACGGTTCATCAGCACATGCAACAGGACGCGCAGTACGCACAGCCGTCTTACGGCTACGCGCCGATGGGGACCATGGGCATGGGCCACAGCATGCTGAGCCAGTTTGGGTCCAATCCGCAGATGGTTCGTCAACACATTCAGCAGGACCTGCAACAGTACGGCGGGCACCCGATGGGACAAGCGATGGCGGGGATGCATGACAGTGCTGGATATGGTATGGGGTACGGCTCGTACGGCACGCCTCATCAGGCGCATGTCGTCTCCATGCAGGGACGCCAGGCGTATCAACAGGCGGCGGGCCAAGCACAAGGTGGCTACGGCATGTCGCCCTCGGGTTACGGCCCGCAATTCGGTATGATGGGTGCACAGGGCCACGCGCAACCCTACCAGCAACCGTATCAACAGATGATGCACATGCAACCCGGTCAACAAGCTTACGGTTACGGGATGCAGAACCATCCGTCGCGCGGCGCGTTTGCACAATATGGGACGGATCCCCAGGTGGTGCGCCAACACATTCAGCAGGATCTCGGCTATTACGGTGCGATGCAGTGACACAACGGGCCAGTCGCCAAGTAGGGCGGCTGGCCCTGTTCTTTCTGTTTCGCATGAGCAGTCAGAGCCCGATTCTGGCCATTTCCTTAATCGTCGAGCGCGCCGCGGATGGTACCCACGAGTCGGTCCACATCGTTCGTCTCTCGCAGCGCGCCGACAAAGTCATCGTGCATGAGCTTGCGCGCCAGTTTCGACAGCAGGCGAAGGTGGTCATCGTGAGCGCCTTCTGGCACCAGAATGAGGAACACCGTGTCGACGGGGGCGCCGTCCAGGCTGTTCCAGTCCACTGGTTTTGCCAGCCGGGCGAACATCAGCGCGGCTTCCCGCACCGCCGATGATTTTCCGTGCGGAATGGCGATGCCCTTCCCGAATCCGGTCGTACCTTCTTCTTCGCGGTGCTCGACGGCCTGAACCGCAACGTCCACGTTGTCCACGTGGCCCAAGCGAAAAGCCAGTTCCACCATCCGTCGAATGACGTCCGTGCGCGTCGCGATAGATTCGTCCAGAAAGCACACGTGCTCGCGCGTCAGCATCGTCATCTTCTTCGATCATCCTTTCGCCACGAATCCTGAGGTCGCGTGATTCGTCGGGCGTGGCGCGGCGCCGCCCCAAGCGTTTACACGCGGAATCGATACCCCGATTGACAACCTCCATGCTACACCATAAAATGATCGCAATCAATCATTTTCGAGCATATTTGAGCGCTCGTATGTGAAGGATAGGCCATCGTTCGCGAGCGAATGACGACCGGAGAACAACGATTTGCAAGCGCCGAGCGGGAGGTGAGCGGCATGTTCGCGGACGAGCGCAAGGCCCGCATTGCGCAACACGTGCTTGTGCACAAGCGAGCGACCGTGAGCGAACTTGCGCAGATGTTTCAAGCTTCCGAATCCACGATTCGGCGAGATTTGCAAGAACTAGAGGAGCAGGGCGTGTTGCACCGCACGCACGGCGGCGCGGTGGCCAAGGAAGTGGCCGCATTCGAGCCGACTTGGAGCGAGAAGCGAATCCAGAACCAGGATGCGAAGACGCGCATCGCCGCGCTCGCTCTCGAACTCGTGCGGCCAGGGCAAGTGTTGCTGCTCGACGCAGGGACGACGACATACGAAATCGCCCGGCAGTGGCGCCATGAGGGCGTGACGGTTGTCACCAACAGCCTGGATATCGCCTCCGAACTCAGCTCACGCCGTGAACTGGATCTCGTCATGTTGGGCGGTCAGTTTCGCGCCAAGACCGGCGCCTTTGTCGGTCCGTTTGCGGAGCGCATGTTGGGCGAATTGCATGTCGATATCGCCTTTTTAGGCGCGAACGGCGTCGATTTCCGTGGCATCACCACGCCCAATCCCCAGGAGGCGGCCGTCAAGCGGGCGATGGTCACGAGTGCCGACCGTGTGGTTGTCGTGGCGGATCGCACCAAGCTCCATCAGACCGCGTTTGTGCGCGTGGCTACCTGGGACGAGATCGACATGTGGGTGTCGGACGGTCCCCTGCCGGACGGTGAGTGGCGCCAATGGCAGGCGGAAACCGAGGTGGAGTTCATCTGTGACAACGAGCATGGGGGGTGATTGGATGACGGCGCAGTCGGAGGAGTCAGAGAACCTCCGCTCGACGGATATCGTGACGGTGACCGTCAATCCGGCGATCGACGTGTACGTGCGCACACAGACCCTCCAGCCGGGCGAACTGCACCGCGTGGACGAACAGATTCTCGTCCCTGGTGGCAAGGGCGTGAATGTCTCGCGCGCGCTCGAGGCGATGGGCAGAGAAAGTCGATCGCTCGGGTTTGCAGGCGGTTCACGTGGGCGGTGGCTTGCCTCCTCGCTTCCGGAGTGGGCCCGGTGGATCCCCATCGCGGGGGAGACGCGGATGAACCTGAAGGTGATGGAGGACAACGGTCGGCTGACCGAGCTGAACGGGCCTTCGCCTCACATCGACGCCGAGAGCTGGGCGCTAATGAGTGCTCAGGTGCTCGAGGCCTTGCGGCCGGGGGCGTGGCTCGTCATCGCCGGGAATCTGCCGGATGGATGTCCTGTGGATGGCTATCGCGCGTGGACGGAGGCGGCAGCGCAGAAGGGGGCCCGCGTCGTCCTCGATTCAAGTGGTGATGCGCTGCGCGTGGCGCTGGAAGCTCGTCCGCACGTCGTGAAGCCAAATCGGCAGGAGCTCGCGGAGTGGGCCAAGGCTCCGGTGCTGGACGTGGCGGACGCGGTTCGACAGGCGCGGCGCATGGCTCAATACGCAGCCTGCGTCGTGGTCTCGCTCGGCGCGGAGGGCGCCATCGCGGTCACGCAAGAGGGCGTTTGGCGCGCGCGGGTGCCGAGCGTGAAGGTGGTATCGCCAGTGGGCGCCGGGGACAGTCTCGTGGCCGGAATGGTCCATGCGCTCTCAAGTGAACTTCCCGTGCCCGAGGCGCTCGCCTTCGCGTCAGCGACCGCAACGTGCAAGGTGGCGCTGCCGCCTGGTACCTTTCCGTCGCTCGGACAAATTGCGGCGATGGAGCGACAGATTGAAATCGAAACATGGAGGGATGTGTTGTGGCCAAGTTCGTAGCGGTGACCGCGTGCCCAACCGGAATCGCGCACACGTTCATGGCGCAGGAGGCGCTTCTGCAGGCTGGGAAGAAGTTGGGGCACGACGTGCGCGTCGAGACGCAGGGCGCGCTCGGCGCCGAGGACGCGTTGACCGAGGCCGAGATCCGCGAGGCGGACGCCGTCATCGTGGCGGCGGATAAGCAGGTCGATCTCGACCGGTTTCAAGGAAAGCGCTTGTTGCAGACGTCTGTGAGCGCCGCCATCAAGGAGCCGGAGAAGCTGCTGGAAGATGCGCTGCGGGCGCCGACATTTGATCCTGACGGATCGCCCGGGGCGCTCGACGAGATTCAGGCCGCGAAGCAGGCGCGCAACCAAGGGACGCCCGCCGTCTACCGCCACCTGATGAACGGCGTGTCGCACATGTTGCCGCTTGTCATCGCCGGGGGCATCTTCATTGCGCTGTCCACGGCTATCGACATCAACGGCCAGTCCTCCTTGGCTCAGGCGTTTGACAACATCGGCGGCGGATCGGCCTTTAAGCTGTTTGTTCCCGTTCTGGCGGCCTTCATCGCGCAGTCCATCGCGGATCGCGCCGCGTTCGCGGCAGGGCTCATCGGCGGTTGGATTGGCACGCAGGGGACCATGTATCACGCGGGACCGAACGCGAGCGCTGGGTATCTGGGAGGCATCATCGCAGGGTTCGTGGCGGGCTATGTCACGCTTGCGCTGAAAAAGTGGATCCGGGTGCCGCGATCGCTCGAAGGCATCAAAACCGTTCTCATCCTTCCGGTTCTGTCCGTGGGCATCGTGGGGCTGCTGATGATCTACGTCTTGGGCCATCCGGTGGCCGCGCTGATGGGCGCGTTGTCCAGTGGCCTCATGCACATTGGCGCGAGCGCGTCGCTCGGGCTCGGCGCCCTGCTCGGCCTGATGATGGCCTTCGACATGGGCGGTCCGTTCAACAAGGTGGCGTATTTCTTTGCTGTCGGCCTGCTGGCCACGAAGACGCCGGAAGCAGAGATGATCATGGCAGCTGTGATGGGGGCGGGCATGGTTCCGCCGCTCGCGATGGCCATCTCAGCTTTCGCCGCGCCGCGCAAGTACTCGCCGGAGGAGCGGGACGCCGCGAAAGCCGCCGTGATTCTGGGGGCCTGCTTCATCACCGAAGGAGCTATCCCGTTCGCAACGCGAGATCCGCTCCGCGTGATCCCGTCCATCATGGTGGGATCCGCCGTGACGGGCGCCCTCAGCATGCTGTTCCACGTCACGAACCCGGCGCCGCACGGAGGCATCTTCGTGTTCCCGCTCATCGGGCACTGGTACCTGTTCGTGGTCGCCATCCTCGTCGGGGCGGGCGTGGGCGCCGCCATGGTCACGGCGCTCAAGCGGGAAATCCAGGCTCAGTCCGCCTGATGTGTTGGCAGGCGAAGTTCGCAGCACGCACGCAGGAGACTCGATCCGTCATCCCGCATCCGCACGCGGCTTACAAGCGGCCCCAGATCTTGCGCTGGGGTCGCTCCATCGTGTCTGACATCGTGTCTAATCCACGAGAACCCTCGGCATGTGCCAATCCGTGATGCCGACGCCGCCCGCGTCCTCTCCTCCTGCCCGCTCCTCCGCCTATTCTGCATCTTGCAATTTCCCGTCGAATGTCGCCTTCCATGGCTGAGTTGGGGCTCGGCCGCGGTCGCCGAGACAAGGGCGCATGGACTGTGGCACAATAGCCGTGAGACTCGAAGGGATGGGGGACGGCTGGATGGACGCCATGACTGGAACGCTCGTCGAGTGGGCGATGGCCATTCGACAAGGCGATGTGTCCTCGTTCGACGCCGTGGCGCGGCATCTCGAGCAAATGGCCGCGCACAATGTGGACGGGATGGGGATTCGAGCCGTGATCGAGGTGAACCCCGAGGCTCTGTTGGAGGCCGAAGCGCGGGATCGGGAACGCCGCACCGGATTTTTGCGGGGCCCGCTGCACGGGGTGCCCATCCTCGTCAAGGATAACCTCGACACGGCCGATGCCATGCAGACGACGGCTGGATCGGTGGCGCTCGAGGGGCACCGGGCCAAGGAGGACGCGGAGGTGGTGCGCCGGCTTCGCGCGGCGGGCGCCGTGATCATCGGCAAGGCGAATCTGACGGAATGGGCGAACTTCCTGAGCGATCATATGCCGAACGGGTATTCCTCGCGCGGCGGGCAGACGCTGAATCCATACGGACCTGGAAAATTCGATGTCGGCGGCTCGAGTTCAGGGTCCGGCGCGGGGGTCGCGGCGGGCTTTGCCCCCGCGGCCATCGGCACGGAGACGAGCGGCTCCATCCTGAGCCCGTCGAGCGCCAACAGCCTCGTGGGGTTGAAGCCGACGCTCGGCATGGTCAGCCGGCGGGGCATCATCCCCATCGCGATGAGCCAGGATACGGCGGGGCCGATGGCGCGCACCGTCGCCGATGCAGCGCTTTTGATGTCCGTCATCGCCGGCCCGGATCCGCGGGACGTGGCGACGCAGGGCGTGCGCTGGCCAGCGCGCGAGGCGTGGCTTCACCTTCGCCGCGGCGCGCTCCAAGGCGCGCGGATTGGCGTGCCGCAGGCGTATCTGGAGGACGTTCCAGAGGACGAGCGCTCGGTCTTCCATGAGGCGCTCTCCGAGCTGCGCGAGCTTGGGGCGGACGTGATCGAGTGCGACCTCGCGAAGGACAGCTTCGATTACGACGTGCTCGTCGCGGAGTTTCCGCCGGCGCTGGATCGGTATCTCGCCACCGTGGAGCCATGGCTGCCCGTCCACTCGCTCGCCGATGTGATGGCGTTCAATGCCTGTCACGCCGATCGCGCCCTCCGATACGGCCAGGCGATTTTCGAGCGGGCGCGGGCGCAGAGCCACCTCCACCTCGCGGACGGCGCGTACATCCGCGCGCGGCTTCGCGATCTGCGCAGGTCGCGCCAGGAAGGCATCGACCGCGTGCTCGCGGAGCACCGGTTGGACGCGCTTGCGTTTGTGAACTACTACGGCTGTTCCATTGCGGCGAAGGCGGGGTATCCGTCCATCACCGTGCCCGCCGGGTACACGCAGGAGGGCAAGCCGGTGGGACTGACGCTCACCAGCACCGCGTACAGCGACGTCCGGCTGTGCCAGTTGGCGTACGACTACGAGCAGGCGACCCATCACCGCCGCCCGCCTGCGATGTGAGGAGGAAGCACCATGGCGTTTGCGATTTGGGGAGGCGTGTTCGCATTTCTCGCCGTCGCGCTTGGCGCGTTTGGCGCGCACGTGTTGGGGGACAAGCTGTCAGCCGAGATGATGTCCGTCTACCACACGGGCGATCAGTACCAGATGTATCACGCGCTGGCGCTCATCGCCGTCGGCATCCTGCTCCGGCTTCATCCCGATTCTCGCCTAATGTCCGCGGCGGGGTGGTTGTTCGCCGTGGGGATTGTGCTGTTCTCGGGCAGCCTGTACGCCCTCAGCGTGTCTGGCGTCAAGGTGCTCGGGGCCATCACGCCCATCGGCGGCCTCTGCTTCCTGGCCGGGTGGATTTGTTTCATCCTCGCCTTGGCGCGCTGATCGCCAGAGATAAGCGCCCACGCTGGTGAGGCAGATGGCGCCGCCGAGCCCCTCGAGCGGCGAGATGGGCTGGTGCAGAAGCAACGCTGCGAGGATGGAACCGACCACCGGTTCCCCCACGACGGTCATGGCGATGGCCGTCGGCGGCACGCGGTGCAGGAGCGCGTTGAAGATGCCGTGGCCGAGAATGGTCGAGACAACGGCAAGCGCTGCGAACAAGAGCCAGTTGTGGGCGCTGTAGCCCCAAAACGGCGCGCCCAGGCATGCGTTGGCCAGGGCGAGCACCGCACCGCCGACGACAAAAGCCGATGCGTTGTACGTCCACGCGGGGATCTCCATCCGGGCCCGTGCGCCGACGAGGACGTAGCCCGAGACGGCGAGGGTCCCGAGGAGCGACATCAGGTCGCCCAGGGCGCCGGTGCGGGTGACTCCGGCGCTCGCCGCTGCGGCGAGGGCGGCGCCAGCGATGGCCACCGCCATGCTGGCGAGATCGACCCACGCCGCGGGCGCCCGGCGCCACAGCCGCTCACCCATCCACACAAACACCGGTTCGAGCGCCAGAATGATGAGCGACGAGGCGACGCTCGTCAGCTTCAGCGACTCAATCCAAAACAGAAAGTGAAGGCCGAGCAATACCCCGCTCGCCGCGAGCCATCCCGACATCCGCCGAACGGACTGCGCCGGCGGCCGTTCCCGCCACACGGCGGGCACGAGCAGGACGGCAGCCATCCACAGCCGGTACATGCCGATCACGCCCGCCGGCGCCGTCGACCACGCGATGAAAATGGCGGAGAACGAGATGGCGACGAGGCCGACGGCGAGGAGCAAGGCCGTGCTCGCCCTCACGGCGTCGAAGCGTGGCGGTGCCGATCGAGAAACGCGATGGTCCGCCTGTAGGCTTCAATCTCGTTCTCCAGCTTCATAAATCCGTGGCCCTCGTCCTGAAACACGATATATTCCACATCCCGCCCTTTCTCCCGCAGGGCTTGCACAATTTGATCCGATTCCGCCTTGACGACGCGCGGGTCGTTCGCGCCTTGGATGACGAGCATGGGCTTCGTCATGCCGTCCAGATACGTGATGGGCGAGTCCTTGATCAGCCGCTCGCGATCCGCCGGATCGTCCGGGTCGCCCAGCCACATTTTCATGATGGGCTTCCAGAAGTCCGGGACTGATTGCGCGAAGGTGACGAGATTGCTCGGCCCGAAGAGGTCGACGCAGGCGCGGAAGTAGTCCGCATGCCGGCCATGCAAAAGAAGCGTCATATAGCCGCCGTAGCTGCCTCCGACCAAGAAAAGCTTGTCGCGGTCCGCGAGGCCCTGCGCGACGAGCCACTCGATGCTCGCAATCATGTCCTTGCGCGGCCCTTCGCCCCAGTCGCGCTCCACCATCTTCATGAACCGGCTGCCGTACCCCGTGCTGCCGCGGAAATTCGGCGCGAACACCTGGTACCCGAAGAGGAGCCAGTACTGAAACAGTTTCCGGAAGCCTTTGCGCTCGGCGGCCTGCGGCCCGCCATGTGGCCAAACGATGGTGTAGCCATTCGCAACCTCGGGCTTTGGGCGGAAGAGCAGCGCTTCGAGGGTCAGACCGTCAAAAGACGGGAAGTGGACCACGTCGGCCTGCACCAAGTCGTCCGGGGAAAAGCCCATGGGGCGCACCCGCGTGAGCGGACGCCATGTGCCGTCCAGGTCGAGCATCCAAACATTCCCGGGCTCGTTGTCGCTTCCGCCGAGAAGATACAGGCGCCCGCTGTCCCCAACCTTGATTTGCCCGACGACGTCGCAAGGCGCGCTCAGCTTCTCTGCAGAACCGGTGCGCAGGTCCACTCGGTACAGTTCGTCGATCACGCCGCGCATCACGGCGGCGTACGCGGTCTGGCTGTCCTCGTGCACGGCCACGTGCGTGACGCTTCCCTTTTCCGGCGCCCAGATGCGCTGGAACGAACCGGTTTGCGGATCAAACGAGGCGAGATAGAGTTCGTCCGCTTGATAGTCCGTGGCGAAGACCACGAGATGACCCGCGAATTCGATGGACTCCACGATGTGCGGAGTCCCGGGGTCCGGCGTCAGGCTGACGCGT
Organism: Alicyclobacillus mali NBRC 102425; assembly: GCF_001570745.1. Taxonomy (GTDB): domain Bacteria; phylum Bacillota; class Bacilli; order Alicyclobacillales; family Alicyclobacillaceae; genus Alicyclobacillus; species Alicyclobacillus mali. The sequence continues at coordinate 20,131 of NZ_BCSG01000008.1, forward strand.
TCGCCGCCGCGGTGGAGGTGGGCGATCTGGTACGTGTTCGCGAAGGACGTCGCGGTTACCCAGGAAGTCTCGTCGTCGCTCACGGCCACCAAGACGGTGGGACCGCCCTCACCTTGGTAAAGGGTTTTCTCCTCGCCGGATTCGAGATCGAACACGTAGCCGCACAAATACGTGGGATTGTCCTTGTCCGACGAGTAGTAGATGCGGTTTCCGTCCTTGGACGTCGTGCAGAACATGAAGCGGCGGCCCTCGTGGGTGCAAAGCGGCTGCTTTTCGCCGCCGCGGGGCGGGATGAGGTAGAGTTGGGCGTTCTCATCTCCGTCGTGATCGAACGCGACGAGCACGTAGCGGCCTTGGGGGTCAAAGTGCATCGCGTAGGGCACCTGGCCTTCGTTCGTCAGCCGGTAGGGGAAGGGGCAATCGAGATCGATGCCCCAGGCGTCGTAGCGGCCGGAGAAATTGGTGGCGACGGCGATCCGGGTCTCGTCCTTTGCGACCGCCAGCCCGAAGATGGTGGGGGTGTGAAAGAGTTGTTCGGGATTCGGGCGCGGGAGTTGTATCACGAGTTTCACGCTCCTTCGTGGGGTGAACCTGAGGGTGGTTCGGCCATCTGAGATGGATATTTTGCGCGGAGTGTGAAAATTCCTGCCGAGCCGTGGGGCGGTTCCAAAAGATTGGAGGATAGGCGCGGGGAACCGTATCGGCATGGGGGTCACCCGGTTCACGCCGGCGGTCGCCCTTCTGTGTTATAGTCGGGTGAGCAGAAGCGAGACGGGCGGTGAAGGTACTTGACAGGTCCATTGGAGCTTGAGGGTGCACATGAGGCGCATTCCAACCCAGAAGTCGACTTGTATCTCGAACAGGGTTGCATGCGCTGTCGCTTTGGCGGCACGCCGGACTGCAAGGTCCACCGATGGGAGGACGCGTTAAAGGCGCTTCGCGCCATTCTGCAGAGCTGCGGGCTCGCCGAGGAAGTGAAATGGCGGCAGCCTTGTTATACCTATCAGGGCCGGAATGTGGTCATCATGAGCGCCTTCAAGGACTCCTGCGCGCTCAACTTTCTCAAGGGAGGCATGTTGGAGGATCGCCACGGCTTGTTGGAGAAGCCGGGCGAGCACACGCAGGTGGGGCGCCAGATGCGGTTTCGAAGCGCGGATGAGGTGAAGGCGCGCGAGGACGCCATTCGCGACTACATCCAGCAGGCTGTCGAGATCGAGCGCGGGGGCCAAGCGGCGCCACCCTGCGAGGCGCCGGAGCTTCCGATGCCGGAGGAGCTGTTGCACAAGTTCGATGAGATGCCGGAGTTGCGGCAGGCGTTCGAGTCGCTGACACCTGGCAGGCGGCGTGCGTACCTCCTGCACTTTTCGGCGCCCAAGCAGTCGAAGACGCGGGCGGCGCGAATCGAGAAATGCATCCCCATGATCCTGGAGGGCAAGGGCCTCTACGACCGCTGAACGGCAAGGGAAGAAATATATGGACGGACGAGAACGGATGGGCGCTGGTGTTGTGCCTCGGCATATTGCGTATTTAGCTATATGGCTATAAAATGAATGAAGAAGTCGTGCGAGGATTGTGGTGGTGAAGGTGAATGAGCGCGTATTTAAAGCCATGTCGGATGGGACGCGGCGGAGGATTCTTGAACTGTTGAAGACAGGACCGAAGACGGCCGGAGAGATTGCGGACCACTTTCCCCATGCGCAGCCCACAATCAGCCGTCATCTCAGCGTATTGAAATACGCAGATCTGGTGGTGGACCGGCGCGAGGGAACGCACATCGTCTACCGGCTCAACACCACCGTGTTGCAGGAGTGGCTGGCCTGGCTTCTTGAACACTTTGGGAGTGATGACCGTGATGGGGAAGCGTAAACCGCAAGCGGTGCCGTGGTGGGGCTGGGCGGCATGGGCCATGGCGTTGGCGTTTGGCTGCTTGGCGTACCCGCATCTGCCCGCTGATATCCCAAGTTATCTGCAGTCGAATGATACGCCGCGCTCGCGATTTTGGGTCGTCTTTGATGGACCTGCTGTGATGTTGGGCATCATGCTCCTTTGGTACGCGTATCGGTGGTGGAAACGGAACTCGAAGCTCGATGCTTCCTTTTGGTCGACATATCGGTACATTGGCGGCGTGGTGGTGGTCTGCGTTTCTCTGATGTACGCGGCGGACCTTGCTCATGTGCTTGACAGGGCGACGCTGCGGTGGGAGGCCACCGCGTCTGGACTCATGTTTATGCTCATCGCGAATGTGCTCCCGCGCGTACGGCCGAACGGTTGGATCGGCGTGCGCGTGTCATGGACGTTTGCGGACGAGCGCGTATGGACTTGGACGCACCGCCTCTGCGGCCAACTGGGCATTCCCGCCGGGATGTTGATCATCCTGTTGGCGTGGGTGTTGCCAGCCGGACACGGGATGCTCGAGGTCGCCATGCTGGTTCCCGTGTGCCTGTGGCTTTTCATCGCGTTGGTGGCCTCGTATATGTACGCGAGGCGCCTTCGGAAGCTGTGACGGGCGCTTCGAGGCGGCGCTCGCGAAACGGAGGCGGCGAGGTGCACAAAGTCTCAAAGTGGCGCAAGGCGCTGAGAGAACTCACGTCACCCGTTGGGTGGCAGGATCTTCTCCCGGAGTACGTGTTCTATCGCGGCGTGGAATACGCGGAAACCGGGCGCGTGGTCTCCTGGTCGCTGCACGACGGCGCTATCCGCGCTGTCGTGCGCGGCTCGGCAGACTATCGCGTCTTTTTGCACATCGAAGATGTCGAGCAGAGCCGTTGCTCGTGTCCGTACGGCGGGCCCTGCAAACACTGGGTCGCCGTCGCGCTGCACGTCGCCCGCGAGACGCGGCTCGACGGGATTCGAGGAGGGCAACCGCTCGATCTCGACGTGTGCCTCGGCTCCATCGGAGACGGTGAAGTGCCGGCCTATGTCGCCGATGTCATGGCGTTGCGCCCCGACGTCTCGCTCCTCCTTCGCACCATGCGCTTCGTGCAAACGGCGCCCGCCCGTTGGGCGAATGAACCGCCGCTCTCCCGTCTTCACCAGGAGGCGCGAGCGCTGCTTCTTGCCGCCGACCAAATCGCGCAAGGCGATGCGGCCGTCGCTGCGGAGCGGGGCGCGGCGCCTCCCTTCACCGTCACGTACACCGGCGCGGGCTGGGAGAGCGCACGAAGGCTGATTCAAGCCTTCGCGGACGCTCTCGCGGGTGAAACGCCCGCGGAGCTCGCGACCTATGCGGTCTACGATTTCCGCCGGCTCGTGGCGCGCTTGAGCGACGACGTCCCGGGCGAGTACGAGCTTCCCCACAGGGAGCTCCTCCGCTCGCTTGGCGCCCCACTCGCGGCGGCGGTCAAGCGGCTTTCCGGCCTCGGGGAGGCGGCGATGGACGAGTGGCGCGCATGGTCGCTTGCCAGACTCTCCGAAGCGACCTGTGCCGAAGATGCACTCGACGCGCTCGCCGCGCTGCAGGGCGGGTGGTTCGACACGCGCCATCTGCGCGCCGCCTGCGAGCGGGTGATTGCCGTCGATGATTTCCCCCGTCCGCCCGGCCTAGAAGGCTGCGTGCCGCACGTGCCCTGGATTCCGGTGTCGCTGGCCACGCGGATCAAGGAGAATTGGCGCGAGATGATCGCCTTTGCGCTCCAGATGGGCGATCTCGCCGCGGCCGACGAGATCGCCCGCATGCGGCCCGTGTCTGACCGCGATGCGGATATGCGCCTGGCGCGGGCCGCCATGGACGCTCGCGCGCGTCCTTGACGCTTGCCCTGCGCGTCTGTACATTTTGTCTATCGCTTGTGATTTGAGCGCAGGAAGGGAGCCGACCACGTTGAAGATCGAATCGAAGTTGGCCCAAATTGGGAATCGGCAGGATCCCAGGACCGGGGCCGTGTCTGCCCCAATTTATCACTCGACGACATACGCTCATCCGGCGCTCGGCCAAAGCACCGGATTCGATTACACGCGGACGCTCAATCCGACTCGCAAAGTCCTCGAGGACGCCATCGCCGAGTTGGAGGGCGGCGTGCGCGGATTTGCCTTCTCCTCCGGCATGGCCGCGGTCCACGCCGTCTTTTCGCTGTTCTCCCCGGGCGATCACGTCATCGTCTCGAGCGATCTGTACGGCGGCACCTATCGCGTGCTCGAGCACATCTTTCGCCCGCTCGCCATCGAGGCAACGTATGTGCACACGGGCCACCTCGAGGAGGTGGAGGCCGCCCTGCGCGATACCACGCGGGCGCTCTTCATCGAGACGCCAACCAATCCGACCATGCAAATTACGGACATCGCGGCCGCGAGCCTGTTTGCACGCCGGCGCGGTCTTTTGACCATCGTGGACAACACGTTCATGACGCCCTACTTCCAGCGTCCCATCGAGCTGGGCGCGGATATCGTGGTTCACTCGGCCACGAAGTTTCTGGGCGGACACAACGACGTGCTCGCCGGCCTCGTCGTGGCGAAATCGGACGAGATCGCCGAGCGGCTTTACTTCGTCCAGAACTCCATCGGAGCCGTGCTCGGGCCGCAGGACGCGTGGCTGCTCATGCGCGGCATGAAGACGCTCGCCATCCGCATGGAGCGGTGCGCCATGAACGCGAGCGCCATTGCGGCGTGGCTCGACGCGCGCGACGACATCGTGAAGGTCTACTATCCTGGCCTCGATACGCATCCCGGAAAGTCCATCTGTTCGAAGCAGGCGTCCGGCTTCGGGGGCATGGTGTCGTTCGAGGTGCTGGACGCGCGGATGGTGCCGTTCGTCCTCGAGCATTTGAAGCTCGTCACGTTCGCGGAGAGCCTGGGTGGCGTCGAGACGCTCATCACGTATCCCACTCGGCAGACCCATGCCGACATTCCGGAGGAAATTCGGGAGAAGGTGGGCGTCACCGACAGGCTGCTGCGGCTGTCGGTGGGCATCGAGCACATCGGGGATCTGATTGACGATCTCAGCCAGGCGCTGGATTACGCCGCCGAGCAAGTGCTCTCCCGCAGGCGATGACATGCACGGGCCGATCTCGCCACAGGCACGGCGGATCGGCCCGGGCCATATGAGGGAAGAGGTGCGGAATCGTGGCGCGGGCGCATAGGATTTTGTGAGATGCGCGTCGAACATGTTCCTAGTGAAAGGTTTCGAAATTGCGTTTCATCTCTGAAACCAGGGGGTGGCGAATGTGGAGGTGCCATCCAAGGCGAGGGGCGCCGACGCGGAGCAGAGCCGTGCGTTGCTAGGCGCCGAACACCCCGTGCGTGTGGGGGAAACGCGCCTGGGCCCGCAGTTTCGCTACGATCTTCGCGCGCCGCGCCTCGAGGAGCTGGATCGGTTCATCGTCGAGCGTCCGATTCGCGACTGGTCCCTCGTTCGCTGGAAGGACGTCGGCAAACCCGTTCGCGTCGAGAACTACGCATCCGGCAAACGGCTCTGGGAAGAGAAGCACGGCGACACGATGCCGGTCAAGACGAGTTGGGAGATGTTCAACCGGTCGTTCCACAGCTGGTTCGTGAAGGACGGGCCAGCGGCGCAGCGGGCCGCCATGCGCCGCATGCTGAAGAGCGTCGCTTCGCTTCGAGCGGACGAGATCGCCTCGGTTTTTCAGGACCTACAGCAGGTCACGCTGTGGAACCTGGCGCACCGCGTCACCGACACCATCTGGGACCCGCGCGGGAAGCGCGCGCTGTTTCGCGGGCTTGACGTGAAGCGTCCCCGCATTCTGTTCCTTGGCGCGGCGGAGGGTTACGAGGCGATGCAGCTGTACGCCATGTATCCCGGTGGCGAGGCCGTCATGGTGGATTACGACGCCTTCTGCCGCGATCATCGCTTCGGGGACTTTCCGGAGGATTACCCGTTTCTCGGGTACCATCCGGCGACGGGATCGGCGCGCCCGTGGTACCGAAGCGAGATGAAGCTGACGTACCTGGTGGAGGACATCCGCAAGCTGCCGTTTGGGCCGGAATTCGACATCGTGCTGAGCGTGGGGCTTTTGGAGCACTTTCCGGACGAGTACAAACCGGAATGCATCGATTGGCACCGGAAGTTTCTGCGGCCGGGCGGTTACGCCATCCTGACCACGCCGAGGCTCGGGTGGAGGACCAAGCTGTTCTACCACGTGATGGCGGATGCGATGAACTACACGTATCGGGAACTGATGACCGTCGAGCAAATGGGGCTTTACCTTTATGAAAACGGATTCAATATTCTGCGCCATGGCTGGATCAAGACCCACAACGGCATTGTGGCGCAACCGCGCTGAGGGCTACAAGCGGCGAAATCGGGGTGGATGACGTGCAGGTTTATCGGTTCACGGGCGACACAAAGCCGGATCAGGTGCTGAACGAGGCGGGCGAGGTGGTCGGATCGTTGCCGGACAACGCGGTCGATCTCGCCCTCGAGTGGTACCCGTTCATGATCTTCTGCCGAAAGTTCGACGAGCGCGCGCAACTCCTGCAGCGCCAGGGACGAATCGGGACCTACGCGCCGTTTCGCGGCCAGGAGGCCTCGCAGATCGGCAGTTTTGCCGTGCTTCGTCCGAGCGACTGGGTGTTTCCCACGTACCGCGAGCTCGCCGGCATGATGTACCACGGGCTGGAACCTGTGCACGCCCTGCTCAAGAGCCGCGGCCATCCGGACGCGGGACGCATGCCGGAGGGGCTCCACATGGCGCCGGTGCAGATTGCCATTGCGGCGCAGATCCTGCACGCGGTGGGCGCGGGATGGGCGTGCAAACTCCGGCAGGCAGACGACGTTGCGGTGGCCTACTTCGGCGACGGCGCGACGTCCGAGGGGGATTTTCACGAGGGCATGAACTTCGCCTCCGTCATGCGCCTGCCCGTCGTGTTCTTCTGCCAGAACAATCAGTACGCCATCAGTGTGCCTGTTGAGCGGCAGACGGCGTCGCCCACGATTGCGCAGAAGGCCATCGCTTACGGCGTGGAAGGGCTCCGGGTGGACGGGAACGACGTCTTTGCCGTGTACCAGGCCATGCGCTACGCCGTCGATCGCGCGCGCCGCGGGGAGGGCCCGACGCTCATCGAGGCGGTCACGTATCGCCTGGGCCCGCACACGACGGCGGACGATCCGGGAAGATACCGGGAGGCCGCGGATGTCGAGCGATGGGCGGCGGCAAAGGACCCGCTCGTGAGGCTCAGGCTCTGGCTCACGCGCCAGGGGCTCTGGGACGATGCGCGGCAGGCCGCGTGTGAAGAGGAGGCCGAGGCGCGCGTGCGCCAGGCGGTGGCCGAGATGGAAGCGTACCCGCATAAGCCCCTCGCGGAGGCCGCGCGCCACGTCTACGCCGAAGTCCCCGAGGATCTCGCGCTCGATCTCGCCGAGCGCGGAAAGGAGGCGCGCTGACATGCCCAAGTGGACGATGATCGAGGCCATTCGGGATGCGCTGGCCATCGCTCTTCGCGACGATCCGCGCGTTCTCGTCTTCGGCGAGGATGTGGGGAAAAACGGGGGCGTCTTCCGCGCGACGGACGGGCTGCAGGCCGAATTCGGCGAAGCCCGCGTCGTCGACACGCCGCTCGCGGAGAAGGCCATCGTGGGAACGGCTGTCGGTCTCGCGATGGCGGGCATGAAGCCCGTCGCGGAGATCCAGTTTCTCGGCTTTGCCTACGAGGCCATGGATCAAATTGCGGCGCAGCTCGCGCGCATCCGCTTCCGCACCCAGGGGCGGTTCACGGCACCCGCGGTCATTCGCGCGCCGTACGGCGGTGGCGTGCGCACGCCGGAGCTGCACTCGGACAGCCTGGAGGCGCTCTTCGCCCACACGCCGGGGCTCGTCGTCGTGACGCCGAGCCGGCCGTACGACGCCAAGGGGCTTTTGCTCAGCGCCATCCGCTCGCCCGATCCCGTCATCTTCCTGGAACCCATCAGGCTCTATCGCGCCTTCCGGGAAGAGGTGCCGGAGGGAGATTACGAGGTGCCTCTCGGCCGTGCCGCCGTCCGCCGCGAGGGCTCGGACGTCACGCTCGTCGCCTGGGGGCCGACCGTGCCGGTGGCGGAATCGGCCGCGGTGCAGGTGGCATCGAAGGGGATTTCGTGCGAGGTCATCGACCTGCGCACGCTCGCGCCGCTCGACCGATCCGCCCTCAAAGCGTCGGTGGAGAAGACCGGGCGCGCCGTCATCGTCCACGAGGCTGTGCGATATGCCGGGCTCGGCGCCGAGATGGCCGCCTCCATCATGGACCTGGCGTTTTACCACCTGCGGGCGCCCATCGAGCGGGTGGCCGGGCTCGACACGCCGTATCCGCCAGCCGCGCTCGAGGACGCCTGGCTTCCCAGCGTGACCCGCGTCGTCGAGGCCATCGAGCGGGTCATGGAAGATTGACACCACCTGTTTGCGATTGAAGGAGGGATTTGCATGTTCACGCGCCACTTCGCGTATTGGCCGAAACGTGTTCCACGCACGCTGACCGTGCCTCGCACGCCCATTCACGACAACCTCGCCGTGTCCGCTCGCCGCTACCCGGATAAGACCGCCATCTATTACTACGGCCGCGAGATTTCCTTTCGGGCGCTTCACGCGGAAGTCGAGGCGCTCGCCGGCTACCTCCAACAGGCCCTCGGCGTGAAGCGGGGCGATCGCGTCGCGCTCTACATGCAGAATTCGCCGCAGTTCGTCGTGGCTTATTACGCCATTCTGCGCGCCGACGCCGTCGTCGTGCCCCTGAACCCGATGCTCGTGGCGAACGAGCTCCCCTTCTACTTCGAGGACTCCGGCGCGCGCGTCGCCATCGTCGGCCAGGAACTCGTCGATCGCGTCCGGCCGCTCGCAGACACCGGCGCCATCGACAAGGCCATCGTCGCCTGTTACCGCGACGCCCTGCCGCCCGAGCCGGCGCACCGCGTGCCGGACGTGGTCGCGGCGCCCGCCGTGCCTCTCGATCACCCTGCGCTGGTGCCGTGTTCGCAAGCGCTTACATCCGGGCTTGCCCCGCGGCCGAGCGAGGTCTCCGCGGACGATCTCGCCGTCATCCCCTACACGTCCGGCACCACCGGCGTGCCGAAGGGCTGCATGCACACGCATCGCACCGTGCAGGCCAACACCGTCTGCGCCGTCGTCTGGAACGGCGTGACGCCGGACGGCGTGGCGCTCTCAACCCTGCCCTTCTTCCACGTCACCGGCATGGAGCACAGCATGAACGCGCCCATCTACTCCGGCAACACGTTCGCGATTCTCACGCGCTGGGACCGCGAGACGGCCGCAGAGCTGATTGAAAAGCTGCGCGTGACCCACTGGACCAACATCGCCACCATGGTCGTGGACTTCCTTGCGAACCCTCGCATCGAGTCGTACGACCTGTCCTCGCTGATGGTGGTGGGCGGCGGAGGCGCCGCGCTGCCGAAGGCGGTGGGCGAGCGGCTCAAGGCGCTCACCGGCCTCGACTACGTCGAGGGCTACGGCTTGTCCGAGACCATCGCGCAGACCCACACCAACCCGCCGGATCGCGCCAAGCTCCAGTGCGCCGGCGTCCCGCTCTTTGACGTGGATGCCCGTATCGTGGATCCGGAGACGCTCGCAGAGCTCGGCCCGGGTGAGGAGGGCGAGATCCTGGTCTCCGGCCCGCAGGTCTTCCTAGGCTACTGGAACCGCCCGGAGGAAAACGAGATGGCGTTTGTCGAGATCGACGGCAAGCGGTTCTTCCGCACGGGCGATCTCGGCCGGTACGACGAGGAAGGCTACTTCTTCATCGTGGACCGCATCAAGCGGATGATCAGCGCGTCTGGATTCAAGGTGTGGCCCACCGAGGTGGAGTCCATCCTCTACAAGCATCCGGCGGTGGAGCAGGCGTGCGTCGTGGGTGTCCCAGACCCGCGCCGCGGCGAGACCGTCAAGGCGTTCATCATCCTCAAGCAGGATCACAAGGGCGCGGTGACGGCGGAGGACATCGTCGCCTGGGCGCACGAGCAGATGGCGGCGTACAAGTGCCCGCGCGAGATCGAGTTCGTCGACAGCTTGCCGATGTCCGGCAGCGGCAAGATCCTCTGGCGCGTGCTGCAGGAGGAGGAACGCAGGAAGCGGCAGGTCGCATCGCCCTGAGGAGTGAAGCGGATGAACATCGGCAACGAAGCACAGTTTCAGATTTACCAGATGCGCCTGACCGGCCAGTACCGGGACGAAGCGCTTTGTATCTCGGTGGAGGACTGGGTGGCGCGGGCGCGGGAGGTGTTATCTCCAGAGGCGTTCTGGTATCTCGCGGGCGCGTCGGGGCGGGGCGAGACGATGCGCGCGAACGAGGAGGCGTTCGCCAAGTGGCGGATTGTGCCTCGCGTGTTCCGCGACGTGTCGGATCGAGATCTGTCTCTCGAACTCTTCGGTGAGCGGCTGCCGTATCCCGTGCTCCTCGCGCCCATCGGCGTGCAGTCCATTCTGCACGCCGATGGGGAGGTGGCGGCTGCGCGGGGCGCCGCGAAGCTGGGCCTGCCCTACATCGTCAGTTCGGCGTCGACCATGTCGCTTGAGACCATCGCCCAAAAGGCGCCCGGCGCGACGCTCTGGTTTCAGCTGTACTGGTCGCGCGATCGCGACGTTGCCCAGAGCTTCGTGCGCCGCGCCGAGGCGGCCGGGTGCAAGGCGCTCGTCGTCACGCTCGACACGCCCATGATGGCCTGGCGGGAGCGGGATCTCGAGCGCGCCTACCTGCCCTTCTTGCTTGGCGAAGGACTCGGCAACTATGTCTCCGATCCGGCGTTTCGCGCGAAGCTGCGCCGGTCTCCCGAGGAAGATCCGGCGGGCGCCATCCTCCTCTGGACGCAGATCTTCGGCAATCCGGGGCTCACGTGGGACGATCTCGAGTGGCTGCGCGAGGAGACAGATCTTCCCCTCCTCCTGAAGGGAATTCTCCATCCCGACGACGCTGAGGAGGCGTTCCGCCGCGGAGCCGACGGCATCATCGTCTCGAACCACGGCGGCCGGCAGGTGGATGGAGCCGTGGCATCGCTGGACGCGCTGGTGGCCATCCGGGAACGCGTCGGCCGCGAGAAGGTGGTCCTCATGGACGGCGGCGTTCGGCGCGGCTCCGATGTAGTGAAGGCCATGGCGCTCGGTGCGACCGCCGTGCTGGTGGGCCGGCTGTACGGGTACGGCCTCGCGGTCGACGGCGAGCGCGGCGTGGAGACCGTCCTGCGGTATCTCCTCGCGGACTTCGATCTCACGATGGCCCTGTCGGGACACCGCTCACTTTCGGCGCTCGACGCGAACGCGCTCGCCCACTCGTAGCGGATCCGTCAACCCTCCTCGTGCGCTCACGGGCGGAGGATCATCGCACAGCGCTCGAGTTCCGCACAGGATACCGCTTAGACAGGAGGACCGAGCGAGGTCAACTGCAGACCCAATCGGTTGAACATCTCGTCCAACAGCCCGAGCGGCAGGCCAACGACGTTGTAGTAGTCGCCTGCGATGGACTCGACCAGCAGACTCCCGTACCCTTGAATGGCGTACGCGCCTGCCTTGTCCATCGGCTCGCCCGTGGCCACGTATCGCCGCAACCACGCGTCGTCTCGAGGCCGCATGCGCACCTGTGTCTCGGCGAAAGCAAGCTCTTCCGCAAAAGCCGTGCGAACGCATACGCCCGTGTACACGAGGTGTGTCCGCCCGCGGAGGCGTGTCAGCATGGTGAGGGCCTGATGGGCATCGCGCGGCTTGCCCAGGATGTCTCCATCGATGGCGACGACGGTGTCCGCCGCCACGACGACGGCGTCCCGCCGCTCGGACTCGTCGAGCTGCGCCCACACGGCCTCTGCCTTTCGTTTGGCGAGCGTTACCACCGCTTCCTGCGGCGGCGTGCCCAAGGCGATGGTCTCGTCGGCCTGGCTCGGCCGCACGGAAAAGGCCACGCCGAGCATGCCCAACAGCTCTCGCCTTCTCGGCGATCCCGACGCGAGAATGATGTGCATGGCGCAGATCTCCTTCCTCAATTTGCACGCATGGAAAAGACGCCGACGCGCACAGTAAGCATAGCTCCGAGCGGCAAGGAGGCGAAGGTGGCATGACATCGCGGCGAAAGTCGATTGGCCGGGGCGATGAAGCGTCCGGCCCGGTGATGAGCGCTGAAGCGAGCCGCGCGATGCGCCGCGGCGAAAAAGTCGGCAGTGCCTCTCGCCATGGCAATCCGTCCTACGGACGTTATGCCCGAGCGCTCGACGGCGAATACGGCGCGTCGGTGCGCGATGAACAGATTTGAATCCTTTGAGCTCGGGGCAAAGTGCAGGGCACAGGGAGACCTGTGCCCTGCGCGCGTTCCAGGGACCTCAGACGCGCTCGAGCCGGGCGTGCGCGAGCGCGTGGCGCGCCGCTTCGCTCCCTGCCGTGTGCCCCGTGGAGAACGCGATGGTGATGTTGTACCCGCCCGTGTGCGCGTGAACGTCCATCACCTCGCCGGCGAAGTAAAGCCCAGCGCACAGCTTCGACTGCATGGTCTTCGGATCAATTTCTTTCACGCTCACGCCGCCTCCCGTCACGGTGGCCTTCTCAAGCGGCAGCGTTCCCGTCACAGGGATGACGAGCCGCTTCAGCGCGCGCGACATCTTCGTCAGCGATTCGTGCGACGTCTGAGCCAGCGGCATCTCGCCGTCAACCTGCGCCTCATGCAAGATGAACGCCGCGAGGCGATCCGGCACGTGTCCTTCAAGCTCCGTGCGCAGCCTCCGCTTGGGGTGGCGCTCGCGCGCGGACTTGAAGAGCGCCATCCAGTCCTCAAACGCACGATCCGGCCGCACATCGATGGAAGCTGTGAGCTTCGCGCCCGGCTTGTCCCGCAGGGACACCGTTACATAGTGGCTCGCGCGTAGCGCCGCCGGACCACTCAGCCCAAAGTGGGTGAAGACGAGATCGCCCGGTTCCACGGTCAAGCGCTTGTCGCCTCGAAAGATGGATAGCTCGATGCCGTAGAGAGACAGCCCTTGAAGCTCTCGATGGCGAATCCACGGGTGATCCGACGTGATGGGCACGGCGGTCGGATACGGTGGCACGATGGTGTGGCCGACAGACGCTGCAAATCGGTAGCCATCGCCGGTCGAACCGGTCTGCGGGACGCTCGCTCCTCCTGAGGCAATGACACAGGCCGACGCGGCAAGGACCTCGCCGCGCTCCGTCTCCACGCCCACAAACCGCTGCTCTTGCGTAAGGATACGCGCGACGGGCGTTTGGAGCCGAACCTCGACGCCGAGGCGCTCCATGTGTCGCACGACGGCACGCACGACCGTGCGGGCGTCATCGGACACGGGAAACATTCGGCCGCGGTCCTCTTCCTTCAGTTTGACCCCGAGCCCTTCAAAAAAGCGAATGATGTCCTCGTTGCCAAAGCGGTGGAACGACGAATACAGGAACTTCGGGTTCCCGAGGACATGTTGCATCAACTCGGGCAGGGGCTTCGCGTTGGTCACGTTGCAGCGCCCGCCGCCCGAGATGGCCAGTTTGCGCCCCAGCCTGTCGCCCTTTTCGACAAGCAATACGCGGGCTCCCGCCTCGCGCGCGGCAATGGCCGCCATCAAACCGGCGGGTCCACCGCCAATCACCAAGACATCCGTCATCTGCTCCCGCCTCATTTCTGCCCTGAAGTGTACGGGAAGGCGGGGCCGTCGGCAACTAGGGCGTGTGCGAGAGGATCATCGTGGCGAACCCGACCAGGCACGCGGCGGATGCGCTGTATAGGCTCGGGCGCTCGAGGTGCGGGACGAGGATCCAGGAAATGAGGGCGACAAACACGGGCTCCGACGCGGCGAGGGTCGCCACCGTGCTGACGGGGATGAGGGTTGCGCTGACGAAAAACAGGAGGACGCCCGCCGCGCTCGCCGCGCCTGCCGCAAGCAGCCAGGGGGACAGGTGCTTGCGGTAGTGGCGCAACAGCGGCCCGAGCTTGCCTTCGACGGCGAAGCTTGCGACACAGGCGAGGGTGGCGACGGCGACGTCGACGAACGCCGAGCCCATCGGCGATGCGCCGCTCGCGAGGGAAATCCGTCGGAACACGTGCCCGACGCCTTGGAGACCCGCCGCCGAAATGCCGATGAGGGCGCCGGACGAGAAGACGGCGCGATCGCGCGTGGGACGGGCGCGATTCTCGAGCGCCAAAAGCACAATGGCTCCGAGGACGCCCGCGAGGCTCGCGGTGATGCGCCATGAGACGGGATCGCCGAGGAACGCGTACGCGAGGATCACCGTGGCTACCGGGCTCAGACCTTTGAGAACCACGCCGCGCACGGCGCCGAGGCGCTGAACAGCGAGGTACAAAAGGCGCCGCCCGAGGAAGGTGCCCACCACGCCCGAAAGACAGGCGAAGGCGAGAGAGCGTCCGCGCACGGGCACAAGCGGCGCTCGGTGTGAGGCGAGCCCTGCTGGTACGAGGGCCAGGAGCACCATCAGGCTTGTGGTCAGCACTGGGAGAAGACCGCTGTCGGGAGGCGAGGAATCGGCCTGACCCTTGCGGAGGCACACATAGGACAGCGCATACGCGATGGCGCTCGCGATGGCGGTCAAGAGTCCAGGGGACGTCACGGTCTCACCTCCGGTCGCGGACAACCCATGTGTATGCTGGGGCGGTTCGAGTGAGAACGCCGCTTTTGGAAATCGGCATTGAAGTTGTTACAATGGATGAGTTACTGAAGAAACGTGTGTGACACGGGACGCGGGGGATCGAATCACATGGAACCTTTTCGTTTTCACAATCCGACGACGCTGTATTACGGCAAGGGGCAGCTGGAGAAGCATCTTGCGGACGAGGTCCTGAAGATTGGGCGTCGCGTGCTTCTGCTTTACGGTGGGGGAAGCATCAAGCGGTTTGGCCTGTACGACAAGGTCATGAACATCCTCAAGGATGCGGGCGTCACGGTGTTTGAGCTGGGCGGCGTCGAGCCGAATCCGCGCCTGACGACGGTGTACAAGGGCATCGAGATGTGCCGGCAGAACGACATCGATCTCATCCTCGCGGTGGGCGGCGGTTCTGTGCTCGACTGCGGCAAGGCCATCGCGATGGGCGTGAAATTTGACGGAGACGTCTGGGACATCTATCAGCGCAAGGCGCAGGCGACGGGCGCGTTGCCGCTCGGCACCATTCTCACGCTCGCGGCCACCGGATCGGAGATGAACGCGGGCGGCGTGATCACGAACTGGGAGACGAAGGAGAAGCTCGGCGCGGGATCGCCGTATACGTATCCGGCGTTCTCCTTCTGCGATCCGGAAAATACGTTCACGGTGCCGCGCGATCAGACGGTGTACGGCATCTGCGACATGCTCGCGCACTGCTTCGAGCATTACTTCCATTCCACGCCGCATGCGCCCTTGCAGAGGCACCTGATTGAGGGTGTCATGCGCACCATCGTGGAATACGCGAAGCGCGTGGTGGAGAACCCGACCGACTACGACGCGCGCGAGACCATCATGTACTGCAGCACCATGGCGTTGAACGGGATGATCTCGATGGGCATCGTCGGCGACTGGGCCTGCCACGCGATGGAACATGAGGTGAGTGCCGTTTACGACATTCCGCATGGCGGCGGCTTGGCCATCCTGTTCCCACACTGGATGGAGTACGTGAAGGGCACAGATCCGGCTCGATTCGCGTCGCTCGCCAAAAACGTATTTTTGGTCGACGGGACGGGCAAGTCGGACGAGGAGTTGGCCGACATTGCCATCGAGAAGGTGAGGGAATTCTACAGGGAGATCGGCGCTCCGCAGCGTTTGGCGGACTACGGCATCGGCGACGATCAGCTGGAGCGCATGGCGGCGCAGGCGGTGCGGTTCGGTGAAATCGGCCACTTCCGCAAGCTCGGCAAGGAGGATGTGCTGAACATCCTGCGGGCGAGCCTGTGACGCTTCTGCGCCATGTGGCATGGGTCGTCGATTGCGGCGGGAGGCCTGGGCTTCTGGCGGAAGCGCCTCCCGCCGCGGCACATCCTGTCCTAAGTGGAGCGCACACGCCACGGGTTGAAGGAATCACCACCTCATGAACGCGATATTCCCTCTTGCGCTTCCAAAACGTTTTCGGGTATATTGATGCTGACTCGCGAGTGGTAGGGTCGCGTTGCCGAAAACGTTTCGGATGCGCCGGAGGCTCGCGAAAGGGGTTTGCCGCCATGAGAGTCACCATTCGCGACGTGGCGCGCGCAGCAGGCGTTTCGGTTACCACGGTGTCGAGGGCGCTGAATGGCGCCGCAGACGTCGGGGAAGAGACGCGCCAGCGCGTCATTGAAGTCGCCAAGCAATTGAACTATCGCCCGAGCCATGTGGCTCGGAGCCTCGTGCTCAGAAAGAGCCAGAACATTGGGCTTCTGGTGTCCGATTTTCGCAAAGGCGGCCACCACTTTCTCTACGATGTTTTGGTCGGCGTACACGACACGCTCGCCGAGTACGGGTACGATGTCACGCTGGTCAGCACGGATACCGCTCGCCAGCAGCTGGTCAGCTATGTGGACTTTTGTCGGGCGCGAGGGTTGGACGGCGTGATCGTCATGGGCATTCGCCTGGACGATCCGTACGTCGAGGAGGTTGTCGAGTCGACGCTGCCGAGCGTCGTGATCGACCTGCCGCTCCTCAGTCGACACTGCGGCTATGTGATGACGGACAACGTGAACGGCGCGCGCTACGCGGTGAGGCATCTCGTGTCCCGGGGCTGCAAGCGCATCGGTTTTGTGAACGGCGCTGCGCACGCTGCGGTGAGCCGCGAGCGGCTGAGGGGATTCGAGGAAGCTGTGCGCCAATATGTGGGCGCGTTCGACGAGCGCCTCGTCGTCTACGGGGATTTCACGCTCGAAGGGGGACAGCGGGCCCTCGCCGAGCTGCTCGCCAAGTCGCCGGACGTAGACGGCGTGTTCTTTGCGAGCGACCTCATGGCCATTGGAGGCATCCAACACTGTAAGGCGATGGGCATTCGCGTTCCAGACGACCTCGCGGTGGTCGGGTTTGATGACATCGATCTCGCTCGTTTCGTGACGCCCGCGCTGACAACGGTCGCACAGCCGCGATACGAGATGGGATGCGAAGCGGCGAAGATGCTCGTCCATATGCTGCAGAAGGGCGAGATGCCATCCGGCACGCTGTTGCCGCCGCAACTCGTCGTGCGCGAGACGGCCTGAGCATTTCAACTGGGGGAGAGGCATCATGCAGGGATGGGTCATCAAAGAAAACGACCTGTTTTGGTACGGAGACGCAGAGGGCCTGAGCGCGCATGCGGTTGAAAACGTTTCCGGTCATGGGCTTTACACGAGGGACACGCGCGTACTTTCCACGCTGGTGTGGCGCATCGAGCCCGACGTGTGGGTGGCATTGGACGCCACGGCTGAATCCGGATCGGAATCGGTATACCGTTACACCAATCGCCCTCCGCGTGCGGAACACGAGCCTCCACGCGAGAGCCTGCTGGTGGAGCGTCGGCAGCGCGTGGATGGGCATTGTTTTCAAGAAAGCGGTATCGTGCGCAATTTTGGCGATCGCGCCGTGCGTCTTGCCGTGATCTACGAGGTCGCGGCGGACTTCGCGGACATGTTCGAAGTTCGGGGGTTCCAGGTCGAGGCGCCCGCGAGAACCATCCGCACACGCGCATCCGGAAACGTTTGCTGTTTTTCCTATTCGTCTTCGGACGGGCGGACTTGGGAGACGCGCGTCGAGCTCGCTGCGCATCCAAGTCACCAGGGTGAGATGACACCCGCGCGGTGGATGGAGTCGGCCGGCGTAGGCAAGGCGGAGTTGCGCATGGTCGTCGAAGCCGGAGGTGTCGCGGAGTGGGCGCTCACCGTTCGACCGGAGGTGCGCGGAGGCGAAGAAGGCCCGGGCACAGGAGAAACAGGGATCGGCTTGTCTGTTTCCGAAAACGTTTCCAGCCATCTGCGTGGAGGCGCGGACGAGGGAACTGGGGCCGAAACGGCATATCTGTCGACGGAGAGGCTCTCAGCGCATGGGTGGCTTCAGCAGCCGCCGTCGGTTTCGGGAAACGAGTCGTTTCGACGTTGGTACGAGCAGGGCATGCGGGACATTCGCATGCTTCAGTCTGACTTCGGCTTCGGGCCGTTTCTCGTGGCGGGTGTCCCGTGGTATGCGGTCCCCTTCGGAAGGGACAGCTTGATAGCCGCCCGCCAAATCCTTTGCGCGGCGCCGGAGGTCGCGCGAGGCACGCTCGCCACGCTGGCTCACTTTCAGGGCACATGTGTCGATCCGGAGCGGGATGAGCAGCCTGGCAAGATTCTGCACGAGCTCAGAGACGGCGAACTCGCGCGCAACGGCAAGGTTCCATTCCGCCCGTACTACGGCAGCATCGACGCCACGCCGCTCTTTCTCATCCTCCTCGCGGACTACTGGCGCTTCACGGGCGACACGCCGTTTCTCAAGCGGATGCTTTCGCATGCCGAGCGGGCGCTTGCCTGGATGGTGCACTTTGGCGATCGCGACGGCGACGGGTTCATCGAGTATTGGCGCGAGGCCGAGGGCGGGATCGCCAATCAGGGATGGAAGGATTCAGGGGATTCGATGGTCCACGCCGACGGCAGCCTGGCGCAAGGCCCCATCGCGCTCGCGGAAGTCCAGGCGTATGCGCACACGGCGTACGTGGCTTGGCGTGACATTTACCGCGAGCTCGGCGAAATCGACGAAGCGGAGCGGCTGGCGAAACTCGCGGATGGGCTGCGATCTCGCTTCCTGCAGCACTTCTGGCTGGAGGATCGGGATGAAATCGCGATGGCGCTCGATGGAAACAAGCGCCCGCTTTCCGTGGCCTCGTCCAACATGGGCCAAGTGCTGTGGAGCGACATCCTGCCGTCCGAACTGGCCGCGCGCGTCGCGAAGCGCCTGCTGCAGCCAGACCTGTTCTCGGGGTTCGGCATTCGCACGCTCTCTGCGAAGGAGCGCCGTTACAATCCGATGAGTTATCACAACGGGTCGGTCTGGCCGCACGACACGAGCATCGTCTTCGCGGGGCTTGTGGGGCACGGAGCCTGGGATGAAGCGGAGCAGATCTTCGATGGGCTCATGCGGGCGCAGGCGCAGTTCCCGAACCACCGGCTGCCGGAGCTGTTCTGTGGGTTTTCCCGCGAGGAAAGCCCTCGGCCCGTCCCGTATCCGGTTTCGTGCTCGCCTCAGGCGTGGGCGGCCGCAGTTCCGGCCATCGTGCTGGAAAACCTGTTGGGTCTTTGCCCGGATGCACCTCGGGAAGCATTGGCGATGATGCCGCGATTGCCGGCGAGCATGCAGGAGTTGAAGGTACACGGGCTCCGCATCGGTCGCGGGAAGCTGTCGGTCGAGATCGCACGCCGGGACGGGCGCCTCTGGATGGATGTGGTGGAGAACACCACGGGCTTGCGTGTGGTCGCGATGGACGGCGCGAAGGAGGTGATGTCCACCGGCTGAGAACGATCCCTGAACGCGCGATAGAAGGGAGACAAGCGGGGTCAAACCGAATCGTGGGAGGTTGAAAGGGCATGAAAAAACGACTGATGGGTATGGCGGGCGCAGCGGTGGTCGCGATGGGCGTGGTGACGGCGTGCGGCCAGGCGCAGAGCGCGCCCTCGAGTCAGGCGAATGTCGGCAGCGCGTCGGCGGCGCCCATTCATCTGACGCTGGGGATGTGGGCGTCGAGCCCGGCGGAGAAGCAGCTCGTGCAACGACAGGTCGCCCTGTTCGAAAAGGAAAACCCGAACATCAAGGTGAGCATCCAGGTCATCACGGGTAACTACCTGCAGGCGCTGCAGCCGATGCTCGCAGCCCACGACGCGCCGGACATCTTCTACGTGGATTCGTCCTACGCACCGACGCTTGAGGCGTCGGGAGCCATCATGCCGCTTGACAGTTTGATCAAGCAGGACCACGTGGATTTGTCCGACTTTCAGAAAAACTTGCTCGACGCGTTCACCTGGCAGGGGCACATCTACGGCCTGCCCAAGGACATGAACACGATGGCCTTGGAGTACAACCCGGCGCTCCTCGCCAAGGCGGGCATCCAGTCGCCGCCGAAGACGTTTGCTCAATTTGATCAGGACGCCGCGAAGCTGAAGGCCAAGGGCATTGTGCCGCTCGATATGCCGATTGACGTGGCGCGCTATTATCCGTTCATCGTCGATATGGGCGGGAGCTATTACAACAAGGCCACCAACCAGGCCACCTTCACCAACAAGGCGAACGCCGCGGGCCTCACATGGTTTATGAAAGAGATGGAGAACGGCAACTTCGTGACGCCGCAAGACCAAGGCGGATCCTGGGCGGGCGTGCCCTTCGCGGAAGGCAAGGCGGCGATGGCCCTCGAGGGCGCCTGGATTGTACCGTTCATGCAGCAGACCGCGCCGAAGATGAAGTACGGCATTGCGGACTTCCCGTCCCTCAACGGGCACGATGCCAACATGCTGTTCACGGTGGCGTACGAGATGTCGAAGTACACGAAAAACCCGGATGCCGCCGCGAAGTTGCTCTTCTTCATGACGGGCAAAGAGGCGCTCAAGATGACGGCCGACTCGGGCCTCGCCATTCCGTCCCGCACAAGCGAGCAGGGAGAGTTTCTGAAGAAGTATCCGTCCTATAAGGGCTTCGTGGACGGCCTCAAGGGCGCCATTCCGTATCAGTTCGGCACGCTCGGGCAGAACTTCCTTGATGCCATCAACAATGCCACGCAACAAGGCATCCTCAAGAAGGAATCGGCCCAGCAAGTCCTGAGCCAGGCGCAACAGACGCTCGCTTCGCAGATGAACGACTGACGCTCTACGCGGCGGGGCCGGCGGAGGCTCCGCCGCCGGGATCGAGGAGGGGGTTGGAATGAGCGTCGCAAACTCCGCTGCCGAGCGGGTCACGGGGCGCGGGCGGCGCATCCGTTGGAGCGTGGTGGAACAGGCGCTCGCCGGTTACCTGTTCATACTCCCCGCCATCGTGGAATTGGCCGTGTTTCTCCTGGGGCCCATCCTGTACGCCTTTGTCATCAGTTTCAAGCACTTTTCGTATCTGGATCCTTTGGACTCGCATTTCGTGGGATTCCTGAACTACGTTCACCTCTTCCAAGATCCGGTGTTTCTGCGAGCGCTGTGGAACACCACGGTGTACGCCCTCGTGGTGGTGCCGGTGCAGACTGCGATCGCCATGATGCTGGCCGTGATCGTCAACCGCATCCGCGGCAAGACGGTCTTCCGAGTCATCTACTATCTGCCGTCGATCACGTCGACCGTTGGCGTGGCGGTCATTTTCAGCTTTCTGTTCCAGCCGAACGGGCTGTTGAACCGCCTGCTGTGGATCGTGTTTCACATTCAGGGGCCCGACTACTTCAACAGCCCCATCTTCGCGTTTCCGGCCATCATGGCGGTCGCCGTGTGGACCACGGCAGGCCAGTTCATGGTCATCTATCTTGCGGCGCTGCAGGAGATTCCGGAAGAACTTTACGAAGCCGCGGCCATCGACGGCGCGCAAGGGTTCGCCATGTTGCGCTATATCACCGTCCCATCGCTGCGTCGGACGACGTTTTTGGTCGTGGTGCTCGGCATGATCGGCGCATTTCAGGTGTTCGATCTCGTCTACGTCATCTCAAGCGCCAGTTCGCTTCCGCAGCAGTACACCATGACCGTCGTCCTTGATCTGTTTGAAAAAGGGTTCCGCACCATGCAGATGGGCTACGCGTCCGCCATGGGCTTCGTTTTGTTTGCCATTATCTTGATTCTGACGCTGATTCAGCAGCTGTGGCTTGGAAGGGAGGACGGATGAGATGCGAATGGCCACGTCCGCACAGTCCCCATCCTGGCGACGCGCCGGCCTGTGGATGTACGTGATGGCTGTCATCTACGCAGCCATCTCCCTGGTTCCCTTTCTCTGGTCCATTTACACCTCTGTCAAGCCGACATCCGAGGTGTTTCAACTCTTTGCGCCCTGGCGGACCCTGACGCTGTCGAGCTACACGTCCATCTTGCAGAACTTCCCGTTTGGGCGCTGGTTTTTGAATAGCGCCATCGTGGCGTTCATCGTGACCGTGGGCAACCTTGTGGTCAACACGTTTGCAGGTTACGCGTTCGCGCGTCTGCGCTTTCCGGGCCGGGGCGTTCTGTTTTACGTCTTCCTCGGCGTCATGATGATTCCCGGACAGGTGGTCTTGGTTCCCATTTATATGTTGCTCGCGCACCTCGGCTGGATCGACACCTACGTCGGGCTCACCGTGCCCTTCTTGTTGAGCTCCACGATGGTCTTCCTGTCGCGTCAGTTCTTTCTCGGCATCCCGAAGGAGTTGGAGGAGGCGGCCCGGATCGATGGGATCGGGCACTTTGGAATGTTCTTTCGCATCATGCTGCCGCTCGCGCGCCCGCTCTTGGCCGCGCAGACCATTTTGACGTTCCAGGGCAACTGGAACTCCTTCCTCTGGCCGCTTCTCATCGGTCAAACAACGGACATGTACACGTTGCCGGTGGGGCTGAACTCGTTTTATGGGCAGTATAACGCGTACTGGAACAGCGTGATGGCGGGCATGGTCATGCTGACGCTGCCGATGATGGTGGTGTTCATCATCTTTCAGCGCCAATTCATTCAGGGCGTGTCTCAGGCAGGACTCAAAGGCTGACGAGAACTTGCGCCGACACACGCAAAAGGGGCTCCTCGTGGGAGCCCCTTTCTTGCGAGTGCGCGTTTCTTTACGCGTGCTGCTCGCGCATGAAGTTGCGCAGCACCGTTTGCAGGATGCCACCGTTGCGGTAGTAGTCCACCTCGATGTCGCTATCGAGCCGCACGAGCGCCTGGAATGTGAACGACGATCCATCCTCGCGTCCGACTTCAATTGTGACCGTCTGACGCGGCTTCAGGTCGTTCGACAGGCCCTTGATGGTGTAGACCTCGCGTCCCGTCAGGCCGAGCGTCTCCGCGTTCTGCCCGTCGATGAACTCGAGAGGCAACACGCCCATCCCGACCAGGTTGCTCCGGTGGATGCGTTCGAAGCTCTCCGCGATCACGGCCTTGACACCGAGCAAGTAGGTGCCCTTCGCCGCCCAGTCGCGGGACGAGCCTGTGCCGTACTCCTTGCCGGCGATGACCACCAGCGGCGTGCCGTCCGCTTTGTACTTCATCGCCGCGTCGTAGATCGGCATCACGTCGCCCGTCGGGAAGTACGTGGTGAAACCGCCCTCCGTGCCAGGCGCCACCTTGTTGCGGATGCGGATGTTGGCGAACGTGCCGCGCATCATGACTTCGTGGTTGCCGCGGCGAGACCCATACGAGTTGAACTCGTGGGGCTTGACGCCTTTGGCCTGCAGATACTGGCCAGCCGGGCTAGACGGCGCGATGCTGCCGGCGGGCGAGATGTGGTCCGTCGTGACCGAGTCGCCCAGGTACGCGAGCACGCGCGCCCCTTGAATCTCCTGGATGTCCGGAACCTCTTCCGACAGCCCCTCGAAGAATGGCGGCTCCTGGATGTACGTCGAGTTCGGATCCCACTCATACAGCTCGCCCTTCGGGACGTCGAGCTTGTTCCACCGCTCGTTCCGGTTAAACACGCTCTCGTATTCCTTCTTGAACATCTCCGGATTGATGATCTGCCGAATGACCGCCTGAATCTCCTCATTCGACGGCCAGATATCCTTCAGGAATACGTCGTTGCCGTTCTCGTCCTTGCCGATTGGTTCGTTGGCGAGATCGATGTCCACCGTGCCCGCGATGGCGTACGCCACGACGAGCGGCGGCGAAGCCAGGTAGTTGGCGCGCACCAGCGAGTGGATGCGCCCTTCGAAGTTGCGGTTGCCAGACAGGACCGCCGACACGAGGAGGTCGTTCTCCTGAATCGCCTTTGCCACCTCATCCGGCAGCGGGCCGCTGTTGCCAATGCACGTGGTGCAGCCGTAGCCGACGACGTCAAAGCCGAGCTTGGCGAGCGGCTCAAGCAGCCCGGCGCGCTCCAGGTAGTCCGTGACGACGCGCGATCCAGGCGCGAGCGATGTCTTCACGTAGCGCGGCGTCTTGAGTCCCTTCTCTGCGGCCTTCTTCGCCAGCAGACCTGCGCCGATCATCACGGACGGGTTGGAGGTGTTGGTACAGCTCGTGATGGCGGCGATCACGACCGCGCCGTGGTGAAGTTCGTCCTTCTGACCGTCCGGATACTCGACGACAGCCGTCTTGTTCCGCTGTTCCGCGACGCCAAATCCGCCCTCCGAGACCGGCTTCTCGAGCCCCGCTTCGAAATTCTTCTTCATATCGGAGAGGAAGATTTTATCCTGCGGACGCTTCGGACCCGCCATCGTCGGTTGAACAGAGCCGAGATCGAGCTCCAGTGTGTCGGTGAAGACGGGATCCGGCATGTCGTCGGTGCGGAACATGCCCTGCGCCTTCGCGTACGCCTCGACGAGCTGGATAAGCGAATCGTCGCGACCGGTCAGGCGGAGATAGTCGAGCGTCGCCTGGTCGATGGGGAAGAAGCCCATCGTCGCGCCGTATTCGGGCGCCATATTCGCGATGGTCGCGCGGTCAGCAACGCTGATGTTGGAGAGGCCGGCACCGTAGAACTCGACGAACTTGCCGACGACGCCCTTCTTGCGGAGCATGTTGACCACCGTCAGCGCGAGATCCGTCGCAGTCGCGCCCTCGGGGAGCTTGCCCGTCAGCTTGAAGCCAATCACCTCAGGCTGCACGAAGTAGAGAGGTTGACCGAGCATGCACGCCTCGGCCTCAATGCCACCCACGCCCCAGCCGAGCACGCCGACGCCGTTGATCATCGTTGTGTGCGAGTCGGTGCCGACGAGGCTGTCCGGGAAGACGACCTGCTCGCCGTCAACCGTCCGCTCCTGCACCACGCGCGCGAGGTACTCCAGGTTGACCTGGTGAACGATGCCCATGCCCGGTGGGACCGCGCGGAAGCTGTCAAATGCCGTCTGCGCCCAGCGCAGGAAACGGTAGCGCTCTTCGTTGCGCTCAAATTCCTTGGCGATGTTGAACTCGAGCGCCTCTTTGGAGCCGAACGCGTCCACCTGGACGGAGTGGTCGATGACGAGATCGACCGGGATGAGTGGGTTGATCCGCTTCGAATTGCCACCAAGTTTGTGCATGGCCGTGCGCATGGCGGCCAGGTCCACGACGACGGGCACGCCCGTGAAGTCCTGCAGCAGGATTCGCGCGGGCTTAAAGGGGACCTCGGACTTCGCCGGGTTCTGCGCGTTCCAATTCGCGAGTTCGCGCACATGCTCCTCTGTGATGACACGGCCATCGTACTGGCGGAGCACAGATTCAAGCAAGATTTTGATGGAAATGGGGAGGCGGGAGATGTCGGCTACGCCCTGCTCCTGAAGAGCGTTCAGGCGGTAGTAAGTGTAGGATTTCCCGCCGACGGCGAGGTTCTGTTTGGATTGAAACAGATTGGCGCCCACCTTACTCACTCCTTCTATGTAGGTTCTGCCTCTATTTTGCGACGCGTCCCCCGCATCTGTCGAATCCTCATCCAGATTGCCGATACCGATATCGAAAACCTGCGAGGCGAGGGCTTGGAAGCGTTCGCACGAGACGAGTCCTCTGTCACTCTACTACCATGGAGGAATTTACGCAAGGCGAAGAGTCCCAGTTGTAGGGGGCACAAAAAACGCCCGGCTAGGCGCCGGGCGCGGCGATTCGTTACCCCCGATTCAGAAGCAGTACGAGCATCGACACGAGCGAAAAACAAGCGCTGATGAGGTAGACCACAGTCACCGTCTGTACCTGCGTCAGCCCGAGGCGCAAGAGCCAGTGGTGCACGTGGTTCTGATCCGGCTTGTACACCGGCCGGCCGGCCCGCGCGCGGAGCAATACGACGCGTACGGCGTCGAAAATGGGCACGCCCAGGGCAAGAATGGGCACGCCGATGGACACAACGGTGGCTGACTTGAACGCGCCAACCGAAGCGATGGAGGCGAGCAGATAGCCGAGCACGGTCGATCCGGCGTCCCCCATGATGATGCGCGCGGGATAAAAATTGTGGCGCAGGAAGCCGACGGCCGCGCCGGTCACCGCAATGGCGAACCAAGCGGACGCGCTGTCACCCTTGATGAGCGCCACAAAAAACAGCGTCGTCGCCGAAATGGCCGCGATGCCGGCCGCGAGGCCATCGACGCCGTCGAGAAAGTTGAAGACGTTCGTCACGCCCACGATCCACAGGAGCGTGAGGAAGAGCGAAAGATAAGGGGGGATGGCCACGAAGTGGTGACCGCCGAAGGGAGACGTGAATCCCTGAATCGCGCCGCCGAAAAGCGGCACCATGAGGGCCGCAAGGATCTGCACCACGAAGCGAATGCCGACAGAGAAGTCCTTGCCTCTCGTCTTGTAATAATCATCAAGAAGGCCTATCACAAAGAGCATCGCTGCGCCGATTACGACGCCGATGTAGGGCGTTTCGAGCCAATTCTTCCAGAGCGCCCCCGCGATAAACGCGCCGAGGACACCTGCGAAAATGGCCGCGCCTCCGAGTAGTGGCAGCGGGTCCCGGTGAATTTTTCGCTCGTTTGGAAGATCGACAAAACGGTATCGGAGCGCGATTTTTCGCATGTGCGGCGCCAACAGGTAGGCGAGCGCGAAAGCCACAATACCCGACAGCCAAAGGGGCATACGTTTCTCTCCCTAGCTCGTGTCATTCCACGGCAATTATACTAAACAGGACCCTTGCGGGCTATACTGCAATCTGTGTCTTTTCAGGGGCCAAAGTATGTCTGTTGGATGACAAATGGGGCACAGCCGTTGTGTTTCCGCGCACTCTTTGCAAACATAGTGGACGGAAACGAAGGTCAGCGTGCGGCGATCATCGACTCTCGTGGCCTCATGGCGAAGGATGTGATGAACCGTTGCAAGCAAACGGCGTTGTGTATCAGGAGCCCCCGAAGGGCGTAGAATCCGCGCGGGCCACGCTTCGCGATTATCTTTCCATTATGAAGTGGGGCATCACGGTCGCCAACCTCATGGCGACGTTCGCCGGGCTGTGGGTGGCGTCCGGCGGCCATCCGCCGCTCACCATCATGCTGTTCACGCTCGTCGGCACGATGTTCGTGGTGGCAGGAGGCGCGGCACTGAACAATTTTTACGATCGCGACATCGATCAGCGGATGCCTCGGACAAAGATGCGCGCCGTCGCGCGAGGCAAAGTGTCCCCGGGTGTCGCGCTCGGCATCGGACTCACCATGAGTGCTGTTGGCCTCGCGGTGCTGCTCGTCGGTGTGAATTGGCAGGCCGCCGTCTGCGCGTTTGTGGGTCTGTTCGTATATTCCTACCTGTACACCGTATGGTTCAAGCGGCACACCACGTTGAACACGGTGCTCGGCGGCGTGTCCGGTGCGATGCCACCGCTCATCGGGTGGGTGGCTGGAAGCGGCGGGACGCTGTCTCTGGCGGCCTGGTGCATGTTTTTCACCTTCTTTTTGTGGCAGCCGCCTCATTTCCTGCCTCTCGCGATGAAAAAGACGGAGGATTACCGAGCGGCTGGCGTGCCGATGCTCCCGGTGGTCCGTGGATTTCGCGAGACGAAGCGGCAGATTGTCTTCTACACGGCGGCCATGGTGCCTGTCTCGCTGATGCTCACCGTGCTCGGCGCCGAGGGATGGCTGTACTTCGTCGTCATGGGTGCGCTCGGACTGTGGTTTTTGTACCTCGCGGTCAAGGGGTTGCTTGTCCCTCCGGAGAAGGACATGGAGTGGGCCAACCAGGTCTTCCGCTTTTCGCTCATCTATCTCACCGCGCTCTGCATCGTGTCGGTGCTCTCGGTCTCCATCCTGTGATGAAAGAAGCCCCTGCGGCGGGCCGCGCGTCCGTCGCAGGGGCTTCGCGCCTCTATCATCCTATTGACATCACCGACGGAGTCCGCTTTCCTAAGAGTGTAAACGATTTCGGGCATCGTAAGTGGATTGTTCTATTTCATAGTTGAAAGGATGTTGCAACTGTGAAAGCGGCACGCCTGCACGCATTCCAAACGCCATTTTCCATCGAGACCATCTCAGATCCCGAGCCAGGCCCGGAGGACGCCGTCGTTCGGGTCCGCGCGGCCGGCGTCTGCCGGAGCGATCTTCACATCTGGCAGGGGGAACTCGCCTGGGTGGGGATTCGCCCGCAGCTGCCCATCATCCTTGGCCACGAGTTCGGCGGCGAAGTGGTGGCGGTGGGGAGCGGTGTCCGCCGCTTCGCGGTGGGCGATCGCGTCACCGTCCCGTTCCACAACGGCTGCGGCCGCTGCCCGCAGTGTCAGTCGGGCAGGTCGAATCTGTGCGACGAGTTCGGATTCTACGGCGCCACGTATGACGGGTGTTTCGCGGAGTATGTCCGCGTGCCAAACGCGGACGTCAACCTCATCCGTTTACCGGACGAGGTCGATTTCGTGACTGCGGCCGCCATGGGGTGCCGATACATGACGGGCTTTCATGCCGTGATGCGCGGCCGCGTCCAGCCCGGCGAATGGGTGGCCGTGCACGGCGCTGGCGGCGTCGGACTGTCCGCGATTCAGGCGGCTCACGCCATCGGCGCTCAGGTGATTGCCGTGGACATCGACGACGAAAAGCTGGAGAAGGCGCGGGCCGAAGGCGCCGCGGTGACCATCAACAGTCGGCGCGAGGAACGCGTGTTCAAGGCCATCAAGCAGGTCACGCGCGGAGGCGCGCACGTGAGCATCGACGCGCTCGGGCTCGCCGAGACGGTGTTCAACTCCGTGCGGTGCCTGCGCAAAGGCGGGCGCCACGTGCAGGTCGGCCTCACCTCGTCGGCTGAACAGGGCATGGTGGCACTGCCGGTCGACATCATGACCACGGGCGAGATCGAGTTCATCGGAAGCTTTGGCAACCCGCACGTCGCCTTCGACGGCTTGTTGCGCCTCGTGGCCGCGGGCAGGCTCCGGCCCAAGGCCCTCGTGGAGCGCGAGGTGGGCCTCGCTGAGTTGAACGACGTGTTCGATCGCATGCTGCGCTTTGAGACGAAGGGCTTCAACGTGATCACGTCGTTCGTGTGAGGCTTGGGACATCATTTCGAAGGGGGACGTCGACCGTGCAGACGCGAGCCGCTGTCCTGATGGAGATGGGGGCGAGGCCGCCCTATGCATCAACAAGGCCGCTTCGCCTGGAGACGCTGGAACTGGAACCGCCGGGGCCGGGCGAGGTCCTCATCCGGGCGCGCGCCGCCGGCCTGTGCCACTCGGATCTTTCGGTCATCGAAGGCGCCCGCCCGCGGCCGATGCCGATGGCCCTCGGCCACGAGGCGGCTGGCGAGGTGGTGGAACTCGGTGAAGGGGTGAACGACCTCGTGCCGGGCGATCACGTCGTCTGCGCCTTCGTGCCAAGCTGCGGGCACTGCGGCCCCTGTCAAGAGGGCCGGCCGGCGCTCTGCGAGCCGGGCGCCGAGGCGAACGGCCGCGGCACGCTGCTCTCCGGCGCGCGCAGGCTGCGCCTTGGCCAAGAGCCCGTCCATCACCACCTCGGCGTATCGGCGTTCAGCGACTACGCGGTCGTCTCGCGCCGCTCGCTCGTGAAAATCGATCCGTCCCTTCCGTTTGAGCACGCGGCGCTGTTCGGCTGCGCGCTCATGACGGGCGTCGGCGCGGTCGTCAACACGGCGCGCGTCCCCGTGGGCGCCTCGGTCGCCATCGTGGGCCTCGGCGGCGTGGGGCTCGCCGCGCTGCTTGGCGCCGTGGCTTCCTCCGCCCGTCATATCGCGGCCATCGACGTGAATCCCGAGAAGCTCGCGTTCGCGCGCGAACTCGGCGCGACGCACACGTACGACGCGCGCGATCCCGGCGTGATCGACATGGTGCGCGCCGATTCGGCGGGCGGCCTGGAGTACGTGTTCGAGACGGCGGGCTCCGTCGCCGCCATGAAGACGGCGTTTGCCGTGACGCGGCGCGGCGGGACGACCGTGACCACAGGGCTGCCGGATCCGCGCCACGAGTGGAGCGTGCCCCAGGTACTCCTCGCGGCCGAGGAGCGCACGATTCGGGGCTCGTACGTGGGGAGCTGCATCCCGTCCCGCGACATTCCGCGCTTCATCTCGCTGTTTCAGCAGGGAAAACTCCCCGTCGACCGGCTGGTGTCGGACGTGATCGATCTCGACCACATCAACGAGGGCTTCGATCGCCTCGCCGCGGGTCAAGCGGTGCGCATCGTCGTGCGCATGAGCGAGCATGATCCGCGTATTGGTTGAAGGACGGGCCCTCGTTCGGTAAGATCCGTGGTGGGACCTCATCACGTAGCGGGGAGACGAGAGTATGTATCGTCGCTGGGAGACGAAGCCGGTTCGCGTCGGCGACGTCGTGATCGGCGGGAGTAATCAGGTTATTGTGCAGAGCATGACGACGACCAAGACGGCGGACGTGAAGGCGACGGTGGAGGAGATTCACCGTCTGGAGGACGCTGGCTGTCAGGTCGTGCGGGTGACGGTCAACAACCGCGAAGCTGCTGAGGCTATCAAGGAAATCAAGCGGCAGATCCATATACCGCTTGTCGCAGATATTCACTTCGATCACCGGCTCGCGCTCGAGGCCATCAAAAACGGCGTCGACAAGGTGCGCATCAACCCGGGCAACATCGGCAAGCGCGAGAAGGTCGAGGAAGTCGTCAAGGCGTGCAAGGAGCGCGGGATTCCCATTCGCATCGGGGTCAACGCGGGATCGCTTGAAAAACACATCCTCGAGAAACACGGTTACCCCACCGCGGAGGGCATGCTCGAGAGTGCCGAGCATCACGTGAAGATCCTGGAGGATCTGGATTTTGACGATATCGTCATCTCGATGAAAGCTTCCGACGTGCCGCTCGCCATTGAGGCGTATCGTCTGGCGGCGGAGCGGTTCCGCTATCCGCTTCACCTCGGCATCACCGAGTCGGGCACCATATTCGGCGGCACCATCAAGAGCGCTGCGGGCCTCGGGACGCTTCTCCACATGGGCATTGGCAACACGATTCGCGTGTCGCTCTCCGCGGATCCGGTCGAGGAAGTCAAGGTGGCGCGCGAGCTCTTGAAGGTGTTTCACATCGTCTCGGACGCGGTGACCATTGTGTCGTGCCCGACGTGCGGGCGGATCGACATCGATCTCATCAGCATCGTGAACGAGCTCGAGGATTACGTGCAGAAGGTCCGGGCACCCATCAAGGTGTCGGTGCTTGGGTGCGCCGTGAATGGCCCGGGTGAGGCGCGCGAGGCGGACATCGGCATCGCGGGCGCGCGAGGCGAAGGGCTGCTGTTCCGCAAGGGGCAGGTCGTGCGGAAAATTCCGGAGCAGGATCTTCTCACCGAGCTGAAAAAAGAAATCGATACGATGGCGAAGCGGTACGCGGAGACGGGATCCATCTGGTGATCGCGGACGCGCGCCCGACTGTCGGCGTGATCGGCAGGCGGGCGCGCTTTTTTTGTGCGATTTTGCACGCGTTCAGTACCAGCTCTTGTGGTGCGAGTGCATGTCGTGATGCATGCCGTGGTGATACGAGCCCGACTTGACGTCCTCGTAGTGCTTGCTCGGGATCTTCAACACCTGGCCGGGGTAGATCATGTTGGGGTTCTTGATGCCGTTGGCTCGGACGATGGCCGACACGGTGGTGTCGTACTTGACGGCGATGTTGCCGAGTGTGTCACCGGGTTGGACGATGTACTTAACCACTGTCATCCCTCCTCTGTGCGTGGTTCGTTCCAACGTATGCGGATGTGCCGGGACTTGCCGCGGATGCACGCCTAGATTCACTAGTTGCAATGTGAGCTCGTGTCCGATATGCTTGCTTTAGCATATTAGCGAAGTAAAGAGCGCCGAGTCGGCGCGGAGAAGGCGTGGAGGAGAACGACGCATGAATGACGCGAGAAGCGCGTGGGGCGCTCGGGCGTGGGGGGCGGTGCGCGGGTTTGCGGACCGGCCTCCGGGGATGCAGGACGGGTATCCGGATTTCGCCAAGCGCCGCAGGGCGGTCGAAACGCGCCTGCTCTCGTTTGTCGAGGACGCAGGGTATGAGTCCGTCACGAGCGGGCTGTTTGAATACGTGGACACACTTTTGCGGGCGAGATCGCCCGAGTCGAGCCGCGACTGGATCCGGCTGTTCGACGGGGGCGGGCACGCCGTGGCGCTTCGCCCGGAGATGACGCCGTCCATCGCGCGCATGGCGGCGCCACGCGTGGCTGCGGGGCGAACGCCGATTCGCTGGTGTTACTGCGAGCGGGTGTATCGCCGCACGGACGATCCGGCCTCGCTCTCCTGGGCGAGCGGCAAAGCTGCGGAGTCGACGCAGGTCGGGATCGAGCGCATCGGCGAGGAGGCGAGCGTCGATGTGGACATGGACGTGCTGCGCCTGTTGCACGAGGCGAGCGCTGCGGCCGGCGTGAGGCGCCACCGCATCGTGGTGAGCCACGCGCGACTGGTGCCGCGCTTGCTCGAGGCGCTGGGCATCTCCGCATCGCGCGCGCGCGCGTTCCTCGCGTGCTTGACGAGTGGAAATTACGTCCAGTTCCGCGAGCTGTGGCAGACGCACGCCGCGAAGGATAGGGATCTCCTCTCGAGCCTGCTCGCGTGGTCTCCCGCTGAGCGCGACGCCGGGAAGCGAATCCGCGAGGCGTCGCAAGGTGAGCTTGAGGCGCTGCTCCGAGACGCCGTCGATCCGCGCGCGGCCGAGGACGTGCGGGACGCGTGGCGGTATCTCTGCCGCCTCGCCGATGCGCTTCACGACTCGGGCCTCGCCTCGGACGTGGTGACGTTCGATCTCGCCCTCCACCGCGAGCTCGACTACTACACGGGTCTCGTCTTCGAGATGTTCGCGCCGGGCGTCGGCGCGCCCATCGCGCAGGGCGGGCGGTACGATGAACTTTTGGCCCAATTCGGGGCTGGCGCGCCCGCCGTCGGCTTCGCGTTCGAGGTGGAGCGCGTCATGGCGGTGCTCGAGGCGCAGGAGGAGGGTGAAGCCGGATGTTGACCGTGGCGATGGCCAAGGGGCGCACGCTGGACGACGTGGTGCCGCTCTGGGAAGAGGCCGGCATCTCGTATCCGCGCGACTGGGACGAGAGCCGCGCCCTCGTGTTCGAGATCCCTTGGCAAGACTGGACCCTGCGCTACCTCCTCGCCAAGCCCGCCGACGTGCCCACGTACGTCGCGTACGGCGTGGCCGATCTCGGCATTGTCGGAAACGACATCCTGCTCGAGCAGGAGCGGGAGATGTACGAGTTGCTCGATCTCGGCGTCGCGCGCTGCAAGCTGTGCGTCGCGGGGCGCGAGGAGGAGCGCCGGCACGCGCCGCGGCGCGTGGCGACCAAATACCCGAAGCTCGCGGACCGGTACTTTCGCAGCCAGGGGCACCAGGTGGAAATTGTGCCGCTCGCGGGGTCCATCGAGCTCGCGAGCGTGATTGGCCTGACGGATCGCATCTTCGATCTCGTCCAGACCGGCGAAACGCTCCGGGCCAACGGGCTCGTCGTCTTCGACGAGGTGCTCGACATCTCCGCGAGGCTCGTGGCCAACCGATCCAGCTACCGGATGAAACACCGAGAAATCTCGGCCTGCCTGGAGCGCCTCGAGGCGGCCGTCGCGAGGAGGAACGCGTATGCGCCTTGACCGGGTCGACGTGATCGAACAGGCTTCGTTTGACTGGCGGCGAACGACCGGCCGCGACGCGGACGTGTGGGGGAACGTCGCGCGCATCGTCGAGGAGGTGCGCCTGGGCGGCGACGGCGCGCTGCGGCGGCTGACGAGGGCGTTGGACGGCGTGGACGCGCCCTTGCGCGTGCCGCAGGAGGCGATGGAGGCCGCGTTTCGCGCGCTTCGCGCCGAGGTGCGGGAGGCGCTCGCGCGCGCGGCGGAGCGCATCCGCCGCTTTCACGAGGCACAGCTGCCGGACGACATCGTCATCCGGGGCGAGGACGGCGAGACGCTCGAGATGCTGTGGCGACCGCTCCACCGCGTCGGCGTGTACGCGCCTGGGGGCCGAGCGGCCTACCCATCGACCGTGCTGATGGACGTCATCCCCGCGCAGGTGGCGGGCGTCCGCTCCATCGCCCTCGTGTCGCCGCCGGGGCCGGACGGCCTGCCTCACCCGGCGGTCCTCGCCGCGGCGCACCTCGTCGGCGTCGAGGAGATGTACGCGGTGGGCGGGGCGCAGGCCGTGGCGGCGCTCGCATACGGCACCGAGACCATCGCCAGAGTGGACAAGATCGTCGGGCCCGGCAACGTGTACGTGGCGACGGCGAAGCGGATGGTGATGGGCGACGTCGGGATCGACAGCATCGCCGGGCCGACCGAGGTGGTGGTGGTGGCGGACGAGACGGCGAACCCGGCGTATGTGGCGGCGGATCTGCTCGCCCAGGCGGAGCACGACGTGGAGGCGGGGGCCGTGTGCCTGAGCCCGTCTCGCGCGCTGCTCGAGCGGGTGCACGCCGAGATCGTGCGGCAGCTGGCGGCGTTGCCGAGGGTGGACATCGCGCGCGCGGCGCTGGAGCGCCACGGGGCACTCGTCTGCGTGAAAAGTCTTCAGGATGCGGTCGATCTCGTCAACGACATGGCGCCGGAGCACGTGGAAGTGATGACGGAGGACCCGCGGCGCGTGCTGGACGGGCTTCGCACCGCGGGGGCGGTGTTTCTCGGCCCCTACACGCCGGAACCGGTGGGCGACTACTTCGCCGGGACCAATCACGTGCTGCCGACGCACGGCAGCGCGCGGTTCTCGAGCGGGCTCGGGACGCTCGATTTCATGCGCCGGATGACGGCCGCCACCTACACGGCGGAGACGCTCGCTCGCCACGCGCGCTACATCGAGGTGCTGGCGGAGGCCGAATCGCTCACCGCGCATCGGGACGCGGTGCGCATCCGCAGGGAGGAGTTGCGATGAGTTCGAGCATGGAACGCCCCACCTTTTCCGCGGCCATCGAGCGCGAGACCGGCGAGACGTCGGTTCGCCTTTCGCTCAACCTGCACGGTCAGGGCCGCGCATTGATGGACTTCCCTGTCCCCTTTTTGCGCCACATGCTGCATTTGTTTAC
Organism: Alicyclobacillus mali NBRC 102425; assembly: GCF_001570745.1. Lineage (GTDB taxonomy): Bacteria > Bacillota > Bacilli > Alicyclobacillales > Alicyclobacillaceae > Alicyclobacillus > Alicyclobacillus mali. The sequence continues at coordinate 54,972 of NZ_BCSG01000008.1, forward strand.
GGTGCACGGGTCTTTCGATCTCACCGTCTCGGCGACCGGCGATGTGGACGTGGATGATCATCACCTCGTCGAGGACATCGGGCTGTGCTTGGGCCGCGCCATCCGCGAGGCGCTCGGCAACAAGGCGGGCATCCGCCGCTACGGCGAGCGCCACGTGCCCATGGACGAGACGCTCGCTCGGGCCGTGATCGACCTGTCCGGCCGGCCGGCGTTCGTCCTGTACGCCGGGTTCACGGACGCGCGCATCGGCACGTTTCCGACCGAGCTGGTGCACGAGTTCTTCAAGTCGGTGGCGAACGAGGCCCGGATGGCGCTGCACCTCGCTGTCCTGTACGGCGAGAACAACCACCACATGGCGGAAGCCTTGTTCAAGGCGTTCGGCCAGGCGCTGCGCGAGGCGGTCGAGGTGACGGAAGGCGGCGTGCGAAGCAGCAAGGGGGTGCTGGAATGATCATCGTGCTCGATCCCGGCATTGGCAACCTTCACAGCGTGCTTGGGGGGCTTCGCCGCGTGGGCACCGAGGGCCGCGTGGTGGCGTCGCGCGGCGAATGGGAGGCGGCGATGGGCGAAGAACGTGCGGTGCAGGGCGTCATCCTGCCCGGCGTGGGGGCGTTCGGCGATGCCATCAGCCAGATGCGCCTCCGGGGCCTGTGCGACGTGGTGCGAGACGCCGTGGCGCGGTCCATCCCGCTGCTTGGCATCTGCCTCGGCATGCAGCTTCTCTTCACAAGTTCGGAAGAGCACGGCGTCTTCCGCGGGTTGGATCTCGTGCCCGGCCACGTGGTCCGATTTCCGGGTGGCGCCAAGGTGCCCCATATGGGGTGGAACAGCCTCAAGGTGCGCGCGCCCCATCACCCGCTTCTGCGCGACGTGCGGGAGGGGGATTACGTGTACTTCGTGCACTCCTACTACGCCGTCGCCGAGCGAGGCGAGGACGTGATCGCGAGCACGCCATACGCCGGCGTGGAGGTGCCCGCGGTGGTGGCGCGCGGCGGCGTGATGGGCGCGCAGTTTCACCCGGAGAAGAGCGGCTCGGTGGGCGAGCGCATCCTCGCGAACTTCGTGCGCATTGCGGCATATCCGGCGTTGCTCGAGGGGGTGCGCCCATGAGCGGGCTAGGGTTCACGGTCTACCCGGCCATCGACATCCTGGGTGGTGAAGTGGTTCGCCTGCGCCAGGGCGACTACCAGCAGGTCACGCGCTACGAGGGTCACCCGGCAGAGGTCGCCGGGCGCCTGTGCGACGCGGGCGCTCGCTTCTTGCACGTGGTCGATCTCGACGCCGCCCGCTCCGGCCAAAGTGAGAACGAGCGGGCGGTGCGCGCCATTGTTGGGACGGCCGCGTCCTACGGCGCGGAGGTGCAGGTGGGCGGCGGCATTCGCACGCGGGAAGCCATCGCCCGATGGCTGGAGGCGGGCGTGGCACGCGTCGTCATCGGCACCGCGGTGCGACATGTCGAGGTTGTGGCGGAGTGGGCGCAGGAGTTCGGCGGCCATCGGCTCGTCGCAGGGCTTGACGGCCGCAAAGGGCGCCTCGCGGTGTCCGGCTGGCTGGAAGAGACCGAGTGGTCCATCTTCGATCTCGCCCGCGAGCTCGCCAAAGTCGGCCTCGTCCAGGCACTCGTGACCGACGTCGAGCGCGATGGCACCGGCGAAGGCCCGAATCTGGATCTGGCGATTGGCGTGCAGCAGTCGGGGCTTTTTGCCATCGCCTCGGGGGGCATCGGTTCCATCGACGACGTCGTGGCCGCGCGCCGGGCGGGCCTCGCTGGCGCCGTGATCGGCAAGGCGCTGCACGATGGCCGCATCCATCTCGGCGAACTGTTTCAACGCCTCGCGCAGGAAGAGGAGGGAGGCGCGTGCTGACCAAGCGCATCATTCCGTGTTTCGACGTGCTCGACGGCCGCGTGGTGAAGCACGTGAGCTTCTTGGAGAACCGAAGGGACGCGGGCGATCCGGTGGAGTTGGCGGAGGCGTACTGCCGCGAAGGCGCAGACGAGCTCGTGCTGCTCGACATCTCCGCGTCCAGCGAGGGACGCCTCGCCATGCTGCGGGTGGTGGAGCAGGTGGCCGCGCGCGTCAATGTGCCGCTCACCGTGGGCGGCGGCGTGTCCACCGTCGAGGACGTGCGACGACTGCTCCTCTCGGGCGCGGACAAGGTATCGATGAACACGGGGGCGTTCCGAAACCATCGGCTCATCGAGGAGTCCGCGTGGCGGTTTGGCGAACAGTGCGTCGTCGTGGCCATCGACGCGCGCTGGAGCGAGCCTCTCGGCCGCTACGAGGTCATGCTGCAGGGCGGCAAGGTGGGCACCGGCACCGACGCGGTGGAGTGGGCCAAGCGCGCGGCGCAACTTGGCGCGGGCGAAATTCTTTTGACCAGCTTTCGGCAGGATGGCACCAAGTCGGGCTACGATCTCGACTTGACCCGCCGCGTGGCAGACGCGGTCCGCGTGCCGGTCATCGCGAGCGGCGGGGCCGGATCGATGGAACATTTCGCCGAGGTGCTGACGGAAGGCGGCGCGGACGCGGCGCTCGCCGCGAGCGTGTTTCACTTTGGGGAGATTGCCATTCCGACGTTGAAGCAGTATCTGCGCGACAGGGGGGTGCCGGTGCGGTGGCCGCTGTGAAGGGAGAGGTGGAACTCGCGCGCGTCCGCTATGACGCGGCCACGGGCCTCGTGCCTGTGGTGGCCCAGGACGCCGAAACGGGTGACGTGTTGATGCTCGCCTACGCGGACCGCGAGGCGCTGAAGCGGACGCTTGCGACGGGCTACGCCTGGTATTACAGCCGATCCCGTCGGGCGTACTGGCGCAAGGGCGAGACGTCAGGCAACGTGCAGCGCGTGGTGGAGGTGCGGGTGGACTGCGACGGTGACGCCGTGCTGTACAGGGTGGTGCCCGAGGGACCCGCTTGCCACACGGGAGAGCAGGTGTGTTTTTATCGCCGCCTGGTGCCGGACGGGGTTTCGTCGGAGGCGTCGAAGGAGGGGGGCCTGAACCCCGAAGGCGCAGCGGTTCGCGCGGAAGAAGGCGATGCGCCCGCGGCGAGCGACGCGTCGGGCGATGTGCCCGGGAACGTGGCGTGGGATGAATCGGCGCTGGCGAGATTGTGGGGCGTGATCGACAGCCGCTACCGCGAGCGGCCGGATGGGAGCTACACCACGTACCTTTTCACACACGGCGCGGAGCGGATGGGCAAGAAGATTGGCGAAGAGGCGGTGGAGGTGGCGCTCGCGGGCCTGAAGGCCGAGCGCGACGCGACGGCGAAGGCCGAGGTGGCGTCCGAATCCGCGGATCTGTTGTATCACCTGCTTGTCCTGTGGCGCCACGTGGGCGTCCAGCCGTCCGAGGTGTGGCAGGTTCTCGAGAAGCGGGCGTAGGGCCCGCGAGAGGGCATGAGACGGGAGCCTGCAAATTGGCGGGCGCACCATTCCACCTTCATGCATTCGATACAGCATGGAGGTGGAAAAGATGGTGGTCATCCTACATCCGCTGGTCACGGGCAGCGCCGAGATCGTCGTGAACGCGGGGAGCAGCTCGGACGAAAGCGTCGTCATTGCCGATTACCTCGGGATGACGGTCGGGGATGTAATTCGCAAGCTGGAGCGGCACGGCTATCGACTGACGTTTGTCACGGATCACTACCTCGTGCTTGAGCGGCGGGGGCCATCCCTGCCACGCGCGCGAAAGAGGCCCACGATGTTCCGGTAGGTGTGAAATGCGGAAGACTTGGGGGCTTGAGTTGAGCCGGTCGCTCGGCGTAGATTAGCTACGGAGGGGGGCCGGCTCGTTGCGTATTCCGAAATGGGGATTGTTTGCACTGCTCATCTTTGCCAATCTGATTTGGTCCGCGAGCTTCACGGCGACGGGGCTTGCCGCCGAGAGCTTCTCGCCGCCGCTCATTGTGATGGCGCGCATGGTCATCGGCGGGCTCGTTCTCATGCCCTTTGTCGTACGCGACGTGCGCCTCGGGGTCTGGACGTGGAAGAAGGTGCTCCGCATCTCGCTCCTTGGCCTTCTCGGCTTCACGCTCCCGGTGACCATGGAGACGGAGGGCATTCGCGCGTCGTCGCCGGCGCTCGGCGCGGTGTCGATTGCGCTCGAGCCACTTCTGACGCTCGTGGTCTCGGCGCTCGCGTTTCGGACGCCGCTTGGCCCGCGCAGATGGTTCGCCATGATGTTGGCGGCGACAGGGGCCTGGGTGGTCGCGGGTTGCCCGAGGCCTGGGTTTGCGGGCTACCTTTTGGGAGATCTCCTCATGCTCGGCGCCGTCGCCTGTTACGCCATCTACAACGCCATTTCGGGGAGGCTGACGGCCGACGTCTCCGCGGCGAGCGCGACCTCCATCATGCTGTTGGCCGCAGGCATCGGCTGTATACCGGTGTACGCGTGGACGGGGCACGCCTGGCCGCACCACGTCACGCCGGTGAGCCTTTGGAGCCTCGTATTTCTCGCGTTTTTCGCGACGGCCGCGGCCTATTTGATCTGGATTTTCGTCCTGCAGGATCACGACGTGGCGAGCGCGGCCATCACGCTGTATCTGCAACCCGTGTTTGGCGTCCTGATTTCGGTTGTCGTCACTGGGGAACGGCCGTCTGCGCTGTTTTACGCTGGCGGCGCGATGATTCTCCTGGCGCTCTTCCTCGGTCAACACCGGGGGCAGGCGAAGACGGTCACCGCGTCGGAAATGGAGCGCGCGTCGATGTGACGGTGCTGCTCCATGTCACTGGTTTTCAAACCCTTCAGACGCGAGTAGAATAGAACCAAATTTGCGGGTTTCGTTGACCGATATGGACTACAACGGGCGGGTCTCGAGCATGTCGGACACCTTCACATCCATCGTCGTGACGGCGAGTTCGGTCGCCATCGGTTGGGCGGCGTCACACCTGTCAGTGGATACCGTCTATGTGACTTGGGGGCCCGTCACAGCCCTCATCGCGCTGGCGATTCTCGCGGTGCTTCGCCGATGGCTCCGCGGGCAATCCGCTATCCCATCCGCCGCCGCAGCAGACCCGCCTTCCGCGCCGTGAAAAGGAGCGAGCGCAAAGCCGCTCGCTCCCTGTGCCTTCTTCAGAATCCCGAGAGCACGATTTTGCCGATGGTCCTGCCGGACTCGAGCTTCGCATGTGCCTTCCGCAGATTCTCCGCATTGATGGGCGACAGGTGTTCCGTCATGGTGCTTTGAATCTCGCCAGCATCGACGAGATCGGCCACTCGATTCAGAATGTCGCGCTGCCTGGCCATGTCCGCCGTCTGGTACCGCGGCCGCGTGAACATCAGTTCCCACGCGAACGTCACGCTCTTGCCAAACAGGAGTTCCAGATTGAGCAGCGTGCTCGTCTCCACGATGGAGCAGATCTTGCCCTGCGGCGCAATGACGTCCGCCATCTGCTCCCAGTGCTTGTCGGTGGCGTTGAGGCACAGGATGGCGTCGACGTCGCGGAAGCCAAGCGCCTCGATCTGTGGCCGGAAGGGGCGCGTGTGATCGAGGATGTGGTCCGCGCCGTGTTGCAAGGCCCATTCCTTGGTCTCCGGCCTGGACGCCGTCCCGATGACCGTGAATCCGGCGCGCTTGGCCAACTGGGTCGCGATGGAGCCCACGCCGCCAGCCGCGCCGATGATGAGCAGCGACGTGCCGCGATTCGCGCCGGGATCGAGCGAGAACCCGAGTCGATCCTCCAGCGCTTCCCAGGCCGTCAAGCTCGTCAGCGGCAGTGCGGCGGCTTCAGCGAAGGAGAGCGCCTTCGGCTTGCGGCCCACGATGCGCTCGTCGACGAGGTGGTACTCCGCGTTCGTGCCTTGCCGCACGTTGCTGCCGGCGTAAAACACCTCGTCGCCTGGCTTGTACCACTGGCACTCCGGCCCCGTTTCGACGACAATTCCAGCGGCGTCAAAGCCGAGGATTTTGGGCGTGGATTCCACCCTGTCTTTTGGCGCGCGGATCTTTGTATCGACGGGATTGACGGACACGGCCCGGATCTGCACCAACAGATCGCGCCCTTGCGGGCGGGGGCGCTCCACCTCCACGTCCAGCTGGCTCTCCGGATCCGAGATGGGCAGGTATCGATACAGGCCCACCGCTTTCATCTTCGCCACAGGCATCGCCTCCTCGTGAACCAAGGTCAAGCGGATATTACTCACAAAGAATTATACACTTCCCTTTCGTTCAACGCAAAATCCCGCAAAATCGTCCGGTGATTCGGTATACTCGAACTACGAATTTGTTCAAGCGCGGCGCGTGTTTGCCCGCCGCTTCTGGGGAGGAGATGTCGTGGAGCGTTCGGAAGGTCAAGGATTTCGCCGTTCGCTCGGATTGCGCCAGGTGCTCTCCATCGCCGTGGCCGCCATTTCGCCCACCACGTCCGTGTTTCTGGTCTACAACACGGCCCTGTTTCAGGCTGGCACGGGCGTGTTCTGGGCCTTTCTCGTCGGCGCCTGCATCGCGCTGTCCATGGCGTTTTGCTACGCGGAACTCGGGTCCGCATATCCCGGTGCGGGCGGTGCGTACCGCATCGTGCAGCGCGTGCTGGGCGAGCCGTTTGGCTTCATCGCCGTCTTTCTCTTTCTCGTGCTCGGCGTCGTGATCACCGCGAGCATCCTCGTGTCCGCCGCCTCCTACCTGCACGCGCTCATCCCGGCGCTCCCGGTCAACTGGACGGCGGTCGCCATGATGGCCCTCGTCACCTGGCTTTCGCTGGAGCGCATCGGCGCAACGAGCGCCGTGGCGACGGCGATGCTCGTGCTGGAGCTCGTGGTCATCCTCGCGTTCACGGCGCTGGCGTTTGCGCACGCGCAGCATTCGCTCGCGTACCTCGGGCGCCTCACCTATCCCATCCGGGTCGATCACGCCCCGCAGTCCGTGAACGGGCAGGACCTCCTGGCCGCGGTGGTGCCGGCGCTGTTTGCGTTCAACGGCTACGATTGGCCGCTCTACTTCGCGGAAGAGACCGTCGAGACCCGTCGCGTCCTGCCCCGCGCCGTCCTTTTGGCTGCCATCATCAGCGTGGTGGTCGAGGTCCTCGCCGTGATGGCGGCGACGCTCGCGGTGCCGCAGACGTCGTTCACCGTCATCCCATCGTCCTACTTGCCACTCGTGTCCATCGCGCAGTCGGCCGCGGGCCAGGCCGGGGCCACCATCTTGCTCGTCGGCGTCGTGATCGCCATGTTTGACACCGGACTCACGGGCAATTTGGCCTACGCGCGCATCTATCTGGACGCCGCGCGGGACGGGAGTTGGCCAGGACCCGTCAACCGATTCTTCGCGAGCATGAATCGGCGCGGCGTGCCGAAGTGGGGATTTGTGTTGCTCGGCGTGGGCAACGCGCTGTTGTGTTACTTCACGTCTTTGAACAACCTCATCACCTTCACCGGCGTGATCATTGTCACCATCTACCTGCTCGTGGCGGTGTCGGCCATCGTGCACCGCGTGCGCCGCGGATCGGCCGAAGCGCCGTTTCGCATGCCGCTCTGGCCGCTGCCGCCTCTGATTGCGCTCTGCGGCGTGGGCTTGTCGCTCGTCGAACAGGCGCCTGGCGATCTCATCCGGACGGCCGTCCTCGTCGCCATCGCGCTCGTGTACGCGCTGGCCTATCTGCAGCGGCGCCGGGACTTGCGATCCGGCCGCGAATCGTCCATGATGAAAGACAACAACTGAATCCGGAACACAACGCGCAATCCTTCGGGGCAGGGTGAGGCCAAACGGCCAATTCCCGATCGGTGGTGATCCGAGCGCACGACTCGGTCAGTCCACGAGCCGCAAGGCACGAACTGGTGAGATTCCAGTACCGACGGTATAGTCCGGATGAAAGAAGGATGGCGGCGCGTTGGCGCACGTCGTGCGCTTGCGCAGCTTGCCGAGACTCTTTTGCCCATTCGCCCCTGATTGCCAGGGGCTTTTTTCATGGGCGGATATGGGGGGATGGCCGATGACCGAAGACGAGCGGTACATGCACATGGCGCTTGAGGTGGCGCGCCTTGGCGAAGGCCAGACGTCTCCAAACCCGATGGTCGGTGCCATCGTCGTGAACGGCGGACGGGTGGTGGGGCAAGGCGCACATCTGATGGCGAGCACGCCGCACGCGGAGGTGCACGCGCTACGCATGGCGGGGGAGGCGGCGCGAGGCGCGACGCTCTACGTCACGCTCGAGCCGTGCAATCACCACGGCAGGACCCCGCCCTGCACGGACGCCATCCTCGCCACAGGCGTTCGGCGCGTGGTGGTGGCCACGTTGGACGTGGATCCGCGAACCGCCGGGCTCGGCGTGAAGCGGCTGCAGGAGGCCGGGATCGAGGTGACGGTGGGCGTGCTCGAAGAAGAGGCGCGCGAACTGAATCGTCACTTTTTTCACCGGGTCACGACCGGTCGCCCGTACGTGGTGTACAAGGTGGCCATGACGCTAAGCGGCCACGTGGCCGCATCGAGTGGCCACAGCCAGTACGTGACCGGCCTCGCGGCGAGAGAGGACGTGCATCGGCTGCGGCAGGTCATTCCGGCCATCGGCGTCGGCGTCGGCACAGTCCTCGCGGACGATCCGGAGTTGACCGCGCGCGATCTCGCCACGGGGACAAGGCGAGATCGTCAGCCGCTTCGCGTGGTGTTCGACACGCGGCTTCGCACGCCGCTAACCGCGCGCCTGCTGGCGGCGCCCGGGCGCACGCTTCTCCTCACGTCGGAGCGCATGGCGTCGTCGCCTGCCGCGAGGCGCCTCGCGGAACAGGGCGACGTCCGCATCGCGCCGGTGGCCGAGCGGGACGGCCACCTGGATCTGCACGCGGCGCTTTTGGCCGTCGCGGCGGAAGGCGCGAATGCCCTTCTGATGGAGGGCGGGCCCACGCTCGCGTCGGCGCTTCTTCAGAGCCGGCTCATCGACGAGGTGCGCGTGTATGTGGCGCCCAAGCTCCTCGCCAGCGGGTTGCCCGCCTTCGCGGGCGCTTTCACCCAGTCGATGGCCGAGGCCGTTGAACTTCACAGCGTGAGGAGCGAATGGCTGGGTGACCATCTCGTCCTCACAGGGCGAGTTCACTATCGTGAGGAGGTGTGAGCATGTTCACCGGACTTGTGGAGGGAACTGCGCGCCTCGCGGCGGTGTCGCGCCACACGGGAGGGGCCACGTTTACGCTGGAGGCGCCGTTTCTCGTGGATGACCTGCACGTCGGTGACAGCGTCGCTGTGAACGGCGTCTGCCTCACGGCGGAGACGGTGGGCGGCGGCTTGTTCACGGCCACGGCGGTCCCCGAGACGCTGCGACGCACCAACCTCGTGGGACTTCAGCCCGGCGGTCGCGTGCACGTCGAGCGCGCCATGCGCGCCGACGCGCGGTTTGGAGGCCACATCGTGACGGGGCACATCGACGGGATTGGCCGCGTCTCGGACGTGTACCCGGACGGCGAGGCGCGCGTGCTTGTCATTCGCGTCGATCCGACCCTCGCGCGCTACATGGTGGACAAGGGATCCGTGGCCGTGGATGGCGTCAGCCTCACCATCATGCGCGCGGAAAAAGACAGGTTCTCGGTGTCCATCATCCCGCACACCCAGGCGGTCACGCGGTTTGGCGAGATCCGCGCCGGTGAGACGGTCAACATCGAGTGCGACGTGATCGCCAAGTACGTCGAGCGGCTCTTGACGTACCGCAGCGATGCGGGCGCCTCGGGCGGCATCGATGCGGCGTTTCTGGCGCGGCACGGGTTTTTGCGATAAAAGGGGGCGTGGAGCATGAACACCATCGAAGAGGCGCTCGAAGATTTGCGCCAGGGCCGCGTCGTCATTGTCGTGGACGACGAGGACCGCGAGAACGAGGGGGATTTCGTCGCGCTCGGCAGCTGTGCCACGCCGGACGTGGTGAATTTCATGATCACGCACGGCCGGGGACTTTTGTGCGTGCCTGTGTCCGAGGCGCGCGCCAGGCGGCTCGGCCTTGAGGCGATGTACGAGCGAAACACGGACAACTACGGTACCGCTTTCACGGTGTCGGTCGATCTCGCCACTACCTACACCGGCATCTCGGCCTTCGAGCGGGCCGAGACCATCGCGGCCATCGTGTCAGAGGACACGGGGCCGGACGACTTTCGCAAGCCGGGCCACGTGTTTCCGCTCGTCGCCAAGCCAGGCGGCGTGCTCCGCCGTGCGGGCCACACCGAGGCGGCGGTCGATCTCGCCCGCCTCTGCGGGGAGCCCGAGGTCGGCGTCATCTGCGAGATTCTGAACGAGGACGGCACCATGGCGCGCCTGCCGCAGCTCGAGCAGGTGGCGGAGCGCTTCGGCCTGAAGCTCATCACCATCGCGGATCTCATCGCGTACCGCAAGCGGGCGGAAAAGCTCGTGCGCCGGGCGGCCGAGGCGGAGCTGCCCACGGCGTATGGCCACTTTCGGGCCGTGGTGTACGAGAGCGAGATCGACGACAAGGAGCACATCGCGCTCGTCATGGGGGACGTCTCCGACGGCGAGCCGACGCTCGTGCGGGTGCACTCCGAGTGCCTCACGGGCGACGCGTTCGGATCCCTGCGCTGCGACTGCGGGCCTCAGCTTCACGCCGCGCTGCGCCAGATAGCGCGCGAAGGCAAGGGCGTCTTGTTGTATCTGCGCCAGGAAGGGCGCGGCATCGGCCTCTTGAACAAAATCCGGGCGTATGCGCTGCAAGATCAGGGTCTCGACACGGTGGAAGCCAACCACCGGCTCGGCTTCGCCGACGATCTGCGCGACTACGGGATCGGAGCGCAGATTTTGCGCGATCTCGGCATCCGCAAGATGCGCCTTTTGACGAACAACGTGCGCAAGATCAAAGGCATCGCGGGGCACGGGCTCGAAGTGGTGGAGCGCGTGCCGCTCGAGGTGGATCGGAATCCGTACAACGAGGCGTATCTGCGTACGAAGCGGGACAAGCTGGGGCATCTGCTGAACCTGTGAGAAGAGCGGGATGCCCGTTCGAGAGAGGAGCATGACACGTGCGCGTGTATGAGGGGAAATTCATCGGACAGGATTTGCGCATTGGCATTGTGGCGTCTCGGTTCAATGACTTCATCACGAGCAAGCTGGTGGAGGGCGCCTTGGACGCGCTCAGGCGCCACGGCGTGCCCGAGGAACAAGTGGAGATCGCCTGGGCGCCCGGCGCCTACGAGATTCCGGTGGTGGCCCGCTGGATGGCCGAATCCGGGCGCTACGACGCGGTGGTGGCCCTGGGCTGCGTGATCCGCGGCGCCACCGCGCACTTCGATTACGTCGCGGGTGAGGCGGCGCGGGGGATTGCGCAGGTCAGCCGCGACACGGGCGTTCCCGTGATGTTTGGCGTGTTGACCACGGACACCATCGAGCAGGCCATCGAGCGCGCCGGCACTAAGGCCGGCAACAAAGGCGCGGAGGCCGCGCTCGGGGCCATCGAGATGGCGAATTTGCGGCGGGCGTTGCGCGCCTAGGGCGGACGATGCCATCCGGGTGCGTTGCGTGCCGCGCTTCCGCGAGGGCGCTCGGCTGCTTCGCGAGCGCCCTCTTTGCAAGGCGTTGAGCCGTCTCCCGAGGGTCTGGGAAGCGCCGGCTCGCGCGTGCGGGGGCTGCTGCGCCATGGAGGACCCATCACGTCGGTGTGCCCGGCCCCTGGCCGTTCAACCTTACGCGCGCCACAATTCGCTGGGGATAGGGGCGAGGCGGCGGGCTTACGGCATCCTGAGTACGCCGCGATGGAGGCGGTGTTTCGCACGGGGAATCCTTCACGACGACGTTCCTCGCGCTTCGCCGCTGCTCCTCCGAATGAGGGTTGGTGACGAGATCGAACTCGACGCGTTGGCCCTTGCGCAAAAAGCGGTATCCGCGCGGGAATCGGTCGGGATGGGGGAGAATGGCGCTGAAGTGCACCCAGACGTCCTCACCGTCGTCCGCGCGAATCCAGCCGAAGTCCTCCTCGTCCCGCCATTCTTTCACGCTGCCTTCCACCATCGCTGACCTCCAATGTTCCCCATCCGCGGCCAACTTGGTGCTAGGAGAACTTGATACTTTAAGTTATCATAAGACATTCATGTCGAACTTCGACGCCACGGGAGCATGAAAATGAGGAGATATTGCGATACGATCGCGTCAGCAGCCGCCAGAGCTCGTTTGACGGTGGTGCATAAAGCCCGATCGTAAGACGGAGCCGGCGACCTTGAGAACCACGGTTTGTCGCTCCCCTATCGGATGCACGCACAGTAGAATTCTGAATTATCGGTCGCCACGCGGTTGCGATTGTTCGCTCGATGGAGGTGCCCGTGGAATGGAAGTCGTGCATGAACGTTGCTGCGGGCTGGATGTGCACAAAAAGAAGGTTGTTGCGTGTGTGCTCACTCCTGAAGGCAAAGAGATTCGCACATTCGGCACGATGACGGAAGATCTCCAAGCGATGTGCCAATGGATTCGCCAACACGGCTGCACACATGTGGCGATGGAGAGTACCGGCGTGTACTGGAAACCGATTTACAACCTCTTAGAGGACCAGGGGCTTGAAATTCTTGTCGTGAACGCACAGCACATCAAACAGGTACCCGGGCGTAAGACCGATGTCAAAGATGCGGAGTGGATCGCGCAGCTTCTGCAACATGGACTTCTGAAGGGCAGCTACATTCCCTCACGTGAACAACGAGAGTTGCGTGAGTTGATTCGATACCGGAAGTCGCTCATTCGCGAGCGTGCGAGTGAAGTGAACCGACTCCAAAAAGTCCTAGAAGGCGCGAACATCAAGCTAGCGTCGGTCGCCTCGAATGTTCTCGGTGTGAGCGGGCGCGCGATCTTGGAAGAACTCATAGCAGGAAATACGAACGAGCAGGACATGGCCGCGCTTGCAAAAGGCCGATTGCGGAACAAAACGAAAGAGCTTGAACAGGCGCTCAAAGGTATTGTGCGTCCTCATCAGCGGAAGTTGATGGCGATCCAACTCCAGCATATCGATGAACTGGATGAGTTAATCGAGGAAGTAAGCGCCGAGATTGAGAGGCGGATGCACCCTTTTGACGAAGACTTGGCGCGTCTAGAAGGTATTCCAGGGGTTGGGCGAAAGGCGGCAGAAATGATCGTGGCGGAGGTCGGGCTGGATATGAATCGATTTCCGACCGCAGCGCATTTAGCATCCTGGGCAGGACTGTGTCCCGGGAACCACGAGAGCGCGGGAAAACGATACAGTGGGAAAACTCGCAAAGGTAACGGATGGTTGCGAGAAACGATGGTCGAATGCGCACGCGCTGCTGCCCGAAGCAAAAACACCCGCCTGTCCGCCCGATATCACCGGATTGCTGCGCGTCGGGGAACGAAACGCGCAGCGGTTGCTCTGGCGCACACCCTGCTTATCATCGTATACCACTTGCTTAAACACAACGTGGCCTATCACGACCTGGGACCTGACTACTACGATCGACAGAACCGAGAAACGTTGATTCGACGCCACGTTCATCGGCTAAAGCAACTGGGAGTACAAGTCGTCATCACTGGAGAAGCCTCCTGAATCCGTATACATAAATAACCATTTAATCACTAGCGGAGAGAGGTGTCCTTTTTTCGCCCATTTTCACAGTAGAGTCTGAACTCATAGGCGCAACTTCAGTCCCGCGGACGCCGCAGCGGTGCTCGAGGAACAGATTTCGAGGGCGCGGATCGGTTTTGGGGCGAGGTGATCGCACGGGTCGAAGCTGGGGACGAGAGGCTTGCGGAGGAGCGGAAAGACCGCGTGCTCACTGTTTTGTAAGATACAAATCATACTTTCGACAAAAAGCTGCATTGAATATGCATCTTTTTTCTTCGGTAAGGGTCTACACTCAAGGTGTATCCGCTCATGAGGGAGGCAGGTCTATGCTGAGTGA
>NZ_BCSG01000009.1 GCF_001570745.1 Alicyclobacillus mali NBRC 102425
CGGCGAAAATGATACTATCACCCCTCACCCCTCTGTGTCAAGTCGAATGGGCAAAAAAGACCGCCCAGTTGGGAGGCAGCACTTTGACAAAAAGAGATCACACTGCTTGGCTACACGAAAAATACGCGCCGATATTCACCTCGGCGCGCTCGCCCTCTCACGTTCGACCCATTCAGATATAGCAATCGAAGATCAAAGCTTGCTCATCCTCGGCTCCCGTGATAATAGTCCAGAAGTCGCTCTTGGACCCACTGTTTATTCTCCGTGTCGGCAAACTCCCGCGTGCTCTCCACGGGTGAAGTGAAATTCACACAATCCGAATACGAAGCGCTCTTCACTTCTGCACCCTTCATTGGATGACTCCTCGTCACCTATACCACTCCCCCGGGGTTTAGTCCGAATTTGATCTACAACAGATGATGTATAACAGCTCTGTTTTATCTTCATTGTATTAGTTACAACGCGAAAAGTCCAGCGATTTTTCATCCAATTTCGAATGCCTCCATGATGTCTTTGGGGGAGACAGGACAGGCCCGAAGCCCCGCCTCCAACAAATACGGGTGAATGTGACATTGGGTCCCCTGTATCACTCGAGGGACAAACGCGTATAACTCATGGCGCGCTCGCGTCATCGCGACATACAGGAGGCGCCGCTCGTCGTCCGAATCGGTCATCGCGCGATACGGCACTGCCATATCGAGCAAAGCAACGACATCCCACTCTTTCCCCTTGCTATCATGAAACGTGCGAAACTCAACATTTCTCGCTGCAAGAGACCACTCCGCTCCCAACAGGCTCCTCATCGCCGTCCATGCAGTCGCCAGTTGATTTCGAGTACGCGCAAGAATCGCCACGGAATACGGACGAAGTACAGATCGCCGAACCACCCGTGCGAGAACGTCCCATTGCGCGGTGCGATGTTGAACCTCATAAGCCCGACAGATGCCTTCCGCGTCGTGGACACCGCGGAGAGGCTTGTCCACTCGACTTTTCACATGTTGGATCAATTGTGCAGCGTGATGTAGAATTCGTCGGTCCGATCGGAAGTTCATGGTGAGCAGCTTCTGTCGAGCCTTGGGGAGGACCTCTACAGCGCGCTGAAGATAAACCGGGGATGCACCGCGAAACGCGTAAATGGACTGATCGTCGTCACCGACCACGAATGCGAACGCGCCATTTCGTTGCACGAGGGATGTCAGTAATTCCCATTGTAGCTCGTTCGTATCTTGAAACTCGTCCACAAGGATGTAGCTCATTTCACAAAGACGAATTTTCGGCACTGTTTTTGACCGCAACAGTTGCAAAGAAGCCAATAAAATGTCGTCGTGATCCCAGTAATTCGATGCTTGCTTCTTGCGAACGAAGGTTTCGAAAATTCTCTTTTCTTTGTCGCCCAATTCATCCCACGCCTGCCTACCCACAGTCCGGCTGTACATCGTGAGGTAGGACTGAAGTTCATACATGGTCACCGCGCGACGCTCGCCCAATACGTCCACAACAGCTTCCCGCATCAACGCATATTGATCCCGCTGTGACAGCACGGGCCGCACTTCCCAATCAGCCTCGAGGAGCGCACGAAAAAACACAGCATGAAAGGTACCCATGACGCACGACTCGACAGCCACGGGCCGCAGACGCTCATGTCTGCGAAGCTTCTGACGCATGTGTTCGGCCGCCTGCCGCGTAAAAGTCATCGC
Source organism: Alicyclobacillus mali NBRC 102425 (assembly GCF_001570745.1). Taxonomy (GTDB): domain Bacteria; phylum Bacillota; class Bacilli; order Alicyclobacillales; family Alicyclobacillaceae; genus Alicyclobacillus; species Alicyclobacillus mali. Next base: position 1,698 of record NZ_BCSG01000009.1, read on the forward strand.
CAGGATGCGCTGCGCTGGCGTCCGGCCCGTTGCTATGACTTGCGCCATATGCTCTGTCATGACTGTCGTTTTCCCGCTTCCAGGCGCCGCCACCACCACCGACGACACATCTTTAGGTTCAATCGCAGCCCATTGTTCTTCGGTCCACATCGCCATCCCCCACCATCATTCAACATCACGCGCACCTTTTCGTCGATAAAATCGAGGAGAATCACGTCTGCCGCGGTAAACGAGGGCCGTGCGGGCAATTGTGGTATCATGAAACGGTCGAGGAGGAACCACCGTGGCCATCTACGCGATCGCGGACTTGCATCTGGATACATCGCAAACGAAGCCAATGGATGTATTTGGACCGGAATGGCGCAATCACGCCGAGAAAATCGCACGCAACTGGAACGAAAAGGTTGACCGGGATGACATCGTCCTCATCCCAGGTGATATTTCATGGGCCATGAAGTTAGAAGAAGCCGTGCCGGATTTGGCGTGGATCGGCGGTCTGCCTGGCCGAAAAATCCTCATTCGTGGAAACCATGACTTTTGGTGGGGGGGCATTCAGAAGGTTAGGAAATCACTTCCAAATGACATGTACGCCTTGCAAAATGACTGCCTCGTGCTGGATCACCTTTGTTTTGCTGGCACTCGCGGATGGACATTGCCCCATCACCCTTCCTACAAACCGGAAGACGATGAGCCGATTCTGCGGCGGGAAATCGTCCGCCTCGAGTTATCGCTCAAGGCGGCTGTCAAAGAGGCAAAACCCATTCTCTGCCTCATGCACTATCCGCCTGTGGATGGCGAACATCCAGATTCTCCGTTCCACAAATTGCTGGTGGAATACGGCGTCCGAGTATGTGTCTACGGTCATCTGCACGGACCTGCGCATCGGTTCGCATTCAACGGACAATTGGACGGCATCCATTACCAACTGGTCAGCTCCGACTACCTCCATTTCAAACCATGGCAACTTCCTGATGGCTGGCTGCTACCTTGGAGTTGACGTTACGGCTTCGGTATCAGAAAGAAGACGCCATACTCAAGTGTTGAACCGAAACGTTCCATCCAGGCGAAATGCTCTGCCAGAGCGCGTGCGACCTCCGGTTCCGCCAGGGAAGCCAATTGCTCGTGCGCAACAGGGGCTTCGGACATGACGGGCGCAACTTCTAGAGCCAGCGACCACAGGGTTCCGCTTCGGAGAACTGATGGTACGAAGCCCGCCGCGCAAAAGTGTTCCTGCCAGCGCGCGAGTGTGGGTACCTCGCGCGCTCCGTAAACGCGCGTGGCCTCCTCGTGCAATCCGCTCGGCGGATGCGGAGGGGCCACCATCTCGACGAACACGGCGAAACCGCTCGCCTTCATCACGCGGCGCACCTCTCGCAGTACAGCGGAGATGCTCGTGAACACGAGCACCGATTCTCCGATCACGACATCGAAAGACGCGCCTGGCCAGGGCAAATTCTCGGCCACCCCAACCACGGTGTGCAACGGGAGATGAGCCCGCTCAGCTCGAGCCCGTAGCCGATCGATCATCTCACGACGAGCGTCTAGGGCTGTGACGTGCAAATGTTTCTCCGCAAGCTTGAGCGCAGTGGCCCCCGTTCCACACCCGATGTCCAGCACGGCGGACCCGACCTGCAGCGGAACATGTTCCATCCACCATTCCGTTAGCGCGAGTCCTCCGGGATGAGCCCCCGCAACATCCGCTCGGCCCAATGCATCCAAGTAGTCCACACCAAGTTCCCCCTTGTCGCATGATACGCGCGCGAATGTTTGTTGGGCCGGGCACTTGTGGCGTCAGGGGACTGGTATACTTGGAACAGGAGAGGAGCGGATTTCGTGACCCCGATTGCCCGCATCTATGAGGCCTGCATCGAGCGTCCAGGCGACGTGATGTATCTTCCGTCGGCGCTCATGGTTTTGCTCCAAAACGGTCAGTCACACATTTTCAGCGAGGGAGGCATGCACAACTTTTGGCGATCCGCCTGCGCTCGCTACGCCTGGAGCGACCTGGAAAGCGGGATGGTCGTCGACGGACATCATATCAGGCTTCACGACGTCACGGATCCGTTGGAACAACTCGTTCCTCGCGAAGCCTGGACTATCCCCGCACTTCTGCAAGCTTGGTACGAGCAAAATCCTCGACAGCACTTCTACCTGCGCCGACACGTCAAGCACGGCTCATCATGAAGGGCCTTCCCGCCATCAACGGCTCGCTGCGAGGGTATCTCTGTCATGCATCGCCCAGAATGGTCTTGACCCGCTGGCGCAGCACGTCTGCAGCGATGGCAAACCCAATTCCTTGAGAACTTTGTGAGACAGCCGTGTTCATGCCAATCACTTCGCCTTGTAGGTTAATCAGCGGTCCCCCACTGTTCCCGCGATTGATGGCGGCATCCGTTTGGATGAGGTTTGGATACTCGCGATCGCCAATCTGGAGCGGCCGATTCTTGGCGCTGACAATCCCGACGGTCACCGTGTGATCGAGCCCAAGTGGCGATCCGATGGCGACCACCCACTCGCCCACCTGGACATCCTTGCTATGACCCAGCCGCAGGACGGGCGACGGAACTGGGATATTCGCCCATAAAACTGCGATGTCGTGCTTTCGATCTCGCCCGACGAGATCGGCCTCAACCAGATCCTTGCGGCCAAAGACTCTCAGCATAATTCGATCCGCTTCCGCGATCACATGCTCGTTGGTGAGGATATAGCCCTTGGGATGAAACATGAATCCTGTTCCGATGTTGAGGGCGGCGCGCCCTTCGCGCGGCAACGGCCGCTCCCAGGGAAAGAAGAGGGCGCGATCTCGATAGGGGGTTTGGATGACTTCGATACCGACAACGCACTTTTTATATCGCTCCACGAGCCGGACAAAATTGGGGAGATGAAGCTGTGCGGCACGCTTTCCCGGCGTGGAATGAGTCTTTTTCATCCTGTCATCACCCCTTGGCGGGATCAAGGCAGATCCACGGTGCGCTGTTCATTGTATTCGCCAAGAGGATCTCGCGTGCCGCGCCACTAGGCGTCGAGCGTCCGGTACCGCACACCGTAATTGCCCCGCCGCGTGCGATAGACCTGAACCGACGCGTTGTCGAGCCGCTGACGACCGCCGGAATCGCGAAGATTCATGGCCACGTACATCGCGACGGCCTTCGAGTCATAGAGGCGCGCTTCGTAAATCCAGGTCATGCAAAACCCCTCCCGGCCCTAGTGTGCCCATGCGGCCGGAGCTCATGAGGCACTTTCGTGTTCGACAACCACCTCATACCCTGCCCAACGCTTCACGTTCAAAACGCCGTGATCGAACATCAGGTATTGGCCCTTGATGCCTCGAAGCACGCCGCCCACGGATCCATCTGCAGCGAACGCGAGTGAAGAAAGCGAAACGGTGAATCCGGGTTGCCGAGGATACACCAGTTGCGCCGGCCGGATGTCGTCAACCAGATAGCGGCGATAGATTTGCGCCACTGACGATTGCACCTCCCTGGCCACCTCCGCAAGTGGACGATCCGGCCCCTCTTCATCGGTCAACATCCGCCGCCAGTTGGTCTTGTCCGCCATGGATTGTGCGATATGCACCTCGAGCTCGCCTGCCGTTTTTCGATCCGGCACCTCGGCAATCACGGCGGCCTCCACAGCACCTTGATCCATCCAACGCCTGAACTGGCGTCCCTTCCGCGTGATTCCCACCTTGAAGCCGCTGCTCCACGCGATGTACACACAATGCGGAACCATACAGTGATTCGCCGCAAACAACGCATCTCGGCACGTTCCGAGATGAAAATGACACTGGTGCGGCTTCACGATGCACAAATCGCACTCCGCCAACGTTTGAACGCATGGAAAGCAATATCCGCCTTGATACAACTTTTTTACACTTCTTCCGCATGCAATGCATCGCAGCGTCCCTGTGGGCCGAAACACCACTCTATCGCCCACCGCGATCGGAATGGCGCACTGCCCTTCGGCACCCGTCAATTGCAGACTGTACGCGATGGGCTTCTGGAACGCAGGCTCGAGTTCGCGCAGCTGACCCGTCCACAACATAAAACAGTCCCCCTGACCAAACACTACAACCGCTTCATCATAACCCGTATCTCGAAAGAGGGAGCATCAGATGTATATCGCACTCGCTATCCTGCCAGGGCTTCTCCTCCTCGCACTGATTTACACCTACGACAAGCTCCACCCAGAGCCCAAGCGCGAGGTCGCAAAGTTGTTTGTCCTGGGTGCCCTCGTGGTCCTCCCAGCCGGTGTGATCGAGCGAGCACTCTTGCACCACGCGTCGGCGCAACCCACGACCTGGCGTGGGCTTTTGGCGACGGCGTTCTTTGTGGCTGGCATGGTGGAGGAGTTTCTCAAAGCTGCCCTGTTCGAGCGAACCGTGCTCGATCGCGGCCGTATCCATGCCCCCGTCGACGCAATTGTCTACGCGTGCGCGATTGGCCTCGGATTTGCAACCGTGGAAAACATTCTATACGTCACCAGTTCCGGATTTTGGACCGCAATCGTCCGAGCCGTGACGGCGGTACCGGCTCATTTCATGTTTGCCATCGTGATGGGATATCAGTTCGCTCGCGCCCGATTCCTCGGTACATCGCGAGCTTGGGGCTACATCGCTCCCGCCATCGCCCACGGTGTATACGACACGTTTGCGCTGGCGGGATCGCTCATCGCGGACTTCGTCCTGGCGGGCGTGTTGTTTGTCCTCTGCGAATACAGCCTTCAGATCCTGCGGCGTGCACGGAGGCCGTGGAATGTCCGATGGACCTGACTACCGAGGGTCATAGCCCTGCGTCCCGAAGGGACGTGGGCCACTCGTAACGCCGCGAAACACCAACAGCCATGCTCGCTGCGCGCGGTAGATGCTCATCTCGGTCCGTTCGTCCAACATGAGCAACTGGAACAGGTTCATGTTGGTTTGACAATACGGACTCATGTGCTCATCCTGCAGGCGAAGGCTGAGGACGCGGTGTCGATCCCGCTCGCGCAATTCGATGCCGCTCTGTCCCCGAATGTCACCGATGCTGACTTCCAGGCGGGCATCCTCCGCGCGATCCGCCACGACGGCCTCGTACAGCTGACGGAGCGACCGCGCTTTGCGACTGCGGTCCAAGACCAACACGTAGTGAAGCTTGTCCGAGTCCACAACATCCCCTCATCTGTTCGAACATGCGGTGCGGTGAATCCGCATTCGCTGCTGTTACTATACTTCACCCGGGCAAAAAAGAGAATCTGCGTCGCGGTCTTGTCCGAGCAAATGGGGGACCCAGTCTTCCGCATGATCCCGCACCCACGCAATGGGCACATTCCGCCGCTTGGCTACCTCGTACAATTGGCGAACGGGTATCATTTCCAACTCGGTCCCCACTACGAGCAGCCCTTTCGCTTCTGCCACCCAGTCGTATGCTCGCGCAATATGGCGCACTTCCTCGCCCTCCAGCACAAATCCAGGGCGAAGTATGTGGCCACAGGTCGGACACCGAGGGATATCTTCCCGCCACGCCAGCTCACAACCAAAAATCCCTTCACACGCCTCACACTTCAACTCCCTGAGGTTTCCATGCAACTCGATGATTCGCGTGCTTCCGGCCGCCCGGTGAAGGCCATCGATATTCTGGGTGATAATCGGAATCTCAGCACGCGCCAACGCCAAATGGGCTCGGTTCGGCCGCTTCTGGGGCCATTCTCGCGCAAGAAATCGAAACGCTCGGAAGGCCTCAAGAGGCTGTTCTCGCCAGATCCTAGGCTGAAACAACCGACGAAGTGAGACCCCCGCGACAACATCATCGACGGTGGGCAGGCCGCTTTCCACACTGATGCCCGCGCCTGTGATGGCCACGAGATGAGAGTTGGGCCAAGTCCACAAATGTCGATCTCCCCTCTTGGCAGAGGGGCTGCCAGAACAGTAGTATAACATTCAACAAATCCTTTCCGAGGTGATGCAGATAACTCATACATAACAGTAAAGTTTATTCCCATTTTTTCATTTACAATGAAGCCGTCGCATTGATACAGTGTCCGTGAACAGACCATGAGGGGTTTCAGGGAGGAGAGCCACGATGAAGGATTCGTTTGGTACACGGGTCAGAGCCATTCGGCAGAGCCGCGGATGGTCGCAACAGGAACTCGCGATGCGGGCGGGCGTATCCACGCCTCACATTTCATCCATTGAGCGAGACAAGCGCCGACCCTCTTTGGACTATGCCAAGCGCTTGGCGGATGCACTCGGCGTGCCGCTGCAGGTGCTCTGTGATCCGGAGATGACGTACGAGCCGAAGCGGATGCGGAACTCGGTTTACGAACTTCCGACACCTCTGCAACACTTCGTGTTGAACGAGGAATCCTTCCCTTACTTGGAAGCGGCGCACCGCATGAGTCAGTTGTCTAAGGAAGAGGCATCCTTTCTCTGGCAATTAATCGACGTGCTTGCCCAAAAGAAGAACCTCCTTACCAGACTTCGCTATTTTGAACACCGTTCGGATTCCGACGAGTCCTGAGACAACAGGATTTTGACGCCGTATCGCCCGCTCGATGTCTGAAAAACCGAAATGTAGCGCCACTTGCTTGAGGACGCCATCGCGGCGTCCTCAAGCCGAGCCATGCGGCACGACGCTTGAAATTTGGTGTCGTACAGGTTTGAATCATATATCCAGGTCACGGGACGCCCCTCCTTCCCCGATAGGATGCGCGGAGGCGAGTGGCAGGACCACCGTGAAGGTCGTGCCCTCACCCAGTCGACTTTCGACAAGGATTTCGCCGCGGTGTTCAATCACGAGTTGGCGTGCGATGGCCAAACCGAGCCCCGTTCCCGAGCGGGATCGCGTACGAGCTTTGTCGGCTTTATAGAAGCGTTCAAAAATGTAGGGAACGTCTTCTTCCGGTATGCCGCTTCCCGTATCGGCCACACGTACATACGCATACTCGTGACGGATATCCAGCTCAAAACGAATGGTGCCCCGAGCCGTGTGGCGAAATGCATTGTCGAGCAGATTCGTGAATACCTGTTCCAGGCGGTCCTCGTCGCCATCCACGACGATGGGCTTACCCGGAATCGATACTTCGAACGAGAGATGGTCTTCGTCGCTGGCAAGCGCCTGAAATTTGCGCGCCACCCGGCGCATCACCTGGGTGAGATCGACGCGGGCAAAATGGAGTTTGAATTGTCCGCTCTCCAGTTGGGCGAGATTCAGCAGGTCGTTGACAAGGCGCTTCATGCGCAGCGTTTCATCGTGAATGATTTCCGTCAGTTCGCGGCGCATGTCGGGATCGTCCGAGATGTCATCCAAGAGGGCCTCGGTGTACCCCTGCAACATGCTGAGTGGCGTCCTCAATTCGTGAGACACGTTCGCGATGAAATCCTTCCGTAATCGGTCAAGGCGCCGCTCCTCCGTGATGTCGCGCAGGACGCAGAGCGCGCCGCGGAGGGTCGTGCCATCTGCTTCGTAGAGAGGAAGCATGGTAATGCCAATGGTACGGCCATCCCAGGTATCCTCTCGGTACACGGCATCCTGTTGCTCGCGAACGCCTACCCAGAGGCTCATCAGGCGATCCGGCAGTCGGTCTTCGTCGACAATACCTCGCTCGGCGACCGAGAGGTGCCGCAAATGGCGCTTTGCAGGAGGATTTGCCAACACGACGCGACCGTCGAGATCGGTGGCAACCACGCCGTCCTGCAGAGAAGAGAGAATCCGCTGCAGTCCTTCTCGCTCCATCGACAGTTGCTCAATCGTCTCGGCCAATTGTCGCGCCAGCGCGTTGAATGTCTGACCGAGCCGCCCGACTTCGTCCTTCGTGACCACGCGGACGCGCTGAAGATAGTGACCGCGCGCCATCTCCTCGGCTGCTCGAGTCATATCCACGAGCGGACGGGAAAGATTCTTCGAGATCACAAAGGCAAAGCCCGTCGCCAATATGACGCCGAGCACCGTATCGAAGAGCACCATGTTGCGAATCTCACGCAACGGCTCGTCCAGCACGCTCGTGTCCTGCGAAACGGCCAACAGTCCCTGTTGGGTCGATCCGGCAGCCGGAATCTGCACATAGACGGTCAGGCGATTCACGTTGCCGAACGTTCCGCGCAACGCCAGGGGCTGGCCACGGGACAATGCCTCCCGCTCGCCAGGGGTCATGGCGCGATAGGCTGCGATCAGGCTTGCATTGGTCGTGTACGGGACGCCGTACACCACTGTCGCGCGCTCCACCCGCTTCGCGATATCGCTCGCCACCTGCTCTTTGACGGAACGCTCGCTCGGGGCGGCGAGCACGGACTGAATGGTCAGAGCAAGTTGCGTGAGACTCGCCTCCTCGCGGGTGACAATGTATTTGTTAAACACTTGCTGAAGCAAGACGGACAGGAGCGCCTGAATGACAAATACCATACCGACAATCGTCAGCCACATCTTGGCCACGATGCTGTTGGGTATCACAAAGCCACCTCGAACTTGTACCCGACGCCCCAGACGGTCACGATGTAGCGGCTCACCTCAGGAGAAGCCTGGCCCAACTTTTCGCGCAACCGCTTGATATGGGTATCTACGGTACGCTGATCTCCGAAAAATTGATAATTCCATACATCTCTTAGGAGCTCTTCGCGGCTGAATACTTTATCGGGACGCTGAGCCATGTAAACCAAAAGATCAAACTCCTTCGGAGTCAGACTGACCTCTTGCCCGTTGACCTCGACACGGCGCGCGTCGATTTGAATTTCCAATCCAGGAAACGTGAGCGTTTGAACCGCAGTTCGGCCGTATTCCATCTCGCCCGTACGCTTGAGCATGGCTTTTACGCGCAAGACAAGTTCGCGAGGACTGAACGGTTTGACGACGTAGTCGTCCGCACCAAGCTCAAACCCGTGCACCCGATTCGCCTCGTCGCCCGCAGCGGTCAGCATGACAATGGGGACATTGCTGTGCTGCCGGATCTGTGCGCACACGTCGCGACCGTCCATCCCGGGCAACATCAGATCCAAGATAATCAGTGCATACCCCTGATTCAAAGCCTTGTTGAGCGCCTCTTTTCCATCCGCCGCCTCGTCCACGTCAAATCCGTTTCGCTCAAGGTACATGCGAACCAAGCGGCGAATCCGTTCCTCGTCGTCGACGACCAAGATCCTCGTTTGTGCCATGCCTCCACCTCCGCCTAGCCCCTTCCGTCCCATTATACGGCCAGAAACGTTTGGCAAACAACGCGGCCGGCCGAGCACAGGCCCGGCCGGCCGTCAATTGTTGCGCTCATGACGGAAACATGCGAGCGACAGAGGTCTTGAAATTTTGCCATACCCCCTGAATGGGATGGCCCTGCTGCATCATTCGTTGGAAATTCACAAATCTTGCGTATACGTTCGGATCCTCACTTACATAAACCTGGCGAATGGCCGGGAAGTCCGACTTGACGTGAGCTGAAACCTGCTCCTTGGTCCTCTGACCGGAAACACCGGCAGCCGGCGCCTGCATGGCGATATAGGCGACGTCACCCATCACAAATGCGATGGCACGCGATGCATAGCCGGATCGCACGAGGTTGGACGCAATGTCCCGGTCTTCTCGGAACGTGGCCGCCGCTTGGTCGCCCATCGCTTGTCCCACCTGATCCGCGGCCTGTCCCGCTCGCTGAACTGTGTTGGCGACCGCGTTGCCTGCCTGTCTCGTGGCCTGCGCGACGCCGTTGGCCGCCTGCGACGCGTTGTCCACTCGCCCGCACCCGGTCGCCAACAAGAGCATCCACAGCGCGACCGCCGTTCGTGCCGACTTGATCATCGTGCACAGCACCTCCTCACTTGTAGGATGCTGTCACGTGTCTCATTCATGCGCGCAAGGCGGTCAACCACGTCGCGGACCGCGGTGTCGCGCTGACGAGCGCTTCGATTCCTTTCGTTCGGACTCGCGGCGCATGGTTGGACGTCGATACGGCGGCGCCGTCATGCCCGCAGCTTGATACAGAGCCACCCACTCCTCTTGCGTCAGCGGGCGCCATTCCCCTGTCTTCAAGTGGCCGAGGGAAATCGGGCCGAAGGCGATGCGCTTCAAACGCAAGACGGGCAGGCCGAGCCTCTCCAACATCCTGCGGACCTGACGATTCCGGCCTTCGTGAATGGCAAGGTGCACGACGGCCACGCCGTCCTCGCGGTCCGACTGCCGCACGACCTCGACCTTGGCGGGCGCAGTCAGACCATCTTCCAGCTCCACGCCCTCCACGAGGGCTCGCCGGATTTCGCGATCCACAATCCCTCGGACCGAAGCGCGATAGACTTTTTCTATTTCACGCGAAGGGTGAAGCAGCCTCTGCGTCAGTTCACCATCGTTTGTGAACAATAAGAGTCCGCTCGTGTCGTAGTCCAGACGGCCGACCGGATAGACGCGCTCTCGGATCGGGGGCAACAGCTGCATCACCGTGCGCCGCCCCATCGGATCCGATACCGTGGAAAGATACGCGACAGGCTTGTTGAGCGCGAGCACCACCGGCTGCTCCATTTCGATGGGGACGCCATCGACCGCAATGCGCTGCCTCGAAGGATCCACCTTCGCACCCAGTTGGGTCACGGTCTCGCCGTCCACGCTGACCCGTCCTGCCAAGATCAACTCTTCACACTTTCTTCGTGACGCCACGCCTGCATGTGCCAACACCTTCTGCAAACGTTCCATTCCGATCCGAACTCCCATCCTCCTGCGCAAAGAGCCAGGTTCGCTAGACCTGTATGATACCAGACAGGAGCCAAACTGCGAACACCGACGCGAGCACACTGACGAAGTCGCTCAGTAGGCCGACCGCAAGCGCATATCGGAACCTATAGATTCCCACACTCCCGAAATAAACGGTGAGGATGTAGAGCGTGGTATCGGACGACGCCTGCATCGTGGAAGCGAGCAGCCCCAGGTGCGAATCCGGGCCATGTTTTTGAAAAATATCAATCATGAGGGCCAAGCTGCCCTGCCCCGTGACCGGCCGAAGGATGCCCATTGGCGCGACTTCGGCGGGTACATGCAGCCAGGTCAGGACGGGATCCAGCAAGTGAACGAGGCCATCCATGGCGCCGGACGCTCGGAAGACGCTGACCGCGACCATCATCGCGACAAGATGCGGGATGAGACGGACGGCCGTGGAAAAACCGCCTTTGGCACCCTGAACGAATGCCTGATAAATGGGCACTCGCCGCCAGGCTCCCGCCAGCAGAATGACGCTCACAACAAGGGGTAACATCCATTCACTGATGGCCGTCCATGCGTCGCTCATGGAGTCTGCCTCCGATGGGAAAGCGCCCGAAAAATGCGGTCAAAGGCCAGGGCCGCACACGTCCCGATCAGGGAAGCCACGAGCGTCGTGAGAACCACAGCTGACGGATGCGACGAGTGATACTGCATGCGGAGCGCGATCACCGTCGTGGGAATCAATGTGATGCTTGCCGTATTGACGGCAAGAAGCGTGCACATGGCGTCCGAAGCCCTGTCTGGATGGGAATTCAGTTTTTGCAATTCCTCCATGGCCTTCAGGCCGAGAGGTGTCGCGGCGTTTCCAATGCCCAGAAGGTTGGCGCTCATGTTCGCCAGAATGGCGCCCATCGCAGGATGATCGGCCGGAACCGAGGGAAAAAGCCGGTGAGCGATGGGCTTGAGTCTTCGCGCGAGCCAAGCGACGGCACCGGCCCGCTCCGCAATGTGCATAAGCCCCATCCACAGACTGATGGCGCCGATGAGGCCGATGCACAATTCCACACCGTTTTCCGCACCCTTTAAGATGGCGTTTGAAACGACCTGCATGCGGCCAGTGACCATGGCAGTCCCGACGCCGGAGACGAACAACGCAAGCCAGATGAAATCGATCACGGCACGGCACCCCCTGCTGGGCGGACTTGTCCCTTACAAGGAGTATGCCGAGCCTGGAAACCGTATGACGCCCCTCACATCACGGGGGGATCCGATGATTTTTGCTTGGAGAACAGGTTCTGGATGCGCTCAAGCATCGCGGGTGCGAGATCGATCAGCCGATCGTAGAGCTGATTTTGGTGATCCGCCGAGAGGAGACGGACATTGTTGCCATGGACGATGAGAAAGCCAATGGGGGTAATGGACACACCGCCGCCCGACCCGCCTCCGAACGGGAGATCCCCTTGGCCTTGTCCGTGCACATCCCCTCCCTCGAACTGACTCCCTCCGGCGGCGAAGCCAAACCCCACTTTTGAAACCGGCAAAATTACGGTGCCGTCCGGCGTCTCGACCGGATCGCCAATGATGGTGTTGACGTCCACCATCTCGCGGAGATTCGACATCGCGGTCTGCATGAGGCCCTGAATCGGGTGATCCACGTTACGACGCCCTCCTCTTCCAAGCCGTCAACAAGCGAAGTCCTGCAGCTATAACGTACCCCGTCCGAATGCGCACTATGCTTTTCGCGTAAATCGTCAACAGAGCTTCCTGAAAGGCTGGAGCGATGGAGACGGTCGGAACGCGATGCATTCGCACGCGGCTGCTTAACCAACCGAGCAGCGTGTAGATGGCAGCATACGACGCACCCACGAGCATGCCCGTCCGCACTGACTCGCCAGCGCCCATGCGGGCCTCCAGACGGAGTTCGTCCACGTGAACGTGTGGCGCCATTCGGTCGAGCGCTCGGAGCGCCCGATGCGCGAACCGCCGCCAAGCGCCAATCGATCGGGTACCGCGGCGCTCATCGCCGGATTTTCGGCTCTTCTCCCTCGAACGGCGGCTGCGCCCGCGGACGGGCGGTGCCTCGCTTGCCCACCGCCACCGCAGTCGGACCAGTCCATACATGGCGCGCACCTGAGCGCGCAGTTCGTCCGATCCCGCCCGCCAATACTCCACCTCGACGCGAATAGGAGACGCCATCAGGAGAACACATAGGCCCACGCACAATGCGCACGCCACGCCAATCCAACCGAAGCCCATGGGTACAGGCACCTCTCTCGCATTCACGAGCTAGGGTGCACCAGAACCTGGATGATATGCATCCCTTCAGTCGCGCGCGAGATCCGAAGTCATGGCAAACAGGTCGGGGCGTCCCTCGTTCCCTGCAAAGTCAGGCAACGGCGGCAGTTCATCCAGTGATCTCAGACCGAACTGGCGCAGAAACTCCATGGTGGTGCCGTACAGAATCGGTCGTCCAGGTCCATCCTGGCGACCCACTTCCTGTACCAGTCCTCGATGGATAAGTGTGGCCAAGGCGCGATCCGACTGGACGCCGCGGATCTCCTCGATGTCGGCTCGCGTGATGGGTTGCTTGTAGGAGATGATAGCAAGCACTTCAAGCGCCGCCTGCGACAAGCTGGAACGGGCCGGCTGATCGGCCATGCGCCGAAAATACGGTGCAAATTCCGGCCTTGTCACTAGCTGCCACGTGTCGCCTGTGTGGAGCAGCGTAAGACCAGAGCCGCGCTCGTCCAGATGCGCGGCGAGCAGATGGCATAAATCGCGCGCCTGGCCCTCCGGCACGTCCAGCACCTGCGCAATCTCCCGAGTCGCCATGCCCTCCGATCCAGCGGCGAACAACACGGCTTCAAGCGCAGCGACCAGTTCCATGCTCAATCCCCCGTCCAGACAAGTTCAATGGGACCAAACGGCTCGGCTTGCCGACATGTCAGGCGGCCGTCCTTGAGCAACTCCAGAATTGCGAGAAACGCGGCCACCAGAGCACCCCGAGTAAACCGCCCGCCAAGGAGCCAGGTGAATTCAGCGGATCGATACCGACGCATGCGTTCGGCGAGCTCGTCCATCCACTCCTCCACCTTTTCAACCTTGCCCCGGATCTCGGCCACGCGCTCCGACGGCGGCAGCCGCAGGTACAGCTTGCGAAACGCGTCAACGAGATCCCACAGCGTCACATCGAGCCCACCCGCCTGGCGATCCGGCCGATAGGCGCGCAGGTCCATCGGCTCGCGCCCATACACTTGGGCGTTCCGGCCCGCGAGATCGGCCAGTTGCGCGGCGGCCCACTTGCACCGCTCGTACTCCAACAGCTGCTGAACGAGCGGGAGTCTGGGGTCCTCTTCCTCGTCGGAAGCAGTTGCGCGCCGGGGCAGCAACATGCGCGACTTGATGGAAAGAAGCGTCGCTGCCATGACCAGAAACTCACTCGCCACGTCAAGCGACCAGCGCTCGAGGTCGTCCAGATATTGAAGATATTGTTCGGTGATTGCGGCGATGGGAATGTCGTAAATATCAATCTCGTTCTTGCGGATGAGATGCAAGAGCAGGTCCAGCGGGCCTTCGAACTGCGCGAGTCGGATTTCGTAGGACACCTTGCGCCTCCTCTCACGTGCCGTAGCAGTAGGACATCACGGCGTAGACGAGATCGGAAAACGCGCGGTTTGCGGGCGGAAGGAGAAAGATGAGCAACAGCAGCCACGGCCCATACCCATCCATCCATGCGAGCGAAAGTCGCCAGCGCACGGGCAGGATTGCGTAGAGCGCGCGCCATCCGTCGAGCGGCGGAATTGGAAGGATATTCAACAACACCAGCGCGACGTTCACCTCGAAGGCCAAACCCAACACCTGTTGCAACGCACCTGAGGTCGACACAACCGGAATGCTTTGCGCGGCGAAGCTCAGCGCGGCGAGGACCGCATTGGCCATGGGCCCAGCCAACGCGACCCAGGCCATCCCTGCGCGAGGATGGCGAAATGCGCCAGGGTGGATCTCGACGGGGCGAGCCCAGCCGACGGGTGCCACCAGCATGGCGATGAGGCCCGTCAAGTCGAGATGTGCTGCAGGATTGAGCGTTAGCCGCCCTTGACGCCTGGGCGTCGAATCCCCGAGCCATGTGGCCAATGCTGCATGTGCGAACTCGTGCAACACAAGGCTCGCGAGCACGATGGCGAAGCGCAAGATCCAGACGGGACTGAGCCATGAAGCGAGCAATCCGATGCCTCCTGCCGGTGAATGGATACCGGCATTATATCACGCGCGTTCACAGCGCCGATAGGCGGAGGGACCAGGAGACCCGCTCGAGATCCGAAGCACCAACCCGCTTGCACATTTGGCGAAGCCTTGGCGCGAGGTCCTCGTCACGCGTGGCGATGAACAACCGGTTTTGCGCCGTCAGCGGAAGACCCACGGGAAGATCCAGCAGTACCGGGAAGGAGGAGCGCATGACGTCCACAAATCCTCTGACATGCGTGGAACGATACCCGGACGCGATGAGATTGTACACCACCGTCCCCCGGCTCGAGGTGATGCGAGCCAGGTACGACACCGTTTCCGGGGAGAGGCAGGGCTGATAAATGCTCGCCTTCAGATACGCGTCCACGAAAATGAGGTCGTAGGTGGCGGCGTGGGGTGAGGAGACGAACTGTACGCCATCTCCAACCCAATAGTCCGCCTCTCGATGAGAAGGCGCCTGAAAAAACTCGATGCCGAGCGTCAGCACCGTCTCGTCGATCTCGACGCCGTGCAGCGCCGCCTCCGGGTGGAGGCGGCGAACGTGGTGAAGGCTCGTCCCCGATCCCACCCCGATGGCCAGGAACGACTCGATCGGCTCATGCGCCTCCACGAGCGCCCTGAACGCTCGCTGATACGGAAAGACGGGGCGCTCGGGGCGGCCGAGATCGAGCGCCCCCTGCCAGCCACCGTCGCGGCCAAACCGCATTTGTCGAATGCCTTTCTCCTCCACAACCTCGATCCAGCGATGAACCGTACCCGGTCCGGCGTACAGAAGCTTCGTATGCTTCAACCCCTGTCGTGCGCGAATGTCCATGGAGGCTATTATACTGCACACGACGTGGCGCGACAGAGCAATCAGGCCACGGCCATCGCGGGTCGGCGCCATACGCGGGAGATCATCGGCCAAAACGGGCGCACGAAGCCGAAAAACATCTGAAACATGCCAAAGTAGCGAAAGACCCGGGGCAGAAACGCCAAGATACTGAGCATCGTCTCACCCCCTCCATCGTCTACCGCATCGTATGTCGCGTGGGCCTCATCGTTGTGGGCGGAAGATAGCGGGCTCGAGGTGACGCTGCCCTGCGCGCCAAACCAATTCCATCAAGACCCACTCGATGGCACTCGTGGTGACCGGGGCGCCCCGCGCGGGAGCGTCGAGCCCACCCATCTTGCCGATGTCGCCGATGCCGACGATGAGCGGCACGTCCAAACCGCGGAGGGCGTCCACGGTGTCTCCGGCAACGAGATAGGAGTCGATCTCGCGGCCGTCTTTGTCGACTGCGTGCTCCACGCGGTGCCCGAGGCGATCGACGCTGAAATCCACCGGTGTACCTCGCACACTGCCCGTGTTCGAAGCGACGGCGAGAATGGCCGCAATCTGGACCGACGGATGCGCGTGCACGACGCGCAGCGCAGACTCTCCCGCCGCCTCCCCCGGATCCCCATTGTCGTCGAGCATGAGAATGACCGGGTCACGCGGCGCGGCCTCGATGCACCGCACGAGTTCGACACCACTCAGCCGGGTCGGGTTGCCGCGGCTCTGAGAGACAAACGAGCAGCCCGTGCGCTTCGCGGCGATGGCCAGCGCTCGTGCAGCGACGCGATCGCCGTCCGTGACCACAATCACGCGGCGAGGAGGGGAACCTGAGCCGTGCAAGCACCTCACCCCTTCGGCTTCGCGAACACGGCGGCGAGAAACGCGAACACAATGGCGGCTGAGATGCCCGCGCTCGTCACCTCGAAGATACCTGTAATGACTCCGATGAGCCCATGGAGCTTCGCCTCGTGCATGGCGCCGTGGACAAGGGCGTTGCCGAAGCTCGTGATGGGCACGGTCGCACCCGCGCCCGCAAACTTAATGAGTGGATCGTACAGGCCCAGGCCGTCCGCCACTGCGCCGGCCACGACGAGGACCGACATGACATGGCCCGGCGTGAGCTTTGTCGCATCCATGATCAACTGTCCGATGGCGCAGATGGCACCGCCCACCAGGAAGGCCCACAAGAACGTCCACGCCGACACATCAATCCCCCCGTTCAAATGCAATGGCGTGCGAGATGGACGGGATGGTCTCCCCTTGTTGTGCACTGACCTGCGACAGGAGCGCGCCGGTGGCACAGAGCAACAGACGGTTCACGCGGCCCCGTTCCATCTCCCGGAAAAGGTGGCCGAACGTGACGAGCGTGCTGCACGCCGCGCCGCTGCCGCCCGAGAAGACCTCCGGCTGATCCTCGGCGTAGATCATCGCGCCACAGTCGCTGACTCGCACGCTCACCAGCGACGCGGGCGCCACCCCCTCTTCCACCAGCAGATGGCGCAGGATGTCCAGTCCAACGCGGCCGAGATCGCCCGTCACCACGAGGTCATAATCGTTCAGCGAACGCCCAGTGTCCGCGAGGTGCTGCCGTATGGTGTCACACGCGGCGGGCGCCATGGCGGCGCCCATCTCCCACGGCGAACGGACGCCAAAATCGGCAATCTCGCCGATGGTTGCGTGCGTGATCTGCCATTTGCCACGCCCTCGGCCGAGGATGGCGGCTCCAGCACCCGTCACCGTGCGCTGCGCACTGGGCGGCCGTTGAACCCCGTATTCGGTGGGGTAGCGAAATTGGCGCTCGGCTGTGCTTGTGTGACTCGAGGTTCCTGCGAGCACCTTGTCCGCAAATCCAGTGGCGACGGCCAAGCCGGCCACCGCGAGCGCCTCACAGATGGATGCACAGGCGCTGTAAACACCGAGCATAGGCCTCGCGAGGTGTCGTAGCCCCATGTAAAACGAGGTGAGCTGTGCGTTCAGGTCAGCGCCTACCACCAGATCCAGCGCTTCTGGTTTCACACTGGCCTTTTCACAGGCCAACTCCGCAGCGCGGTGAAACATGACTTGTTCGGCGCGCTCCCAGGAATCCTCGCCCGCGCGGTCGTCGCTCAAGCGCACGTCGAACGCATCCGAGAGCGGACCTTGACTTTCCAAGCTACCGGCGACGGTCGACGCGGCGATGACGGCCACCTGGCGTTCGCCGAGTGCCCACGTGGATCGGCCCAATCGTGCCATCTCGCATCGCCCTTTCTACAGGTGCTCCACCACGTAGCGGATGAGCGCAATGAAGAATGCGCTCACGACCCCGTACACAATCACCGGACCGGAGATCTTGAACATATTACCTCCGATCCCGGCCACGAATCCCTCGCTTCGGTGTTCCATCGCGGCAGACGTCATGGTGTTGGAGAAACCCGTCACGGGCACGGCCGATCCGGCGCCCGCCCACTGAGCGAACCTGTCATACACCCCGATGGCGGTGAAAATGGCCGACAGAAGGATGAGCACTGCCACCGTCGGATTGCCAGCTTCGGCGGGTTTGAATCCACCGTATCGCACGAAGAGCGCCTGAATCACCTGGCCCAGTTCGCAGATGAGCCCGCCGACGACGAAAGCCCGCAAGGTATTGCGCACGATGGGCCGTCCCGGTGTCAGGCGGTGGACAAGCGCCTGATACCGAGCTTGCTCCTCTCGCGTGGCGATTGGCATCGAAAATCCCCCCATCTCTCGTCATCTAGGTAACATGCCCCGCAGACGCGAAAAAAGCCGCCCTCAGGCGGCGTTAAGATGTTCCAGTGGCCATCATTCGAGTTCCTGACGAATTTGCTGCAGAATGCGCTTTTCGAGGCGTGATACCTGCACTTGGGAAATGCCGAGCACCCGAGCCACGTCGCTCTGGGTCTTATCTCGAAAGAACCGCATGTATACGATGAATCGCTCGCGTTCAGGCAGCCGTCCGATGATCTCGTGCAACTCGACCTTGTCGAACTTGCCCTCCGTCTCTTCGTCCGCGATTTGATCCATCAGATAGATGGGATCCCCATCGTTCTCGTACACGGTCTCATGGATGGACGCGGGCGCGCGAAGAGCTTCCTGCGCGAACACGATTTCCGACGGCTCCATGTTCATGGCCTCGGCGAGTTCGGTGATGTGCGGCTGGCGCCCGAGTTCCTTCGCAAGGCGATCCCGCACGTGGCGAATTTGCTTGGCCGTCTCCTTCAGACTTCGGCTGACCTTGACTGTGCTGTCGTCTCGCAAAAACCGTTGGATCTCACCGATAATCATGGGCACGGCGTAGGTCGAAAATTTGACGTCGTAGGACAGATCGAACTTGTCGACCGCCTTCATCAGGCCGATACATCCGATTTGGAAGAGATCCTCCGCTTCATAACCGCGCCCCAGAAATCGCTGGACGACGGCCCACACGAGGCGCTGATTGTGGACGATGAGCCGCTCGCGCGCTTCCGCGTCACCGTTGTGGCTTCGCTCCAGAAGCTCCCGGACCTCTTCGTCGGATAGTTTCTCGAATTCGTCCACATGATGCGGGACGGGACGCTCCTTTGCCTGATCCACGTGCGACCCCCCTCACATCACGTCGGGGGCAGTTCGAAAGGTCTTGATCAGCGTGACGCGCGTGCCTTCCCCGGGCTTGGACTCGACCTCCAGCTTGTCGACAAACGTCTCCATGATCGTCATGCCCATGCCTGACCGTTCGAGCTCGGGCCGCGACGTGTACATCGGTTGTTTGGCCAGATCCACGTCGGGAATGCCCACGCCTCGGTCCTCAACGACGACCTGCACGCGATTGCCGTGCAGAGCGCACGCCACCACCACCTCGCCGATCTCGTCCGGGTAGCCATGGATGATGGCGTTCGTCACGGCTTCAGACACTGCCGTCTTCAGCTCCGTCAGCTCCTCCATGGTCGGATCGAGCGGCGCCACAAAGGAAGCGACCGCCACGCGAGCCAGCGACTCGTTCTCCGACCGGCTCGGAAAAACAAGGCGCAGATAGTTATCCACCCGCACGCCTTCCGCCACTCGTTCCACCGCGATCACGCTCCCAGGATTGCTGCCACCGCAGCTTCTTCAGAGTCGTACACGGGAATCACCTTCAGCAAACCGGACATTTCAAACAGACGCTTTAGCGTAGGATTGACTTCGCAGAGCGCCATCTTGCCGCCGTGCTCGGAGACGCTTCGATAGCGGCCCAGAATCAGCCCGAGACCGGAACTGTCCATGAAGTCGATGTTCCGAAACGACATCACGAGGCCGCGATAGCCATGCTCGGCAAGCTGCTGCTCGATTCGATCCCTCATCTGTTCCACCGCATGGTGGTCCAGCTCCCCTTTCAATGCGATGACCACAATCCCTCGCTCCAACTTGGTCTCGACGGACACCTTGCATCCCCTCTCCTATGCGGTCTGGTCAACAAATTCACGCCTTAAACCGGGAATTCCTGCCCATTGACAAAAGTAGTGGAGAATCTACTGAATTCGACAACCGAACAGTGGCGCTTCTCGCTGCTGTCTGTACAATAGATAGGAGAAGATAGGAGGCGAGGTATGGAGACACTTGGCCAAAAGATTCGCGCGCTTCGCAAGGCGCGCGGCATGACGCAGTCCGAGCTCGCTCGGGGGCTTGCTACGGCGAGCATGATCAGCCAAATTGAGTCCGACCGGACCATGCCATCCGCCCCTCTTTTGGCACAACTTGCGGCGCGCCTTGGTGTGGACGCCGCGGAGTTTCAAAGGGAGTTGGCCGGATCGTCGGAAGAAGCCCATACCTATCGCCGCGCCAAGCACCTCGCAGAGCAGGGCCACTACGAGGAGGCCATTCACCAGTTTCTCTCGCTTTCCTGGCCCCTTCACTCTCAGTTTCGGCCCGAACTCGTCTTTCAAGACATGGGCGATTGTTATCTCAAGGCGGGCAACTACGAGCAAGCGGCGCGCTTGTACGACGGCTTGGTTTGGGCGGGATTTGCGCGCGGCGATATCTCCAGCGTGATTCGCGGCTACTATTATGGCGCCCTAGCGCGCCGGCGGTTGCAGCGGGATCACGAGGCGATTCTGTATCTGGAACGCGCGCGCCAAGCGCTCGCGACATCCGGGCTTCAAATGCCACTCCGACTCAAAATCGAGATGACGCTCGCGCGGCTGTATTTGCAATATGGCCCTATGGAGCAAGCGAAAGCCCTGTACGAGCACATCCTGGCCCGTGGCGAAGAGCCCATGTCCGCGGTGGACCGTGCGCATGCACATCACGGGCTCGCGTGCTCGGCGGCCGCCATTGGGGACTACGAGACGGCCATCGAAGAGGCCCAGTGCGCCATCCAGCTCCATGAAGAGGCGGGGAACCGGGCATTGGCGATGCGCTGCCGCATCAATCTCAGCGCCTTTCTGCGACTCTCCGGGAAGGCGGATGACGCGCTGTCACACCTGGTCCATCTCGACGAACGGATCAATTCCCGCGACGAAGTTCTGCGCGTCGCACTGGACCACGAATTGGCGCTCACCTATCGGACCCTTGAGCAACCACGTCCAGCGATGGAGCGGGTGTCGCAAGCGCTCGCCATGACGCGCGTCGGTCCAGAGATTCGTGCGCAACTATCTCTGCTCGCCGCAGAACTTGCCCTCGAACTGGGCGATCTCGACCGCGCCGAATCGGAACTGCGCTCGCTGGACCATCTCGTGCAAGCCGATCCGAGCGCTCTTCCGCCGGGGTATCTTCAACTCAAAGCCCAGGTGTACATGCGCAAAGCGAACACCTCGGACATCGTGCAGCTGTGCGACCAAGCCGTCAACCGAGCAGCAGAGCGGATACCTGAGGGGTCGTGGGCTTCGCCCGAACGATTCTGGATATTTCCCCGCCAATAAGAAAAAACGCGCTTCATCGACAAGGTTCGCGCCGCGTCGGCGGCGCGCCCTGGTCGACCGCGGTTTCATTTGGCCTGACCGAACGTGATGACCTTCTTGATGGTTTTGCCAAAACTCTGGAAGAACGTAGCTTTCGGAACGTCCTCCTTTGCGACCAGTGGCACATTTGCCACCACCTGTCCGCCCGATTTCAACACCACGCGCCCGACCACCTGGCCACGAGTGACCGGCGCTTTTAAGGTCATCCACTGAATTTCGGCCGCATAACTCGCTTTGCTGGATCGCTCGGTGACAAACGCCACGGGCTCCGCCGTCACTGCCTCGACGCGATCGCGCGTGCCCCGCTTGACCTGAACTTGGCCCACCACGTGGCCGCGCGGATAGACTTGCACTGCCTTGTAATGCGCAAACGCATAGTTCAGCATGCCTGCGATTTCAGCGTTCCGAACCGTGGGCTTCGGTTCGCCCATCACCACGGCCACCACGCGAAAACCGTCTCGCTTCGCCGTCGCCGACAAGCAGTATTTAGCTTCCTGCGTGTAACCCGTCTTCAGTCCGTCCACCCCGTCGTAGAAGCGGACCAGCTTGTTTGTGTTCACGAGCCAAAGCGGATGATCGGTGTCCTTCCGCAAGTAATCGCTGTACACCGAAGTGAACGCGGTGACGTCGGGATGCATAAGGAGCGCTCGCGACATGATGGCGATGTCGTACGCGCTGGAATAATGGTTCGCCGCAGGCAACCCATTGCAGTTGGCAAAGTGCGTATCCGTCATGCCAAGTTCTTTCGCCCGCTGATTCATTCGAGCGACAAACGCCTCTTCGCTCCCGTCGAGGTGCTCGGCCATGGCGACACAGGCGTCGTTGGCCGACGCGATGGCGATGCCCTTGACGAGATCGCGCACGGTCATCGTCTCGCCGGGCTCAAGAAAGATCTGCGATCCGCCCATGCTCGAGGCACGCTCGCTGGCTTGGACTCGATCCGTCCACTTCAGCTTGCCGCTGTCAATCGCTTCGAAGATGAGAAGGAGCGTCATGATCTTCGTGATACTCGCCATCGGCAGGCGCTCATGCGCATCCTTGGCGTACAGCACCTTTCCGGTTGCAAAATCCATCAGGACTGCGGACCTCGCCTGTTTCGCAAGATCGACGCTTGAAGCTGGCGCTGGCTGCGCCGTCCCCGCGTCCACCTGTTCGCGGATCTGCACGACTCCGGGCGCAGACGCCGCGCGAACCATCTGAGGGGCGGCGCTTGTCGCGACAAGACACAAGGCGCCGATTCCGATCCCAAGGGCACGAACATGCCGCTTCATCCTGCAACCTCCTCTCGAGGAGTTCCACCGAATCGAATCGGCGTTAGTGTGTGCAGGACGAAGCGGCGCTACGCACTGGAGTGAATGGGATTATGCCAAACGGAGATCTCGCAGGAACGATCGCCCGACGGGTGGGCGCCGGACGCCGAAGTACTCCGCCACCGTCGCGCCGAGATCTGCGAACGTATCTCGCTCGCCGAGCGGGACGGGATCGGCCAAATTGACGTGGTGAGCGAGAATTGGGACGCGTTCCCGCGTGTGATCCGTCCCGGGGACGGTGGGGTCACAGCCGTGATCGGCTGTGATGACCAGCAGGTCTCCCGGTCGCAGCCGCGAAAGCACGCCCTGCAAGTCTTCGTCGAAGGCTTCGATGGCGCGCGCAAATCCAACGGGATCGTTGCGGTGGCCGTACTTCGAGTCGAAGTCCACGAGGTTTGCGTACAAAAGTCCAGTCGGCTCGCTATCCATCGCCGTGACGAGCTTCTGCATACCATCCCGGTTGTCCAACGTGTGCACCGCTCGTGTGATGCCCCGGTGATGATAGATGTCCGCGATTTTTCCGATCCCGACCACCGGATATCCCGCCGCCTCGATGGCGTCCAGCACCGTGGGACCAAAATCCAGCGAAAAATCTCGCCTGCGATCCGTCCGAACAAAATGCCCCGGCTCCCCGATGAACGGCCGCGCAATGACCCGTCCCACGGCGTGGGGCCCGACCAGGATGGATCTCGCGTATTCGCACCAGTCGTACAATCTCTCCACCGGCACCACGTCTTCGTGCGCCGCGACCTGAAAGACGCTGTCCGCCGAGGTGTAGACGATGGGCCTGCCCGTCTCGAGATGCTCCTTGCCGTAGGCCTCTATGACCCACGTTCCGGACGCCGGGCGGTTGCACAGGACCGGTTTGCCGACGTACCGCTCGAACGGCTCGATGACCTCGGGCGGGAATCCGTCCGGATAGGTCGGCATCGGCTGCGACAGGACGACGCCCACGAACTCCATGTGCCCGTTTGTCGTGTCTTTCCCGGCGGACCGTTCCACCATCGTGCCGTACCCACCTGCGCCGGCAGGCGCCACACCAGCAATGGGCGCAATCCGCCCGAGGCCGAGGCGTTCGAGATTAGGCACGCGCAGTCCGCCCACCGCCTCAGCGACGTGCGCGATGGTATTGCTCTCAACATCGGCTTCGCCGTAATCAGCCGCATCTGGCGCCGCACCAATTCCGCAGCTGTCCAGCACAATCCAAATCAGACGCTTGTCCAACCTACATCCTCCATTTCATCGTCACGCCCGCGGGTGCGCGTTCCGGTACACCTCGCGAAGGCGGTGCGGTGTGACATGCGTGTACCGCTCCGTTGTGGAGATGTCGGCGTGCCCCAACAGCTCCTGCACCACGCGGAGATCGGCCCCGCCCTCCAGCAGATGCGTCGCAAACGAATGTCGGAGCATGTGCGGCGTGACCTCGGCAGTCACACCCGCCTGCCGCGCATAGCCTTTCAGGATGTTCCAAAAACCCTGCCTCGTCATCCTCCGGCCAAAGCGGTTCAAGAACACCGCGTTTTCTCCCCGGTCCCGCGCAAGAAGCGGCCGCCCGTAGCGCAGATACCTCCCGAGGGCATCCTGGGCGATCTCGCCGAGCGGCACCACGCGCTCCTTGTTCCCCTTGCCAAACACGCGGACAAATCCCGCCGAGAGCTCCACGTCTTCCATGGAAAGGCCCAAGAGTTCGCTCACGCGCACGCCGGTGGCGTAGAGCGTCTCCAGCATGGCGCGATCGCGCAAGCCCATGGCGTCCGGCCGGTGCACCGCGCCGATGAGCCGTTCCACGTCTTCTTCCGACACCACCCGCGGCAGGTGCTCGTCCGGCGCCGCGACCTCGATATCCGCCGTCGGGTCCACCTGCAACCATCCTTCCCGGAGCGAGTAGCGAAAAAACGAGCGCAGGGCGGACATTCTGCGGGCGATGGTCGTCGGCTTCATGCCGCGGCGTTTCAGATCTGACAGGTAGCGGAGGATGGACGTCCTGTCCGCCTCTCGGATGGTGCGCTGTTCACGCGCGAGATATTGAGAAAAGTCGGTGAGATCTCGCGCATAACTCGCGGCCGTATTCTCAGAGAGACCTCGCTCAAGCCGAAGGTGATCCAAAAACGTGTGAAACTCAGGGTCCACGGGCCACCCCTCCCTGCTTGTCACGGCGGTCCTTATCAGCGCGGATTGCGCATCAAGTCGTATAGCCGGTCGAGATTGTCAGGTTGCACAGCGACGTCGATGAGCGCGATGTTGCGCGTCTCCACACCACAGCGCGTGCAGCGGTGGACAATCTGGTAGCCCTTCTTCGAATGGTATTCGACTCGAACCGGCTCCATCAGCCCGCCGCAGATATTCGCGCGATCGCCCGGTGACACGTCCACGTGCATTGAATAGAGGCAGCGAGGACAATGATTCCTGCACGTCCGTTCTGCGGGCGACACGTGGAGTCCGCAGTGCGCGCAAGTGAATGGCTCGTTGCGCCGGATAAACGCTGCCATCTTCATCCTCCCAGCAGCCGACTCACCATGGGTGGCACGACGAACGCCTGGATGGCGGCCGCAAGCATCACGCCGCCCAGGCACATCACACTTCCCCCAGTATACCTCAGGAACTGAAGCGTCCACTGATAGAGCGGAACGGACTGGGCGACAATCTGATACGAAAATCGGATGGCATTGACGCCTGCGATGAGAAACGCGAACAGAAAAATCGCCTGATGCACAAAGATGCCAAACGCCGCCACGACAAAGCCTTTCCAGCCAAATTGCAATGCCGTGAACGCCGCAGCGAAACCTGCCTCGAAGGCCCGGGCAAACACAGCTGCTGCCACAATGGGGATGCCGACAGCTGACGAGCCAGCGAGCCAGACGAGGGCAAGCCAAGCCGCGTCCGATACCAGGCGGCTGGCAAACACCGAACTCCCCGACGCCAGCTGCCCGTGCACGGTGGCCAGCAGGAAGGCCTCGAGCTGATTCGCGAGCTCCAGCTTGTCCCCCGGCCGCAGTTCACCCGCCACAATCCCGCCGAAGGCGACACCAGACAGGACGATGCCGAGCAAGAATGCGACGATATGCGCCTCCTGGGAGAGTCGGCGCGCCAGTATTCTGCGAACGCGAAACCCGATGAGCGACGGAGTTCGGGGTGTGCGCGGGCGCCGTCTCACCGCCCACAACATGGCCTTCATCGTCGTGCCTCCTCCCGCGAAATGGGACGTAGACACGACTATGTCTATGACGCGATCCCGATTGATAGACTCGAAGACCGCCAGTGTACATCCCCCTACACAAGCTCGACGCGACCGTAATGCCCGGCGCCCCCGGGCGACATGCTCAACCGCCCGTTCAGCGCTGCGGACACGCGCGCGGCCAGCTTCGGCCCGATCACCTCGGCGAGCGCCGGTTCCGAAGGCGGATCGAACCAAAGTTGGGCTTCGCCACCGAACGCTTCGAGCAACTTCACATATGTCCGCGGACCCACGCCGGGGATCAACGAGAGCGGCACAATGTAGTGGTAGGGTGCGCGCCAGGGCGGATGGACCGGCATGTCCTGATCCGCAAGCGCTTCAATGCGATCCCATACGCCTTGGACGACGGACCTCGAGGCGCCACAGCCGCATGATTCCGATGTCACCACTTGGCCACACGACCTGCATCGCGTTCGATAGTATTTTCCGAGCGGTGGATACAACCCTAAATTCGCCACCACGCTTCGCCCTCCGCGGCGATGGAGCGCATGTCGGATATCCTCGAAGGAGAGTTCGTTCAACGCCAGCACGTTGAATTCGCGCGCGATGGACGAGAGGCTGTGGGCATCCGAATTGGACAGAAGCGTACAGTGCCGCATTTCTTCGAGGCGATCCGCCATGTCGGCGTCGGCCGACAGCCCAAGTTCAACCGCGTCCAGGGCCTCGAGCGGCATCACCTCCGCGACGCGCGCGACTGCACTGCCGAGCAGCCCCTTGAACGGCGTGAACGCGTGGTGCACAACGAAGATGCCGCCCCTCGCGCGAACCTCGTCCGCGAGGCGCGTCGGATCCACCCGAGCTACCTGAGACGAGAGCCCCGTATTGGACTGAACCGTCTTCAACCACGTCTGAAAGTCCGCGGCCGCTTCAACCGTAGGCAGCCAACAGCCGAAGTGCGCGGCGCCGTGGTTTGACACGCGGACCTCGACTTCCGCGCCCAGCACAACCAACAGGGACGCCTGATACATCAGCCCGCCGCCGGATACTGGCGTCAAATGCCCCGAACGACACAAATCCCGGATCTCGTTCAGCACCGGATCGCACACGGCATCTATGAGCCCTGCGACGTGGAGCCCCTTGACGCGCGCAGCCCAGTCTAGCGACGCCGCCACGGTCAATTGATGCGAGGCCGCCATTTTCACGGGCCGCCCCTTGGCGGCTCCCGTATGAATGTGAAAATCGGCAAACACCCTGATCACAGCCGAGTCATCCACCAGTAGAGCGCCACGAGCGTCTTGGCGTCCTGAATGTCGCCCTTCTCCAGCATTCGGCGGATCTCGTCGCGTGAAACGACCCGAGACTCGACGAACTCGTCGCCATCGGGGTGTTCCACACCCCTCTTCACATCCCGGGTGTAGTACACATGGAGTTTCTCGTTGCTGAAACCTGGTGCGGTGTAAAACGCGTGCACGGGCACGAGTTGCCCAATGGTTTCATAACCCGTCTCTTCGGAGAGCTCGCGCCTAGCCGCGTGCTCGGGCTCCTCGCCCGGCTCCAGCTTGCCAGCGGGGATTTCCCACAACACTTGTTCGCACGGCTTCCGAAACTGGCGCACCAGAACCACCTTGCCTGGCTCTACTTCCGCGAGCACAGCCACGGCTCCCGGGTGTAGGACCACCTCCCGGGTACTGGTGCGCCCATTCGGCAGCTTCACCGTGAGCCGCCTCACATCGATGATCCGGCCATCAAACAGCCGCTCCTCCGCCACCGTCTCTTCCCACATCAGCCTCGCCCCCATGTCCTATGGCTCGGTCAGTGCCGCGACCAAGATTGTCGTCAACTGCTCCAGGCTCTGCTCGTGAATCCGCTCCTCCCGCGTATGGGCGCGCTCGTACCCCACCCCGACGTTGACAGGCACAAGGCCTAGGGAAGCGAGCCAATTTGCATCACACCCGTCGCGCATGCGGACGCAAGCCGAGGGAAGGCGCTCACGCTCCAGGCGACGCCGTACCCCCTGCAACCACCCGCTCGACCGCACGTCGTATGCAGGGTACAGAAACTGCGAGCGTACGTCATCAGGGGATGTGCGCCGCTTGATTTCGGCCGCCCACGATTGGTAACGCGCCTTGGCGATCCGCCAGTCGGTGTCCGGCGACATCCACACAGCCACCTCGGCTTCGAAGCCTGGACCATCGGGCTCCAATCGCAGCAGTTCACCGCTCAAACCAGGACCGACCCGCCGCGTGGCCTCTTGCAGCAACCGCCACACGGACGTCGGTCCGAGCCCGCCCCGGCCGGAAAACCTGAGGAACAGCCGCGCCTGTCCATAACCTGCTTCGACCAACGTGCCTACCGGGGCTTCCGCATCGACGACCAGCGCTCGTTCCAACTGACCGTGAATCCGGCGAGACGACCGGACACCTGCACTTCCAATTTCTTCGCCAGCCGTGAGCAGCACGTGAATGGGCGGATGGCGCCTGTCATTGCGCACGAGATGCGCCAATGCAGCCATCACGGCCGCGACACCGGCCTTGTCGTCCGCGCCAAGCGGCACCTCGTTCGCGCTGACGATCCATCCATCCGATTGCCTGCGCACGTCCGGCAGCCCCGACCAGCGCGTGTCGAGATGCGCACAAACCAGGACAGGGGCGAGCGCCGGATCGCCCGGGACACTTGCCCAAAGATTCACCGAAACGCCATCCCCGATGGCCACGGGCTCCGACTCCACAGCGAAGCCCAGTGCTCGCAGCCACGCCGCGCAGGCGCCAGCCGCCCGTTGCTCGCCGCCCGACGGACTGTCGATGCGCAGAAGGTCCAGAAAGAAAGCGAGGGCCGACGCTATGTCGGCCGCTCCCATTTCCCCACTCACGCCTGCTCCCCCGTCAGAACTGGTTCGCAGGCGAACACGTCGCAAAAACACCTGCGCAGACGTTCTTCCCAGACCTTCATGTCCTGAGGCGCCCCGAGCACCGCCGCCACGCTGGTGACACCGTGATCGCGTATCCCGCACGGCACAATGACGTCAAAATCCTGAAGGTCCGTGTTCACGTTGAGGGCGATGCCGTGATACGTGACGAACTCGCCCGACGGGCGCTTTTTCACCCTCGCACCCACCGCACAGACCTTATCGTCGCCCACCCACACGCCGGGCAGGTCGTCGATCCGACGGCTCTCGATCCCGACCTCGGCGAGCGCGCGAATTACCACTTCCTCCAGGTTGCGTACGAAGCGGGCCACGTCATTCCCCCACGGCGCGAGATGCAGCACCGGGTACAGCACCCACTGGCCCGGACCGTGGTACGTGACATCGCCGCCGCGATCGACCATGCGCACCTCAAACCCCTTGCGGGCGAGGACATCGAGCGGAAGGAGAATGTTGGCTTCCGATCCGTTGCGGCCGACCGTGATGGTACGTGGGTGCTCGAGAGCAAAGACAGTCTGCGCGTCGTCCTCGAGGTTCAAAAGTCGCAGCGCTTGATGGACCTGCATGTCCAGCGCGTCGTCGTACGGAACGACGCCGATCGAACGCCAAACGAGCTGTGTGGCCAACCCGAACTCACTCCCCGCTTCTCGCAGCCGTCTGCTGGTGGCGCCATGGGACCTGATCCTTCGCGTGGTACGAACTGCGGACCATGGGCCCAGACTCCACGTGTTTGAACCCGCGACTCAGCCCTTCCCCACGCAGGCGGAGAAACTCTGTCGGGGTGTAATAACGAATCACCGGCAGATGTTTCGCCGTCGGCTGGAGGTACTGGCCGATGGTCAGGATGTCGACGCCGACCTCACGCAAATCGTCCATCGTCTCGTAAATCTCCTCAAACGTCTCGCCAAGCCCCACCATAATGCTCGACTTGGTGGGGATATCCGGGGCTATCTCCTTCGAACGCCGAAGAAGTTCGAGCGTCCGATCGTACTTCGCTCTTGAGCGCACCGAGTCCGACAACCTGCGCACGGTCTCCACGTTGTGATTCAGCACATCGGGGCGCGCGTCCAACACGACGGCGAGAGCCTCCCAGTTGCCGTCGAAATCCGGGATCAAAACTTCCACGCTGCAGGTCGGGACTTTCCGCCGCACCGCACGAATCGTCTCCGCGAAGACGGAAGCTCCGCCGTCGGCGAGATCATCCCGGGCCACACTCGTGATGACGACGTGTTCCAGCCCCATCGCGACCACCGCATCCGCCACGCGCTCCGGTTCGCGCAGGTCGAGCTCATTGGGGCGGCCGGTGTGCACGGCGCAGAACCTGCACGCGCGTGTGCAGATTTCGCCGAGGATCATAAACGTGGCCGTGCGCATCTCCCAGCATTCAAACAGGTTCGGGCAATGCGCCTCTTCGCACACCGTGTGCAGCGATTGCGTGCGCATGAGTTCTTTGAGTTGCTTATAATTGTCGCCCGTTTTCGCGCGAATCTTAAGCCATTCCGGGCGAGCCGTCGTGGTGCCCGTGTCGATCACGCGAACGCTGGCCTCTGGCTTCCCCATCGATCATCATCCCTGTTCACAAGGTGATTTGCCGATGTCTATTGTAACGCTCAGCGGCCTTCGGAACCACCGCGCTCGTCGCGCTCGTACCTGCCGCTCGCGCCACCGTCCTTCATGACGAGGCGAACGTCGGAGATGGTCATACCGCGGTCCGCCTTCTTGCACATGTCGTACACCGTGAGCGCCGCGATGGATGCAGCCGTCAGCGCCTCCATCTCGACGCCGGTCTGGTGCGCCGTACGGACCTCCGCCCGAACGCGAAACACCGCCTCCTGTGGTTCAAGCGCGTGTTCTTCGATGCGTACCGACACGTGGTGCAACGGCAGCGGATGACAGAGAGGAATGAGTTCGCTCGTCCGCTTGGCAGCCATGATGCCGGCGATTTCGGCCACTTTCATCACATCGCCTTTGGCGATTGCGTGATGTACAATAGCATCGCGCGTCGCCCGCGACATCCGGATGTGCGCTTCGGCCACCGCCACGCGGGCCGTGACCGCCTTTTCGCTTACGTCCACCATATGCGGGCGGCCGTCGGGTGAAAAATGGTGAAATACGTCCTGAGAGTTCACGTTCATCGCTCCTTACCGTATTCAAACTGACTGAGGTGAATCATACATGCGCGTCGACATTCGCCTATTCGCAAATGTAAAGGAGTTGGCCGGGCGAGACAAACTTGAATTGGACGTGCCGGACGACGCCACCGTGGCCGATGTCCTGGAGGTCCTCCATGCAACGCATCCAGAACTCCACGATGCCTTGAAGCACGTGATGGTGGCGGTGAATCTGGAATTGGCCGATCCGTCCCGACCGTTGCAGTCGAGCGACGAGATCGCACTCATTCCGCCCGTGGGCGGTGGCGAAGGGGATCATCCGTATGCGCAGCTCAGGCGGGAGCCCCTCGACGTGAAAGAGGCGGAGGCGTTGTTGTCGGATGCGCGGCACGGAGGCTGCGTGTTGTTTCTTGGAACTGTGCGCGCGTGGACAGGCCATCGGCAAACGGATCGCATCGAGTATGAGGCGTACGAGGCGATGGTGCGAGTCCAGTTGGAACAGCTGGTGGAAGAAGTTGAAGCGGAATTCCCGGATGTCAAAGCCCTTGTGTGGCATCGAATTGGAACCTTGTATCCCGAGGATGTCGCAGTGATCTGTGGCGCGGCGCACCCGCACCGCAAAGCGGCCTTTGAGGCCTGCGAGGCGCTGATCGACCGACTCAAAGCCCGCATCGCCATTTGGAAGAAGGAGTTTTTTGCGGACGGAAAGGCCGAGTGGCGACCGAATCCGTAACGAGGACGTGCTTTACATAATCACCGCGCGCTCGTCATAGACATGGGCCAGAGGCCCATTGAACGAGGAGCGTGCTACGCGTGAATCGCAGCAAACCTTCCCGCCTCATCGCCGAACTGATTGCAGCCATCTCCGCGCTCTTCCTCCTTGCGGCGGGCTTGGTGGTGTCGATGTCCGCCGCTTTGGGACATCCCCTGACCGATCGCTTGGCGGCGTCGGAAGTTCAAACGCTCGCCTCCATCGAGGTCAACGCACTGTTTGGCGGCGACGCCCCCACAGGCGGTCAACCCGCCGCGGTCAACCCTCTTCGCGCCGTGGCTAATCGCCTGCAGTCCATGTTCCTCAATCCTGCTGCCATCCTTCGCAACATGCTTCCGCAGGTCTCGCCGGGCGATCCCGGCGGGGGACTGCAGACGTCGCTGCTCAACTCCATCGCCGCCATGTCCCAAACGCGCCACACGCTCGTGATTGGCTGGATCCCATCCACCGATGCCAGTACGTGCCTCCGGTGGATTCAAGACAATCCAGGTGTCAATGTGATCAGTCCCACGTGGTTTCATCTGGCGGATGCTTCGGGCAATTTATCCGGCGGTGTGGTGCCGAGCGTCGTGCAATACGCGCAGGAACGTCACATTCAGGTTTGGGTCCTTGTGGACAACCAGTTTTCCGCGACGCTCACACACAAAGTTCTGATCAATCCGCGCGCAGAAGCGAACCTCATTGACGAGATCGCGTACCAAGCGAAAACCTACCACCTGAACGGCGTGAACCTCGACTTTGAGAACGTCGCTGCAGCTGACCGAAATCGATTCACACAGTTTGTGGGAGCGCTCCACGCCCGATTACAGTCGCTCGGGATTGATCTGTCGCTCGACCTTACGCCCGACATCGTTCAACTTGACGACTCGGACGCCTTCTTCCACGCGGCGCTCGCCGACGAGGTCGACCAGGTGGTCCTGATGGCATATGACGAACACTGGGCCACCGACCCGGACCCCGGGCCCGTGGCTGACCTGCCGTGGGTGGAGCGGAGCGTGAACGACCTGCTGGACACCGGCGTACCTGCGAACAAGTTGGTACTCGGCATCCCGCTTTACACTCGTTTCTGGTACGTCAACACGGACGGCAGCGTCCAGAGCGATGCGGTCAGCGCAGGCGCGGTACAAGCCATTCTCAACGAATATCGGCTGCCGCTCGGCTCGTGGAACGCCTCCCTGGATCTGATGTTCACCCAATACCCGACGAAGACGGGCTACGCAGAGGTGTGGTATCCCACGTCTCAGACGTATGAGGACTGGCTTCAACTCGTGAGCAACGATGGACTGGCAGGCGTTGCTGCGTGGTCGCTGGCGTGGTCCGACCCCACCTCGTGGGCGTCGACGGTGCACGCGCTCCGTTTGAACGCATCACCTTGAAACGGGGATGATGATGTGGATCGAACACTGCTGTGGATCGCCGCCGCAACCGGGCTGGGATACGCCCTGGCCTCGGCGCAAGAACCCTCGGACGCGCTCGAAGCGGCGAGGTCTTCGGTCGGCATGCTCGCGCAGTCCCTGCCGTGGATCGTGGTATCCATGTTTCTGGCGGGGCTCGTGAGCCAGTGGCTCGAACCGGAGTTGGTGGCGAAGTGGTTGGGACGCGAAGCGGGGATCGCGGGAATTGCGTTTGGCGCGATCTTGGGGGTGCTCGGAACCGGCTCTCGATTTGCCGTCTACCCATTGGCCGTGAGCTTGCTGGCAGCCGACGCCTCGCCCGGGGCCGTTGTCGCGTTCACCACATCGTGGCAACTGACCTCGCTCGCGCGCCTGCCCGCCGAATTCCCGTTCTTTGGCATCCCATTCACGTTGGTCAGGTTTGTCGTTTCGCTCCTCATCTCGGTGGCGGGCGGCGTGCTCTTCGAATGGCTGTGGAACGCGTGGTCTCATTTCCGCTGACCGCGTCACTGAACGGGGGAATCCACGCCGCCTTCGACGTAATGGCCCTGTTGCCACACGACCTTTTCAATCGTGGCTTGGCCGACATCGGTTTTCGCGAGCAGGTAAAATCCATCGGGAAGCTTATACGCCCCGACATTCCACGCCGCAAACCATGTCTGGTTTTTCCGGATGGGAACGGACGCGATGCGCTGGAGATGCGCGTTCGACTTGAGGGTGTAGTCCCCGTGGTAAGCGGTCACAATGGCGGCCGGTGCGTAGTACAGATCCACCCGGTGACCGTTCCAGCCGTGATCGTCTGACCAGATGTTCAGGGTTGAACCGTGGCTCAAGACGTTGAAGTGTGGGTTTCGCATTTGATAATGCGCCAGTTCGACGCTTGTAGGCGGATCAGCGATTGACGACGGCAACGCCTGGCCGACGAGCGCCGACGGATGCACGTCAAATTCACGCCCACACCCGGCGACAGCACCTGTCAGCGAAAGGACTGCGAGAAGTGACACCGCGGACAACGCGCGACGAGATGGCATGCGAGACTCCCTCCGAGGACTGCAGGCTGATGGCGATAGTTTGGTCCCACTGCGTCTCGGGTATGCGCTCGCCCGCCGGAGCCCATTGCGATAAAGTGGAGCCATGGATCTGAAAATCGTTCGCAACCATAGGGGTCAAATCGTCGCATGTGAACTCCAGTTCGATCATGAATCCATCCTCATCCGCGTTCGAGCAGGAAGGCCGACGCAGAAGCGGATCGTTCTCCGCGCCGATGATCGCGGATTCTCCGTCAGCGCTCCGCGCTGGACGACGTGGAAGGATGTGGAGGAGGTCATTCTGCAGAACATTTCTTGGCTTCGGGAGACGCAAGCCAGAACCTTCGTCGCGACGCCGCAGCGCCTCAAGGTGGGCGACGAGATCCGGATTCTCGGACGCTCCTATGTGGTCTGCACCCACGCCGGCCTCCGGGCCGAGATCGATCACGTCCGCCGCCTTGTGCGAGTGCCCGAGCGAGCCGACGACGTGCATGAGCAGGTCTGCCGGACACTGCGCGATCTCGCCCAGGCCTACCTGTCCGACCGAGCGGCCATGTGGGCGGAGAAGACGGGGCTGCGGCCTGCCATGGTTGCAATTCGAGCACAGCGGAGCCGATGGGGCAGCTGCTCAAGCAAAGGGAACGTGTCGCTGAATTGGAGGCTCATTCAAGCGCCTGAGAGCGTGATTGATTACGTGATTGTTCACGAACTTGCGCATCTGGTGCATATGAATCACGGACCCGCATTTTGGCAACTCGTGGCGCGCATGATGCCGGGCTGGCAGGCGCAGCGGACATGGCTGCGCCTGCACGGCCGCGAATTGTTCCGACTGGATCCCGAGGAGAAAACGTAACCCCCGGGGCTTCACGCCTGCCCGAGATACCTTGTTGCGAGGGCGACGAGCGCCCGGCAACCCACGACGAGAGCGTTCTCGTCGATATCAAAGCGCGGATGGTGGTGGGGATACGCCTCGCCATCCGGTCGGCGAATGCCCGTAAAGAAAAACGTGCCGGGTGCCACAGTTTGATACGCGGAGAAATCCTCGCCTCCCATGGTGGGCTCCGCGTCGGTGACGAGATCGCCGAATTCGTCCTCGAGGGTGGCGCGTACAAAGGCCGTGAGTTCCGGGTCGTTCACCACCGGTCGGTAGCCGCGATCGTAGCGAAACTCATAGGACGCGCCCTGTGCCTCCGCGATTCCCCGGATGACGGCCTCCATTGCCTGTGCGGCCCAAGCGCGGCGCTCCTCGCGGAAGGTGCGCACCGTGCCGCATAGCTCCACCTCGTTTGGGATGACATTGTCCGCGGTTCCACCGACGAACTTGGTGACGCTCAGCACAAATGGTTCGAACGGATCCACACGGCGGCTGGCGAGCTGCTGAAGGCTCACCACAATCTGCGCGCCGATCGCGATAGGATCGACGGTGAGATGCGGCTGTGCCGCATGTCCGCCTCTCCCGACGATGCGGATGTGAAAGGTATCCGGCGCAGCCATGAGTTCCCCGGCTCGCACGCCGATGCGGCAGCTCTCCATCCCCTGCCACAGGTGCTGGCCGATCACAGCGTCCACGCCATCCAACACCCCTGCATCGACCAACTCTTGTGCGCCGCCCGGCGTCAATTCCTCCGCGTGCTGGAAGATGAAGCGAATCTCTCCCCGCAGCTCGTCGCGGTGCGCAGCGAGCACCTTGCACGCCCCTAGCAGCATGGCGGTATGTCCGTCGTGTCCGCACGCGTGCATGACGCCGGGATTCTTTGACGCAAACTCAAGCCCTGTGTCTTCCTCGATGGGAAGCGCATCAATGTCCGCACGAAGCGCGAGAACGCGACCCGGGCGACCGGTGACGAGCCGGGCGATCACGCTCGTCTCCGTCGGCCGGCTGATCTCGAACGCACCCATCTGCGTCAATTCGCGTTCGATGAAGGCCGCTGTTTC
>NZ_BCSG01000010.1 GCF_001570745.1 Alicyclobacillus mali NBRC 102425
TCTTGAAAACTCAGTTCCGGATGTTCGTGCAAGTGTCGGCGCCAAGCGACGAGCTGTTGGCGCATGGCCTCCACTTCACGCACGAGTAGCTCCATCTCCGGTCCTCTCCCCTCTCACCCGTGAAGCGTCATCATCCACGTGGTCAACCCTTCCACATCGACCTGTTCCCCAACGTAAAACGGTCCGAATTCCGCGAAGCGTGCACTCGATTCGTCGAATCTCATTTCGTAGATGAGCTTCTTGAAATGGATGGGGTCGTCCGCGTAGAGCGTCACACCCCATTCCCAGTCGTCGAGGCCGACCGAGCCGGAGATGATCTGCTTCACCTTTCCTGCAAACTGACGGCCTATTTGCCCATGCGCCATCAGGTGCTTTCTCCTCTCCGCTTCATCGAGCATGTACCAATTGTCGGGATGCGTGCGGCGCTTATTCATCGGATAAAAACAGACATAGCGCATCTGCGGCACAGGAGGTTTCAACCTCAACTGGAGCACCTCGTCTTGCTCGACGTCAACGCCGGGCTTGGCCAAATAGCCGCCCAACTCCACCACGGATACGTAAGAATACGCCCGTTCCGTGAAGTCGGCGAAGCGCGTGGCCTCAAATCTCGCCTTGGCCTCATTTAACTCGCCAATCGTAGGCCGCATGTACAAAAACAGCAGGTCCGCTTTGGTGCCCGCGAGGACAAACTGCCCGAAGCTGCCCAAACGCGAGCGCTGGGCGTCCAACTCACCTTGAACGAATGCTGTAAAATCCCGCATGACCGCGGCAGCCGAATGCACATCGATGCTCTTCCATGCCTCTCGCCGGATGGTGCGGAAATCGTGCCACACGTACCATCCGTCCAGCGTCTGCGGTGCTGCCATAGCGTCACCCTCCTCTGCCGTACACATTATCACAACGGCCGAGGGGGACCCAAAGCGCGACGATGAAACGCATACGAGGCGCTGCGGCATCATACGAATCTATCAAGGTCTTGTCCAAGGGAGGGATTCCATGCGAGCGTGGAAATGGGGGCTCGCCGTGGTCTCCTGGATATTCGGAAGTTATGCCGTCTGGTCCTGTTTGGTGATTGCACGCGCGGGAGCCGCGGCCGACATTCCACAGCTCGAAGCGGCGGGCGCTGCGGAATTGACCGCGGCCATTGGATGGCTCGCGGCCGGATGTCTCTCCATTTGGCGGCTGTCGGTTTCCGCAGTCCTGTACTTCGCAAATGCGCTCTGGGCGGCCTCACTGGCTTTTTACTACCAAGACGAGATGGTTTGGCTCTGGAGTGGAGCCTGCGCCCTTCTCGGCGCCCTGGCCGTGACCGCGACCAAGCGAAGCAACGGGCGTCCGCTGCGCGTTAACGCGCGCTAACCTACGCGGTGCTCCATTCGGAGCCGGTCCGCGATCATCGCGATGAACTCAGAATTCGTGGGCTTGGTCTTGGAAGCCGAAACCGTGTAGCCGAACACGCGGCGAATGGCCTCCATGTTGCCTCGCCCCCAGGCGACTTCAATGGAGTGGCGGATGGCACGCTCGACCCGGGAAGGCGTCGTCTTAAATCGCTGCGCGATTTTCGGATACAGCACCTTAGTGATGGACCCGAGGATCTCCACGTCCTCGTACACAAGGCCGATGGCCTCGCGGAGATAGTGATATCCCTTGATGTGTGCGGGCACACCGATCTCGTGGATGATCTGCGTAATCTGTGCATCAATCGACCGCCGGGAGGGCGGAGTTGGCGCCGGCATGGTCGTGACAATTGCCTGCGCTGTCGCCGCCACTGGCGCCGGAGCCTCAAACATCACTTGGCGAATGCGTTCAGCCAACACCGGCATATCAAACGGCTTCAGAATGAAGTACGAAACGCCGAGTTCGGCTGCGCGCCGCGTGACGCTTTCCTGGCCAAATGCCGTGAGCATGATGACCTTCGGCGGATGATCCGTCACCTCCGAAAGGCGTTCCAGTGCGCCGAGCCCGTCCAACACGGGCATGATGATGTCGAGGATCAACACGTCCGGCCGCGTTTCGCGCACCA
>NZ_BCSG01000011.1 GCF_001570745.1 Alicyclobacillus mali NBRC 102425
CAGCACTTCCGTGCCGTTGTGCGCAATTCCGCAGACCTCCATATCCGGTTGTCCGGAAATGAATTCGCTCAAGATTTCCGCGAATTCATGGTGATCATCGGCCAAGAGAACCTTCATGCGTATCGACACAACCATACCCCCTCTGCAATCCTCCGGACATACCAATTCGACGCCAAGCCCAAGACTCCTGTCAAAACTATGTAAAAAATTTCGCCTTTATGTCACCTTTTTCGACAAAAGTCGACAAGGGCCGCGCGTTCGCGAGGCCCTTGTCCATCAAGCCGCCTGTGCCTGCTCGGATTGCGTCGGGGCGAAGGTGAGCTCGTGTTTGTTCGGGTGCAGCATCCAATACGCGTACACCCCATAGCCGCGGACGGGATCGGACACGAACACGTGCGTGACGGCGCCCACGAGTCTTCCGTCTTGAACAATGGGACTCCCGCTCATGCCCTGGACAATGCCGCCCGCTGCTGCGAGCAGCTTCGGATCGACGACGCGGATAATCATGCTTTTGGTGGAAGGGGTCATCTGCCGAGCCGTATGCTCGATGACCACCTGAAACGCTTGGATTTTCTGCCCGCCGAGCACCGTGTACATCACGGCAGGACCGGTGTGTACCTGTCCCGGCAGCGCCACGGGAATCGGCCCAGCCAAGGGCGAGGTGCGCGTCGCAAAAGAGGCATCCATCCGCCCGAACACGCCGTACGGCGTGTTTTCGTCGATCTCGCCCACCCCTTTACTTGCGCCGGTAAACACCCCCTTCTTTTCGCCCGGCAACCCAGCCTTCCCCGCCTGAATGCCGGTGATGGCCGCTTCATAGAGCGAACCGCGCCCTTGAATGGGCTGACCCGTGTCCGCATCCGTCACGAGATGCCCCAGGGCCCCGAATCGGCCGGTCGCCGGATCGTAAAACGTGAGTGTTCCCACGCCGACCGCCTTGTCGCGCACGTAGACACCGAGCTCTGGCGCACCGTGCACATCGCGAATTTCGACCTCGCGCAGCTTATCGCCACGCGCCACAAGCAAGCGAAATGGGGCTCGCTTTCCGCGCAGCGCGGCCTGCAAATCCTTGGCGGTGTGCACCGGGACGCCATCGACCGAGAGAATCACGTCGCCAAGCTCGATGTGATGAGCCTCGGCAAGACTGATGCCTTGGGCCGCGCGTCGGTAGCCAATCACCATCGGACCGTCGGACATCAGGCGAATGCCCACGGCCTGTCCCCCCACGATCACTCGTTCACTGGGCTGCACGTGAACCCTTGTGCGCCACGGAATGAAGCCGAAGACGCGATCCGTCACGTCAAAATCTCCCGCATCCGCCGTCACCGTGACGGCTTCCGGCAGATCGACCGGCCGGACACATGTGCGTATGGAGAAGGGATGAAACGATGGGAGGGCAATCTCGTCGTCCGTGGAAATCTCGACCGATGTGGGTAGTTCCACCAAGTGGCGAACCGGCGGAGTCCAGAGAAGCGCTGTGGCAGCCACGAGCACGGCGACTTTGAGCGCGCGAAGCCAACCCGCCATGGTGCATCCCCCTTCCCGTGAGTAACACCTCGTGCGTGCATCTAAGGTGCCCCCGGCGGGTGGTCGTATGACCGCAAAAAGCTCCCCGAACCGCCGTCAGGTGGACTGTCTTCGGAAGCTTTCCAACAGGGCGCGGGCATGCACACGGGCGGTCTCGTCCGACAAATCCGAACCCAAAAGTCGCGCGATCTCTTGAATGCGGCCATCGTCATCCAAGCGCGCAACACGGGAAATTGCGCGATCGGCCTCCGATTCCTTCGCGACGAGATAGTGAACATGCCCCGCAGCGGCCACCTGCGGCGCGTGTGTGACGCAGATGACCTGCTTGTCCTGCCCCAGTTCGCGCAGCATCTCCGCCACGCGCAGAGCCGCTTCGCCGCTCACACCCTGGTCAATCTCGTCGAAGATCAGCGTTTCCGTGCGTTCGAGGTTGGCGATCACGACCTTGACTGCAAGTAGCATGCGCGAAAGCTCGCCACCGGATGCAACTTTCTGTAAGGGCATCAAAGGTTGTCCCGGATTTGCTCGAAAGAGAAAGCGGATCTCGTCCCAGCCATGTTCGGTCGGCGCGTCCACGCGCGGGCGCACTTCGATCTCGCATTCCGCATGAGCCATGGAAAGCCGAGCGAGCGAACTGGATATTGCCTCGCCGAGCGATTTCGCCGCCCGAACCCTCGCCTCGTGAAGGCGGTCTGCAATCGCTCGGTACGCGGCTTCGCGGCCCTCCACCTCAGCCTGAAGTTGCATGAGGCGATCTTCGTGTTTCGACCACGCCTCCAGTTGCGCTCGCGCGCGTTCCAGGTGGGCGAGCATCTCTTCGGTGGTTGATCCGTATTTGCGCGAAAGACTGCGGATCATCGCCAGGCGCTCCTCGATCTCGTCCAGGCGGGCCGGATCGTGCGAAAGGCGAGACAGAAAACGGTGAAGCATGAACGACGCTTCTTCTGCATGAACGCGGGCCGTCTCGAGCAATGTTGCGATTTCATCCGCTCGGTCACTCGACGCCGAAAGCGCCCCTGCCATCCGCTCCGCCTCATGCAGCCTCGCGATGGCGCCGCTCCTCCCGTCGTCGAGGAGGGCGGCCATTTGGGCCAGGGACTCTGCGATTTGCCGCTCGCGCTTGAGCCGATCCCGCTCCGCCCGCAGCTCCTCCTCTTCTCCGGGCCGCAGCCCAGCCTCCTCCAGTTCGCGCACCTGAAGCGCATACAGATCGATCTGCTGCGCGCGTTCGCGCTCCGATACCTGAGCCTCGCGCAACAAGCGCAGGGCCTCCTGCCATGCCCGATACGCATCTGCACACGAGGTCGCGAGTTCTTCGTGCTGTCCGTACAGATCGAGCAACCGGCGCTGATACGGCGCGGTCATGAGCGCCACCGACTCGTGTTGATCTTGCAACTCAACCAGCGTATCCCCTAGCTCGCGGAGCATCTGGACCGTCACGGACCGGCCGTTCACGCGATTTTGCGCTCGCCCGTTCGAATGGAACGTGCGCGAGACGACGATCTCGCCGCTGTGGTCAATGCCCCAGGAGGCGAGGAGACGATCGGCCGCCTCGTTGGTCTCGATGTCGAACACCGCTTCCACCACCGCCGGCGAGCCGTCGGATGCCGCGTTGCCCGAGACCCGCCCGCCAAGGATGGCGCGCGTTGCGTCCAAGACGAGCGATTTCCCGGCGCCCGTCTCACCCGTCAACACGTGCAGACCTCCATCCAGTTGCAGCCGCAGCTCGTCGATCAGGACGAAGTGGCGGACGTACAATTCCTGCAGCATGTCGCCACGCCCCCTCAGATGGAGGATGGATCTCCGTGGAGTTTGCTTCGCAGCACGCCAAAAAACTCGCGGTCCGGCAGGCGAACCAACGTCGCCTGGAAGGGAGCCCTCCGAATCAGCACCTCGTCCCCGGCGAAGAGTTGCATGCCCTCCTGTCCGTCTACCGCAATCTCCACATCGCCGTGCCGCGCGTGCACGGACAGCCTGACCCACGACGATGCGTCGATCACGCACGGCCTTGAAAACAGGGTGTGTGGGCACACGGGCGTCAAAACCATCACCTGCAGGTGCGGACTCACGATAGGACCGCCGCACGACAGCGAGTACGCAGTGGAACCCGTGGGCGTCGCGACGATCACGCCATCGCCGGTGTAGGTGTCCACGTAGACATCATCCACGTGTACGTCGAGCGTTACCATGCGCGCAAATGAACCTTTGCCCACGCCGACGTCGTTGAGCGCCGTGTAGTGCGCGATTTCGAGAAGCTCGCGGTACACAAACGCCTCAAGCATCAGGCGAGTCTCCAAGTTGTATTCGCCCGCTACAATCCGCTCCAACGCAAGCTCCAGTTGCGAAGGTTCCGACTCCGTCAAGAAGCCTAGGTGGCCGATGTTCACACCAAACATCGGGACGTGAAACGGAGACAGCTGGCGGGCCACCCCGAGCAGCGTGCCATCTCCGCCAAGGACGATGACGAGTTCACACGATTTCAGTTCCGGATGCGACTCGACAATCGCCGTATCGTGATCAATCGGCACGTCGAGCACGCGAATCCCCGTATTCTCCATTTGGCGGCAAATGTCGCTACGCACCGAGCACGCTTCCTGCTTATGCACATTGTACAACAACCCTATCTGGCGCAACGTCCTCCCCCATCCTCAGCCGTGCTTCCAAGCGACGAGCGCCGCGAGCGCGCCCCCGAGGGCCCACATGAGGCGCCGCGCGGCTTCTCGCAGGCGAACGTGCCGCGGGCGCTTCCACTCGTACACCGCGGTCTGAACCGATTCCTGCATCACATCGACCACGATGACCCCATTCGCTCCATGCAACAGCGCGACAAACGCATACCGCTCATGTAACTCTTGCTCCGACACCGGTTCCGTCCGAACAAAAACAGCATACTCGCGCCCTTCTTTGCGCGCAATAAAATCGGGACGTAGCAAGCCTGACCACTGACCGGATGACATGCGAGTCACATGGGTGACCCCTTCACTGCGCTTGAGGAGTTCGTATCCGTTTGCCTCGAGCCATCTCCGCCCCATGGACTTGAGCCCGTCGACCGGAATCTGCTCGTCCCGGCGCCAAATGAATCCGACGAGCCATTGCAGAAAGACGACCAGCGCCACCAAGGCGCACACCAGCGCAAATCCCGAGATCATCCCGCGCCCCCATTCGGGTGCGTGCCGCTCTTCAGCGAGGCCCACGCGGACTGAACGACGCGATCGCACTCATTCATCCATCGAAGCGTCTCGTCTGGATCTGGGTGCATCCGAAACCATCCGAGGAATTCGACGTTGCCGTCGCCTCCCGTGATGGGCGAATACGTGAGCCCGCGGCAGCACCACCCCATCGACTCGATACTCTTCAGGATGTCCAGGAGCACGGCCCGATGAACCTCTGGATGGCGCACAATGCCGCCCTTGCCCACCTTGTCCCGCCCGGCTTCGAACTGCGGCTTGATCAGCGACACGATATCCGCGTGGGGAATGCACACTTCGGACAACTTGGGGAACAGCAGGCGGATGGAGATGAAGGATACGTCCATGACAGCGAGATCCGGGCGCGGATCGAACAACGCCGCGTCCACATGCCGAAAGTTGGTACGTTCCATCACGCGTACCCTCGTATCCTGCCGCAGCCGCCAGGCGAGTTGACCATAGCCCACGTCGACCGCATACACCAAGCGAGCGCCGCGCTGCAGCAGGCAGTCGGTAAAGCCACCCGTCGATGCGCCGACGTCAATCGCGACACGGTCTGCGACCGAAATTCCAAAGGTGTCGAGTGCCCGTTCTAATTTCAGCCCGCCGCGCGACGCATATTCCTGGCTCGGCCGATCGACATGGATTTGCGCATCCTCCGCAATTCTGGCGCCCGGCTTCTCCGCGCGCAATCCGTCTACACGCACAAGCCCGGCCATGATGGCACGCCTCGCCGCCTCACGGCTCGCGTACAAACCCTTCTCCACAAGCAGGAGATCAAGCCTCATCTTGTTCATGCGTCCCGCCCCCGATCCGCCCGCCGCATCCTGCGCTTCCGCGATCGGTCTCGCCGACCTACGAGGACGGAGAACGACTCCCACACCCGCGCCGCAAACAGGATGATGGGCGTGGGTGAGTGAATGGCGACGGTCTTTCCAATGGCTTTGCCTCCGACCGTGAGCGAGGTGATGACCGCTGTGATGCCAATGCGAAGGGCCTCAGGAGCCCATCCATGGGCCTCAATCGCCTGAATCACTTGAGCACTCACAGCAAGCGCACCTGCGCCGCTCAGAACACCTGCGATGTCGCCGATTACGTCGCTGCATACGCTCGACACCTTTTCGGCGTTGCGCACGATGACAATCGCGCGGCGAGCGCCAAACACGCGCTCTGCGGCCATGGCGTGAAACGGCGTCTCGCGCGCAGCCGCGGCCGCCATGCCGAGCATATCGAACAACGCGCCCACCAGGACGATCACGACCACAATCGACGCGCCCACGTACCAGCGCGCCGCGTTCAAAAAAATGGTCGAGGTATCGAAAACCGCACTGATGGGCAAGGTCAGTGCGGCAATCGTCAACGCAAACGCGTAATTTGCGGTTTTCGAAGTCGTCTTTCTCACGCGCGCTCCCTCGGCGCGCCGCAGGCGCGGCAGCGCCCTTCATGCATGTATGTATCGATGCGTGGGTGGCAACTCCCTGAGTAAACGCTGTGGCTTAGGTCCAGTAGGTTTTCCCAAGCACTCACCGAGACGTCGCCATCCCGGCGGTTTCCCTTTCAGAGCGCCTCGGCCGCGTCGCCGACAGCCAGACTGGATTACCACTTAGTCCACACTATAATCCTCAGGGAGCCTCGCCTCGTGGCGAACAGTCTAGGCGTTTTCCGCGGCAACCGCTCCCGCGCCCTAGCCTCTTTTGCAGCACGGATTTCACCCAGCACCGGTGGTCGCGCCGTGGCCGCGGCCGACCACCTGAATTCCTGGGATCCTTCAGTACCACTCAAGGCAGGCTACGCTGCACACAGATTGCCTCCGCATGCAGGTTCATACCCCAAGCCATAGCAAAAAACC
This sequence comes from Alicyclobacillus mali NBRC 102425, assembly GCF_001570745.1. Taxonomy (GTDB): domain Bacteria; phylum Bacillota; class Bacilli; order Alicyclobacillales; family Alicyclobacillaceae; genus Alicyclobacillus; species Alicyclobacillus mali. The sequence goes on from NZ_BCSG01000011.1 coordinate 6,565, forward strand.
ATGGTTCCAGCTACGAACTTGGGCCTCCGCGAAGGCTGGGACACGTCCCGCATGCCATTGCGGGCTGCCCAACCTTCTTAACTCCCAGCATGAGCCCAGGGCTGGGCACCCCAAGCCCACACCAGGAACTTCATCGATGTGCCCTTCGACGGATTTTTAGCCCCGTCTTCAGGCGCGGACGGTTGACTAGAATACTGCGCCACCCGCAGGAACCTTTCGTCAGACCTCGTCAGCTGACATTATACCACAGAAACCGCGCCGCCCGCAGAGGGAGACGCTGGAGCCGCGGCCATCGGCGCGAGTCATTCAACGATCCCGGTCCACGATCAGCGACTGAAGCGCTGCGAGTGGTTCCGACTTCACACCCACGTCCGCCAGCGCTTGCTCGCCGTGGCGGATGACCTCGCGCGCCATCTGACGTGTCCTCTCCACACCGACGAATCTCGGATAGGTCAGCTTTCCCTCTTCGACGTCCTTCCCGGCCGTTTTGCCGAGTTGCTCCGTGGAGGCCGTCACGTCCAGCACGTCATCGATCATCTGAAACGCAAGTCCCAGACACTCGCCGTAGCGCGAAAGCGCGTCGCGCACCTCGTCGTCGAGATCGGCGAAATACCCTCCAATCTCCACACACGCCTGAATCAATCGAGCCGTTTTGTGGAGGTGAATGAATTCGACATCTTGAAGAGTGCCCTGGCCGCCCGTCCGTTCAATATCGACGGCCTGCCCACCGACCATGCCATCCACGCCGGCGCGCGACGCCAAAGCGCGGATCATCGCCAACTGTCGCTCGGCAGGGACGCCCGCGAGCGGGCGAGCCAGCAGGTGGAACGCTTCCGTTAACAACGCGTCTCCAGCCAACAAGGCCATGGCTTCGCCAAACACCACGTGATTTGTGGGCTGCCCGCGCCGCAGATCGTCGTCGTCCATGCATGGAAGGTCGTCGTGAATCAGGGAATAGCAATGGATAAGTTCGACCGCCGCAGCGGCAGGTAGCACGAGACGCCGTGCCACACCGAAGGTCTCGGCCGTCGCGATGACAAGGGCCGGTCGGAGCCGTTTTCCATCCGCCATCAGGCTGTAAGTCATCGCTTCCTTCAGCCGAGCGTGAAGGCCCGTCGGTTCGAACAGGCGCGAGAGATAGGCGTTGACCTCCTCCTTGCACGCCTCGAGGTACGTCTGCAACGCATCCACCCCCGAATTGGACAAGGCCGATCACGGCGAAACCGATTCGTCCGCCAGTTCCTGACCGAGCTTTTCCAGTTGAAACTCTGCCTTGTCGAGTTGCTCCCGGCAAAACTTCACGAGCCGCATGGACTCCTCGTACGCCCGGATGGACGCGTCCAGCGGCAGATCTCCCGCCTCGAGCTGGCGCACGATTTCCTCGAGCCGCCGCATGGCTTGTTCAAAGGTCCAATCGGAGCTGTTCCGCCCGGCTGCCTGCGTCTCCTCCACGCCCTTTCACCTCCGCTTCCACGGTGCCGTCGTGCATGCGGATCCCGATGCGCCTGCCCGGGACGAGCGACTGCGCCGAGGTGATGACGGAATTTCCATCCGCGTCAAGAATCACCCCGTATCCGCGCCGCAAGACCGCCAACGGATTGAGCGCCTCAAGCTTGCCGATCACGCCTTCCAGTTTGCGACCCTGCACGAGCAACTGGCGCTCCGTGAGCGACCGCAGCTGGTGTTCGAGGCGCATCAGATCTCGTCTGCGCCCTTGAATCGTCCCGCTGAGTTCCACACGCTGAAGCCTTCGCTCGAGATCCGCCAGGGCACGACGGCGCAAGCCGACAGGGCGGCGCTGAGCCTCGCGCACCCGCGTCTCCAGGTAGTCGACCAGCTGCCGTCTCATCGCGACCATCCTCGCTGGTTCGCGCAACACAGGCCTGCCCGCCAAATCCCGCAGCCGCTCGCGCCCCCACGCCACCTTGACCAACACAGCCTTCCGCGCGCGAGCCGACGCCTGTTCCAAGTAGGCGCGCAGCTCTGCCTGGTGGGGACAGACCATCTCGGCCGCGGCGGTTGGCGTCGCGGCGCGCACATCCGCCGCGAAATCGCACAGGGTCACGTCGGTCTCGTGACCGACGGCCGACACGACAGGCACGGGCGATCTCGCCACGGCCCGCACCACCATCTCCTCGTTGAAGGGCCAAAGCTCCTCAAGCGAGCCTCCGCCTCTGCCGACGATGATGACGTCCACCTTCGGTTCGAGCGCGTACAATACCTCGAGCGCGCGCACAATCGTCGGCGCCGCGTCTGGCCCCTGCACCTGCGCCGGCGCCAGGATGACCCGCGCCAGCGGATACCGTCGTTCGATGGTCGTGCAAATGTCCCGAATGACCGCCCCCGTCGGACTCGTGACGACACCCACGCGCAACGGAAAGCGGGGGAGCGGCCGCTTCCGCTCCGGAGCAAACAGCCCTTCCTCGGCGAGTTTGTTGCGCAGCTGCTCGTAACGGATATACAGGGCTCCCAGTCCGTCAGGCTCGAGATCCTCGACATACAACTGATATTGACCGTCTCGCTCGAACACGCCGACTGACCCGAAGGCAATCACCCGCATGCCGTCCTCTGGCTGAAACTGCAGCCGCCGATTTCGACTGCTGAACATGACCGCGCGGACTCGGCTGGCTTCGTCCTTCAGTGTGAAGTACATGTGGCCGCTCGGATGGTGTTTGAAGTTTGAAATCTCGCCGACGACACGGCACTGAATCAGCCGCGGATCCGACTCCAAACGCTCCTTGATGCGCCGATTGAGTTCGGTGACGGTCAGCACGGCCTCCGCCTCGGCCGCCGCGCGCGTCAGCGCGTTCATCCTCGTTCGCCCCCTCGCCGAATGGCGCACAGATCGACAGCATTTTGGGCCACCATCGCGACCGTCATGGGACCCACGCCTCCCGGAACCGGCGTGAACCACGCGGCTCGCTGCACAACGCCGGGATCGACATCTCCTCGAGGGCCGTCCGGCGTGTAGGTCAGCCCCACGTCGATCACGACCGCACCATGGCGGACCTCCTCTGGCCGAACCAGTCCCGGTACGCCCGCCGCGCTCACCACGATGTCTGCCTGCCGAGTCCAACCTCCGATGGACGACGTCTGTCGATGACATTGTATCACGGTCGCACCACGCGCCATGAAGTACTGCGCGATGGGCCAGCCCACCAAGGCGCTTCTTCCGACGACACATACCACCTTGCCGCGGACCGGAACGTCGTATTGGTCCAAAAGCTCACCCACGCCTCGCGCCGTACACGGCCAAATGCGAGGACGCCCGTACGCCACCAAGCCCAGGTTGTCTGGGTGAAGCCCGTCTACATCCTTATCCGGACGGATGTACCGCATCATTTCGACGTCGTCCCAGCCCGCCGGAAGTGGAAGTTGAACCAGAATCGCATCCACGTCGTCCTGTTCGTTCAGACGCCCAATCGCCAATTCGAGGGATTTCACCCCATCACTTGGGTGAAAGGTGCGGATCTCGGCAGCAAGCCCCGCCCCTTCCGCAAAACGAGCCTTTCGCCGCACGTGCCCGAGCGACACCTCGTCCGCCTCGGAAACCAACATCACTAGTTTGGGCACGACACCTCGCAAGGCGAGCGCTTCAACGCGACGCCGCAAGGATTCTTGCACGCGCTTCGCAGCTCGCCTTCCGTCCAACTGCTGCGCCATCTTCACTCCACGCCTCCAACTGGAAGGCAGAAAGCGACAGGCTGTCCGCTCCACGGAGCCGAACAGCCTGTCCGCCATCCTCAATGCCCGAGGTTCGTCATGCTCGTGCTGTGACCCGGGAACAGTTTCGCCTTCGGGTCGATGTAGGTCTTCGCGTTGTTGACCGCCGTGGGCGCTTCACCGAAGCCCGTCGCGATGAGCTTCAGTTTGCCCGGATACGTGACGATATCCCCAGCCGCGTACACCCCGGGAATGTTCGTCTCCATCTTCGAATTTACCACAATATCGTTCTTCTCAATCTCAAGTCCCCATTCCTTGATGGGTCCAAGCGAAGCGTGAAATCCGAGACCGCTCACAATTGCGTCGACCTCGAGCTCTTCCTGCTGCTTCGTCTGGTTGTTGACGATCACGGCCTTTTCGACCCAGTTTCCACCCTGCACATCGACCAATTCGTAGAAGGTCTTCACGTGCACGCGAGACTCGAACAGCTTGCGCACACTGTCCTCGTGCGCCCGGAAGCCGTCGCGGCGGTGGATGAGCGTGACCGACTCCGCGACCTCCTCGAGCATCAGTGCGTAGTCAACCGCCGTATCACCGCCGCCGACGACCAACACGCGCTTACCGCGGTAGTGATCGATCTTGTCGATATAATAAGCCACACCCCGGTCCTCGAAGTGCTTGGCGGATTCTGCCGGAAGCGGTCTCGGCGTGAAGGCACCGATACCAGCGCAGATGATGACCGCCTTACCCACGTGCACCGACTGATTGGTATGAAGTTCAAACAGGCCATCCTCGCGCTTGACCAACCGCTGCACGGACTCGTTCAAATGGACACCTGGCTTGAACGCCATCGCCTGTTCCACGAGCTGATCCACGAGCTCTCGCGCGCGAATTTTCGGAAATCCAGCGACGTCGTAAATATACTTTTCGGGGTAGAGCATGGAAAGTTGTCCTCCCAATTGAGGAAGACTATCAATTATTTTACATGAGCAGTTGCGCATCCCCGCATAGAACGCCGCGAAAAGACCGGTCGGGCCGCCCCCGATGATCAGCATATCTGTGACATTCTCTTGGACCTGCACGTTCTCCGACAACGCAGAACCTCCTTCATTTACGACACTACGGGCCCCATTATAGCAAGATAGGTCCGAAAAGACTATCAATGCCCATGTGCTTTGTCGACAATTTTCTGTTCGACATTTTGCAGTTGCATCAGCGGGCGCATTCTCGCCAATAGCCGATGGTCGCCACGCCGAGGGCGTTATCCCTCGCAAACTCCGCGGGCGCAAAGGCCACCGCGATGCCCGGCACACGGCGCTCAAGGCGAGCGCGAACGGAAGATTGAATGAACTGATTTGAAGCAACACCACCCGCAATGAGGACGTGCCGTACCGCCTGCTCGCGCCGCACGGCGTACTCCACGGCCTTCGCGACCGAGCGCGCGACACACGCCTCCACCGCCCGCGCCACTTCGTGGGCTGGCGCGCCCGCCTCCACAGCGCGCAGTGCGGCGGTGAGCGGGCCTGAAAAGCTCATGCTGGCGCCGCGAACAGGCGCCTTCAGCACCAATTCTCCGACGGATGTTCCACAATGTGAAGCGAGCTGCTCAAGATGCGGCCCTGCTGGGAATGGGAGTCCGAGCGCGACGCCGACGCGATCGACAAACTGCCCCGGGTGAAGGTCCAGCGACTCGCCGAGGCGCGCAATGGAGTACCCGAACACCGTTCGGCGGGCCATCACGACGTCGCACGTGCCGCCGGACATATGAACGGCGACAAACGGCAAAGCGGGCATGGGCACGAAATACTCCGCCGCTGCGAGATGGCCTTCCTGATGCGACGTGCGGGTGAGCGGGATGCCCAGGCTCTGCGCGAGCGACGCCGCAACAGCGAGCCCGCTTTGAAAGACGGGCATGTAAGAAGATGCCCACGGCCTTGGCCGCACAGACACGGCGACGCGCCGCCATGCGGGGCGCACACCTTGCGCAACCAACCTGTCCGCGAGCTGCGCCATCACCGCGGGAAAGTTCTGCACATGTTGAAACGCGGCCTCGCTCTGGCGCAGGCCGCGTTCTCCGCTCGGCACGCGAAGCGGTCTGCGCGCCTCGCCCACCAGGCGCCCATCCCCCGCGTCCACCGCGCAGACGGAAGTCGTATAGTTGCTGGTATCTATACCCAGGACGAGAGGGGTTTCACGCGCCATCTTCCACGCCCTCCCGCCAGCCACCGGCCTCATCTCTCGGCGCCTCGCGCTTGGCTTCGAGAATGACTTCGGCGCGCTGCTGTGTCACAGCAGGCAATAGCTTCGCCAGCACGCCATTCACAAATCGGCCCGATTGTTCGGTAGCAAACGTCTTGGCAATTTGAACAGCCTCGTCAATTGCGCTGGCGATGGGGAGTTCCGGTTCGTAGAGCAGCTCGTAAGTGGCGAGACGCAGCACGTTTCGCTCCACGCGCCCGATGCGCTCGGGCGACCACCGCTCCATGTGACGGGCGAGCAATTCGTCAATCTCGCCCAGATTGCGGCGGGTGCCATCCACGAGGGTCTCCAAGTAGGCCCCGTCTCCCGCGGCGTCCAGGCCGCGCTCGGCCAGGACCGACGCAATCGCCTCGGCAGAGCCGAGATCGGGTTGAACGTCGAGCACGCACAGAGCTTGGAGCGCGCACTCTCTCGCTTCATGTCGGGTCAATCGACTTCACTCCGTATATCGATCTGTCAACAGGCGTTCCAAGATGCGCCGCCAGGACTGTTGTTCCTCCCACGCGCGCCCTCCCGCGTACCCGACGCCGGCGAGAACGAACAGCAGCAGCACGCGCCAAAACCCAAAGATCATCCACAAAATCCAAAACAAAACTCCCGCGGCCAATCCATGATATCGGCGCGGACGGCCGATGAACCACTGCCACGCTCGCTCCAGGCCGTTCATGCACCGTTCCACGCCTTCCCGGCATGCCCGCTGGGCGATAGTTCTGTCACATGCACGATCACGCGTTCGACCTGGACACCGGCGGTCCGTTCGACATACTCCTTCACGGCCGTCTGCGCCTCACGCGTCAGCGCCGCGATATCGATGTCCGGCAACACCTGCATCTTGCAGGCAATGAGAATTCCCTCGCGCCCCTGGCGCACACGCGAGTCGAACGACTCGGCTCCTTTGAGCTGGGAACCCCGCCGGTTCGCGAGTTGGCGCAACGTCTCGTAGGAGATGCGGATTTGGCCGTGATCGCCCGCCAGAAGCACGGACTCCGCGGGGACGCCCGAGCCACGGCGGCGAGAACGGTAAAAAAGGAAGCGAATCGACAACAGCGCGCAGACCACGCCCACCACCAGGCACACGTCGTTCCACGGCTGGACCGTGAGCTGACTCGCGGCCCACGTCACCGACATCACGCCTGCGCCGAGAAGAGCGAGAAGGACGCCGAGCACCAGACCCACGAGCGACAGCACGAACAAGAGGAATCGATCGCCGACGTTCATCCAATCCCTCCTGTCGAGCGCGCCTCCCCGTCCATAGCTGCACCGATCTGATCGGCATCCTGCGCGCGCTCCGCATCCGTCTGGAACGCCACCCCGACCACATGTACGTGCACCGCATGGACGCGAAGGCCTGTCATCGTCTCCACGGAGGATTTGACGTGTTCCTGAATTTGATACCCGACCTCGGGGATGCTCACGCCGAACCGGAGCTGAACCCAAACATCCACAGTGCAAGCGCGTGACGCCTCATCAAACTGAACCTTGACACCCCTCGCCAGATTCTTCCGACCCGTGATGGACTCGGTGATCCCGCCGGCAAATGAACCACTCGTGCCCAGGACGCCATCCACCTCGTTCACGGCTGCACCCGCGATGATCTGAACGACCTCGTCCGAAATGTGCACCGAACCGCGTTCTGTCAACTCGTATTCCATGTCCGCCATCTCCATCTTCCTCCTTCGCCTTCGTCAGGCTTCCTGTGAGAATGGAACGGAATGTGAACGTTCTTCGTTTAGAGTATTGGATTTTCCTCCAAAAATCGAGTCGACACATCCCCTTTTCGAAAACGCTCGTTCTGCAGGAGCGCCATGTGAAACGGAATGGTCGTCTGAATGCCCTCAATCTCGTACTCGCTTAGCGCGGACACCATACGCGCGATGGCCTGATCCCGGGTCGGCGCCCACACGATGAGCTTCGCCACCATGGAGTCGTAATAGGGCGGAATGGTATAGCCAGGATAGCAGGCGGAATCCACGCGCACCCCGGGGCCTGACGGCGCCAAGTATGAGCGGATGGTGCCCGGCGACGGCGCGAACTGGCGGTAAGGATCCTCCGCATTGATCCGGCATTCAATGGCGTGTCCGCGCAGCGCAACGTCCTCTTGTTTGACGGAGAGCGGCTCCCCGGCCGCCGCCAGGATCATCTCGCGGACGAGATCGACCCCCGTCACCCACTCGGTCACCGGGTGCTCGACCTGGATGCGCGTGTTCATCTCCATGAAGTAGAAATCGCCGTCTGGCGTATAGATGAATTCGATTGTGCCGGCGCCGACATAATCCACCGCTCGCGCGGCTCGCACAGCCGCCTCGCCCATCTCCTGCCGCTTCTCCTCTGTCATGACGGGGCAGGGCGACTCCTCGACGAGCTTCTGCAGGCGGCGCTGCACGGAACAGTCGCGTTCCCCCAGGTGAATCACGTTGCCGTGCCGATCCGCCAGGACTTGAATTTCGACGTGGCGCATGCGTTCAATATATTTCTCAATGTAAATACCCGAATTCCCGAACGAAGCCTCCGCTTCCCTGCGCGCCTGATCGTATGCTTTCCGGAGTTCCGATTCGTCTCGCACCACCCGGATGCCTCGGCCCCCGCCGCCCGCGGTGGCCTTGATGATCAGCGGGTAGCCGATGGCGTTTGCAATGCCGAGCGCCTCTTCGAGCGACTCCACCAGTCCTTCGCTGCCTGGCACCGTCGGAACGCCGGCCTTGCGCATCGTCATCTTCGCCGTCGATTTGTCGCCCATCCGTTCGATGGCCCGCGGGCTCGGGCCGATGAACGTGATGCCGCACGCCTCACACGCCTCTGCAAAGTCGCTGTTCTCCGACAGGAATCCGTATCCCGGATGAACCGCGTCCACACCACACAGCGTAGCCACCGACATCACGCTGGGGATATTGAGGTAGCTCATCTTGGCGGGCGCCGGACCAATGCAATACGCTTCGTCCGCCATGCGCACATGCAGTGCATCGCGATCCGCCGTCGAATACACCGCGACCGTCTCGATCCCCAATTCGCGGCAGGCGCGGATCACGCGCACCGCGATCTCGCCGCGATTCGCGACCAACACGCGCTTAAACATCCACGGCTCTCCTTCACCCAGTCAGTTTTCGGCCCCACGCCTTCAGGTGCGGCGCACCTTGAACAGCGGCTGACCGTACTCCACCAACTGCCCGTTTTCGGCCAAGATCTCCACAATCTCACCGGAAATCTCAGCTTCAATCTCGTTCATCAACTTCATCGCTTCAATGATGCACACAACCGTCTTCGGCCCGACCTGCGAGCCGACGTCTACGAAGGGAGGGGCATCCGGGGCGGGCGCGCGATAAAACGTGCCCACCATTGGCGAAGTGATTACGTGCAGCGCCGGGTCCTCCACCGCAGGGGCTGAACTCCCCGATTGGGGCGCAGCCGATGATACAGGCGCGGCCTGCGCCACTGGCATCGCCACCTGCGGCACGGCATAAGACACGACCTCCGCCCGCTTGGCCAATCTCACCTTCCCGTCCTCAAACTCGAGTTCCAACTCGGTCAGCGAGCTATCGTCGAGCAAGCGAATCAGTTCTCGAATTTCTTCCATCGTCAGCAACCCATCGTCTCTCCCCGATCCGGATCTCCAAATCCATCTGAACAAGGTCTTCACGAGTATACCACAGGGACGCCTACCGTTCTAGGGAATGGAAGAACGTAGAAGGGACTGTCCCTCGTCGCCTGTACGGCGCAGGGGCAGCCCCTCCCGAGTCGGTAAATGAAACGCTGGGGGCGCTCCCTTCGCACGGCGCGTTGGGAACGCCTCCCCGCCCGATGCCGCTTCATGCATGCGGTTTGACTGAGATGTTGAAAATCGACGTGTCCAACTGCTGGCTGACGATGTTCATGATCTTCACCGCATCGGCTTTGGAGAGACGGTTTGTTTCCACATACACGGTGAATGTCGTCTGGTTCTTGTCTGGAGCGATGACGGCGTTCTTGTAACCGTCTGCGATCACGGCCTGCGTCGCCTGCTGCAGGCTGTTGTACAGGGCTTCCTCTTCGCCCAGTTGCTTTTGAGCCTCGGCGATCTGCGACTGCGAGGCGTTGTTGTTCGCGATGATCGCCTGATCATTGCTGATCCGCTGGCTGATCTCGTTGTTCACGGAAGCCTGCAGCGCGTTGTACCAATCATCCGCGCTGGACACATTCGACCCAGTGGTCGCCTGCGTCTGATTCGAGACCTGTGTCGCATTGGTGGGACTCGTCGTCACCGTGGGTGTCGTCGAGTTCGACGGGTTCGTCGACGTGGTACTGGTCTGGTTGTTCATCGTGTAGTAGCCAATCAGCATCAGGCTCAGCACCATCATCGTGGACAACCACACCGTCTGCCGTTTCACCATCGCATGCATCCTCCTAATCTCCGTCTATTCACCCTTTTGAGGTTCGACAGTAATCTTATATGCAGGCACGTCCAACACATTCGTAATTGCGTCCACGATTTCTGTTTTCGCTTGGAAAAAGTTTTCGGCATCCACCGTGACCAACACGCCCAGGACGCCGACGCCATTGGAACTCCCGCTCGCGAGTTGGCCGTTCTGCGCAAGCGTCACCAGCACGGACACGGCGTTCACGCCGGGCAGCTTCTCGAGCATCGACTGCAACTCGCCTTCGTAGTACGACGAGACAGAGACCACACCTTGAGGCCCCTGGTCGGCGTTCGCGACGTTCCAAGGCCACGCCGAATTCGTGATGCCCGCGTTTTCGGGCGACGGAGAGCTGGTCGGCTGCGAGCGAGTCCCAGGCCACAACCAGCTGAATGCCAACAAGACCACGCCGAGGGCCCCCAAGGCGACGAGCCCGCGCTGTTTGAGCAGAAGATTCCAATTCACTGGGGCCCGCCTCCCTCGTCCAGGACCTCGACCTGACTCGGCTTCACGCCCAATTGGGCCGCGATGCTCTGCCGAATCTCGACAGCATCCACCACCCCGGTGGGCCGAACCCAAACCATCACCGCCATGTGATCGGCGCTCGTGGGGTGTTCGACTGACACCTTAACCACCTCCGAGCGAAGCGGATCGGGCAACGACGCCTCGGCCCATTCCGCCAGGTACTTGGCGGCGTCCTCGTCTTCCACCTGACCGAGCGCCTGGGCATAGTCCTGTGCGGCACCTCGTCCCACGGAGGCCGTGGTCGTCGCTGCGTTGCCAAACAGCACGTCGGACGCACGGTTTGCCGCTTCGTCCGCCCATCCGCCGCGAAGCGCTGGCAGAATCGGAGAAAGAAGTGTCGCCAAAAGTGCCACCCCCACGGTCATCCGCACGTAGCGCAGCAGACCGCCGGAGGGGAGCATCATCTCCGCGATCCCGCCGACGAGCGCGATGGCCACCACTTGCCTCAGCCACTCTTCGAGCCCGTTCACGCCGTGATCACCGCCAAATTGGCCGCCGCGAGCAGGATGCAGATGGCGAAGAAGAACATCAGTGCGACCGTCGCCACCGAAGCAAACACGAGCAACATTGTCTTGCCGAGGGCTCCCAGGCAGGCGATGATAGGCGTTTCACCAACCGGCTGCATCACGGCAGCGCCTGCCGAATACATCGCGGAAACCGCCAGGATCTTCATCGCCGGAAACGCCGCAATGAGCGCGATGACGACAAGCCCCGCGATGCCTACGGCGTTCTTCACGAGAAGCGACGCACCGAGCACCGTTTCAGCCGCGTCGGAGATGGCCTTGCCGACCACGGGCACAAACGTGCCGACGCCGAATTTCATGGTGCGAAGCGCCAGCCCGTCCGCGATGCCGCGTCCCGTGCCCTGTACGGTCGTCACACCCACAAACACCACCAGCGCAAAGCTCAGGACCGCGAGACCCGCTGTCCGCGCCAACGAGGCCAGCCGCGTCAGCGGATACCGCGGGGCCAGGGAGGATGCCAGTTCCAAAACGGCGGCGAGGAACACAAGCGGAAAAACAACCAGAAAGACGACGTTCGAGACGAAGTGCACACAAAAGATGAGCATCGGTTGAAAAAACGCCGCCGACGCAAACGATCCCGACCCGGCGAGCAGCGCGATGGACACCGGCATCGTGGCCAGCATGAAGTGATTCATGGACTCGATGGCCTGCCTCGCCGATCCGAATGTTTCCATAAGCGATCTCGTCACGAGCGCGGCGAGCACGAACGACACCACCATTTGCGCGACTTCGCCCACGGACTCTTCTGCGAACGACGCCTGCATCATGCGCAGAAGGGCCGCCGCCACAGAGAGGATGAGAATGCCGCCAAAAAGGCCGAGATCGTCAACCACCTCCTGGAGGAAGTAATGCATGAATCCGGACACGATGCCGTGGAACGATGGTCCTCCGTGTTCAAGCACCGACTGAATGAGCGAAGGGCCTTGAGTGTGCGGAAGAAAGCCACCGTACTGCGTTTCAAGCTGACGCCAGTAGGCATCAATGGACTGTGTGTCGACGTGATCGAGCTCGCTCTGTGCGGTGGATTGCAGCATCTGTTCGGCGGATTGCTCAGCCGATTGCGTCACCCCGCCGCTGGTTGGATCGCCACGCGCCAAAAGCGGAAGGCCGACCAGCACCACCAGGGCAGTCACGAGGGCGATGAACAAGCGCCAAGGGATCACCACGAGCCTCGCCCCTTCACGGAATCATGTGAACGATCACGTCAAGCACATCCTTGAAAATGGGGAGCGCCAAGAGAACGATCCCGATCTTGCCGGCGAGCTCGATACGCCCGCCGAGCGCCGTCTCGCCAGCATCGCGCGCGACGTCGGCCGCAAACTCCACGACGTACGCGATGCCAAGGATGCGGATGAGCGTCTGGAGAAACATCGGGCTCATGTTCGCCGCCGCTGTCAGTTGCTGAAACGTGCCAAGCGCGGTCGAAATCGAACGCACCAATAGCAGCAGAATCAGGACGCCCGCAAAGAGGCTGACCAGCGTCGCAAAGGACGGCATCTGCTGCCGAAGAAGTGTCGCAAGCACCGTGGCCGTCATGCCAATGCCGATAATCTGAACGATGTGCACGACGTTCACCTACTGCAGGAGAAACACGCTGGTGATTTCGTGATACAGATGATCGACGTATCCGATGACAATGGCAAACACCGCCACCAAGCCAAGGAGTGTGGCCCAGTGTGCAAAATCCTCTTTGCCACTCTGCTTCAACACGGTGTGAAAGATCGCTGCGACAAAGCCCACGGCAAATATCCGAAACAAATCCCGAATCTCGGGCGACATCACGCATCCCCTCTTTCGCGCACCATGGCAAGGCCCGCCGTTCACAAAAGCAATAGAACAATAAATACCCCAGCAAGAACACCCATGTATTGCCACAGGCGTGCACCTTGGTTCGCCTCGTCTTGCGCCGCTCGAATGGCCTCCTCCAGGTCCGCGCGCGCTGCCAGAAACGGCTGCTGCAGATGGTCCCGATCCGCCACAGCGATGGAACGCAGCAAGCGGACGAACGGCTCGGCATCCGCATCGTTCAGAACACCGTCCGTCGCCGCGGCCAGCGACACGCCTTGAAGCACGAGCTCTCCTGCGTCGGTCGGGCGGCTCTGCGCGGTCGCCAGATCGATGAGCCAACCGCCGCACCATCCTCCGAGCCGCGTGCCCACGGTCCGCAGCGCCGCCGGGATCGGCGTGGCGTGGTACTCGACCTCGCCCTGGAGCTCGATGAGCGCCTGGAGCAACTTCCTGAGCGCCTTCGGGCGATCCCGATAGCCCTGGGCGACCCGAAACCCAATGAGCGCGCACGCAATGAGCACCAGGCTGGCCCCCGCAAGCTTCATCTCGCCTCCACGCCTCCACGACCGATGACGCGTCCTTCCGCGTCCAGAATCGCTTCAACGGTGCCCGGCCCCTTGCGCCGGCTCAGGACGACGTAACGGTCGAACGCCCGAGCAAGGAACAATCGCTCCATCCACGGCCTGCGGCGCCACGCGTCGAGCGACGCTGCGTGCGCGGTCGCCACCACGGCCACGCCGGCGAGCGACGCCTCGAGCACCGCCTCCGCATCCTCCGTTCGGCCGATCTCGTCGGTGACGACGACATGCGGCGATAGACTCCGAATGGCCATCATCATGCCCTCCGCCTTCGGACATCCGTCGAGTACGTCCGCGCGAGGGCCGAGATCGAACTGCGGGATGCCGTCGACGCTGCCCGCAATCTCTGATCGCTCGTCGATCACGGCCACCTTCATGCCGTGATCGCCTGGTGCGAAGCCGCCATAGCTGAATCTCCGCGCGACATCGCGGACAAGCGTCGTCTTGCCGCACTGGGGCGGCGACACGATGAGCGACGACAGCGGGCGGCGCGATGCGCGATCGTACAACGCGGGCAGCACAGACGCCGCCACCCCGGGGCGATCGCGCGAGATCCGAATGTTCAGCGAAGTGACATGGCGGAAGGCCCGCACGCGCCCAGCCTCCACGACGGCCCGGCCCGCGATACCCACCCGGTGACCGCCCGGCAAAGTGACGTACCCCTGGCGCATATCTTCTTCCACCGCATAACGAGAAAACTGGGTCAGGCGTTGCAGAACTTGCGCCAATGCGCCGGCGGAGATGCGCATCGATGCGTCCAGCGATTGAGCGAGAGTTCCATCCGAACCCAAAAAGGCAGACCGCTGGCGCAAGCACAACTCGACCGGTTGCCCGACGCGCAGGCGAATTTCCTCGAGTTCGTCCAGCCAAACGTCGCTCAGGGCTTCAAGCCATCGGGCAACTTCGAGGGGCAACACGGCGAGCACCTGCTCGATGACAACTTTCGGCCGGTTCGAATTCGCCACGGACACACGCGCCACCCCCTGCCTAGTCCATGTATATGGACGGGCGTGCGCCTGTATGCGACTTGGCAATTGGTCTGCACCGCCAGAGAGGTCTTTGCATTGAATGAGGAGAGGAGCGAGGAGGGTCGATGGTGGATCTGTCTCTCTTGGTCCGATGGATCGTCGTCTTCTTGGTGATCTTTTTGCTTTTGATGGTGCTCGTGTTCAGCCTCATGCGAAAGAAGGCATGAGAAGGCCCGTGCGGGAGGCGCATATCCCCTGCCGCACGGGCCTTTTCGGCGCGCTCTGCGTGTCACGCGCGCGACACGTATTCGCCGGAACGCGTGTCGATCACGACTTTGTCTCCCACGTTGATGAAGAACGGCACCTGGAGCGTATAGCCCGTCTCAACCGTCGCGGACTTGCTCCCGCCCGTCGCCGTGTCGCCACGGATGCCCGGCTCCGTATCGGTGACCTCAAGCTCCACGGTGTTGGGCAGGTCAATGCCGATGATCTCGCCCTGGTATTGAACGATGAAGCAATTCATGTTCTCCTTCAGGAAGTTCAATTCGTACTCAAGCTGGGCTCGCGGAATGTTGATCTGCTCGTACGTCTCGGTGTCCATGAACGTGTAGTTCTCGCCATCGTTGTAGAGGTACTGCATCTCACGCGTTTCAATTCGAGCGCGCGGCACTTTTTCCCCCGCGCGGAACGTCATCTCTCGAATCGCGCCCGTCTTCACGTTCTTCAGCTTGGTCCGCACGAACGCCGAGCCCTTGCCGGGCTTCACGTGCATGAATTCGATCACGCGCCAAACCGATCCATCGTATTCAATGGTCGTCCCATTGCGAAAATCGTTGCTTGAAATCATGCGATAAGCCCTCCAACGTTTGTCATCTCACGGCTTCGGCTGGCAGAGCGCGAGCGTCGCCAGCCGGTAGCCTTCGAGGCCAAGCCCCACAATCTGGCCGGTGACGACGTCACTCAGAACCAGTTGGTGCCGAAACGGCTCGCGTCGATGCACGTTGGAAATGTGCACCTCGACCGTCGGCCGATCGATGTCTTCCAGACAATCGCGCAGCGCATAACTGTAGTGCCCGAACGCCCCCGGATTGATGATGATGCCGTGCGCCCCGGGCCCGAACTGCTGCAGGAAGTCGATGAGATCGCCTTCGTGATTCGACTGCCGGTCCATCACGTCAAAGCCGAGCGGGAGGGCCGTGCTCCGGACCAACTCTACCACGTCCGCCAGCGTGCGCTGGCCGTATACCTCCGGCTTCCGCACGCCCAACCGATTGAGATTGGGCCCGTGAACAAGCAGGATATAGCGATCCGCCATAGCGCGCCCCCCTTGTCCCAACCGTTCCAGCCAAAAACCGCTCCCATTGTAACACAGCCGCGCAAAGCCTTGCTATACTGGTCGTGAAGGAGGCCTCACGATGGAAATCTGGCTCGTTCGCCACGGAGAGACGGACTGGAACGTCGAGGGGCGCGTGCAAGGCTGGACCGACGTGCCGCTCAACGACTTCGGCAAGCGGCAGGCCGACCGGCTGGCCGCGTGGCTCCGGTCCGTCCATATCGACCGCATCTACTCGAGCGATCTCGAACGCGCGCTCGAGACCGCACGTCGCGTGAGCCGCACCACCGGCGCCCCCATCGCGGTGCGGCCATGCCTGAGGGAGCACTATTTCGGGCAAGCCGAGGGACTGCTCCGCGCGGAAAGCCTGAGGCGCTTCCCGAATGGAGCGCCGGATCGCGAGCCGCCGGATCGCGCCACGGAACGGATCATCCGATGCCTGAAGGAGATTGCCCGCGAGCATCCGCACGGGCGCGTGCTCGTCGCCACCCACGGGGGCGTCGTGCGCTCTGTTCTACGTTTTATGGGCGTGGACTTCTCCACCATCGACAACACGAGCGTGACCCGGATCTCCGTTCTCGGAGACACGTTTCACGCTCTCGGCGTGAACGAGACGCCCCATTTGGCCGACCTTTCCGGACTGCGTCAGTCCAATGGATGACGCAGTCGCGGCTGCCGTGCCGCCCTCACCTCGTCGAGCCTGCCCACGATGGTCCGATGCGGCGCCGTTCGCACCACCTCCGGGTCCTGTTCCACCTCGCGCGCGATCTCCCGCATGATCTCCACAAAGCGGTCCAGCGTCTCCTTGCTCTCCGACTCCGTCGGCTCGATCATCATGCCCTCCTCGACAATGAGCGGGAAGTAGATGGTAGGCGGATGTACACCAAAGTCAATCAGGCGCTTCGCCATGTCGAGCGTTCGCACCCCCATGGCCTTTTGCCGTTTGCCGGAGAGCACAAACTCGTGCTTGCACGGCCCCTCATAGGGTGCCTCGAAGTCCGACTTCAACTGATGCAGCAGATAATTCGCGTTCAACACCGCCGCCTCCGAGACCTGCTTTAACCCTTCGGCTCCGAGCGTGCGAATGTACGCGTAGGCGCGCACCAGCACCCCGAAATTGCCAAAGAAGCCCTTCACCTTGCCAATGGACTTCGGCCGATCCCAATTCCACACATACTGCTGACCGCGCTTTTCCAACACAGGCGCTGGCAGGTACGGCTCCAGGAACGCCTTGACGCCAACGGGTCCCGCACCCGGTCCTCCGCCTCCGTGCGGCGTGGAAAAGGTCTTGTGCAGATTGAGGTGAACCACGTCAAAGCCCATGTCTCCCGGCCGCGCGTAGCCCAGGATGGCATTCATGTTAGCGCCGTCGTAATACAGGAGTCCTCCAGCATCGTGCACAATCCGCGCGATCTCGACGATGTCCCGCTCGAAAAGCCCAAGCGTATTCGGATTCGTCAACATGAGCGCGGCCGTGCGCTCGCTCACCGCCTGGCGCAGCGCCTCCAAATCCACGCGGCCGTCAGCGCGAGACGGAATGGTGACTGCGCGCAGTCCCGCCATGCTCACGCTTGCCGGATTCGTGCCATGCGCAGAGTCTGGGACGATGACCTCATCGCGCGCCATCTCGCCGCGGTCCACGTGGTACTTGCGGATCATCATGAGACCTGTCCACTCACCGTGCGCGCCTGCCGCGGGCTGCAGGCTAACCGCGTCCATGCCCGTGATGGCCGCCAGGTGCGCACCCAGTTCGTGCAGCAGGGTGAGAGAACCCTGCACCAGTTCTTCCGGCATCAGGGGATGAATTCGGGCAAATCCGTCCAGCCGACTCCAGCGCTCATTCCGCTTCGGATTGTATTTCATGGTGCAGGATCCGAGCGGATAGAATCCGCTGTCCACGCCGTGATTCTTTTGCGAGAGCGCCGTGTAATGCCGCACAACATCCACCTCGCTCACCTCGGGCAGGCGAGCGGCCTCGCGGCGCACATACGGCTCGATGTCGGACATATCCGCCTCCGGAACGTCCAACTCGGGAAGTTCATACGCCCGCCTGCCAGGGCGGCTCAGCTCGAAGATCAAGGGCTCAAGACCTTCCCGCTGAATCGTCATTGCGCGAGCACCTCCTTGATGGCGGCGACGGCCTCGTCCATGTCCCCGCGTGTCCTCACCTCTGTCACCGCGACCAGCACGCCTCCTTCGAGGGAAGCATCGTCTTTCCCGAGGTCGTACCCGAACAGATAGCCGCGATCGAGCATGTCGCGCTGAACATCCGCGGTTGGACGAGAGAGGCGAACCGTGAACTCATTAAAAAAGGGGGCGTCAAACAGCGGCTCCACACCCGGAACCTCCAGCAAACGAGCGCGGAAGTAGTGGGCCTTGTGGTAATTCTGCCGGGCGAGTTCCTGCAGCCCTTCCTTTCCCATATAGGCAAGGAAGACGGTAGCTGCGATGGCGCAGAGCGACTGGTTTGTGCATATGTTCGAAGTTGCCTTTTCGCGGCGAATGTGTTGTTCGCGCGCCTGAAGGGTGAGGACAAACCCCCTCCGTCCTTGCGCGTCCGTCGTCTCGCCGACGAGGCGACCGGGAATTCTGCGCATGAGCGGTTCTTTGACTGCCATCACGCCGAGGTACGGCCCGCCGTATGAAAGGCTGATGCCCAGGGGTTGGCCCTCCGCGACGACGATGTCCGCGCCCATCGCACCGGGTGCCTCCAGGAGACCGAGCGCAATTGGGTACGTCTGCACGACGAGGAGCGCTCCCCGGGCGTGCGCAAGCTCGGCAATCTCACGCACATCCTCGATGCCCCCAAAGAAATTGGGATACTGGATGCAGATGCATGCCGTCTCCTCGTCGACGGACGCAGCGAGCGAGGCCGTGTCGACGAGGCCGCCGTCGTGCCGAACCTCGATCATCCGAATCGCCTGCCCGTTCGCGTACGTCTGCAACACGCGCCGAGCCTCGGGATGCAACGTCCCGGAAACCACAATTTTCTCGCGACGAGTGTGCTGACACGCTACGAGCGCAGCCTCCGCCAGCGCGGTCACGCCGTCGTACATGCTCGCGTTGGCGATATCGGTTCCCGTCAGTTCCGCGATCATCGTTTGGTATTCGAAAATGGCCTGGAGCAAGCCCTGGCTCATCTCCGGTTGATACGGCGTGTAGGAGGTGTAGAACTCGGATCTGGAGATAATGGCATCCACTACGCTTGGCTGGTAATGCTCGTACGCACCCGCGCCGAGGAAGGATACCAGTTGACCGAGATGCCGGTTTTTCCTGGAAAGCCCCTCCATATGCTTGCCGAGCTCGAGTTCAGGCATGGGCTTCGGCAAATCGAGCGCGGAGTTCAGTCGAAGGGAAGGCGGAATGTCTACAAATAACTCCTCAATGCGCTCCAGGCCGAGTGCCCGCAGCATCTCAGCGCGGTCCTCGTCCGTGTGAGGAAGATAGCCGAAACGCGACAACGATCATCACTCCTCCTTGGCGGCTGACAAGCGCACCTTCGGGCGCCGATAAAACGGGGTAGGCACCACACGCGCCGCATGTCGTTTGCCGCGGATTTCCACCTCGAGCGCCGCGCCGACGGCTGCGGATGTCGTTTCCACAAGCGCCAGTCCGATGGGTCGCTCCAACGTGGGCGACATGGTTCCCGAGGTCACCTCGCCTACGCTCCGTTCCCCCTGAAGTATCTTGTAACCCGTGCGGGGAATCGCGCGATCCGCCATCTCCACCCCGACGAGTCGCCGTCTTGGTCCCGCCTCCGACTGCGCAAGGAGCGCTTCGCGGCCAACGAAATCGCCTTTGTCGAATTTCACAAATGGAGCGAGGGAAGCCTCGATGGGAGTAACGTCCCGCCTCAGTTCCTGACCATAAAGCGGAAGACAGGCCTCCAGGCGAAGGGTGTCGCGCGCCCCGAGGCCGCAAGGCTTGACGCCGAGATCGTGCAACGCTTGGAAGAGCGCACAGGCCGTATCGCCATCGGTATACAGCTCGAAGCCGTCCTCTCCTGTGTAGCCTGTGCGAGAGGCGATAACCTCTCCCTGTTGAAAGCGAGCGCTCGTAAACGAAAAGGCACGCAAAAAGTCAACTTCGATCCCCAATTGCGCAAGGCGGTCCACCGCGCGCGGGCCCTGCACGGCGACGAGCGCCACGTCATCCGACCGGTCGGTCATGGTCACGTTGACTCCTGTCATGTGATCCCGGAGCCAGGCCACATCCGCCTCCCGGTTGGCAGCGTTGACGACGAGCATGAAGCGACTGTCTCCAAGCTGATACACCAGCAGGTCGTCCAGCGTGCCACCGCGCTCGTCGGTCATGAGCGTGTACATCGCCCGCCCGGGCTTCAGGCGAGTGAGATCATTCGTCAAAAGCCGCTGCAAGAACGAAAAGCTGTCAGGCCCGGCCACCTCGATCTCGCCCATGTGGGACACATCAAACATCCCGACATCCGTGCGAACCGCCCGGTGCTCATCCAAGATGCTCGTGTACTGCACGGGCATTTCCCATCCGGAAAACTCCACCATTCGAGCCCCGTAACGAAGGTGGAGATCATAAAGCGGCGTTCGCTTTCCCAATATCGCCACCGTCCTTGGGCGCAAGAATCGATATCACCTGTCACATACTACATGACTGCAGCGAGCAGAACAAGACGACATCCGCGCTCAGGTGTTAAGGAGGGGTGGACGTGCGACAGAGTGCGAATGAAGCGGTAAGCACGGGTGATCGCCCGTGGTCGTTTTCCATCGTTGGGTTGGACGTGGAGGCCGAACTTGATGCACTTCTTCACATGGGCCGTGGAACCCGTGATGCCGACTGGGAGCTCTTCCGCCTCGGCGCGATGGCGCGACAGGCATGCATTGCGCCGGCATTGGACCAACTGCTCGCTCTGGAACATGTGCAGTTTGTACCGTTGCCACACCAGGTGGAGACCGCGCTCCGTGTCGTGCGCGACTTGCGTGGCAGGGCCATCCTTGCGGACGAGGTTGGTCTCGGCAAGACCATCGAAGCAGGCCTCGTGCTCAAGGAGTACCTCGTCCGGGGGCTTGTCCGCAGGGCGCTCGTGCTTGTGCCGGCTTCCCTCGTGACACAGTGGACCAAGGAGCTGAACCAGAAGTTCCGAATTGACGCCATTCCGCAGCGAGACGAGTGGACGTGGTCCGCGGAGGGTGTCATTGTCGCGTCCCTGGACACGGCCAAACGCCCTCCCCATGTCCATCGGGTTCGCGAGCAGTGGTGGGACTTGATTATCGTCGACGAAGCACATAAGCTGAAGAACCCGAGCACGAAAAACTGGAAACTCTTGAATCAGCTGCAACACAAGTTCATGCTGTTGCTCACGGCCACGCCCATCCAGAATCAGCTCAAGGAACTGCACACGTTGGTCACGTTGCTCAAGCCAGGGGAACTTGGCAATCCCGCAGAGTTCGCAGAACGTTTCGTCTCCAGCCCTAGGACGCCGAAGGACCCCGCGGTGTTACGCCAGACCATCAGCCGCGTGATGATTCGCAACCGCCGAGAGGACGGAGCTCTGGAGTTGCCCAAACGCCACGTGCGCGCTGTGCGCGTCGAGCTCACGCCGGAAGAACGCGAGTTTTATGAGGCCGTTCAGGCGTTTTTGCGGAGCCAATACGAGCGCTCGCAGACTTCCCGCACTTCTATTCTCCCGCTCATCACCTTGCAGCGGGAAATCTGTAGTTCTACCTATGCCGCGCTCCTGTCCCTCGAAAAGATGTTGAAGAAGACTCGCGATCCCGAGTTGGCACGACAACTTCAGTCGCTCCTTGAGCAAGGAACGTCCATCCCGTCCTACGCCAAGGTGGACGCAGTTCTCGAACTGTTAGACGATGCTCCGGAAAAGGTGATCATCTTCACGGAGTACCGAGCGTCTCAGGATTTCCTGATGTACACCCTGAAAAAACACGGCATCAGTTCAGTCCCTTTCCGAGGCGGCTTTCGCCGGGGCAAAAAGGATTGGATGCGAGAACTGTTCTCAAAGAAAATTCGCGTACTCGTGGCCACCGAATCCGGAGGAGAAGGAATCAACCTTCAGTTTTGCCACCACATGATCAATTACGATCTACCCTGGAATCCCATGCGGCTCGAGCAGCGCATCGGACGCATCCATCGCTTGGGCCAAACGCAGGCTTGCCATATCGTCCATTTAGTGACCCAAAACACCATCGAAGAGCATGTGATGGAAATACTGCAGGAGAAAGTGCGCATGTTTGAAGCTGTCATCGGGCAGCTCGACGATATTGTCAACGATGTCCGTCTCGATCTGTGGGAGAAACGGATTTTCGAGGCAGCCATGACAAGCCGCGACGATGAAGAGTTGGTAGAACAACTCAAGGCCATTCGAGTGGAAGATCTCGTCGCGCCGAAAGGAGGTGCACGTCGCCTTTGACCGCTACCCTCACGTCCCCAGCGCCGTTGAGGACATCAGACGAGCGGCTGTCGTTCTGCGATCGGTACTTCGCTTCGGTGGGTGCTCGCACGCTCGTCGCCCGACCCATGTACCGCGAATACGAGCTCCCCGTTGATGTGGATAAGGAACTCATCCATCGGCCCTTCTACTGGATGTGGGTCGAAACCACGAGACAACCCGTGGAACCGACCATCCTGCGCCTAGCATTCGACGCAGAGGCACACGCGCGAGAGGAGGCCCGTTTGAACGCAGAGCAGCCCGTTGGAAGCTTCCCGTGGGCAGCCAAACGGCGCGTCGAACTGATTGACTTCGGTAGCCCTCTCTTTGACCGCGTCCTGTTGAGTGCCTCCCACCGCGGCCGGTTGGCCTGCGTTCGAGAAGAATCGCGCGGCGAGATCGTGCCATGGATGATGGTGAACGGCGTTTTTGCGTACACGGCAGATCTCAACCGCGAGGAATGGTTTTCATACGCTGTATGCCTGGACAACCTGCAGATAGTCGACCGGTTCTATGAGCGCATTCAGCACCGAGACCTCTGCGGAACGTCCGCATCAGACATTCTTCGCGACAGCCGTCACACCCTCCAAGAAGCCTGGTGCGCCCTTCAGCGCGCCCTCGCCGATCACGCGGCCGCGCAGGACGACGGCTGGGCAGAAGAAGCGATGGCTCGACTCCGCGGAGACCTCGCTCAACTGTCAGCGTACTACGAAAGCTTGCGGAATGAACTGTCGGATGACGAACGCGCGCTTATGCGACTGGAGCAGGAGCGGAAAGAGGTGGCTCTCATTCAAAAGAGCACACCACGTGTCGAGTGTCACGTGCAACAGGTGGCCCTCGTAGCTCTTCGTGTTCAACAGGTGCGCCAGCTCAGTCATTGAGCTCTTATACCAAGGTCCGGAGACGGCGCTGACGGGCGTCAGGGCCGTCCATCTTGACCAGGATACACATGCTCATGACGCGAGAACGAAGCGGCGCGACTGTGTCGAGCAAATCGTCGCCTCCCCGCCGATACGCATCTGGAGGACTGAAATTGCTGGTAAACCACGTCGACAGTTTGTGATGAAAGCGGTAATTGACGATCCGAAACAGCTTCTCCATGCTGAACTCATTTGCGCGCTCCTGAGCGAACTCGTCGATACCCAGAACGGGCACAGTTGAAAGCGTCTCAAGGAACGGCTCCAAGTCTTCCCCAGCGGCGATGACGTGTCGCATGTGATCGAACAGAGAATCTGAACGAACCACGAGAGAAGGCACGCCGCGCAGCTGCAACTCCCGAAATACGGCGAACATGAGATGAGTCTTTCCGACGCCTGGAGGTCCGAACAAGTACAGCCCGGCTCTAGGAGCTTCTTGCGGACCCCAGTTCCGCGCGAATTCCTGCGCATACCGGAATACCTTCGGATACTTTTGAGCCTGCTCGTCGGGAAAGTTCTCAAAACGAAACTCGTCGCCGATTTCCGTGACGCCCGCGAGCTGCGCGTATCTTCGCACCCGGTCTTTAACCACGTACTCCCGGAACGGCATACAGCGCCGTACTCGGGTTGCCAAGCCGCGTGGCGTGATTTCTAAAACTTGCTCAAACCCCCGCATATCCCCCGCCTTGCCGCACCGTTCGAAGCCCTTGCACTGCTCGCAGATTCGCTTCTGGCGCAAATACTCATAAAGCAGAGCACCGTGACGCAGAATGGTCTCTTCGTCCACCGACGACTCACCGATCTCCGGAATCTCTCGAAGAAAGAAGGAAGCATCGTAGCCCTCGGCCGAGGCGTGAGGATGGGGGAGGATTCCGTCAATGTGCTGCATGTGGCTCTCGCCCCTTCAGGTCGATTTCAGGCCACACGCGATTTCTTCAGCGATGGCCTCTGGGGATTTCCCATCGACATCGACAATTTGCGACGCCACTTCATCGTAAAACGCAGCCCGTTCCGTCATCAACCGCTCAATTCTCTCCTCAAGCGAATGCCCGCGCAGAAGGGGACGGTGTTCGGCCTCCCCACGAAGGCGCTCCGCGATGGTTGCCGGACACGCACGAAGATAGACGACGTGAAACTGATTGCGCAGCAGGCGGCGATTTTCCACCGCGATCACGACGCCGCCGCCCGGTGCCAGCACCAAACGAGACTGATAAGCACACCTCGCCAAACACGCTGACTCAAGCGCTCGGAATGCAGCCTCGCCATCCAGCTGAAAAATCTCCGGAATGGTCCTACCAGCCGTCGCTTGAATATCTGAATCGAGATCGACAAAACCATAACCAAGTCGGCGCGCAAGGACCGGACCCACAGTCGACTTTCCGCACCCCATAAAGCCCACCAATGCCACACGTGCCGCTTGCAACGTTCTCATCACTCCATCATGACCGAGGGCCGTTGTCTTGCCACGATACCACGTCATGCGCGCTCGTGTCATACACAAAGGACATTGTATCCGACACCGTACCCTCTGTCACTCGGATGGTGACCCGAATCTGACCTCCCGACGAGGAACTTGTTACACAAACAGGATGCCTTGCCACCTGCATTTGAATGAAAGCTGGCAATTGTGCGCCTTTCGCCACCGCTGACTCCGCCGAATGAGCAAGCGCGGACGCGATGGCTCGACACTGGAGAAAGCTCAGGTTTCTCGCTTCCGAACGAAATGCGAGCGAACCGGTCGCCATTGTGGCTAGCGCAATGAGGGACAGCCCTGCGGTGCAGGCCAAGACGTACCATACCGCGAACCCTGCAGCTTCGGGCAATCCATTGCGAAGGCCCATCACACCGCATCATCCTCCATTGCCGACATCCCAAGACAGGCTGTGACCGTCCAGGGTTTGGACCGATATCGAAATCAACCAGCCCGTGGATGCGGGGCACTGAGATGTCGAGAAGGCTCGGACGCCGGTTGCAATTACGGCCGTTCCTCCTCCCGCCCTCACGCGGACAAGTTGGTGATTCGAATTCAGATAGTATGTGTAGATTGCCCCACTCACTTCCCGAAACACAAGGCTTTGTCCCCAGGCGCTGGCGCTTGTCGCCGCATGGCCATCCTCCGTTGTCACGCGGCGCACACTATCGAGAACCGCCCAGTCCTCTGCGGCTTGGCTTACGCGACCTGCTCCACGGAGCAACGCAATGGCCGTCATCGAGCACGTCAACAGAACAAGGGATGCAATGGAAAGTGATACCATTGTCTCAAGAAGTGAAAATCCCCGGGGTGCACAAGGGAAGGATGACCGTCTGTGCGGCACTTTCACCGTCGTCCAGCGTAACCAGCTGGTCTTGACACGCGGGCGCCTGAGCGTCGGGTTTCCGCGTGACTCGGACCCCGTACACGTGACCGCCTTCCTGCACGCTCTGGGGAATCGCGCTACCATGCATCACATCCTCCATCACACGTATCTCCCCGGCTTCGACCCTCTGCATCCACAGAGTCTTCTCGAGGACGAGATAGGCGTGGGTCTGAGACAACCAGATTGCCGGGACCAGCAGGGCCAAAATGAGCGAGGCAAATAGGTTCTCCCACAGCGTCACGAGAACCATCCTCCCGTTTGCCATCCTGCGCCCAGGTAGAGATTCACATCGTCTTCATGCCGCCCGTCCGTCAAGCGGATCACGCCACCGACCTGGGCGTTGCCAAGATTGTCATAGGAGATGACGTGCACCGGCAGTTGCAGGTACCCATCTACGTAGTTCACGCCGAGCGCCAACGAGTCCCATTCGAGCGTGTTCGTACCTTGTATCAGCCGGTAACCTGTGTCGTAGGGATCCAACCAGACTTCCGCGAACACATCGCTCGTGCAAGCAAGATTCTGCATCGCCCGCATGTCTGCCAAAAGCTGCGTGGACGTAGCGCGTAACGCCATACCTCGTTCCAGCGAAACAAGCGCGACCGTAAAAATCGAAAGAGATATTGTGGAAATGGATACAACAACCATGACCTCCAGCAGCGAGAATCCCGCGCGCTCTGGCCGCAGGCGATATTCAGCGAATGTGCCGTCGAGCACGTCACATCCCTCCAGGGGACAGACACGTCACAGAGATGTTGTTCGCGTCCGAATCCTGAATGGTGTAGTTTCCCGACAATGCGTCATTGGTGAGAAGGCCATCGGAGACGAGCGCCTGAATCTGTTGGGCCGAGTTGCCCGACGGCAGTTGACCGTGGATCAACTGGTATTCGGCCAGTGCAGCTGAAATGGTGCGCACGTTGCCTCCACATGCCGTGTTCTGAGCTCTTCCGGAGGCTCGCAACAACTGCGGCGTGATCATCACAACCAGGATGCCGATGATCACGACGGCAATCATGATCTCGATCAAACTGAATCCCGAGGTCCTACGACCGTTGCGCCGACCCACCACTCGTGCGATGTGCCACACGTTCGAACACCTCCTGCGAGTCATGAGATCCGAGCGATAGCTTGATACATCGGAACCATGAT
This sequence comes from Alicyclobacillus mali NBRC 102425, assembly GCF_001570745.1. Lineage (GTDB taxonomy): Bacteria > Bacillota > Bacilli > Alicyclobacillales > Alicyclobacillaceae > Alicyclobacillus > Alicyclobacillus mali. Next base: position 33,429 of record NZ_BCSG01000011.1, read on the forward strand.
GCTATACACCAACACACCGACCACGATGCCCATCACGCCGACGGCGATGGGTTCGGCCAGTTGCGCCAAGGATTCCAATCGGTAAGCAATATCCAACTGCATGATGCGCTGCCCTTCTCGCAGACAGTCCGCGACTTCACCTGTGACTTCTCCGACCTCGACAAGCGTCAGAAAGAGGGGGTCGAGCACCTCGCCAACGGTACGGAATGCTTCAACGAGCGAAGTGCCCTGCCGCAGTCGATGGTTCACGTGGTCCATGTGGCGCTGTAAATCACCTTTTCGATCCGCCATCCAAGCCACGGCATCCCAGGCTCCAATGCCGGCCTCGAGTTGCGACGCGAGTTGATCCGCCAGTCGTTCTGTGCGAATGCGACGCGTCAATCGCTCAAACGGAGGGCGGATAGGAATGGATGGCCAACGACGCTTAACGAAGTGCGCGAGCGGGATCGTCACGAGCGCCGCCGTGACCACGAACAAACAGGTACCAGAAACGATTTCAGGATTGATGCCCTGGTGCACGCCGGCCGCCGAAACCACTGACGTAAGTCTGCGCAGCGTGGGAAGAACCGCGAGCATCATAAAGACAAAGAGCCCATAGGTTCCGCACAAGAGGATGGTCGGGTAAGCCAATTGCTTCAAAAGGGCTTGACGCCAACGCACCCGCTCCATCATCCGACTCGCGATGCGCTCCATCCCCTCCCCGAACACCCCCGCGCGCTCTGCGGCGGCCAGGCTTATCCAATCCACCTCTCGAATCCATTCGGAAAACGCGTCGACCAAAGGCTGCCCCCGCTCCACTTGCTCTTGGACGGCTTGCGACAAAAGCGCACCCATGCGAGCGCCGTTCGAACGAAGTGCGGCAGCGGCAAGGCGGACGTCCACGCCCGAGCGCAGCATCCGCGCAAACTCCGTTATCCAAAGTGCGATCTCGCGCTCCATATGCGGCAAGCGGGCCAATCTTGCCATCAGGGCGCGACGCAGTCGAATTCTAGCGCGCCGACGCAAACCCGTTCCCCGTCCCTGATCTCCTCATCACGCGCCCCGACACGACCTGTGGCCCTCTGTTACGGCGAGACAAACGGTCCATGCCCAGGGCGCGATACGTCCGAGCTCCACTCTCTTCCATCTCCACAAACACCACGCCGGTCAACACTTCCTCCAGAATCGAGACGGGAACGCCCAAATCGAGGAAACGTGCGATCACGCTCATCGGCCTGCGAGCATGCACCGTCGCTAGGACCAGCCTCCCAGCCATCGCAGCTCGGCAAGCGGCTGAGGCGGACACTTCATCGCGGACCTCTCCGATGAAGATGACATCGGGATCTTGGCGGACCATGGCTCGAAGCGCCGCACCGAAGGTCAACCCGTGTTTGTCCTGAATCTCAACCTGCCGACACCCAGGGACCCGCACCTCGACGGGATCTTCAATAGTAAAGACGGTCCTGCCCTGCCGAAGCAAGTGTTCCAGCATCGCGTAAGCGGTCGTCGATTTCCCCGCCCCAGTGCGGCCTGCGAGCGCAATGAGTCCGCCGTCTTGTTGAAGCCAACCACGAATGCGAGACAGGGATTCACCAGACAGGCCCAGACCGTCCAGCAGATGCGATGCGAATCCCGGATGAAAGAGGCGCAGAACGAGAGATTCACCGCCAAAAATGGGAACAGACGATGCTCGAATATGAGCCATCCTGCCGTCCGCCATCCACTGAAAGCTCCCCTCCTGCGGCAGATGCTTCACCGTCACGTCCATCCTGCCGAGTGCCTTGAGGCGACGAACGGTCTCCTCTGCAAACGCGAGTCCACTCATGAACGGCACCATCCTGCCATTGATGCGGAAGGATACCTCCAATCGTCCATTCACCAACTGGAGGTGAATGTCACTTGCACACATGCGAATGGCAGCGCTCAGTACAGCATCCACAACCTGAACTGCGGCGAAACGGTCCATCATCTCACGCTCCTTTGCCCGAAGAATTCGGGAAGCAAGCGCGATATCCTTTTTTCTGGAATTTAAGGAACTGATGATTTTGTAAAAGAGGAGGGTCATGAGGGATATTTTTCACGCTAGGGGCGCCATTCGTATTGAGCTATGGCAATTCGCTCTCCTTCGGGGGCGAGGAGCAGAAGTCGTTCGGAAGTCCACCAAAGGACGTGATCGCGGCCGCTCGGCTGCAAGCGCCCGCTGGGATGACTGTGATAAGTGGCCCAGATTTCAACATGATGTCGTTCTAAGTTCTCGAGCGTCCTCGCCCACACACTTGGCTCGATCGCGAATCCCTTGGTGCTCACCTTAGCAGGCAGCGCCATGGCCCACCACCTGTTGCCGGAGATTACAATTAAGCCAGCACATTCGTGCGGCAGGCATTGAATCGCATGGGCGCGCAGCGCGGCTCTTAATTGCCCAGGCAGGGAGGACGAAACCTTTACCCACAAGGTGACCCCTCGTCTCGTTGTGATTCTCGCCAAACGATCGTCCAAGCCGTCCGTTTTCGAGTCCCGCACGCCAAGCGGGCCGGGATAGGAGAATGGGTCCATGGCGATCCCAGGCCCCATCTCCGTCTCCCAGGTGGCGTGTGGATGATGCAGGGCGATGAACTTCAATCCACAAAATCGAACACCACGTCGCCAATCCGGATGACATCGCCGTCCTTTGCACCGTGAGCCCGGAGCGCGTCGTCCACGCCTCGCAACTTCATGATACGCTGAAATCGTTTCACAGCGTCGTACTGATCGAAGTTGGTCATCTGCACAATCTTTTCGATCTCCGGATGCTCAACCACGAAAACACCGTCTTCCTTCCGGATTTTTACGGGTTCCTCATCCGAGAGGCGATACACCTTGCGCGCAGTTGGATCCGCGAGTTCGACATCTGCCGATACGGGGTCCGGCGCCGCCTGGATAAGGTCGTACAGCCGCTCGGCAAAGGGGCGAAGTCCTTGATGCGTCGCGCCGGAAATCGGGAACACCTCAAGATCCGGATATGTAGCCCGAAACCGCTCCAGGTTCTCGATGGCATTCGGCAAGTCCATCTTATTGGCGGCCACCACTCGGGGCCTGTCCGCAAGATCTGCGCGGTATTTTTCGAGTTCGTCTTCGATGACGCGGTAGTCTTCAACGGGATCGCGCCCGTCTACCGCAGCCATGTCAATCACGTGAACCAACACTCGGGTTCGCTCCACGTGACGCAGAAACTGATGGCCAAGCCCGCGGCCGGCATGAGCACCCTCAATGAGGCCAGGCAGATCGGCCATGACGAACGAGCGTCCGTCTGACAGTTCCACCACGCCGAGCTCAGGATGGAGCGTGGTGAACGGATACGCACCGACTTTGGGCTCGGCGCGCGTCACCGCGCGGAGCAGCGTGGATTTCCCCACAGACGGATACCCAACGAGTCCGACATCGGCCAGAACGCGGAGTTCCAATTCGATGACGCGCTCTTCTCCCGGCTCGCCCTTTTCGGCAAGCTCGGGGGCCTTGCGAACGGAGTTGGCAAAATGAGCGTTGCCCCTTCCCCCTCGGCCGCCTCTTGCCACCACCAGCCGGTCTCCAGGGTGAACGAGATCGCCGAGAAACTCACCCGTGTCCCGGTCCCGCACCGTGGTCCCCGGAGGCACTTTGACCACCAGATCTTCGCCGTTCGCCCCGTGACGATTCGCGCTGCCTCCTGGTTCACCGGCTTTCGCCTTGAAGTGACGCTGATACCGAAAGTCGACGAGCGTGCGCAGTCCCTCTTCCACCACGAGAACCACATTGCCGCCGTGGCCTCCGTCCCCCCCGGCCGGCCCCCCTCGCGGGACATATTTTTCGCGGCGCCAAGCCACAATCCCGTTGCCGCCATTGCCGCCCTTTACATAAATCACAGCGTGATCGACAAACACATCGTCACCTCCTTGAGAAGCGAATTCGTGGATAACGGACTTGCAACTCTTCGACCTGTGTCAAGTCAGCGTCGCAATGTACCCACATCTGCTCCGCGTCGACGGTGAGCTTCATCCTCGGAGAATCTCCATTTACGGCAAGCCTCGCCTCAAGCTCGGTCATACACGAGATCCACTCTGCGAGTGCATCGCCATGCGGCGCGCCTTGCACGTCGATCTCGTCGACGACGATATGTGGGCACACGGCCAGCGCCCACACGATAGCTTCCGCGCCGGCGGGCACCGCTTGTTGCACGCGCCCAAGCGACTGCAGCCACGCCGCGATGCGGTCGATGGCAGCGATGGCGCGATCAGCCCGATTCATCTGAATGAGTGCCCGGACAATCTGCAACTGATTCAAGACGTCGTGCCGATGCCGGCGAAACGCCTCGAGACCCGCACCGCGCTCCAGGCCGTCCGCCACGAACCTTCCTCCTTCAACAGAAAAGAGGCCTTCAACAGAAAAGAGGCAATCTGCCACGCTGTTGCGCACAGACTGCCTCGCCGCAGACCTTTCTCACTTACCGACGACTTCCGCCTCGCTCGCGACGGGATAGACGCTCACGCGCTTCTTATCCTTGCCGAACCGCTCGAAGCGAACTTGCCCGGTGACTTTCGCAAACAGCGTGTCGTCCTTGCCGATCCCGACGTTGCGGCCCGGATGAATTTTCGTGCCGCGCTGCCGGACAAGGATGCTGCCAGCGTGCACGACTTTCCCGTCTGGCTCCTTGACGCCCAGCCGCTTGGAGATGCTGTCGCGCCCATTTCGCGTAGAGGAGGCGCCTTTCTTATGCGCAAAACGTTGCAAATCAAGTCGCAACACCATGGATCATCCTTTCCCTCGTCCTTCTAACCCATGCGGACCTTCATTCGCACTGCAATCAGCGCGCTGAGCCATGAAGAATGCGCACATGCTCAGGATATTGCTCCGCGACCTGCTCGATCCCAAATAACATGCTGTCGAACAACAGTTTTGCTCGCGAATTCAAGAGCCCCGGAAAGCGGCAGGCCAACTCATCGCCGCCGTCTCGCACCGTGAGCTGCGTATCCGCGAACCGCTCCGCCGAATTAATAAAATTGTACACCAGCACGCTGACCGCGGCACAGACGATGTCTCGCCCTGCTTCCGCGTAACCCGCGTGACCGCGAACGCGAAAGCCCTCCAGTTCATTCCCGCTGAGGAGGACTTCGAACTCAATCATGCCAGTTGAATCGACTCCACCGTCAGCTTGGTATACGGCTGACGATGACCTTGCTTTTTGTGATAGTTCTTCTTTGGCTTGTACTTGAATACGACAATCTTTTTCCCACGGCCGTGCTCCACGACCTTCGCGACGACCTTCGCGCCTTGAAGATACGGAGAGCCCACTTGGACCTGGCCTTCGCCCTGAACCAGAAGCACCTTGTCCAACACAATCTCCGATCCGATTTCACCGTCGAGCTTCTCGACGACGATGGTGTCGCCCTGGCTGACCTTATACTGCTTCCCACCGGTCTCCACAATCGCGTACATCCGACAACGCTCCTTCACTCAGACTCGCTGTTCCGGCAGGCTGCGACACGCGCGCCTTTGTAAGCCGGCCACATGCGGTTACAGTGATACACTCGCGATATTATATCACAACGTCGGGGCATCTACAACGGCCGGGTTCGACAGTTCACGCACAGGCGTATCCCATGCCCCAGAGAATACAGCCTCGATAATCTCCCGTTCTTCCACGATGTCCACCACGCGCCCCGCGTCATCCAGCACGTATACCAGGTGGACGCGATCGGGGGCAAATTGCCGCACGACCTCGCGAATTGGGGCGTCCATCCGTGCCGCGAGCGCACGAACACGAGTGGTGGATCCCGAGCGCCCTCGCTTTCCGTCCAAGAAACGAATGATGTCAATCCGCACGTCTCTCAGTCCTTGCCACGCTGTGATGGCGAGAAACAGGCCGAGAACGAGGGCGCCGATGTGCGGACGGCCAGCGAAAAAGGCGATGACGCCGAGCGCCATGAAAAGGGCTGAAACCACAAAGGCCATCCGGTATGCTCCTTCCGTTGCGCGCGCGTAGCCGATCGTGCGGCTCCGGTTCGCCCGCCACAGACGACCTCCATCCAAGGGAAGGCAGGGCAGCAGGTTGAACACGCCGATCCACAAGTTCAGCGTCACCCAAGTCTGATACGCCTCGGACGACGATAGCCCGCTTGCGGCGAACGCGAGGGCCACCCAACCAAGCCCTAGGTTGACCATGGGCCCGGCGATCGCGACCACCGCTTCGTGCCGTGGCTGACAGCCGAGATCGCCATTCAAAAGTCTCACCGCTCCACCGAATGGCAACAGTTCAATCTGATCCACCTTGTAGCCGAGCGAGCGCGCCACCGCGGCGTGACCCAATTCATGCAGGAGGACGCAGACAAACAGGATGGCGACTTGAAGGAACATATGCGCGAGACATGCGGCCAAGGCCGTCACGAGAAGGAGCGGGTGAATCTTCACCCGCACCCTTACAGCCCTCATCAACGGACCCGACGTCATGCGCTGCCTCCGGAAAACGACACCCATCGCTCGGGATTCTCGAATTTCCCGCTTTTCTCAATGGAAAATCGAAACACGGGATGGGCGGGACGTTTGGGCAGCGTGCCGATTTCTTGGCCGGCGAGAACCACATCATCCGGATGGACGGCGACGGAACCCAAGCCTCCGTAAAGCGCGATGCCGTCAGCACCGTGATCGATCTTGACCAAATACGTGTTCCCCGTCTGATACACGCCCAACACGGTGCCCGGCGCCGCCGCCTGGACGGGATCGCCCGCATCTCCTTGTACCCAGACTTCAGGATGGTCGGGGCCGAAGCTTTGAATCACGCGGCCGAACACGGGCGCACGCAAAGTGGTAGCCTGGGTCACGCCAAGGGAGAGGGGATGCAGGTGGAGAGAGGCCGACAGGCGATCCAGCTCAGGCTGCACGCGAGACGAAAAGTCCGCGTCGAACGCGTTCACAGCCTGTGCGGTGATCGCCGAAGGAATGCGCGGATCGTGTTGCAAGGTGTAGCCGGCTGCCACGAGCACGAACGCCCCAAACAGTTGCCACGTGAGACGGGACGTTCTGCGCACAGCCGCCGAGTCGCCCGATGTGTGAGGCTGAAATCCCCGGCTCTGCCGCGCAGAGCGCGACGTGAGCGGGCGGCGCCACGCCGCGCTCTCGACCTGACGAATCCCGCCATCGTCGTCCGCGTAGCCGTAGGGCGACAGCGGGGACTCTGGCCAGTCTCCGCCCTCCGGCTCGCTTGTCCACCGGCTCGGCGCTTCGCGTGCATCGGTGTTTATCCCTGTGGAATCGCCTGCCCGAGGGGGCTCCTCTCGCCTCCGCGACCAGACTCGCAAATTTCGTGGCATACCCGTCCTCCTCTCATCACATCTGTACGCCTCGAGGAGGACAGGTATGCCCATGGCTTATCAACGGCCGCCAACCCATTTGCGGAATCGTCCCCAGAGCCCCGACTTGTCCTCGAGATGCATGAGGGGAACGGATTCGCCGAGGATCCGCCTGGCGATGTTGCGATACGCTGTCGACGCAGGGACCGACGTGTCCAGCACGACCGGCTCCCCGCGGTTGCTGTTTCGTATCACTCGTTCGTCATCCGGAATCACACCGAGCAAATCACAACCCAGCACCTGAACAATCTCGTCAATATCCAACATGTCCCCGCGCTTCACCATGTCCGGTCGGATACGATTGACGATGAGCCTCGGCTCCCCGACCTTGTCCCGCTCCAACAAGCCGAGCACGCGATCCGCGTCTCGAACCGCGGTGTGCTCGGGCGTCGTCACGACAATCGCCATCTCGGCGGGCGCAACAGCCACCCGAAACCCTTCTTCGATCCCAGCAGGACAATCGATAATCACGAAGTCGAACGACTGCTTGAGCTCGCTCACCAATTCGACCATCTTTTCAACGGAAAGCGCCCGCTTGTCCTTCGTCTGGGCGGCAGGCAGCAAGACGAGGTGTTCGAAGCGCTTGTCGCGAATGAGCGCCTGTTCAAGCCGACAATCACCGTTGGCCACATCGACGATGTCGTAAATGATCCGATTTTCCAACCCCATCACGACGTCAAGGTTACGGAGTCCAATGTCGGCGTCCACCATGCACACCTTTTTCCCAAGAAGGGCGAGCGCCGTCGACACATTGGCCGTGGTCGTGGTCTTGCCCACGCCGCCTTTTCCAGATGTCATCACAATTGCGGTGCCCACTCGCATCACCTTCGCTCTTCACGCCCGGAACGTTTTCGCAGTTTATGCCACGGAAGAAAGTACTTCATCTCCGCCACGCGCATCTCACGCCCCTCTAGATACGCGTATTCCATCGTCGCCCGCATTTGCGGAGCACGACTGACCACATCCGCGATGCGGATCTGCATGGGTGCGAACTCCGCGGCCGCGACAATCGCCGATTCATCGCCCCCCGCGCCCGCGTGCGCGATGCCCAACAGGCGACCGAACACGTAAATGTCCCCTGTCGCTTCCACGACGGCGCTCGGGTTCACGTCGCCGATAATCACGACATCTCCGTCAAAGGAAACAGGCTGTCCTGACCGCACCAAGCCGTGATAGATATGTTGTGCACGCACTCCCTGTTGACGACGCGAAATCTCTCGCGCTTCTGGGGCGCTGCCCCAGGCCTTTAACAGAAAGTTGTCTCGCTTGCGGAACACATCGAGGATGCGCCACGTCTCCTGGGGGGTCAACAATCGCTTGCCGTAATCGACGTATACATCCACAGTCGGTCCTTCGAACAGTTTGCCGGTTTCGCCCGTGATGAGGGTCTCCAAGTACGCGCACATGCGCTCCACGTCCGCTCGCTCGTCCAACAGAAATGTCAATCCCTCGCGCGTCCCCTTCACGGTCACCGGCGGCCTATGATCCATCAGCGGCTCACTCTCTAAAATCAACGGCTGCTCCCTCCAGGATGGCGCGATCGCCCAACAGGCAATATTCGCCCTGAATTCGCCGATTTCCTTCCCGTCGGTGAAATCAGCGAGTTCAGGGCGAATCCGCAGAGTGCAACGAATCGTATCGACGCCTGCGAGGGCGGTTGAACCAAGATCGGTACAGCGGATAGAGGGCGAGTGCCAACACGCCGTTTACGATCATCCCCTGTAGCGAGGCAGATAGGGCAAACTGAATGGAGTCGCTGGTCAGCTCGAACAAGCGCATGAAACCGTACGTCAACCACGAATGCACAAAACTGAGAGCCATCGTGGTCAAAAAGGCGATGGCGAGATTTTTCTGCATGAACTGGCTGAAGACCGCCGCAGCGATATACGCCGCCAGGCCATACGCGAACGCGTTGAGCCCGATGAACGGCCCATAGCACACGTCCTGGATAAGCCCAATCGCGATCCCGAAAATCATCGCCAGATTCGGACCCCGAAACAGCGCGAGCAGGACCAGTATCACCAGCACGAAATCCGGGTGAATCGCGTTCATCGGCGGAATCTCGAACAGTGTGGCCTGGAGGATCAATCCGACCCAAAGAGACGCGAACGCGATGGCGGCCTTCACGGCGAACTCCCCTGTTCACGCACGACAAACACGTCCTGCAAGAAATCCATTTGAGCCGACGGTTGCACAATGGCGGATTTGGCCGTGTTATGCGCTCCGTAGACGACCTTTGTAATGGTGCCAATCACGAGACCACGAGGAAACACGTCACCAAGCCCGGACGTCACGACTTCGTCTCCCACCAGCTGGGAAGAGGGAAGCTGAATGATCTGCCCGAGAAAGTCCAGATCCAGCTCGCCCGGATTGGTGGTCGAGCCAGTGACGACACCAAACGGCTGCATGTGGCTCGCTTCCACAAGCGCGGACACGCCATCGCCCAGTTCCGTGTCGGTGATGAGCACCACCCTGGCGCTGTGCGAGCTCACCGTGTCCACGCGCCCGACGAGGCTCCCGTCAGGCGCCACCACAGCCATGTTCGGCTGAACGCCGTTGGCTGTGCCCACATCAATGGTGAGCGAGGAGTTCCACTGTGAGGGCTCGCGGCCCACCACCACGGCAGGAATCTCGTGCAACTGATTGACCGTCTTCCGATAGAAATGAAGCATGGTCTGCAGGCGCTGGTTCTCCGCTTGAGCGTCCGCCAGTTCGGCGCGCAGAGCTTGGTAATTCTCCATTTCTTGCTTGAGCGCCGCGTTCTCCTCGTACATCTGACGAAGGTCGGTGAGACCCGCGAAAAACCCGGTCAGTTTGCTCACGGGCCGATATACCACGCCAGATACGGCGCTCTGGATGTCCATCAACACGCGCTCTGGAAACGTCGCGCGGCGTCCCGTCTGCGACAGCGTCAGTCCCGCGATAATCATGAGGACAATGAGACTCCCGAGGATCAGGAACAACCGGCGACTTGTCAAGTATCGGGACACGAATATCCCTCTTCCCTGTCACCTTACGCTCGCCCTTGGGCGCGCCGCATGACGGCCGAGCGTTTGCGATACACGTCGTAATTGTCCAGCGCCTTCCCCGTGCCGACGGCCACACAATCGAGCGGATTCTCCGCGACGAGCACGGGCATCCCCGTCTCACGAGCCAGTCGCTTGTCGAGATTGCGCAACAGCGCTCCCCCGCCTGTGAGCACGATGCCGCGATCCATGATGTCGGCGGCGAGTTCCGGTGGCGACTTCTCCAGCGTGACCTTCACTGCGTCCACAATCGCCAGGACGGTGTCGGACAGCGCTTCGCTGATCTCCTTAGATGTGATGGTCACATTGCGCGGCAAACCGGTCAAAAGGTCCCGTCCGCGGATCTCCATCGAGCGTTCTTCGTCGAGATCGTCGGCCGCGCCAATCTGAATCTTGAGGTCCTCTGCCGTTCGCTCGCCGATCATCAGATTGTACGTCTTCTTCACGTATTGGATGATGGCCTCGTCCATCTCGTCCCCAGCCACGCGGATGGACTTCGACGTCACAATGCCGCCGAGCGAGATGATGGCCACCTCCGTGGTGCCGCCCCCGATATCGACCACCATCGATCCCGTCGGTTCGCCGACGGGCAGTCCGGCGCCGATAGCGGCGGCCATCGGCTCCTCAATGACCTGCGCGTCCTTGGCGCCAGCCTCGAGCGCCGCATCTTCGACCGCGCGCCTCTCCACGGCGGTGATGCCGGAAGGAACGCTGATCATCACCCGGGGCTTCCCGGACCAAGACGATTTTGTCTTCATCGCCTGGCGGATGAAGTGGCGAAGCATGGCAGATGTGGTCTGAAAATCGGCGATCACGCCGTCCTTCATCGGCCGCACCGCGACAATGTTGCCTGGTGTCCGCCCGATCATCTGCTTGGCCTCCGCGCCTACGGCCTCAATGCTGCCAGTATCGGTGCGAATCGCGACGACCGAAGGCTCGCGCACCACGATTCCCTTGCCCTTCACGTACACCAGCGTGTTTGCCGTACCCAAATCGACACCCATATCCCTTACGGAAAACATTCAACGGTGGCTCCTCTCATGAAGTGGAATCCATATACCCTTCCGCGCGCAAACTCACAAATCGCCCATCGCCTATCACGATGTGGTCCAGCACCTCGATGCCGAGCACCCGCCCCGCCTCGACGAGACGCCTTGTGACCGCAATATCTTCAGGGCTAGGAGATGGGTCGCCACTGGGGTGATTATGTATGCACAAGATGCTCGAAGCGCTGATGCGGATCGCACGGCGAAAGATCTCGCGCGGATGTACAATGGAAGCATCCAGGCTGCCCACAGACGACATATCCTCAGCCAGGACTCGGTGTTTCGTGTCCAGAAGAAGCGTTACAAAATGTTCCTTTTTAAGATACCTCAGTCGATCCATCACATACTTTGCGGCGTCCTCCGCAGTGCGAATCTGCCGTTTGTCACTGGGCGGCTTTCGCACCACACGTCTGCCCAACTCGACCGCCGCCGCGATTTGCACGGCCTTGGCAGGCCCGATTCCGGGAACGCTGAGCAGTTCCGCCACCTCGAGATCCGCCAACCGGTCCAGATCGCCCAAATGGCGACAAAGCGACTGGGCAATTTCGTACACGTTCTGCTTTCCGTTGCCCGACTGCATGATGCAGGCCAGCAGCTCGTCCACGCGCAACGCGCCCGGCCCAAGACGCATCAGGCGCTCGCGCGGCCCATCCTCCAACTCCGACGCAACACAGACATCCCAATCCATGCCCATCTCACCTCGTCTGCATTGATGGCATGAGCATACGGAAACGAGCAGGATGGGACAAACGGCTTCGGTAAAAAGGGTGGTACGGAAGTTGAAGACCCAAAAAAAGGGTCCGGCGGTCCGGACGGATCGAAACAGCTACGAAACCTCGCAACAGAGCCGCAATGCGCTCCACGTGTTTGCGACATGACCACACTGCGACGGTACTATTGTGAACATGTTCGACAGCATTCGTCAATGGCTCATTTTCGACAACTCGATTACACCGGGCCATCCACACAATCGGAGCCAGTCGTTCAACGCCTGCACCGCCAAGGCTTCCGAATCGCGCGCATTGCCAACGCGAACGTCCGCAAGAAGCCCCTGAAGCTTCTGATGCAAGTCAGCCCCCACGCCGCCTTCGCCGCCCGGCCAGGCGCGCCACACGCTCGCCGGGATGGCCAGTGCGTTCTGGAGAGCTCGCTCCGCATCGACCTGCCTCCCCCCGTCAGCCGCCCAGGAGATGGCCGCCAACAGCCCGCTCTCCGCCAACCCGAGAGCGTCCTCGTCTTGGCGGATCAGCCTTTGAGGGAAGACACCCGGAACCATCGAATCACCGGCGCGCACCTCGACTGCCTGCAGCTGGTAGTCACTCGGGCGCAGATGCTCCGCTTGCAACCAGTGCTGAATGCCGACCAGCGTGAGCGCCAGCCACGGGGAAGCCTTCGATGATCCTCGCGGCACCGCGACCTCAACGGACAAGCCCGGATACGCGATGGGCGTGGCTGATCGCGCCTCAACAAAGGCGGATGTCCCGCGCATCTCGGTTTGAACAGTCGGCACATGATCCGGAGGCGCAGCAAACTGATGAAATCCCGCGAGCGCCACGGTTCCGAGCATCATCCCGCTCGCGAGACCGGTCTTCAGTCCCGCTCGAAAACGAGCTTCCCCTTGCGGAAGAATCCAGTCGCGGACGGCGCGCTTGACGCGGTCCCAGCCCGCAGCGGGCATCCCCGTCGATCGCGTCTCCTCAATGCGCGCGCGCATCGCGGTGAGCGTGATAGGTGCGCGCCGGCGCTCGATGCGCAGCACCGGTTCTTCGGCCTGTGGGGCCGCGGCGCCCTCGCCTGAGAGGGTCCAGCTCTGCGTCCCCATCCGGACGCGGACTGTGTGTAATGGCGGCTTGCGACTTTCGGGACCATGAATGGGGTTCGATGCGTTCAACGCCTCCGCCTCCCGCCGCTTCACGTCATCATCACGGCTAGTCTATGTGCCGGCGGTCGGAGGTATGCGAGTTTTACGAGATTCAATAGGGGCATGCCCCTCGGCGCGAACCCTGTGTCTTAGGGACGCCTCCGAGGGGCGAGAGGTTCAATCGGCTTGCTGCGGGGAAAAGAGGTAGAACGTGAGATTGCCATACGTGTACGTGTGCATCTCAGCTCCGATGAGCGGATCGATCTCGTCCACTGGCACCAACCACACACCGTTTGAGCGCATCAGCGGCGCCTTCAAGTGAACCGGTTCACCATCGACGGAGACCTTGCCGGATCGCTCGTCAATCGCGACATCGTGTCCCTGGTACGTGAAGCGAGCCACGCGGTTTGCCTCGCGCAGGACGACGTCCAGATTCTGCGCGTAGTGATTGAGACTGAGATAGGTCACACCGCGGACGACCTGCGGCTGCGCGTCCGGCGTCACGGGCTCACCCGTCGTGGGATCCAGAAACACTGGCGGATTGTTCAGGTGCCAGTCGAACATGTTCATGAGCGATCCCGCCAGCGTGTCATACGACGCAGGTCCGAGCGAACCGAGGCCCCAGTTTTGTTCAATGAACTTCAATACGGAGGTCTGGTCGATCAATGTGTTGTCGACGAAGTTGTGCTTGGCGTACGGCGAAATGACCAGGAAGGGCACGCGAGGGCCATAGCCGGCACGGTCCGTGCCGTTCTGCAGCACCGGCTTCCCTCCAAGCACGTCGACAGCCGGATCGTTCGAACCGTTGACCAGCGGCGGCATGACGTGATCGTACCAACCATCGGAATCGTCGTACGTGATGACGATGGCGGTCGAGGACCAGTCCGGCGACGCCTCAATCTGGTTGATGGTCTGGACCAACCAGCGCTGCTCGTCCAGCGGATCCGAATAACCCGCGTGGCCGTCCTCGTATTCGGGCGCCTTGAGGAAGCTCACCGCTGGCATGTTTCCGTTCTGAAGCGCCATGAAGAAGTCCGTGATGTCATACTGATGGTTCGCCTGATCTGTGTGGCCGATCATCGACACGCTGGATGGCGGCAGATGATTGGGATTGGCAGTGGATGCGTAATACTGGAACGGCTCGTGGTGCGCGCTGTAGTCGGTTGTCTCGTCTGTGCCGGCGATGTTGTTGTCCTTCGCATTGGGATTGGCGAAACCGCCCTGGAACCAGCCCCACGTGATACCCTTTGCGTTCAGAAGGTCCCCAATGTTTTTGCCGGACATGGCCATGGTCATACCCTTGGAGGCGCTGTCGTAATAGGGATCAATGTCACCGATATCCACGCCATTCTGGGTGACCGCATTGGTCGGGAAATTTTTGCTGCCCGGCTGTAACACTTGCGCCGTACCCGTCGTCTGATTGGACGAATACACCGTCGCCCCCGCGGTATCGCCCGAGATGAGATTGATGGCGCCAGGCGTGGACGGCCCGTACTGCGTGCAGTACGCGTTGTCGTTCAGCGCAAAGTGTTGTGCATAGTACCACAGCGCCGTGACCGTGTTTCCGTCGTAGTAGTCGAGATCGATGGGATTCCCCCGGCCCACGGTGTTGATGAAATTGTCCATGCGGCCGCCGTCGACCGATTGTTGCTCCGGCGTGTAGTTGTGATTCATGTCCTGGGTCACGGCCTGAGAACGGTCCAGGCGCTGCGGGTTCGTGCCATTCGGATTGTTGGTGAGCAGGCTGCCCGAAAGGCCATTGACACTCGGCGTGTCAGGGGCGGCGTAGAAGGGCGGCTCGCCTGCGGGATTGGCGGCATTCGGATATGTGCCAAAGTAGTGGTCGAAGGATACGTTTTCGTCGAAAATGACCACGAGGTGCTGAATCGGCGTCGCAGTCGTGGCGGTCGGCGAGACCGTGTCGCTGGCGAGCGCTTGCGGTGCCATGGCCGTCAGCATGGCCACAGACGCCGCCAAAACAGGAGACCATCGTCTGGCTTTCACAGTGGGTGAACCCCCTCCCCTATTGGTCACACGAGCCGAATGTAACCGGGAATTGTTGAAAGAATATGAATCTCACGTGAAGAGGGAGAAAAGATTTGGTGTTCAGCAGCCATGATTGCTCCAATGACACAAAAAAGAAGGGGGCACTCAGCCCCCCGCATCACCCTTACCCCTATGCCGATTGCTTTTTACCCCAGAACGTACACCGTGATGGTGCGTGCCCCCCAAGCGTCCGCTTGTGAGAGCGAGGCCATACAAATGTCGATCCGGTCGCCGACGATGGCCGATCCCGTGTCGGCGGCAATGCAGACGCCAATCCCCGGAATGTACACCCGTGAACCCAATGGAATCACGCGAGGGTCCACCGCGATGACGCCAGGCTCGGCTGGCACCCCGGTTGCCGTGGTCCCACCCGCCACGTACGCGGTGGCCATCACCGTGATGGCTTCGCGGATGAGCCCGGGGTTGGGGTTGGCCGACCTCGTGGCCAGCGTCGCCTGCACGGGCCTTGGTTCGGCCGTCCCGACCTCTACGACCGCATCGACAGGTTCCCGCACGATCCTTTTGACCACCCGTGTGGCAATGCACTTGCCATCCCGATAGACGCGCGTCGTCTGAACTTGCAGCAACCCTTTCACACCGTGCGTCACGTACTGGACATGTCCTTGCACAAGCTCGCTCGTGGTGCGACGTATGGTCTGAAACGGTATATCCTGCGTCTCGGTGGTGGTCTCGGTCACGTACCGGTGAATCTCGATGGTCTCGCCTTGCCGAATGGCGTCCGTCGCCTTGACGTTCATCCGATCCTTCGGCGTAAGTTCGATGTGCTGGCCCTGCAAGAACTCTGCCACGGTCTTGGCGAATGTGAAGACCGTCTCCGTCTTCCCCTCGACGTCCAAAGTCACTTCTTTGGGACTTTCGATGGTCACCATCTCGCCATTGACGACTGAGCTATCGAGTGCCGGGCTGACGCGGTCCCTTTTGCCGATGTGGACTCCGTGCTGCTCCAGGAATTCTTCCAAGGTTCCGGTCGAAAACCCACGCAACACCTTGCGCTGCCCATTGTCTGACACCGTGATGGTTTTGTAGGTGCTCGCAACGACCGTGCCCGCACCTCCGAAGCCGACGGCTGCCGCCGTCACGGCCGCCACCACGGCTTTCGACTTTGGTAGACGCACTCCCTCACCTCTTTCCGTTTTTTTCTTACGGATAGGGGATTGGGCTGCGGACAGTATAACGAGATTGCGGCGGGATTGCAAACCACGTTCTGTAAGCGCATTCGCCGCCGCTTTCTCAGCAGCCTGAAGCTTGACTCTAGTCTATAGAAAAGGCTATGGCGGATGGACAGGAAACATGTCGACGAGGGCACAGAGATTTTCGTGCAAAATCGACAAGGGCGGCGCAGCCGGCTTCGCCGACCCCGCCGCCCCGTCGCCCGCGCATGCCTCAGACGAGCGCCTGTTTTTCCGGAACCTGCAGAAGGTCCGCCAAACCCTTCGCGACCTTCCAGACGTCGCCCGCGCCCATGGTCAGGACCAAGTCGCCCGGGCGCACGTGCTGCGCCAGATACTCAATCACGTCGTCGTGCGTGGGGATGTAGCGCGTGTTGGCATTGCTCATGCAAGCGATCTCGCTCGCGAGCCTCGCCGCGGACACGCCTTCGATCTTGCGTTCGCCGGCTGGCGAGTAGATGTCACAGAGAATGACCTCGTCCGCCTCTCCGAACGCCTTCGCGAATTCCTCGAACAAGAAGAACGTGCGCGTGTACCGCTGCGGCTGAAACACCGCAACAATCCGCCTGCCCGTAGATTTCGCAGCGGCGATGGTGGCGCGGATCTCCGTCGGATGATGCGCATAGTCGTCGACAATCAGAACGCCGCCCAGGTCTGCCACCACTTGAAAGCGCCTCTTCGCGCCGTGGAAGCGCGACAGCGCAACCGCGACAACCTCGAACGATAGCCCGACCTCCATACAGACGGCGATGGCGGCAAGCGCATTTGCGACATTGTGTCTGCCCGGAAGGGCCAATTGGAGCGTTCCGACACATTCCCCGTTCACCAACACGTCGGACCGTGAGGCGCGATCGCTCAGTTCCACATTCCGCGCGGTGATGTCGGCGTCCTCCGCAAATCCGTAGGTCACGACTCGGCACCGGGCCGCGGAGCGCAGTTCGCGGAGTTTCGCGTCGTCCGAGGACATGACCAGCAGGCCCTCCGGCGGGATTTGGCGGATGAACGTCTCGTACGCTCGCACGAGGTTTTCAAACTTGCCGTCGTAATGCTCCAGATGATCCGCCTCCACATTCGTCACGACCGCGATGGCCGGACGATAATGGAGAAACGATCCATCGGATTCATCCGCTTCCGCCACGACAAACGGCCCCTTGCCCGCTTTCGCATTGTCCCCGAGATCCGACACCACACCGCCGACGACAAACGTCGGGTCCAGGCCACACTGTTCCATCGCGAAGGAAATCATGGAGGTCGTGGTCGTCTTGCCGTGCGCGCCGGTGACGGCGATGCCGACGCGATCGTCCATCAAGCGGGCCAGCATTTCACTCCGGTGAATGACCGGGATGTTTTGCGACCGCGCAGCCTCGAGTTCCACGTTGTCCTGTTTGACCGCTGTGCTGTGCACGACGATGTCCGCGCCCTCCACGTGCTCCGGACGATGCCCGTAATACACCATGGCTCCGCGCGAGGCGAGCTTCTCCGTCAGCTCGTGACGAGACACATCCGACCCTGAAACCCGATATCCCAGATCCAACATCACTCTCGCGATGGCGCTCATGCCGTAGCCGCCAATCCCGACGAAGTGCACATGTTCCGAACCGCGCACGCGCCTCACCGTCCTTTACTGCCATTCCTCTGCTCCAAGTGCAATGATAGTGTTCCGCGCCAACTCCGTCATATACAAATTTCCCCAGATGACGATTGGTCCCTTGCCCTTCATCGCCTCTTCAATCGCGCCATCGATCGAGGGCATGACGCGAATCGTAAGATCAGGCCGAATCTCCTGTGCCACGGCGGCCAACGCCCCTGGGTCCGCGCCCCGCGGATGTGGCGAGCGCATGACGAGCGCCTCGCTCGCCAACGGCAGCATGTGCGCTAACATGCCGCGGACGTCCTTGTCGGCGAACGCCGCGAACATCATGCGCCACCCGCTGTCTCCCGTCTCACTCCCCAGGCGATGCAACGCGCGGGCGAGCGTACGAGCACCCTCTTCGTTGTGCGCGCCGTCGATCACGACAAGGCGGCCGGCCAACCGGAACACCTCGCACCGAAGCGGCCACCGCACGCTTCCAAGCGAATGGATTGCCCGCTCCCAATCGTCGCTCGCGAGCTGGCCTTCCCCGACTTCCAGCATCGCAAGACTCACCGCGGCGTTCTGCGCCTGATGCTCACCGACGAGGCCGAGGCGAACGCTGGGCGCATCCCGGTGCAACCCGCGATAGGCGCCTTCCAGTTGAAACCCCGCCTTCACCGCGGTGAACTGCACGTCTCGCCCGACGCTCACGAGCCGCGAACCCAGCCGTGCCGCCGTGCGCTCTATGACACGGTACGCGGCATCCGCACACGCGGTGACTACAGGCACGCCTGGCTTTACAATCCCCGCCTTTTCGCGCGCGATATCGACAAGCGTCGGGCCGAGGATGTCGACGTGATCGTAGGACACGTTGGTGATGCCTGTGACATGTGGCCACACAACGTTCGTGGCGTCCAAACGACCGCCGAGCCCCGTCTCCCAGACCACGCGCTCGACGTCCGCAGACCGAAACGCGAGCAGCGCGACCGCGGTCAGCACCTCAAACTCCGTCGGCGGATCGGAGGCGTCCGCGGCGCGCCGCACGGCGTCCACGTGCTCCGCGAACTCCTCCTCCGAAATGGGCTTGCCATCGATAGCGACCCGCCCGTTGAAGCCGCCCAATCCCGGCGAGGTGTACAGACCGGTTCGCCGCCCGAGCGCCGTGAGCATGGCCGCAAGCATGGCGCAGACGGAGCCTTTGCCATTCGTGCCGGCGACGTGATAGAAACACAAACCGTCTTCGGGTTGATTCAGTTTCGACAAAATCCGACGCATCCGATCAAGGCCAGGCTTCATGCCGAACCGCCGGAGCGCGCCGATGTAGCGAACGGCCTCCGCGTAGTTCATGTGCGTTCCGCCCTTTAACCCTCAAGCGACGCCATGCGTTCCTCGACCGTCAACAACTTTGCCCGGTAATCTGCGAGCTTCTCCCGCTCCTGGGCGACGACCTCCTGCGGCGCGCGTTGCACGAAGTTCTCATTCGCGAGCTTTTTCTCCAAGCGTTCGACCTCGCCCTTGAGGCGACCCGCTTCCTTCTTCAACCGCTCAAGCTCCGCGTCCATATCGATGAGACCTGCGAGCGGGATGTAGATCTTCGCCCCGGTGACCACCTGGACCGCGGCCTGCTTGGGCGCGTCGATCCCGGCCCCCACTTCCACGCGCTCCGCGTTGCAGAAGCGGGAAATCATCTCCGTGACCTGGTCCACCACGCCCCGAACGCGTTCCGAATCGCACGCAATGACGATGGGGACCGAGGTCTTCGGCGGAATCTGAAGCTCCGAGCGCACGTTTCGCACCGCGCGAATGACGTCCATCGCCACGCGCATCTGCTCCACGGCTGCCTGGTCCTGCGGCAGATCCGCCGCCTCTGGCCACGCGGCGTCGATCAACCTACCTGTAGTGTTCGGCAGCGCCTGCCAGATCTCCTCCGTGATGAACGGGATGTACGGGTGAAGAAGCATCAACACGCGCGACAGGACGGTGATCAGAACCGATTGGGTCTGTCGCTTCTTGTCCGCGCTATCGCCGTACAAATTGATTTTCGCGAATTCGATGTACCAGTCGCAGAACTCGTCCCACGTGAACTCGTAAACCGCGCGCGCCGCTTCGCCCACGTCGTAGGCCTCAAGCGCCGAAGTCACCCGGCGGATTGTGTCGGCCAGGCGGTGCAGGATGAAGCGATCGGCGAGATCGAGCGACTGGGCGTCGAGCGGCAACGGGGAGAAGCCGTCTTCGAGATTCATCAGCACGAATCGCGCGGCGTTCCACAGCTTGTTCAGGAAGTTCCGGGCGCCCTCGACCTTCTCCCACGAAAAGCGAAGATCGTTGCCGAGGACGGTGTTGGACGCCAACATGAAGCGGAGCGCGTCCGCGCCGTACTTGTCGATCACGTCCATCGGATCGATGCCATTGCCCTTCGACTTCGACATCTTCTGGCCCTTCGCGTCCCGCAGCAGGCCGTGCAAAAGCACCGTTTGAAACGGCATCTGGCCCGTGAAGTGCACGCCCATGAAGGCCATGCGCGCCACCCAGAAGAACAGGATGTCATAGCCTGTGACGAGCAGGCTCGTCGGGTAGAAGCGCGCCAGATCGGGCGTATGCTCGGGCCATCCCATGGTCGAAAACGGCCAGAGCGCAGAGGAGAACCAGGTGTCAAGCACGTCCTCGTCCTGCGACACGTCCGCCGATCCGCAGTGGAGGCAATGGTCGAGATCGTCTCTGGACACGGACACCTGCCCGCACGACGCGCAGTACCAAGCCGGGATTCGGTGGCCCCACCACAGCTGGCGGGAGATGCACCAGTCGCGCACGTTCGTGAGCCATTGTTCGAACACCTTCATGAATCGGTCCGGCAGGAACCGGAGCTCTCCTCGGCGCGCGCGCTCGAAGGCGTCTCGCGCGAGCGGCTCCATGCGGACGAACCACTGCTCCGACAGATAAGGCTCGACGACTGTGCCGCAGCGCTCGCAGTGACCCACGGCGTGATCGAGCGGTTCGTCCTGGACGAGGTAGCCCTCTTCGCGCAGAGCCTCGACCACCCGTTCGCGAGCCTCTTCGCGCGAGAGACCTGCGAATCGACCGGCGAGATCGGTCAGGCGACCATCCTGATCCAGGCAGACGAGCGCCGGCAGCCCATGCCGCTCGCCGACCTCGAAATCGTTCGGGTCGTGCGCGGGCGTGATCTTGAGGCAACCGGTGCCGAAATCTCGCTCGACGTAGCTGTCCGCGATGACGGGAATGGACCGATTCGCCAGCGGAAGCCGAATGGTCTTGCCGACGAACGAAGCGTAGCGCTCGTCATCCGGATGCACGGCGACGGCCACGTCCGCAAACATGGTCTCAGGGCGAGTGGTGGCGATGACGAGATGGCCCGAGCCATCCTCGAGCGGATAACGGACGTGATACAGGACTCCTGGCTCCTCAATGTGCTCCACCTCGATGTCGGAGAGCGCGGTGCGACAGCGAGGGCACCAGTTGATGATGCGGTTGCCGCGATAGATGAGACCTTCCTCATACAACCGCACAAACACCTCGCGAACGGCGCGCGACAGCCCTGGATCCATCGTGAACCGCTCGCGTGACCAGTCGCACGAGGCGCCGAGCGACCGGATCTGGCTCGTGATGGTACCGCCGTACTGCTCCTTCCACGCCCAGACCCGCTCCACGAACGCCTCTCGCCCCAGATCGTAACGCGACTTCCCTTCTTGCTCGCGCAGCGCCTGCTCCACGCGCGCCTGGGTGGCGATCCCGGCGTGATCCGTGCCGGGCACCCAAAGGGTCTCGTAGCCCTGCATGCGGCGGAAACGCGTGGCGATGTCCTGGAGCGTCGTGTCGAGCGCATGGCCGAGATGGAGAACGCCTGTCACGTTCGGCGGAGGCATGACAATCGAAAAGGTCCCCCGGGTGCCTTGGCGAGGCGCGAAGTGGCCGCCGCGCTCCCACACTTCGTAAATACGCGATTCGACGGATTTGGGATCATACACCGTGGAGAGCGTTCGTTCGCTCATGTGAATCCTCCTCGTCTCATGAAAAAGAGCCCCCAGTCCTTCAGGACGGAGGGCTCCGCGATACCACCTGAATTCCCCGCGCCAAACCGCCCGGGGCACTCGAACATCGATAACGGGATGACCGGTACGGCTCCGGGACGACCTTCAAGCGGCCGGAAGGGGCGCGGTTTCAGCACTCTGCCCGCCCTCTCTGGACAACCGGCGACGCCCTACTCCTTCCCTTCTTCGCCTTGGCGTATGGGATCTGGTACGTATAGTACGCAACCTCGGAATCCGTTGTCAAGATTTCGGCCGCCGGCCGCGCCCACGGCGCTTTTTCTTCCGGTGAATGCGCACACGTGGCCGCTCGTCCCCTCCCGCCCGCGTATCCGACTCTTTCTGGGCTCGCTCGGACGCCAATTGCGCTCTGCGCCGTTCCGACCAGTCCGTGCTCCAGCCGTACACCCAGGCGAAGACGAGGGCGATGGCAAAGGTCATCGCGTTCTGCAAGAGAAAAGCGCGTTCCTCTCCGTGCGCGATAATCGTGCGCGTCTCCGCGTAGCCGAGCGTGTACTGAAACAAAAAGCCCAGCAAATAGCTCACGGCGGCCACAACCAGGCCGTTCAGGCTCCGCTTCTCCTTGGCACGCTGCACCACCGCGATCACGGCGATGAGCGTGCCGAGCTCCGCCGAGAAGAAAAACGAGTACTTGCCTCCGGACGCGTAGTACACGACGCACTCCAGCGCTGCGACCGCGGCGACCGTCAACAGGTCGAACCGCCAGTACCAACCGCGCCACACGCCCGTTTTCCAAGCGTTCGCTGTCGACTCCAACCGACTTCCTCCAGACGTGCCGCGAATGTGGACGACCCTATGTTATCAAATCGGGCGGCTTCTGCATACTCGAAGACCACTCCGTCCACGGGCCGCATATACATGTATCGGCTCAGTGAGGAGGTCGACTCCGTGGGATTGTTCCAAAACTTGCTCCGCTTCGTGAAGCTGCTGCTCGCACTCGCGATTTTGCTTTTGTTTTTCAGGGCCATTTTCTGGCCAAGCGCGCTCGATCTCCTGATCCTCATGCTCTTGTTTCTCGTCTTTTTCCTCATGTTCATCGGCGCCCCATGACTGTCGAGATCGCACAAAAAACGCGGGAACCGCGACTTCAGCCACGATTCCCGCCCGTTCCTTCTCACAGGTAGGGCACTTTGCTCAATTGAGCTGTACAACTTTCTGAATCATCGCGCGTCGCTCGGGAACCAATAGCGCCATGCCTGGCTCCGGCTGCCCCTGCAACCACGGGTTGGCTCGCTCGAGTTCGCTCGGCAAACAGCCGCAACGCTCGGCCACCGTCTCCAGGGACTCATGTTCCAGCACGATGACGAAGCGCAGCGTATGGCGAGGCTCCGGCGCGTTGAAATCGACGAACGACCACAGCTTCTTGTCCTGCGGCTTTGGCGCCTCGCCCTCGTGCCGCTCCAGATCGTCGAGCATAGGCTCCGGGATGACCTCCGAGGGGAGCGCGTCTCGGTCGGCTTCCTGCGAAGAAGTCGCCTCGACCGCCTCCTCTCGAGTCGACGCGAAGAACGACACCTTTGGTGTCTGATCAGCCGCCAGCGACTGTGGCGCCTCGCTTGGCCCTTGCGCATCAGCCTGCGCATCCACTGCCTGATCGAACGGAGCCTCAACGCGCTGCTCCGGGGTGGAATCTTCAACCCGCGAATCGCTCGCGGCGTCCACCACTGCATCGTCCACCACTGCATCGTCCACCACTGCATCGTCCACCACTGCATCGTCCACCATTGCATCGTCCACCTGATACACGAACTCAAAGGATGCGACAGGTGTCTGGGCCGCAGGCGCGGATACGACGTCCGATCCATCCACGCCGTCCAGCTCCGCACCAAGGTTCTCCACGTCAGCAGGCCCCGTCTGGGGGAAGAAGCGATCAAACTCGGCGAGATGGTGCTGCGCGGATGGCGGAACTTCCCCCGCGCTCTCGGCGGACCCGTCTGCGGCCTGAGCCCCGCCGCGTGCCTCGCTCACAACTTCGACCGTGGGCTTTTCCGGGACGCCAGGATCGCCTGTCTCCTCTTGCGCTTCTGCGCGCAGCGCAGGCTCGGGCGCCACGTCGGCAGCCTGAAAAGCGACGTCGCCTGCGGGGCCCGCGATTTCCTCAGCCGGAAACGTCTCCTGGACTTCCTGGGCGCCGCACCGGAACAAGTATCCCTGGGAACCGTTCAGCCCGTGCACCTCGAGCCATCCACCCAAATGGAGCCACGCTTCGCCCGACACGTCCAGCTGCACGCCAGCGAGCCGGCTCTTGACGTTCAGCACGCCGGCCTGTTGCGCTGACGAAGGCACGCGCAAAAGGAACGGAAGCCGCTGGTGAACATGCACCACATCGCCGCTCGATGCCTTCTGCACGTAGGCCGCAAAGACAATCGCGCCCTCGAGCTGATACGTATCGCGGTCCTGATCGAACGCGACGATCTCCGTCGCGACGGTCGCATCTTGCACCACATCGCCGGAGGCGACTTGTTCGGCGTAGACTTCTTGATCGACCGGCAGCCGAATCAAGAGTTCGCGCGAAACTTCGGACATTCGAGCCCCTCCTCAAACCGCAGGATTCCACCACCAATCTATGTCCCGCGGAGGCGAGATATGTCGATGAGGACGCGGTTCGAGAGGGCTCGGTCGCCTGGCCCGCAACTCAGCGCCTGCGAGCTGCGATGCGCGGAATGGCGCGTTCCATGGCCTCGATGGTCTTTTCGATCTCGGCCTCGCCGTGCACCATCGACATAAAGCCGCTCTCCAACTGCGCGGGCGCGAACGCCACACCTTCCGCCAACATCTCGTGGAAGAAGTCCGCGTAGAGCGCTTGGTCGCAGGCTTTTGCCGTCTCGAAGTCCACGATGGGTCCGCTGTGGAAAAACAGGCCAAACATGCCGCCGATGGCATGGCCCGTCGCGGGCAAGCCGCAATGCGAGGCGGTCTGGCAGAACGCCTCCACAAGCCTGCGGCCATACGACTCGAGGCGATCGTACGCGCCTTCTGTCGCCGCCCGCTTCAGCATGCGAAGCGACGTGAGGCCTGCCGCCATCGCGAGCGGGTTTCCGGAGAGCGTACCGGCCTGGTACACCGGTCCCTCCGGCGCCACGAGCGCCATGAGGTCCTTGCGCCCGCCGTAGGCGCCCACAGGAAGACCAGCGCCGATGACCTTGCCGAACGTCGTCAGATCCGGCAGCACGCCGAACCGCGCCTGCGCTCCGCCAAGGCCGACGCGAAAGCCCGTGATGACTTCGTCGAAGATGAGAAGGGATCCATAGCGGCGCGTGATCTCGCGCACGGCCTCCAGGTACCCCGGCAGCGGCAACACGCACCCCATGTTGCCTGCCACAGGCTCCAGGATCACGGCCGCGATCTCGTCGCCGCGATCGGCAAACAGCTTCTCCATGGCGTCGGCATCGTTGTAGGGCACCGTCAGCGTGCGCTCGGCGACGGACTGGGGGACGCCGGGCGAGTCCGGCAGGCCGAGGGCGGCCACGCCCGATCCCGCCTTGACAAGAAACGAATCGGCGTGCCCGTGATAACAGCCGATGCACTTGACAATGGCCGTCCGCCCCGTGGCGGCGCGGGCCAGGCGGATGGCGCTCATGGTCGCCTCGGTGCCGCTTGAAACCATGCGCACCTTCTCGACCGAGGGGACGAGCTCCACAATCTCCTCCGCCATCTCGGTCTCAAGCTCGGTGGGCACGCCAAAACTCGTCCCGCGCGCTGCCGTTTCCGCAATCGCCCGGACAATATCTGGGTGCGCGTGGCCCCAGATGAGCGGTCCCCAACTCATCAGATAGTCGATATAGCGGTGGCCGTCGATGTCGTACAAGTACGGCCCTTCGCCGCGATCGGCGAAATACGGCGTGCCGCCGACCGCGCGGAACGCCCGGACGGGCGAATTGACGCCCCCCACGAGAACCCGCTTTGCCCGTTCAAAGGCTTGCTTGGAACGCTCCCCGACCATGTCCACCCCTCCTCAGCGCGCCTCTTCCCGCAGCCAGCGGAGCACGTCCGGCGCGTGATACGTGAGAATCAGATCCGCGCCCGCGCGCTTGAACGACGTCATCATTTCCATGACGACCGCCTTTTCGTCGATCCACCCGTGTTGCGCCGCCGCCTTGACCATGCTGTACTCGCCGCTCACATTGTAGGTCGCGATGGGCACGTCAAACGCCGCGCGGAGGCGAGCCGTGACGTCCATGTACGAGAGCGCCGGTTTCACCATCAGCATATCGGCTCCTTCTTCAAGGTCCGATCTCGCCTCGCGCATCGCTTCGCGGCCGTTGGCAGGGTCCATCTGGTAGCTCTTGCGATCGCCAAACTGCGGCGCCGAGTCCGCCGCCTCGCGGAACGGACCGTAAAACGACGACGCGTATTTCACCGCGTACGACAGGACAATGACGTCCTCGAAGCCTCCCGCATCGAGCGCCTCGCGGATGGCTGCGACACGGCCGTCCATCATGTCCGAGGGCGCGACGATGTCCGCACCGGCCTGCGCGTGCGACACGGCCGTCTTGGCCAACAGTTCAAGCGTCGGATCGTTCACAATTTTCCCGTCCCGGACGAGGCCGCATTGGCCCAACGGATTGTACTCGCACAGGCACACGTCCGTCATGACCACGAGATCCGGATTTTCAGCCTTGATGGCGCGAATGGCCTCCTGCACCACGCCGTGCTCATGGTACGCAGAGGAGGAGAGTTCGTCCTTCTCGCGCGGGATGCCAAAGAGGATCACCGACTTCAGGCCGAGTTCCGACAGCGACGCGATTTCCCTTCGCAGCGCGTCCAAGCCGTAGCGCGAGACGCCGGGCATCGAGTTGATGGGCGAGGTCCCGTCAAGTCCTTCTTCGACGAACACAGGATAGACGAGATCGTCCGCGTGGACGCGATGCTCCCGGACGAGATCGCGCAGATAAGGTGTGCGGCGCAGGCGCCGGTGGCGGCGAAATTGGCTCATGTCGATCACGCTCCCATAGGATACAAAGTCTCAAGATGGAGAATCAGCGCTTCGTGCGAAGGCTCGGGCGGAGGCTCGAGATGACGCACGCCCAGTCGATCGAGCGCGCTCGCGGTGGTGCCGCCGAACGGCAGCCACGCGAAGCGGCCGGGCGCGAACAGGCTGCCGCTCGATGGATGCGCCGCGATGGCGGACACGGCGGACGGGCTGAACAGGATGACGATGTCGCCTGAGCGCTCCGCCAACCGATTCGCCGCTTCTGGCCGGAGGATGGTGTCATACACAATCCACTCGGCCACGCGGCGCCCGACGCGGCGGAGTTCCTCCGGAAGCACCTCGAGGGCCAGACGCCCGCGCGGGAAGATAAAGCCGACCGGCGGCGGACACGCTTCGACGAGACGCTTGGCGAAGTCGCCAGCGCCCCGCACGCCAGGAAACTGAGCGGCTTGGGGCGCGACAGCGATGAGCTCCTGCCACGTTCCGGCGCCGAGTGCGTACGCGGCGGGCGCCGCCTGAAGCCGCGCCACCGCCGGCGCGTGCGATGCGACGGCCCGAACGGCCGCGGCCGACGTAAACACCCAGACGTCGCTCGGCGCCACGTCCGAGAACTCCGACGCGGCCTCCGCACGCGCCACCGTGTGGATGAGCGGCACGTGTTCCGCGTGAAAACCGCGACTGCAAAGCGTCGAGGTAAGCAGCGCGCCGCGATCGCCAGCTTGGGTCACGAGGACGCCTGGTCGCGGCATCTCAATCACCTTGGCCAGCTTTGAGCCAAGCGTCGGCGCCCTGGCGAAGCACCTCGTCGGCGACCGCGACGCCAAGCGCCCGCGGATGGTCCCCCGTCTGCTCGACCTGGATGTGCTGAGTGCCCGACGGATCGGCGACAAATGCGGTGAGCCGCAGCTGATGCCCCACGCGCTCGGCGTATGCGCCGATGGGCACCTGGCAGCTGCCCTCGACCCGCGACAGGAACGCGCGCTCTGCTTCCACGGCGCGGGTCGTATCGGGATCCGAGATAGCGGCGAGGTATCGCATCACCTCGTCATCGTCTGCGCGGCACTCGACGGCCAGCGCACCCTGGCCCACGGCGGGCACGAACTGATGCACAGGGAGGTACTCCGTGATTTTGTCGTCCAACCCCAGGCGATGCAACCCGCTTACAGCAAGAACGATGGCATCGAACTGCCCCTCCGCAAGGCGGCGAAGCCTCGTGTCGATGTTGCCGCGCAGCGTGTCCACGCGCAGATCTGGGCGGAGACGCCGAATGGCCGCCTGCCGACGCAAACTGCTCGTGCCGATGCGCGCGCCTGGTGGAAGCTCGACGAGCATTTGACCCGCTCGACTTACGAGGGCATCCCTCGGGTCTTCACGGCGCGGCACGGCCCCAATGGTAAGTCCCTCGCGCAGTTCGAACGGCACGTCCTTCAGGCTGTGCACCGCGAGATCGGCCTGTCCCGTGGCAATGGCTTGCTCGATGTCCGCGACAAACAGCCCTTTGCCGCCGACTTCTGAAAGCGCGCGGTCCACGATCTCGTCGCCGCGCGTCCGGATGGGTACGAGTTCAAACTCGACGCCACGCGCTACCCGCTTCAAAAGCTCCACCACGTGGTTCGTCTGTGTGAGCGCGAGCGCGCTCCGCCTCGTTGCGACTCGTAACGTGCGCAACCGTCCATCCTCCCTTGGATCATGGCAGCCTTCCCCCGACAAACAACAGGTTGGAGAGCACCACGACAAAACAGATGACCTGAAACATCATCATGGCGCGCGTCGAGGCTTTTCGCCGCACGCGCCAGATCAGATAGCTGACATACAGCATGAGGCAAAACGCAGTCACCATAAACTTGGGCCACGCCAGAAGCCACTGGTGAAGCACCCTATCTCCCCACCAGAGTCCAGTCACCATGGCCAGAAACAGCAAACCTGCCCCCGTCGCGCTCGCAAACAGCGCCAGGCTGTCGAGCGTGGCGAGCGAAGGCAGGTGCAGATACCAGCGGTCGAACAGGCGCCGGCGAAGGCGCGATTCGAGGACGAGATGCATCAGCGCAAACGAAAAGCTGAACGCGAAGGCTGTGTCGCCGAGCACGGCCAGCGCCACATGCAACGCGAGGAGACTCGAGGCGGGAAAAAACGGCGTATTGGAACCTGCCTGCAGCCCTCCCGCCAGAAGCGCCAGGCCGAATCCCACGGCGTTCAGCAAGAGCGCCACCGGGCTGGAAGCGGCACCGCGGCCCATCGCCACCGTGACGGTGATCATGAGCCACGCGATGAATAGGGCGAGATCGCCACGAGAGTAGTCGGCCGCTTCACGCAGGGAAGCGAGGCGCGCGAGAAAGACCGTCGTAACCAGTGCGAAGGCCGCCACAAACAACCCGTAGCCGGTGCGCGGAGATGAGGGCCGCGCCTGCGCAAACGACCAGCCCGACCACACGAGCGCCAGCGCATACGCAACCATACTCAGGACATACCAAGCCCCCATGGCCATCGCTCACCCTAGGAGAGCGCCGGCCGCCGGGCAGCGTCGGCCGCGTAGGAAGAGCCCTGTCCCCATTCGACGCGAACGCGGTTGTGGCCCGTTTCAAATTCCAGGCCAAATAGCGCGGCGAGCGTCTCCGCGTAACTTGGATCGCCCGACTGCAGCGACAACTCCTTGACGTTTTTCACCGGTTCCCTCAGCAGTTGATGAACGATGCTCATCATGTGCTTGTGAATGACTTTCTGATCTCGCTCGCTGAGCTGGGGCAGTTTGCGCACAAGGCTCGACATGACCTCGCGCTCGATGGCCTGTCCGCGCTGATGAAGCGCGGCAATCACCGGCACCACCTCCTGCTCGGTCAACCAGTGAGAGAAGGCGCGCACTCCCTCGTCGATCATCGCCTGGACCACGGCCTCCTGGCGAGCCCGCTCCTCGAGATTCGCGGCGACCACGCCCTCGAGGTCGTCCACGTCGTAGAGATAAACCGATGTCGAACGCGACACCTCGGGATCCACGTCGCGCGGCACAGCAATGTCCAGGATGACAAGCGGCCGACCACGGCGCGACACCATTGCGTCCGCAACCATTTCCTGGGTCACCACGTAGTGCCCACGGCCAATTGCGGTCAGCACCACGTCCGCCTGAATCAGGGCGTGCCGGACTTCGTCCTCGTCCAGGGGGCGCGCTTGAGCTCCAACTTCGGCGGCGAGCGCCTGCGCCCTCTCCAGCGTGCGATTGAGGATGAGGAGAGACTTCGGCTGTTGTGCGGCAAAATGGCGCGCGGCAAGTCCTGCCATGTGACCGGCGCCGATCACGACAACCTGTTGATCGCGAAGTTCCCCCAGCACCTTGCGCGCCAGTTGAACGGCCGCGTAACTCACGGAAACGGCCTCTCGCCCAATGGACGTCTCCGTCTGCGCCCGTTTGCCCACATGAATGATTTCGCGAAACAATCGGTTGAATACTGAACCTGTGGCATCCTCATCAAGCGCCAACTGATACGCATCGCGCATCTGGCCCAGGATCTGCGTCTCGCCAAACACCACCGAATCGAGCCCGCAGGCGACCCGCATCCCGTGTCGGACGGCGTCTTCCCCTTCTCGGACGTAGGCGTACTGCCAGAGCAGATCTCGGTTCACACCGGTCACCTTGGCGACGGCGGACAGAGCGAAGTCGGTTGCGGCCCGTGCACTGGGGCCGAGACCGTAAATTTCGAGGCGATTGCAGGTGGAGAGCACGACACCCTCCAAGACGGTCCGCGACTCGCGGAGCTGCGTCAAAACGTGACGAACCTCAGTATCGCCAAGGCTCACGCGCTCACGCAGTTCCACGGGCGCCGTTTTGTGACTCAGGCCCACGACAAAGATGTTCACGAACCTCACCCCCGTGTCCTATCACATTATATAGCAGCGGGAGCGCCTGCCCAAGGGCTCCGGCCCATTGGGTGTGACGCTCCCTTGAACGTTGAACAGAATTCCTCCGACATCGCCAATCCAGGGTCACGACTCCATTTCCGGCTTGTCTGCCCCCGGGGAAGAGATTTCCTCGCCCCCATGGAACGTGCCGTCTGACGCCCCCGACTCGGCGAGATCGCCCTCCATCACTGCCCACAGCGCCTCGAGCCCTGTCCGCTTCTCGGCGGAAACCGGCCAGATATCGACGGGCGTCCGCAGCGCCTCCCGGATGAGCTTCACGTGTTTTGGGAACTGATTTTTTCCGATTTTATCCGCCTTGGTCGCCACCACCGACACCGGCACGCCCAACTCGAGCAAGGCCTCGTGAACCGCGACGTCATCCTTGGTGGGCTCGTGCCGAATATCGATGAGATGAAAGATGCGGCGCAGGCAGTCGCGCTGATTCAAATACCGGTCAATCATCACCGCGAACCGCTCCCGCTCTTGCTTGCTGACCGCGGCGTAGCCATAGCCTGGAAGGTCGACAAACCGAAACGAGCGGTTGATGAGATAGAAGTTGATCTGGCGCGTCTTCCCTGGCTGTGAAGAGACGCGCGCGAGCTGCTTTCGATTCAACAGCCGATTGAGCAACGTGGATTTCCCCACGTTGCTCCGGCCGAGAAACGCGAATTCGGGGAGCAGCGCCTTCGGCCACTGATCCGGGCGAACGGTCACCGCCTCCAATTCGGCACTGCGGATGATCACTGGTGCGCCTCGCCTCCTCCGAATCGGCTGTCCGACCACACATCGGCCCACCAAGGTTCGTCGGCCAGTGAACCTCCGGCGTGATCGAGCGGATTGTCCACCAGCGCCAGGCGCAAGACCTCGTCCATATGGGAGACGGGAACAAACTCGACCTCGGACTTGACCAAGTCCGGCACTTCGTCGAGGTCCTTCACGTTTCCCTTTGGAATCACGATGGTCCGGATCCCAGCGCGGTGAGCCGCAAGGCTTTTCTCCTTCAGCCCACCGATGGGCAGGACCCGGCCGCGCAGCGTGATTTCGCCGGTCATCGCCACGTCGTGCCGCACTCTGACATGGGTCAGCGCAGAGACGAGGGCCGTGGCCATGGTGATACCGGCGGATGGTCCATCCTTTGGAATGGCACCCTCCGGAACGTGAATGTGGATGTCCACCTTCTCATGGAAGTCGGGCGGAAGGCGAAGGGCTCTGGTGCACGAACGCACGTACGATAAGGCCGTCTGCGCGCTTTCCTTCATGACATCGCCGAGTTGACCTGTCAGGACGAGTTTCCCAGAACCAGGAACAATCGAGACCTCCACGAGCAGCAGATCCCCGCCCATCTCCGTCCACGCGAGTCCCGCGACCACGCCCACCTGGTCTTCCGTCTCCATCTCGCCGAACTCGTACTTGTGAGGCCCCAGATACGACTGGAGCACCGCGCTCGTCACCGTCACGCGCTTCGCGTCACCCGCCGCGACAGCGCGCGCCACCTTCCGGCAGACCGCCGCCAATTGCCGATCCAACTGGCGCACACCCGCCTCGCGCGTATAGTGCCGGATGACCTCCAGCAACACGTCGTCCGAGATGCGAATCCGATCTCCCTTGAGCGCGTGTGCCGTCCGCTGCTTCGGCAGCAGGTGCTCCCTGGCGATGTGGAGCTTCTCGATCTCCGTATACCCCGAGAGCTGGATGACCTCCATGCGGTCCCGAAGCGGCGCAGGGATCTGGTACACGTTGTTGGCCGTTGTAATGAACAGCACGTTGGACAGGTCGTACGGGATCTCGATGTAATGGTCGGAAAACGCACGATTCTGCTCGGGATCGAGCACTTCAAGCATGGCCGAGGCCGGATCGCCGCGAAAATCGCTGGCCATCTTGTCGATCTCGTCGAGCAAAAACACCGGATTGACGACGCCGGCCTGGCGCATGCCCTGAAGAATGCGCCCGGGCATGGAACCGATGTAGGTCCGGCGATGACCGCGGATTTCGGCTTCGTCGCGGACACCACCGAGCGATACGCGCACAAACGGCCGCTTGAGCGACTTCGCGATGGACCGCGCGAGGGAGGTCTTGCCCACGCCAGGCGGACCCGCGAGGCAAATGATAGGACCGGCCTGCTTGTCGGTGAGCGCCTGCACGGCGATAAACTCCAAAATGCGCTCCTTGACCTTGTCGAGGCCGTAGTGTTCTTCGTTCAGGATGCGCTCCGCCCGGGCGATATCCGCTGTGGATTTGGCCGCTTCCAGCCAAGGCAACGCAAGCAACCAGTCGATGTAGTTGCGAACCACCGTGCCCTCGGCCGAGGCGGGCGGGATGCGCTCCAAGCGGGCGATTTCCTTTTCCACCCGATCCCGGACGTCGTCCGGCATCCGCTTGGCGGCGAGTTTCTCCCGCAGCTCGTCGACCTCGGCCTGGCGGCCCTCCTTGTCGCCGAGCTCCCGCTGAATCGCCTTCATTTGCTCGCGCAGATAGTACTCCTTTTGCGTCCGTTCCATCTGCTTGCGAACGCGCTGGTGAATCTTGCGCTCAAGTTCCAGGACCTCCCGCTCATCCGAGAGGATCTGCAAAAGCCGCTCGAGGCGCTTCTCGATGTCGAACGCCTCGAGGATATCCTGCTTCTCGCGCACCTTCAGCGGCAGGTGCGATGCCACGGCGTCCGCAAACTGACCTGGGTGAGACATGTCGACGACGGTCGCGTACGTGTCGAGATCGAGCTTGCGGGACAGGCGCACGTACTGTTCAAACTGCTGGGTCACCGAACGGCGCATCGCCTCGATGGCCGGCGTCACCACCACGTCCTCTGGCTCATCGTAGGTCTCCACCCGCACAGTGAACAAGTCGTCTTCCGAGACAAACGCGCGTAGGACGGCTCGCTTCAAGCCCTCGACCAGCACGCGGATGGTCCCATTTGGCAACTTCAGCATCTGCTTCACGCGTGCGAGCGTGCCAATCCCGTACAGATCGTCTGCGGACGGATCGTCCACCTGGCCGTCCTCCTGGGAAGCCAACACGATGAGATGATCGTTCGCCACCGCCTGCTCAAGCGCGCGGACGGACTTTGGCCTCCCGACGTCGAAGTGCAGAACCATGCCGGGGAACACCAGCAGTCCGCGGAGCGGCAACAGTGGATAAACGTCCTTGGTCTCTGGCACCGAATGCTCCTCGGTCGCCATGCCCCCCACCTCCGAACTCTCTCCCCTGACGATGCCCTTCATTGTATCCAATCGCCCCGGCAAAGTCGAATGGGCGACCGCAGGGACGTCACTGAGCGAGCGGCTTTTGAATCATCGCAGCCGAAACATCGGGCCGCGCCCCGTGGCCATTCAGCCCGCCAACCAGTGAGAGCCGCAACACGTCTTCCAGCCGTTCGACGGGCACAACCTGGATGTCCTCGCGATGACGAAACGACTCCTGCCAGTTGCCTTTCGGGATCAATACCACCTTTGCCCCAGCCTCCGCCGCGGCGGCCATTTTGGCCGTCACGCCGCCGACCGGTCGGACCAAGCCCAAAATCGAGAGTTCCCCCGTCATAGCGACGGTATGCAGCACAGGCTCCATTCGAATGGCCGAATAAATCGCCACCGCCATGGCGACGCCTGCACTGGGCCCGTCCACCGGTACGCCCCCCGGAAAGTTGACGTGCAAGTGATAGTCGGAGGCCTTGATGCCGTACAAGCGCTCCAGTGTCGTGAGCACGTTTTCCAGTGAGGACTTGGCCATGCTCTTTCGCCGGATGGACCGATCGCGCCCCCCGATCGTCTCCTCCTCGACGAGCCCTGTGATGGTCAACCGACCGTCTCCATTCGGCGCGGGCGTCGCCGTGACTTCAATTTCAAGCAGCATCCCAAGCTGAGGTCCGTACACCGCGAGGCCGTTCACCACGCCCACCTGCGGCTTGTCGGCAACCTTTCTGTCAGGCCGAGGCGTCAGGCGGCTGAACTCCACGACCCATTCGATGTCCTGACGACGAATGGTCCCTCGCTTCTCGATCATCGCGAGGCTGCCCGCCATCTGCACCAGGTTGACCGCGTCGCGCCCGTTGGTGGCATAATCGGCGACGGTGTCCGCCAGGCCTTCGTCGAGCGGCATGCCGAGTTTGTCCGCCGCGCCTTCGGCCACCTGACGAATCTCCTCACGCGTGAGGGCGCGGAAAAAGATTTCCACGCAGCGCGAACGGAGGGCAGGCGGCAACTCCTCTGGCGATCGCGTCGTCGCCCCGACCAGTCGAAAGTCGGCGGGCAATCCGTTCTGAAAGATGTCATGAATGTGCACAGGAATATTCGTATCATCGCTGCTGTAGTAAGCGCTCTCGAGAAACACTTTGCGATCCTCGAGTACCTTGAGCAGCTTGTTCATCTGAATCGGGTGGAGTTCGCCGATCTCGTCAATAAACAGGACACCGCCGTGAGCCTTGGTGACCGCGCCCTGTTTCGGCTGAGGGATCCCTGCGATCCCCATGGCGCCCGCGCCCTGATAAATCGGATCGTGCACGGATCCAATCAGCGGATCCGCAATCCCGCGCTCATCGAAGCGCGCCGTGGTCGCGTCCATCTCAATGAACTTCGCGTCCGGCTTGAAGGGCGATCCCGGCATTCGCTTCGCCTCTTCGAGAATCAGGCGCGCGGCCGCGGTCTTACCTACGCCGGGTGGCCCGTAGATGATCACGTGCTGAGGATTCGGTCCGCACAAGGCGGCGCGAAGCGCGCGCACCCCGTCGTGTTGTCCAATGATATCGTCAATTCTCTGCGGCCTCGTGCGCTCCGCCAGCGGCTCCGTGAGCGAGATGGCGCGCATCCGGCGCAGCTTGTCCAACTCTTTTTTGGACTCACGCTCAATCGCGTGTCGGCTCTGACTCTGTGTCCGAAGCAGATTCCAAAAATACATGCCAATCACGAGCGCGAAGAACAGTTGTACAGCTGCCAAAATACTTGCGGTCATCCGGATCCCTCCCTCTTCCTGCTGCGCTATGCAGTATTGCCCTGCAGAAAGAGGGATAAACGAAGGGCCAGCCCTGGAGGCTGGCCCGGAACTGCCGTCAGGCGGTCTCTTCTCTCTGGAACGGAATTACAGTCCCGTCCTTGCGCAAAACGATGGGTGGTCCCTCGCGCAGCACAGCAGCTTTGGTGATGATGCACTTCTGCACGTCGTCCCTTGACGGCAACTCGTACATCACATCGAGCATGATGGACTCGATGATAGCCCGCAAGCCACGCGCGCCCGTGCCGCGCCGGATGGCCTCTTTGGCGATCGTCTCAAGCGCATCCTCATGAAACTCGAGCACGACGTTGTCCATATCGAGCAGTTTTTGGAACTGCTTGACGATGGCGTTTTTGGGCTCGGTCAAAATTCGCTTCAGGGCTTCTTCGTCGAGGGCGTCCAGCGTCGCGATGACCGGGAGACGCCCGATGAATTCAGGAATCAACCCGAACTTCAGCAGATCCTCCGGCAGCACATGCTGAAGAATCGCGGAGTCCTTCGCCTCGCTTGACGTCGATCCCGCCGCGCCAAAGCCGATGACCTTGCTGCCCAGTCGGCGCTTGATGATGGTTTCCAGTCCGTCAAATGCGCCTCCGCAAATGAACAGGATGTTCGTCGTGTCGATCTGAATGAACTCCTGGTGCGGATGCTTCCTCCCGCCCTGCGGCGGCACGCTCGCGATGGTCCCCTCCAAGATCTTGAGCAGTGCCTGTTGCACACCTTCCCCGGAGACGTCGCGCGTGATGGACGGATTTTCCGACTTGCGCGCAATCTTGTCGATCTCGTCGATATAAATGATCCCGCGCTCCGCCTTCTCGATGTCGTAGTCAGCGGCTTGGATCAGCTTCAGCAAAATGTTTTCCACGTCCTCGCCGACGTAGCCGGCTTCCGTGAGCGACGTGGCATCGGCGATGGCAAACGGGACGTTGAGCGTCCGCGCCAACGTCTGAGCCAGCAACGTCTTGCCGCTACCCGTAGGTCCGATGAGCAAGATGTTGCTCTTCGAGAGCTCCACGTCGTCGTTCTTCTGAGAGCCCGCGTTGATGCGCTTGTAGTGGTTATACACCGCCACGGACAGCGCCCGTTTTGCGTGCTCCTGGCCAATCACATATTGATCCAAAACCGACTTGATCTCGGTCGGCTTCGGCACGTCCTTCAACTCGAACTCATCGTCTTCACCGAGCTGCTCCTCGACAATCTCGTTGCACAGCTCAATGCACTCATCACAGATATATACGCCGGGGCCAGCGACCAACTTCCGCACCTGCTCCTGGGTCTTGCCGCAGAAGGAGCACTTCAGTTGGCCCTTCTCCTCGTTAAACTTGAACATGGTTCGTTCCCCTCCTCTTACGAGGTTACCACACCGGCCGCACAAGGCAAAGACATCCGAATTGCCAACCTTCAGCGAACCGGATGCAGCGGATGCAACACTTCATCAATCAGGCCGTAGCCTTTCGCCTCGTCGGCGGACATGAAGTTATCGCGATCCGTGTCCCTCTCAATCACCTCGAGCGGCTGCCCCGTCCGTTCGGAAAGCAGGCGATTCAGCTTCTCCTTTGTCTTCAAAATCCATTCGGCGTGGATTTTGATGTCCGAAGCCTGGCCCTCGACGCCGCCAAGAGGCTGGTGAATCATAATTTCTGCATTCGGCAGCGCGTACCGCTTTCCCTTCTCACCTGCCGCCAACAGGAACGCGCCCATACTCGCAGCCATGCCGATACACACCGTGGAAACAGCTGGACGGATGTGTTGCATGGTATCGTATATGGCCATGCCCGCGGTCACAGAACCACCCGGGCTATTGATGTACATCTGGATATCCTTGTCCGGATCGTCGGCCGCCAGGAACAGAAGCTGTGCGACGATGGCGTTTGCCACCTGATCGTCGATGGGC
This sequence comes from Alicyclobacillus mali NBRC 102425, assembly GCF_001570745.1. Taxonomy (GTDB): domain Bacteria; phylum Bacillota; class Bacilli; order Alicyclobacillales; family Alicyclobacillaceae; genus Alicyclobacillus; species Alicyclobacillus mali. Next base: position 71,270 of record NZ_BCSG01000011.1, read on the forward strand.
GTTCCTAAGATTACGATCCGATCCTTCAGCAACCGAGAATAGATATCGTACGTCCGCTCACCGCGGCTCGTCTGTTCGACCACGTACGGAATCGGATAATACATGCAACAGCCTCCCTCTCCCTGCGGCCATGTAGAGGACAAGACAAGGCCGCGGCCTTGTCTTGTCTTGAAATCGTCTCGATCAGTTGTCGGTCGACGGCACAATCTTCGCGTGATCCACCAACAGGCGCACCGTCTTGCGCGTCTTCAAGTCGTCCCGCAGACTCGCGAGCTCCGGATCCCGAAAACTCAAGAGTTGGCGTACCCGATCCGCCTCCAACCCCGTTTGCTCCGCCATGCGTGCAATCTCCTGCTCGACGTCTTCGTCCGTGACCTCGACCTGCTCGGCATTTGCGACGGCTTCCAGCACGAGACTGGTGCGGACGTTTTGCTCCGCCAGTTCCCGGTATTGGTCCCGCAACTCCTCCAATGTCAACTCCGTGAACTCAAGGTATGCATCGAGCGGAATCTGCTGCATCTGCAGTTGCTGCGCGAAATGGCTGATTTGGTGATCGATTTCCCGTTCGATCATCACCGGCGGAATTTCAATGGTCGCGGCCTCAACCGCCTTCTTCACGACCTCGTTCTCAATATATCGCTCATGCTCAAGTTTTGCCCGCTCTTCGAGTTTCTTGCGGAGATCCGCCTTGTATTCATCCACCGTCTGAAATTCGCTGATTTCCTGCACAAACTCGTCGTTCAACTCGCGCAACATAGGCCGACGGATTTCGTGCAACTTGACACGGAACTTCGCCGCCTTGCCGCGCAGGGATTTCACGTGGTAGTTTTCCGGAAAGGTGACCTCAATCTCACGCTCTTCGCCAGGCTTCATACCGATCAACTGATCTTCGAAGCCCGCGACGAGCGCTCCGCTGCCGATCTCGAGGCGGAACCCTTCAGCCTCCCCGCCTTCGAACGGCTCCCCATCGACCGTCCCCTCGAAGTCGATGGTGACCACATCGGCTGTTTCAACCGCGCCATCCTCGACGGTCTCGATCTGCGCGTGACTCCGCAGGACGTTTTGGATTTCCTGTTCGACATCTTGGTCCGTGACCTCGAAAGCCTTGTCCTCCACTTCGACACCTTTGTACTCGCCGAGCTGAACCTCAGGCTTCACCGTCACAGTCGCCTTAAAAATGAACGGCTTCCCGTTCTCCACCTGGACGACATCTACCGACGGCTGATCCACTGGCTCGATTCCCGTCTCAACAACAGCTTCTTGATAGGCCTGCGGCAAGAGGATGTTGACCGCGTCCTCGTACAGCGATTCCACGCCGAACCTCTTTTCGAACAATTTGCGCGGAACCTTCCCCTTCCGGAAACCAGGAATTGCAACGCGCTTCACAACGCGTTTAAAAGCTTCATCCAGCGCCTGGGCAAATCGCTCGCTGTCAACCTCCACTTCGAGCACACCCATATTTGCGCCAGTCTTCTCCCACTTTGCTGCCATTCAACCGATCCTCCTAACTGTGTCCCACAAACCATCCGACGAACCCGCGTGCGTGCGCGTTCGCGGTCACCACTCTCGCTTGAACCGCGTGCGAGGCCCATCTGTGAATTGAGCACCCCCGGTGGGTGCTCCTGGCTTGCCCGCGTGGCGTCTCAGGAGGGATTTGAACCCCCGACCCGCGGTTTAGAAGACCGCTGCTCTATCCCCTGAGCTACTGAGACACGTGGAGCGGGTGAGGGGAGTCGAACCCCCGCCGCCAGCTTGGAAGGCTGGAGTTCTACCGTTGAACTACACCCGCATATCATACCACCTTCGATAGTTTAGTCGATCGGGCATGGGATATCAAGATAGCGTCATTCCGCGGAAATCCACTCATTCCTTTGGTTCGGCTTTCGCCGTCAGCGCTGGCCAACGGGTCTGCAGTTCGCGCACGGCGAGCGCCCTGTGCGAGAACAGATGCTTCTCCCTCGCGGACATCTCCGCAAATCGGCGCGATTCCCCCTGCGGTGAAAACAGCGGATCGTATCCAAACCCCTGTTCTCCCCGCGGCTCGTCGTGAACCAAGCCGTCAACCTTTGACTCCACCTCAACCAGCACTCGATCTCGATGGGCCACGACGATCGCGCAGGCAAACCATGCTTCGGCCTGCCGAAGCCCTTTGTCACGAAGCGCCTGAACGAGCTTTTGGTTGTTCAGTTGGTCATCTGCACCCGCGCCAGCATAGCGAGCCGAGCGGACGCCAGGCGCGCCTCCGAGCGCTGGAACCACCAGTCCTGAATCGTCCGCGAGCACGGGATCCCCGACGCGCGACGCGTAGAACAGGGCCTTCTGCCGGGCGTTCTCCATGAACGTCTCGCCTGTCTCCGGCGCTTTCGGCATGCTAGGAGGAAGCGGAACGAGTTCCGCGCACGATCCGAGGATCTCGGCAAACTCCCGAACCTTGTTCGGGTTCTGCGTGGCTATCACGATGCGCATGTTCAACCCCCTCTCAAGGCGCAGTCTGTTTCATCGGCTCCACCGGGATGGGCAGCGACACGTGGCGGACCGCGCGCTCTTCGGGTGTTTCGCCAAACCACGTGGCCAGAGCCAGACGAAGACTTGCAGTGTCTCCAGTGGTAAGAAAGCAGACCTCCGGCTCCCGATGGGAACCGGTCTCCTCAAGCTGCTGCTCGGCGAGCACTCGCGCGACCCTCTCCGCGGTGGCGTCCGCAGATGAAATCACGCGAATGGACGGGCCCAACACCCTGCGAATGACTGGCATGAGCAGCGGATAATGCGTACAACCGAGTACCAGCGTGTCGATATGCGCCTGAAGGAGCGGCTGAAGAGATTCGCGCACTACCGACTCCACCGTTTCGCCTTCCACGTGGCCCTGTTCGACGAGCGGGACAAACAGAGGACAAGCCACCTCGATGGCAGAGACATCGGGTCGAAGAGCTCTCAGTGCGTGCGCGTACGCGTGGCTCGATACCGTGACGGAGGTCCCAATTACACCAATCCGCCCAGATTTGGATGCTTCGAGCGCCTGCCACGCGCCGGGTTCAATGACCCCCACGACCTCGATGCCAAGTTCTTCTTGGAGACGCGGAAGCGCGACCGCCGTCGCTGTGTTGCACGCAACCACCAGAAGCTTGATACCAAGACGTTCCAGATAGTGGCCTATCTCGAGCGCGAACCGCTCCACCTCTTCGGGATCCCGGTCTCCGTAGGGGCAACGGGCGCGATCGCCGAAATAAATCACGGACTCGTGAGGCAGGCGTCGCTTCATCGCGTGAAAAACGGTGAGTCCTCCGATGCCAGAATCGAACACGCCAATCGGGCGGTGCGCGAAGTCCATTCTCTCCACTCCTCTAGAAGCCGAAACCCAACTTGCCCAACTTGCCCAGCTGGCCCGCGACGTTCACGAATTACCCATATTCGTCAAAAGAAGATCCAGTGCCTGTAGAATCGCGCGACGCTGCTCGGTGGTGACGTGTTTCAAGATGGAATCGAGGTAAGCACGCCGTGCGCTGAGCACCGCTTCAATGACCTGTGTCCCCTTGTCCCTCAGCTGCACGCGTACCACGCGGCGATCGATCAGGTCGCGCTGGCGGGACACATAACCAGCCCGTTCAAGCCTGTCCACCAAATCTGTCGTGGTGCTGTACGCGAGGTACAGCTTGGCCGACAATTCACCGATGGTGAGCTCGCCCTCGTTGTACAGCGTGATGAGTGCGTCAAATTGGGGCGACGTGAGATCGTAATCTTTGAGCAAAACCCTGCCGCGGCGGCGCACGGTGGCGGCGACAAGGCGCAGCGCCTTTTCAATTTCCTCCACGAAGGGACTGTAGTCTGCCAAAGGATATCCACATCCTGTCCTGGCCCAGAGTCCAATAAATCGTACCATTGCCCACTTTTTTCGGTCAACGGGATCGCACGCACGCAAAAAGAGGCGCCTGCGGCGCCTCTGTACGACGATGAATCATCACTCTTCGAACGGCCACGCCGGCAACCGACGGGAAAGCGGCTTGTCTCGCCGGTATCCGAGTGCGTACTCCGCCTGCAGAATGGTGTGAATTTCGCGCGTCCCCTCGTAAATGACGGGCGCCTTCGCATTTCGCAAGTACCTCTCCACAGGATACTCGTTGGAATATCCATAGGCGCCATGAATCTGCACCGCGTCCGACGCCGCCTCCCACGCCGCGTCACAGGCCACCCACTTCGCGAGCGAGGTCTCCCGCGTATTCGGCAATCCCTGATTCTTTAACCAGCCAGCTCGGTAGACGAGCAAGCGGGAACTTTCGAGATTGGCGGCCATCTTCGCGATCATCTGCTGCACCAATTGGTGCTTACCGATGGGCTGGCCGAACGTCTCGCGCTCGTGGCAGTACTTCACGGATGCCTCGAGACAAGCGGCAATACATCCGCACGCACCCGCCGCCACGGTGAATCGGCCGTTGTCCAGAGCGGACATGGCAATTCTGAAGCCTTCCCCCTCTTCCCCAACGCGGTTCTCGACAGGAACTCGGACGTGATCGAAGAACAGTTCACCTGTGTTGCCCGCGCGAATGCCGAGCTTGCCCTTGATGGATCTCGTCGAGAACCCTTCCCAACCGCGCTCCACGATGAAGGCCGTGATACCGTGGTGCTTCTTGGCGCGATCGGTGTACGCGAACACCAGGAAGTGGTCCGCCACGTCGGCGAGCGAGATCCAAATTTTCGATCCGTTCAAAATGTACGAATCTCCGTCCCGCACGGCTGTCGTCCTCATCGCCGCGACATCCGATCCTGCGTTCGGCTCTGTGAGTCCAAATGCGCCGATCTTCTCGCCTCGGGCCTGAGGCACCAAATACTTTTGCTTCTGTTCCTCTGTGCCCCACTGAAGCAAAGTGAGGGAATTCAGTCCTGTGTGGACCGACACCGCCGTCCGAAACGCGATATCCCCGCGCTCAAGTTCGTCACAGACAATGGCCAGCGTGTTGTAGTCCATCCCGGCGCCGCCGTATTTCTCGGGAATACAGACGCCCATGAGGCCGAGTTCTGCAAGCCGCTGAAGGATCCTCGGCTCAAAATGGTGCTTCTCGTCCCACTCCCGAATGTGAGGCAGAATCTCCTCATCGACAAACTTGCGCACGACTTCGCGAACTGCCAGCTGTTCTTGCGACAAGCTGAAATCCATCACACACGCCTCCTCCGTAACCTTTCCATGCCTACGCCAGCGTTTCCGTATCTGGTTCGGGGCAACTCATCACCGCGCCCGACGACTTCAGTTCCTCGATCTCCTGCACGCCGTAGCCCAGCTCCGACAGAATCGCATCTGTGTGTTCCCCGAGCCGAGGAGGGCGCCGGCGCAGGTGGAGGTCCCACCCTTCTCCGAAAAAAGGCGATCTCGCCACAAAGAACGATCCAACTCCCGGATACTCGGTTTCCCAAAGCATCCCTCGAGCCGCGACCTGCTCGAGATGAAGGACTTCGTCGATCCGATTCACCGCAGAACAGGGCACGCCCGCCTCCGTCAAAACCTCCTCCCATTCATGCACAGTGCGCTCCGACAGTCGCATTTCGAGTTCCGCCGCAAGCTCGGTGCGGTTACGCGCGCGCAGACCGTTCGTTTGAAATCGCGGATCGTCCGCAAGGTCAGGACAACGCATCGCTTCGCACAACCTTCGAAAGAGCCCGTCGTTACCAATCGCGACGACAATCCACCCATCGGCCGCGGACAGCGCCTGATACGGTGCCAGGCTGAAGTGTGCAGACCCAAGTCGCTCGCCCACGTGACCTGTGAGGAAGTACGAGGTGGCATAGTACGTCATGAGCGCCACCTGGCCCTCAAACAGGCTTGTCTCCAGGTACTTGCCCCGCCCCGTGTGCTGGCGTTCAAATAAGGCCGCACAGATGGAAAGCGCCGCCCACAGCCCAGCGGTCAAATCCGCGATGGACCAGCCGGCGCGCACCGGTCCACGGCCTGCCTCACCTGTGACGGACATCAACCCGCTCGCGGCTTGGATGGCGAGATCGTATCCAGGGCGATCCTTCCATGGGCCTGTTCTGCCGTATCCGCTGATGGCAGCGTAGATGAGGCGCGGATTCGCTGTACGGAGCGAGCGATGATCGAGTCCCCATCGCTCCATCGTCCCTGTCCGAAAGTTCTCCACGAGCACGTCGGCCTCCTGCGCGAGTCTCCGCACGATCTCTCGGCCGCTTTCAGTCTTCATGTCCACCGCGATGCTCCGTTTGTTGCGATTAAACGCGAGAAAGTAACTGCTGACGCCGTCTTTGGTCGGCTCGTAGCGCCGGGTCTCGTCCCCCTGAGGGCTCTCGACTTTGATCACGTCAGCGCCGAGATCGGCGAGAATCTGGGTACAAAACGGGCCGGCGAGCACTCGACTGAGATCGAGGACGCGGATGCCTGCAAGCGGTTGCACAAGAGTCACCTTCTTCCCGTTCGACGGATTTGCATCAGCGCAGCGCGGCGTGACCCGCCCGCTCCTCCCGTTGGTCCTCACCCTGGAGCCCGATGACACATGGCCCGTCGCGTTCCGCACCGCGAACGTCTACCACCACCGCATGTTCGGGTATGCGTTCGCCGTCCAAAGCGGAATACAGTCGACTGAGCGCAGCCTCGTATCGCGCCTCCGAGATCTGCGATGCCTCGCACGCGCGCAGGAGAACATCGCGGATGGCAGCAAACATAGCGTCTTCCCAGGCAGGCACGTGACACCGCACATACACGGAACGCCCCTCAAGCAATGCGTAGGCAAGTTGTTGAGCTGCACGAGCGTCGACGCCGGTGCATGGTCGATCTGCCTGTGTCCAGATGTGCAATCCGCCCACCTCAGTTTCACAATATAAATTATGATTCACCATAGAAATTAAACCTGTTCCCATGGTAGATCACAATCCCACCGTGGGCAAGACACGTGGATCAAAAAAGCTGGCCCCGGAGGGCCAGCCGACGTGAGATTCCATCAGGCCTCGGAATGTGCGGTCAAGTCCGCGATGCTTGGTGCAGCCTGTGGGGCATGACCTTGAACGCTCTTCAGCAGACCTTCGGCCATCAGAATGAGGCCAATAGCAGCCGAAATCAGCCCAGAGTATCCACCAAATGCGCTGTTGACGCCCGCGAGGTTGGCGAGCGTGCCGCCGAGGAACGCCAAGAATACGAAGAGGAAGAGCAGGCCGAACATCAGTTGGGCCCGGAAAGCTGCGACGACAAACGGTACCGTGACGATGGTCCATATGAGCAGAAATACGCCGAGCGCCTCGTTTGCTTGTGTGCCAAATTGAAGCACGCCCTTTAATTCCAAATAGAAGAACAGGAACAGCGATGTGAAGAAGGCTCCGTAAAACCCGTTCACACTTAAACCGAAGCTGTCGCCACGAATGAACGAGAAGATGCACGCGAGAAAGTAGACCAGACCCCCGCAAATCAGGATGGCGGGCAAGAAGAACAACGTGACCTGCGCGGGCACCAAGTGAGCGTTCGGCAAGTTCAACATGGTCTGCGCGATGACAAACGCCGCAAGCCCCATCGCAATTGGATCGCCAAGCCGCTTGTCGTGCATCATCGATCCCCTTTCCTTCCACACATTTGAATGCGCTTACATCCTTTCAGAGTGGCCTCTTCCCCTTCGCTCAACGCGCGACACAATCGTAGTTTCGTATTAGAAACTTCGTTTCATAAGTATACTGCTCGCCCCCTGTGACGAACTTTGCCTCGAACCCTATAGTACGGGGTTATGAAAGCGCTGTCAATCACGAAAGTTCCGATTTCTATACTCAGAATGCGCGCTCCCGGCGAAGCGGCGTTCGCGTCCGTTGCGGGTCTATTCTTCGCCCTGCGAGCATACATGTGAAGTAGGCGCCGGGGCACCAAGGCCCGCGTGGCCTGCGGAAGAGGTTCAACACCCCTACTCGCGGTAGGGGTGTTGCCTGTCAGATGGTGATTTCTCCGAGCCGCACCAATTCGACCACGGCTTGCGAGCGCCCTTTGACGTTCAGCTTCTTCATCACGTTGGATATATGGTTCCGCACAGTCTTCTCGCTGACGAAGAGTTGCGAAGCAATTTCCTTTGTCGTCTTATCCTGAACGAGAAGTTCGAACACCTCTCGTTCTCGGTCGGTCAACAGCGACTTGCCGCGCCCGTCCTTGACAGGTGCCATCCCCACGATCCCTCCTTGCCCGGTCATACAAGAGCGGGATACAGTCAGGGTATCGTATGTCGCCCGCCGCGCGACCGTTCCGTCCCGCACGTGAGATGGGCGAGATCGAGGGGAACGCTCATTCATCACGCTCGACGACGATGATGCACGGCATCTGCCAACTGGCGCAGGGCCTGAGACAGAAGGGGGCGCGGGCACGCGATGTTCATGCGCTGAAACCCGGAGCCTTGCGAACCAAAGATGTGCCCCTCGTTCAACCCAAGACGAGCCTCTTCGCGCAAAAACCGGTCCAACTCGTCATCCGGCATCCCTAGGGCGCGGAAGTCCAACCATACCATGTACGTGCCTTCCGGGCGGATCATGCGAATCTCCCGAAGTTCATTCTGGAACACGTTCTCCATCTCATCCAGCGATTCTGTCAAATACGCAAGCAAGTCATCGAGCCACGCAGCACCGTGTTCATAGGCCGCAATCATCGCCTCAATGCCGAACACGTTCAGTTCCGCCATGGAAGCGCGGTGCGAAGCCTTTTCGTACGCCGTGCGCAGTGACTCGTTTTCCGTCCAGACGTACGCGGTGTTGAGCCCTGCCAAGTTGAACGTCTTACTCGGCGCGTGACAGGTGATGCTGTTTCGCGAGCATTCCGCTCCCAGCGAGGCAAACGGGGTATGCCGATGCGGCGCAAAGACAATGTCCGCGTGAATCTCGTCGCTCACCACCAGCACGCCGTGCCGCAGGCAGATCTCTGCGACGCGCTCCAGCTCCTGTTTCGTCCACACGCGTCCAACGGGATTGTGTGGCGAGCACAGGAACATCACCTTTGCTTCCTGCGCCTTTCGCTCCAAATCAATAAAATCCATGTCGTATCGCCCGTCCGACTCCACGAGGGGATTCTCAATCACGCGTCGCCCCCATCCCTCGATCACGCGGCGAAACGGGTGATAGACCGGAGGCTGAATCAGGATCCCATCGCCAGGCTCGGTGAAAGCCTGAACGATGACCGAGAGCGCCGGCACCACACCCGGCGCGGGCACGATCCATTCCGGCGAAATCTCGATCCCGTGGCGCGACCTCATCCAGTGTACGATGCTCCCTGTGTACCTTTCCGTCTTCACCGCGTACCCATACACTCCGTGCCTGGCACGCTCCACGAGCGCGTCGATCACGGCCGGCGGCGAAAGAAAGTCCATGTCCGCCACCCAGAGCGGGATGAGATCGTCCCTCCCGAATCGGCGCTCGAGACCATCCCACTTCATGCATCCAGTGTTTCTACGTTCCACGTACGCGTCAAAGATGGACATGCACCCGACCTCCTATAGCCGCTCCGTTTGGGCGCGATCGCATCGCACCGCCGTACACCACTGTATCACAACGAGCAGAGACGCACCTGCACCAACATGCACGGCGGCGATGCACGAGAACTCGTTTCGTTGACATTTCCGATATGTATACCATGCAAACGGGCGCTATGGTACGCTTGAGACTTGAGAGACGGTTCGCGGGAGGATGCGACATGGCGAAACAGGTTGCGACGCGCCGGCTGCTGACGCCAACCGGCGGCTATCTGCAGGGCTACGACTATACATTAAATCCGTTCGTCGGGTGTGCCTACGGTTGCAAGTACTGCTACGTGCAAGCGCTGCCCGTGGCGCGCCTCCGCAGCGAACGCTGGGGCACCTATGCCGACGCCAAGCCGGTGGACGCGGGGTCCTTTCTTCGAGAACTGCGGAGAGCGAAGCAGCGCGGAGGAACGCGCATCTTCATGTCCTCCAGCACGGATCCGTACCAACCGTTGGAGTGGAGGATCGGCGCCACCCGTACGCTCCTCACGGCCATGCAGTCCGTCCCCGAACTCTTGGATTTTTTATTCGTGCAGACGCGCTCGCCGCTCGTCGCCCGGGACGCCGAGATCCTTGCTGCTCTCCGCCATCGCATCCTCGTGTCCGTGACGCTCGAGACGGATCAGGAGGACGTACGACGCCGATTCGCGCCGCGCGCACCCACGGTTCGCGCGCGGGTTCGGGCCATCGAAGCGCTCCGCGCACATGGCATCCCTGTGCAGGTCGCCATTGCGCCACTGCTGCCCTGCTCGACCGATTTCCCGCGGCTCGTCGCAGATCTCGCGGATTTCGCCGCCATCGACGACTGGTTTATCGGCGATGGCTCGAACGGCAGGCGAAGCCGCGCGTTGGGTGTAGAACAGTGGTATCTGCCACACGAACGCGCCGCGTGGTATCACCCAGCAAAGGCAAGGAGCTTTGCCGAGCTCCTCGCAGCGCAAATGCCGCGCGACCGGATCTTTCTTCACCAACAAGGGTTCCTGCCGCCAGACATGCGGCTTCCCTTTGACGAAAGGATCGATCCACAGGATGCGTGAAAGCGTCCCACTTTACAAACAGCTGAAATCAGAGTTGCTGAACAAAATCCTGAGCGGAGAATGGCCACCAGGCGAACAAATCCCTTCCGAGGCCGAGTTGGCGTCGATGTACGACGTCAGCCGCACCACCGTCCGCCAAGCTGTGGGCGATCTCGTCACGGCGGGATTTATCGTGCGCCGCCAGGGCAAAGGGACTTTCGTAGCCGAAGTCGATCATCCAGTCGCCTCCACCACGCTGTACGGATTTGCCGAGGAACTTCGAGCTGCTGGGCTTCCCGTGCTTGTGCGCGTGGACGCGATCGAGATGCGCACCTGCCCCGAGGATATCGCCCGCTGGCTGCGGATGCCTCGGTCCAAGCAGGCGTTGTACATTGAGCGAACGGCCTATGTCGACGAGATTGCGCACTTCCACGAGCGATCTTATCTCGTGCCACCTTACCAGGTGTCTTCGCGGATGACACCAGATCCAACGATGTACGACTCCATCTACGGCTTCTTCGAACAAAACGGTGTCCGAATCAACTCGGGCAGCCAGGCGATCTCTGCCGAACTTGCAGATGCGGACGATTGCATGCGCTTCGGTCTGACACCGCCGGCCGCCGTGTTGTGTATTGAGCGGCTCACGAGAGACGAGTCCGGGTCACCTGTTGAATACTCGCTCGTTCGTTACCCGGCCGACAGGTACCAGCTCCGCTTGCATCTCCTGCGACATCCGCGCTGACCCCGGCGATCGCGCGGACTCTGGCCAAACCGCGCGCCGCCTTGTAAAATAGAGTTGCGCGCCAACTTGTTATGACATCATGACAAGTGACGAAGATGTAGCACGCTGAACAACGGGGCATTCTGAGGAAAGTGATGGGCATCACGCGGTGCAGCATCGGAGGGGACGAGGGGATGCATCAGCACGCGACGCTCGCGAGAAAGGATCGCCGACTGCCACTTGAGGGCGTGATTCAACGCCCGAATGGCATGTGGTTCATCGTCGGTACGGTTTGCTTCGGCGCCTTCATGGCAGCGCTGGACGCGAGTATTATCAGCATTGCACTGCCGAAGCTGGAACAGGCGTTCCACACGACGATGAATCGAATTGAATGGGTGAGCCTGATCTACCTTCTGGCGCTCGCCGGGTGCATCGTCGCCTTTGGACGCCTTTCAGATCTTCTCGGCCGTCGGCCCATGTATACGCTGGGATTCGGCGTGTTTATCGTAGGTTCCGCGCTGTGCGGGGCGTCGTGGAGCTTGGCAAGCCTCCTCGTCTTTCGCGTGGTCCAGGGCATAGGCGCGAGCCTCCTCCAGGCCAACAGCGTATCCATCATTACGGCAGCCGCAGATGCCGAGCGCCGCGGCCAAGCCATTGGGTTTCAGGCACTCGCCCAAGGGCTCGGACTGAGCCTCGGTCCTCTCGTCGGGGGCGTGCTCACGCACATCGCCTCCTGGAGGCTCATCTTCTACATCAATGTGCCCGTCGGGATCCTCGGCACCCTGTCGGCGCTGTTGTTTTTGCCGCGCGATCGCCGGGAAGGCGCACGTCCGCATTTCGATCTCGTCGGCGCTCTCGTGCTTGCGTTCCTGCTTATCGTAACCATGTACGTGTTAAAGGAGGGCTTTCGCCCTGAAAGCCGCCCGGTCCTCACAGCGATTCTTCTGGCCGTCGCGGTCCTGGCAGCAGCTTCGTTCGTCGCCATTGAGCGGCGGGCCGACTCGCCGCTCGTTCCCATCAACTATCTGCGCGAACCTATCGTCTGGCTCGGCAACCTGACGTCCATCTTGTCATTCAGCGTGATGTACGCGGTCACCCTGGTGGTTCCGTACTGGTTCGTCCACATCGAAGGACTTTCCAGCGCAAAGGCGGGTCTCTTGCTTACAGCCCTTCCTGTGGGCATGGCTCTGTGCACGCCTTTCGCCGGTCGCCTCGCGGATCGGTGGTCCAAACTCAAAGTTTCCGCAGTCGGCATGGCGCTCGCGGCAATCGGGTCAGGTTGCCTGTTCACCTTCACGCGGATCACGCCGGCCTTTCTCGCCGGCCTGTTTCTCGTCGGCTGCGGCGTGGGCACGTTCACACCCGCCAACAACGCTCGCGTGATGAACGCGACCCCTGCGGCTCACCTTGGCGTCGCCGGTGGCATTCTCAACATGAGCCGGACGCTCGGCATGGGAGTCGGCGTGACGACCGGCGGCGTAAGCGTTGAACTGTTCAGTGCGGCCTTCGGGCCGCACGGTGAGGCGCTCGCTTACCGTTGCAGCTTTCTTGTCGCCGCAGCGCTGGCCCTCATCGCGTTTGCACTGACCTTTGTTCGCCAAAAGTCATCCCAAACAACGACCTGACGCGTGGATCCACTCGGTCGCGATTCACCGCCTCCGCCTCGCACGTGGGCGAACAGAAGCCGTGCATGTTTCGCTCACATGCGTCGCAGCAAAGAAACCTGCGATGACAGTCCAAGTAGCCACAGTTGATGTATCGATCACAGGGCGCTCCGCAGACGGAACAGCGGGAAATCACGGTGTCCTCTTCCGTCTGATTGATTCGCACAGCGACGCGATCATCAAACACGTAACATTTGCCCAGGAACTTGCGCCCTCGCACCTGCGGATCCTTGCCGTAGGTGACAATGCCCCCGTCGAGCTGATACACCTCGTCGATACCTTGCTCCATGAGATAGCCGGACAGCTTTTCGCAGCGAATGCCGCCTGTGCAGTAGGTCAGCACTTTTTTGCCGCGCCATTCATCTTTGTGGCGCTCGACCCACGCCGGAAACTCCCGGAATGTCATCACATCCGGGCGCACCGCACCCTCGAAATGGCCTATTTCGTATTCGTAGTCATTGCGCCCATCGATCACGACGACATCGTCTCTGCCGAGCATCTCGTACCACTCCCGCGGTGAGAGCCGGCGCCCAGTCCTCTCCCACGGTTTCGGGGCGCCTTCCACGCCGAAATGGACGATTTCCCGTTTGCGTTTGACAGAGAGGCGCGGGAAGACGTGGCCCTCGGCCGGATCGACCTTGAACACCATGTCGGCGAATCGGGGATCCGCGAGCATGCGTTCGCGATAGGTCCTACAGGCAGAAGCTTCACCGGAAAGCGTCCCGTTCAGCCCCTCTTCCGCCACAAGAATGCGGCCCAAAAGCCCCAGTTCCTCACACATCTCGCGCTGCAAGCGCGCGAATTCGTCCGGTTCCGCGATGGGGGTGAACTTATAGAACAACATAACCTCGTACGGCATGAGAACCCCATCCTTTCTCTATTCGTGCGACAGCTCTGCACAAAAAACGAGCCGAGGCCGCAGCTTCCTGCAGACCTCGGCCAGTTTACCGCACACCATCACTGCGTCGCCGCACCGCTTGATTGCGTCACCTCGTTCGGGCTCATGATGAGCCACTTGCCGTTGACGCGCTTCACATACAGCACGCCACCCTGCTCATTCGAAAACTCGACCTCCGCCACATCGCCCCGCTGTCCCAGGAGCGCGTAGTTCACCTCGGACGGATCGAGCGACAAGTACAGGTTGTACAGCGACGCGTGCCAGCCGGGCGTCTGCTGGAACGTCGGCGTGAGCAGATTGTACGCCTCGTTGAACTCCCTCAGTTCAACGAATCCGATAAACCGGCGCACGGTGTTAACCGGTGTGTTGCTCGTCTCCTCCTGAATCACCGGCCGAAGGAGAAAGTAGCTCCCGAAGCCGAGCACCAAGAGCGCCACGATGAGCCAGATGAAACTTCTCGTCTGCGCCCGCTGCCTGCGCTGTGCCGAGACGGCCTGCATCGTTCATCCCCGCCTTTCCATGGGTTGCCGCGACCCTTATCCCTTACTTGCGCAGCCATGCGCCAATGGCGCGATAGGTCACCTGTCGGTTCATCGCGGCGATGGACGTCGTAAGCGGAATGCCCTTCGGGCACACCTCCACGCAGTTCTGCGCGTTGCCACACTCGAAGATGCCGCCCTCGCCCATCAGCGCCTGCAGGCGCTCCTCTTTGTTCATCTTGCCCGTCGGGTGCATGTTGAACAGGCGCGCCTGAGAAATGGCGAACGGACCGATGAACGACGTCTTGTCGTTCACATTGGGACATGCTTCGACACAGGCGCCGCACGTGAAGCAGCGAGACAGCTCGTACGCAATCTGCTGCTCCTCGCTCGACATGCGCGGACCTGGGCCGAGATCGTGTGTGCCGTCGATCGGAATCCAAGCCTTGATGCGCTTGAGCGCCTCGAACATCCGGCTGCGGTCGACGACGAGGTCGCGAACCACCGGGAACGTGCGCATCGGCCGAATCCGGATGGGCTGCTGCAACTTATCCACGAGCGCCGAACACGCCTGGCGGGGCTTGTTGTTGATCACCATGGTGCAGGCGCCGCAGACCTCTTCCAGGCAGTTCATCTCCCAGGTGACCGGTGCGACCGGCTCGCCCTTCTTGTTCACGGGATTGCGCTGGATCTCCATCAGACAGGCAATTACGTTCATGCCTGGGCGATACGGAACCTCAAATTCCTCCCAGTACGGCTCCGAATCCGGCGTGTCCTGCCGCTCGATGATGAGATGCACCTTGCGACCCGAATCCGCCTGCGCCTGCTGCACGGCCTCCGCTGTTGTGCTCATTCCTTGGTCGCCTCCTTGCTCACCGCGTAGTTGCGCTTACGCGGCTTGATCAGCGAGACGTCGACGTCCTCGTACGAGATCTTCGGCCCGTCCGGCGTGTACTCGGCGATGGTCGTCTTCAGGAAGTTCTCGTCGTCGCGCTCTGGGAACTCCGGCTTGTAGTGTGCGCCACGGCTCTCGTTTCTCATCAGCGCTCCGATGGTGATGGCGCGCGCCATAATGAGCATATTCTTCAGGTGGCGCGTGAACTGGGCGACCTGGTTCTCCCAGCGCGACGTGTCCGACATCTTGATCCGCTTCCAGCGTTCCTGAAGCTCCTGGATCTTGGCGTCCGTCTCCTTGAGCTTGTCGTTGTAGCGCACCACCGTGACGTGATCCGTCATCCACTTGCCAAGTTCGCGGTGCAACTGGTACGGGTTCTCGTCACCGTCGAGCTTGAGAATTTCCTCGAATTCCTGCTCGTACTTGCGGCGGTACTGCTCGAACAGCGACTCCGGCAGGCTATCCGCGGACTTGCGCAGATTCTTCGCCCAGCGCACGGCGTTCGGACCCGCGATCATGCCGCCGTAAATGCAGGACACGAGCGAGTTTGCGCCGAGGCGGTTCGCGCCGTGGTATTGATAATCGGCCTCGCCCGCGGCGAACAGGCCCGGGATGTTGGTCATCTGGTCGTAGTCGACCCACAGTCCGCCCATCGAATAGTGCACAGCAGGGAAGATCTTCATCGGAACCTTGCGCGGATCGTCTCCGACGAACTTCTCATAGATATCGAGAATGTTGCCCAGCTTGCGATCCAGCACGTCCGCCGGGATGTGGGTCAGGTCGAGATAGACCATGTTTTGCCCGTCGACGCCAAGCCCCATCTCCACGCAGACCTTGTGAATGGCGCGCGTCGCGATGTCGCGGGGCACCAGGTTTCCGTACTCGGGATACCACTCCTCCAGGAAGTACCAAGGCTTGCCGTCCTTGTACGTCCAGACGCGGCCTCCCTCGCCGCGCGCGGACTCAGACATGAGACGCAGCTTGTCGTCGCCCGGAATGGCCGTCGGGTGAACCTGGATCATCTCTGGATTGGCATACTTGACGCCCTGCTGATACAGCTCGGACCCTGCCGAACCCGTGTTGATCATCGAGTTGGTGCTCTTGCCGAAAATGAGTCCGTTGCCCCCGGTGCACATGACGACCGCGTCGGCGCGGAAATAGTGGATTTCCATCGACCGCAGGTCCTGCGCCACGATGCCGCGGCAGATCTGCTCTTCGTCGATCACGGCGCCGAGGAAATCCCAGCCCTCGTATTTCTCGACGAGGCCTGCCACCTCATATCGGCGAACCTGTTCGTCCAACGCGTACAGAAGCTGCTGCCCTGTCGAGGCACCCGCGAACGCCGTGCGGTGATGCTTGGTGCCGCCAAAGCGGCGGAAGTCGAGCAGCCCCTCCGGCGTGCGGTTGAACATGACACCCATGCGGTCCATCAGGTAGATGATGGCCGGCGCAGCCTCACACATCCCCAAAACCGGAGGCTGGTTGGCCAGAAAGTCGCCACCGTAGACGGTGTCGTCGAAGTGCTCCCACGGCGAGTCTCCCTCGCCCTTCGTGTTCACGGCACCGTTGATGCCGCCTTGAGCACACACGGAATGGGAACGTTTCACAGGGACCAAGGAGAACAGTTTCACCGGCACGCCAGCCTCCGCCACCTTGATGGTGGTCGTCAACCCGGCCAAGCCGCCTCCCACGACAATGATGCTCGTGTTTGCCACGTCAATTCCCTCCCATGCTCCGTGTACAGCACCTTCGAGAGGTCCATGGTACCTCAGACGTTCATGCGGAACGCAATCAGCGACGCCACGCCGACCGCCGCCAGCACGACAAAGATGATCATCGTCACCCACGCGGTGATGCGCTGCGCGCGCCGTCCGACCGTGATGCCCCAGTGAATGGCGAACGACCACAGTCCGTTCGAGAAGTGGAACGTCGCCGCGATCACGCCCACAATCATGAACGCGAAGTACGCATTGTCGGTGACGAGCTCGTGCACCATGTCAAACGACGGCGCGTTGCCAGAAAACCGCGTCGTCCACAGGTGGAAAATGATAAAGACAAAGGTGATGATGCCCGTCACCCGCTGCAACACGAACATCACGTTGCGGCTGAATGAATACCGGTTCGCGTTGTAGCCGGACACGAACGCCACGTAAAGCCCGAACACGCCGTGATACGTGATGGGCAAGAAGATGAACACGAACTCAATGACGTGCAGGAGCGGAAGCGATTGAATCGCTTGCACGGCTTCGTTGAAAGCCGCCGCACCCCCCAGGGCCGTCGCGTTCGTGAACAGGTGCTCCAGCAGGAACAGTCCCACCGGAATGACGCCCGAGAGCGTGTGGAGCCGCCGCCAAAAAAACTCCCGGTTGTGCTGGGCTGCTTGGGCCACTGCCACTTGGGTTCCTCCCTTCAATCCCCCAAAAGAACGGTATGTACGCGCGGCGGGATCGCCGTGCAAGTGCAAAACACCGCAGGCCAGCGCGACGCACGCCGCCACCCGTTTGGCACCTTCTAAATTGTAATGATTGGCCATCGTAGAATCAAGAAAACGGTGCCTCGGACGAAATTTCCATCTCGCCATCAGCCTGCTTCCGAGCGGCAAGCTCTTCCCGCACCCTGGCCACAATCTCCCGCGCGAGTTTGTCGCCGATGCCAAGGCCGCGGAAGTCCTCCGGCTGCGCCGCCGCAACGGCCTTCAGGCTGCCAAACCGGCGGAGAATGGCCTTTTTCCGTTCCGGTCCCACGCCAGGAATCTCGTCCAGGATGGACTGAAATCCGGTCTTGCTGCGCCTCGACCGGTGAAACTCCACCGCGAATCGATGGACCTCGTCCTGGATGCGCTCGAGCAGGTAAAACGCCGGGCTGTGTCTCTCGATGCGCACAGGCTCTTCCTCGTCCATGAAGAACAACTGGCTCGTGCGATGGCGTTCGTCCTTCGCCAGACCGCAGACGGGGATCTCGAGCCCAAGCTCGCCCTCGAGGACGGACAACGCCGCGCGCAACTGGCCCTTCCCGCCGTCGATCACGACGAGATCGGGCAGCGGCTTCTGCTCGCGGACGAGCCGGCTGTAGCGCCTTCTCACGACTTCCCGAATCGCCTCGTAATCGTCTGGCCCCTGGGTGGACCGGATCTTGTACTTGCGGTACTCCGACTTGGCGGGCTTGCCGTCGATGAACACGACCATCGCCGACACCGCGTCGACGCCCTGGAAGTTGGAATTGTCGAACGCCTCAATCCGCCGGGGAGGCTGGATGGCGAGCACCTGTCCCAGTTCCATCACCGCGCCAAGCGTGCGGTCCAGATTGCGGTCGATCAGCTGTATTTTCTCCGCCAGCGCCTGGCGGGCGTTTTCACAGGCGAGATCGACCAGATCCCGCTTGGGGCCGCGCTTCGGCTGCAACACCTTCGCATCGACGACCATCGCGAGGGCCTCGCTGGGCACGCCCTCGGGCAGCAGAATTTCCTTCGGAAGATCCACCCGTTCGTGGTAAAACTGCTCCACGAACGACATGAAGTCCGTCAGCGGATCGTCGAAGTGCGGCGCGATCTGCACCTGCCGCTCGATGAGCTTCCCGTTCCTTACAAAAAACACCTGAACGCTGAGCAGCCCGCGGTCTTCGGCGAAGCCGAACACGTCTCGGTCGATCCCGTCCGTCCACGTGACCTTCTGCTCCTGCATCACCTGCTCGATATGGCGAATCAGATCGCGAAGTTCCGCGGCTCGTTCAAACTCGAGCGACTCCGCCGCTGCCTGCATCTTCTGCTCGAGCTCGCGCACGACATCCTGGTGCCCGCCGTTCAAAAAGTGGCTGATCTCCTTGGCCATGGCTTCATACGTCGCTTCATCCACGTCGTACACGCACGGCGCGAGGCATTGGTGGATGTGATAGTACAGGCAGACCTGCTTCTTGAGCGTCTTGCATTTGCGCAGCGGATACAGCCGATCCAACAGCCGCTTCGTGGCCTGCGCCGACGTGGCGTTGGGATACGGCCCGAAATACTTCGCGCCGTCCCGCTTGACCTGGCGCACAATCTGCAGCCGCGGGTGCCGCTCCTTGGTAAGTTTGATGTACGGGTATGACTTGTCGTCCCGCAGCATGATGTTGTACGGCGGCTGGTGCTGTTTGATCAGGTTGCATTCGAGCAGCAGCGCCTCCGCGACGGTGTCCGTCACGATGTACTCGAAGTCGCGGATCTGCGAAACCAACACCTGCGTCTTCGTGTCATGCGTCCCCGTGAAGTACGAACGCACGCGGTTCCGCAGCACCTTGGCCTTGCCCACGTAAAGAATCTCGCCGCCCTCACCCTTCATGAGGTAGACGCCGGGCCGCTGCGGCAACAGGTCCAGCTTGTCTCGAATGACCTGGTTCACGCCCTCACCTCCTCAATCGGCGCGCGCCACCACAAGATAGGTGCGTCCTCCAGCACGCTCGACGTAATCCACGTAGCCCCCGTCCGCGCCCCAGGCGGACACGGGGACCTCCAGCCGAAGCGACGGCTGGCGGCTCCCCGGTGCGTGCAGGGCGCACATCGCTAGCGTCTGTCCTTCTGGCGAGGACACGGGAGCTACCGCATACAACACGCCGCTTTCACCTTCGACCACCGCGCCATCCGTCGCGCCGGGCACGCCCGCGTAGGCGGTCGCTTGCCCCGTCGGCGCCACGCACACCCACATGCCAGCCGCCGCAGGAGCCGCCGAGGTTCCCTGGTACACAAGGCCCGCGTGGGTGACGTGTGGATTGCGAACCAGCCCGTTCACGTCGATGCTGACGGATCGGCCGAGCGACGCCGAGCCCGTGCGCACGACAATGGGCGCGAGGTGGACGGGAGATGCCGCAGCAACACCTTCTTGTCCTGAAACGGTTTGCCACGCGATGCCGCCTGGCCCCGTCGCGATCACGACCTCACCGCCGTCGCCCACGTTCAGCGTGGTCAGCCGCGACGGCGATCCGCCCGCGAACGGAACGGCGTACACGTCCACCCTCGAGGCGGCACCATGGATGCCATTCTCCGTCCAATTCACCGTGACCACAGCCCAGGCGCCCGCCGACGAGAGCGACCAGGATCGGAGAAGCCAAGATCCCCCCGCCTCCGGTGGAGGCGGGGAAATGGCGACATTCGATGTCCAGCGCGGGCGGGCCAAGACGCCGAGCCCGTGAAGCGCATAGGCGCTTAGTTGAATGCCGTCGCCCTGGGCGCCGAGCGACAAACTGCCGATCACAAGCTCCCCGTCGCCAAAGGCCAGATGGCCGAGATCGACCGGCTGACGCGTGATGTCGAAAACGGCCTGCACCTGAACAGGCAGGTCGGCGGTTGAAATGGGCTCCGGCGAGGCGCGGTGGACGTTGGTAGGCTGACCCGTTTCCGACGACCGCTCTCCCCACCAGCCGTACCCGACGAGGGCGAAGCCGAGCACGACGAGCGCTCCGGCGGTCGCGCGCGCCGCCCGAGAGCCCGAGCGACGCGCTTCCGCCTCTTCGTACGCGATTTGGGCGCGCAACCGCTGCAGCGCTCGGTTCCGCAGCCCCGGCGGCAGGTCCGGAAGCACCTCCTCCGGCAGCCCGGTTTCCTCGAGCTCATCTCCGGCCTCTCGCATCTCGAGCATGTCGGCGGCCACCTCGCTCGATTCGGCCTCCTCTGGAGACGAAATCCCGAGCGACGTCAGCGCCCGCGCCACCTGCTCGCGAAGGCGTGTCACGTCACCGCGATGGCCGATTCGCGTCCACACGGCGAGCATGAGGTCCACGAACGCATCCTCGGCCTCCGGCGTCTCACCCATCCGATCGATGACGGCATGCCACACAGCGGGGCCGAACCGATCCACCAGAATATGCGCCATTCGCCGGCGCTCCGCGCCCGACCTACGTGCTCTCATGCATCACGCTTCCCCGTTCTCTCCAGGATGGATAGTCTCATCATAGCCCACGCAGACAGGAAAGGACAGCGAGAACCTACCCCACGCCGCACGACGTGCAGGTTGCGTGGACCCGAAACAAAACGAAAGACCCCCTGCACTCGCAGGAGGCCTTTCCGAAATGGGTCATGAAGGACTCGAACCTTCAACCACCCGATTAAGAGTCGGATGCTCTACCAATTGAGCTAATGACCCGTGGTGACCCTAAGGGGATTCGAACCCCTATTACCGCCGTGAGAGGGCGGCGTCCTGAGCCATTAGACGATAGGGCCGACTGGCTGCCGAACTAGGACTCGAACCTAGACTAACTGATCCAGAGTCAGTCGTGCTACCATTACACCATTCGGCATCGTATCTTTGCCCTGACGCCTCTCGCTCTTCCGGGCGTTTCACCCGGTTGCGTATTTCAATATACATGCTTCGTCACGCCGTGTCAATAGTCGCTCGTCAATTTTTTTGTTTTGTTGTTCCTCACGGCCTGCGCAGACGGCGGCCGGCGGGCGAGCCCGCCGGCTTTCCCCTCACGCCGTGACCACCTCGCCCGCCTCGACGCGATCGGCCGCTTCCCGCAATCGGCGCACGGCTTCGTCGCGCCCGACGAGCGCGATGACGTCAAACAAACCGGGCCCCACGGTCAAGCCGGTGATGGCCAAACGCACGGGGTGAATCAGTTCGCCCGATTTGACCCCCATTTCCTCAATCCACCGCCGGAACTCGCGCTCAATGACAGGCGCCAGAAACGGTGCCACCCCCGCCAGGCGATCCGCCACGGTCCTTAGCCTACTCGCGGTCTCAGGATGCGCGAAGTGCTTGCGAACGCCCTTTTCGTCGTACGCGCGGACCGGTTCAAAGTACGGTCGCACCCCGTCGACGAGCTCCTGGAGGTTGCGGCTGCGCGTCTGCACGAACGCGACCACGGTGCGCACCCACATCAGGACCTCTCGGCGACACTCGTCCTCCGCCACATACCCCCGCTCCACCAACTGCGGCCACGCCTCATCCATGACCGCCTCAGGGGATTGCTGCCGGAAATAGTGGGCGTTGAGCCACTCCAGTTTCTTGACGTCATAGATGGCGGCATGCTTGGCCACTTTCTCGAGATCAAACAACTGGATGGCCGTTTCCCGATCCACGATCTCCCGATCGTCCCCCGGAGAGAAGCCGAGAAGTAACAGATAGTTCACGAGCGCCTCGGGCAGGATGCCCATGTCCCGATACTCGCTCACGCTCGTGGCCCCATGGCGTTTGGACAGCTTGCTGCGATCCGGCGCGAGGATCATGGGAACATGCGCGAACGCCGGCGGCTCGGCGCCGAGCGCCTCGAACAGCACGATATGGCGAGGCGTGTTGGACAAGTGCTCCTCCGCCCGGATGACGTGCGAGATCTTCATTTCCACATCGTCCACGCACGAGGCAAAATGGTACGTCGGCGTATCGTCCGCTTTCCAGATGATGAAATCGTCGATCTCGCTGTTGGCGAACGCGACATCCCCTCGAATCAGATCGTGCACGACGGTCTCGCCCTCAAAGCGGCTGCGGATCCGGTACACGTGAGGCTCGCCCGCTGCGATACGGCGAGATCGCTCTTCAGGAGACAAATGGCGGCAGCGGCCCACGTAGCGAGGCGGCTTCCCCTCTCGCTGCGCAGCCTCGCGGTCCCGAGCGAGCTCCTCGGGCGTGCAGAAGCACGGGTACGCCTTGTCCTCGGCCAGGAGCCTGTCCAACTGGCGGCGGTAGATGTCCATGCGCTCCGATTGGCGGTAGGGGCCATAAGGGCCTCCCACGTCTGGACCTTCGTCCCACAGAATGCCTAGCCAACGCAGTCCCTCTAAAATCTGCTGATACGAAGCTTCCGTCGAACGCGCGCGATCCGTATCGTCGATTCGAAGGACAAACTTGCCCCCGTGCTTTCGCGCAAACAACCAGTTGAAGTACGCCGTGCGCGCGCCCCCGATATGAAGCGCCCCCGTAGGGCTCGGCGCAAAACGAACACGAACTTCTTGAGCCATGCCCGAACCTCCTGTCGAATTGCCCGCGGATATCCGCCGCACCTGTGCGCACACTAGGCGCGAGGTGAACCAACATGAAGAAGCCGAACCGCCATCCGAAGACTTCCCCAGTCTCGAGCCCCAACTCCGGCGCGTACGATCCCGGCCCCGTCGAACAGGGTGAGACCGATTATCCGACGGCCGACGTCGCCGCCGCGCAAGCCGCCACCTACGATCTCGCCGTCGAGGAGTTCCCGGAGGGCCCCTACGGCGCCACGACCGACGAGCGGCGCCTCGGGAAGACGTCCCCCTGGCTTCCCGGCCAGATGGTGAGCGGCCGCTTTCGCGACACCAACATGATCACGTCGGATCGCCATACCGCGCCGTACGAGCAGGACGGCGATGACACGTACGAGGATCGATCCTAAACGCGCGCACGGCCGGATGGCAACTTCCGGCGTTGCCCCGGCCGCGCGATGGCGCCATGTTGCGCCTCAATGCGTTTGACCGACCACCTCGAGCAGCGCGGCGATGCACATTTCGTTTTCTTCAGGCGTTCCAAAGGTGATACGGACGTACGATTCAAGCCCGCGGAATCCCGTTCTCACCAGGATGGCCCGCCGCATCAGCGCCTCAAACACCGCCGCGCCGTCGCCGACCTCCACCAGGCAAAAGTTTGCCTCGCTCGGCATCACGCGGATCCCATGTTCGGCCAGCCGCCCGTATTGAAACCTCGCCTGGGACGCGAGCGCCTGCGACCGCCGAACATGCTCGACATCCTCAAGCGCCGCGATGGCGCCAATTTGGGCCACCCGGTTCACGTTGAAAGGCTCCCGCACGCGGTGAATGAACTGAATGACGTCCGCGTTCGCCACCAGATACCCCACGCGCAATCCGGCCAGCCCATACAGCTTCGAAAATGTGAACAGAAAGCCCACGTTCCCGCGTTGAAGCTCCTCCGGACGAAGCTGCAGGCGCTCCTCATCCAAGGCGTAGTTGTCGTACGCCATGTCGACCACGACGAACACGTCGTCCGGAATTCGCGCCATGAGCGCCTCGAACTCACTACGTTTCAACACGGTCCCGGTCGGATTGTTGGGTGTGCACAGGTACACGATCTTCGTCCGAGGCGTGACGGCCTCTGCCATGGCATCCACGTCGTATGTAAAATCCAGCTTCAGCGGCACGGGGCGAACGCGCGCGTCCATCACCTGTGCGCCGAATCCGTACTGGGAGAACGACGGATGCGGCACGACGATCTCGTCCCCCGGCTCGAGAAACGTTTCGGAGACGAGCTTGATGACGTCATCGGAGCCGTTGCCAACGAGCACTTGATCCGGCGAAATCCCGTGATGACGAGCGATGGCCTCGCGAACGAGATCACTCGCGCCATCGGGATATAAGTGAAGCCGCGGCAGTTCCTTGCGAATGGCCTCGATGGCGAGCGGAGAAGGGCCTAGTGCGTTTTCATTCGAATTGAGCTTGATGATGCGCCGGTTCCCCAGTTCTCGGCGCAGCGTTTCGTCGCTCAGGCCCGGCTTGTAGGGCTCGATGGCGGCCAGGTTTCCCCTCACCCTGGTTGTGACGTCGGACATCCTGCGCACCTCCCACGTGTCATGCTCTTCATTGTACAGGATATCGGCCTGCGCCGTCACCGCTCACGCTCCAAAGGGCGGCGGAGGGGGCTTCGGCCCCTCTGAAGTCTCAGGGCCTTCCCCACCCACTGGCGCTTGCGCACTCGGCTGCCTTCCCTTTCCCTCGGGTTCCAGCCCTCGAGTCTCGCCGAGTCCCGCGGACAATGCGAACCGCCAGGCGGACTCCACGCTGAGGTCGACCGGCTTGACGCGATCGCGCGGGACAAGGACCGTCACGCCCGCGAACTGAAACGCGTTGGGGAGATACACGGCCACCATCCGCCCCTGTGGATCGAGCGCTTCGGGAAGCGTTTCGGACGTGATAAAGCCGAGCACCTGCGCGCGTTCGTCAGGCCACATCACGAGCACAGGGGTTTGGAACGCCGTTCGCCGCCGGAACAAGTTCTCGATGAGTTCCTTGACCGTGGTGTAGACGGTGCGCACGACGGGGATATGGGTAAAGAGGCGATCCGCCCATTGCAGCACAATCCGGCTGACGTATGCGCGCGACAACAGGCCGATGACGAACAGCGCCGCGAGGACGATCAAAAAACCAAGACCCGGGATGTGAAGATAGACCCACGGGATGTACCAACTGACGAGTCCATCGACCTGGTTGACGACGAATACCACCACCCAGATGGCCAGCGCAAACGGCAGGATGGTCGCGAGGCCGATACCCAGGTACTGGGCCAGTTTTCGAAGGATCTCCTTCACCCAATTCATCTCCTGTCACCCCGGCAAGCTGTAGAAGCCAGCCGCCAGCACCACGTAGGCGCCAAAGGCCATGGCGCCTTCCAGCCAATTGGACTCCCCATCCATGACGAGAACGACCACCAGCAAGACGGCGGCCATCATGCTGACCACCTCGGGCCAGGTGAACGCGAACGTGAACGGAACGCCCATCAAAGCGCCGATGAAAAACAGAACCGGCGCGATGAACATGGCGACTTGAAGCGTGCTTCCCACGGCAATCTCGAGCGACAGATCCATGCGGTTTTTCCAAGCCATCCAAACCGCCGAAGCGTGCTCGGCGGCATTCCCGATAATGGCGACAACCACCACGCCGATGAACACTTCGCTCCAACCGAGATGTGCCGCGATGGAACGCACCGACCCGACCAACCAGTCGCTCTCCAGGCTGACGAGAACGGTCGAGGCCGCGAGCAGCACCACATGGACGAGAACCGGCCTGCTCGGCGCGGAAGCGTCGTCCTCTTCATGCTGAATCGCTTGAAACAGTTCGCGATGGGTGAACAGGCTGAAGTAGAGTCCCAGTAGATAGACCACGAGGGAGACGGCGGCTGCCCCGTACGACAGGACCGGGGATACGTGGGCGGCGCCGTAGGCGAATGCGGTGGGCACCACAAACGCAACGCCAATCCCCAGCATCAACATGGAGCCGTGACTGCGCGCCACACGGACATTGAACTTCTGAATCGGATGGCGCAATCCCCCTACGAAGAACGAAAGGCCCAAGACAAACAGCAGATTGCTGATGATGGAGCCCGTGATGGACGACTTGACCAAAGGAATGAGCCCGTCCTTCAGGGAAAACACGCCGATGATAAGCTCGACGGCGTTGCCGAACGTCGCGGATAAGAGGCCTCCCAATCGCTCACCGGACCTCGCCGCGATGGCCTCCGTCGCCCGCCCCATGATGGCCGCGAGCGGGATGACTGCCGCTGACGACACAAAGAACTGCATCACAGGGCTTTGCAACCAAAGATGAACGCCGATGCTCCATGCGGTCAGAACCACCGCAGCGATCGAGATCAGGACATTCAATCGCGTCTCTCCTCCTGGTGATACCGTCTGCGCCATTCCTCAAAAATCTATCAAAACCATACCAAATGTCCACGCTCCCTCGCACGGGTCTCACCGGGTTCCACGTGACAAGTGTGCTACAATGAGGCGAGAAAGGGGACCGCGCGATGTATGCATTTCCCAAGGTCAAACGGCTGCGAGGGGAACTCAAGCGAAGCGAAGTCCGCAACCAGGTGAAGTATCAGCTGACGACGCGCGAATTCGTCCAACAGCGAGGCCGAACGACGTATCGAATCGCGCTCGAACACATTCTCGGCATGGTGGAATGCTCGGACGCCGAATACTTGCGCCACGCAAAGCCGCTGTTTGGAAGCACCCCCGACCCGTTCGGAAAACCCTACAAAATTGTCACCGTTTTGATGCACCTCGTCACGGAGGTGGGCGTGATCGAGCAACAAGGCGTGTCGTTCTACACGCGCCTTTCCCCTGGGTTTGCGGCGCACATGGAGAGCCTTCTCGCCGAAAGCGGCTGAGGCCGAGTCAGCGGTCTTTTGGGCCCCGGCGCCTCTTCCGGCTCGACCAAAAGGTCCTCAGATACCGAACACCTAGAATGGCGGCACAAGCCGCCACCACGCCGTATCCCACCCACCGGATGCCCGAGGCGCCGGTCCAACGCGCCAAGAAGCCCGAAAACTCGTACGCGGCGATGGCGACGCCGGCAAACATCCAGTTCGGATACCGTTCGTTCATGACAGGCCTCCATCGTTCTCGTCGCTCCACAGGCGGATCTGGTCTCCGCGCTCGAGAAGAGGTCTTGGGCGCCTCGCGAGATGGAGAAGATCCAGCCAATCGAATGCGTTCCATACAGCATCGTTGTTCGAGTTGTTGTTCATCAGAATGTGAACCTCTCGAACCTGCCCGGCGAGAGCGCGCACATCTGGAACGAGCTCGCGGAGCTCGTCCTGGGTGTATCGATAATGGAATCGCTCCTTGGACGAACCGAGACCCTTTTGATTCCACGTCTCGCGATTCCGGCCGTGCATGCGGAAAATGGCGAGATCGGGCGCGGTCGCGCGGGGAATGTACGGGACCGACGTCCGCCCCGCGTCGGGTTCATCACAGATCACGTGAACGGCGCCGAGCGCCTGAAGCCATTCGAGCGTCCGACCGGTACGTTCGTCGGTAGCGTACCAACTGCGCTCGCGAAATTCCACCGCCACTCGGTGGGGATGCAGGAAATCCACCATGCGTTCGACCGTCACGCGATGCTGGCGCGTCGCGTCAAACCACGGGGGGAACTGCAGCAAGATGACACCCAGTTGTCCCCGCTCCACGACAGGTTGTAGGCCCGCCAAAAACGCCTTGCCCACGGCTCGGCGCTCCTCTGGAGACATCGTGCGGACGTGAAACGTCAGCGCGCCCGGCGCCTTGACGTGAAACATGAAGGAAGGGCTCACCTGCTCGAGCCATCGCTCCCACACGCGGGCCTCCGCGATGCGGTAAAAGGTGCTGTCGATCTCGACGAGATCGAAATACGAGGCGTAGTAGGCAAGCCGGAACTCCCGGGGCCAGGTACGAGGGTAGAAGTCGTCGTGATCGTGAAAAGCGCACGTTCCGACGCGTATCATGCCGGACCTCCCCGCGGTGCGGGCTTTGACCCCGTTCTTCGCAGATCGATATAATGGTGGACGTGAACGCGATATCTAGGTCTTGGATGGGAGATGAACGACATGGCGAGCGCTCAACACGCCATCCGCTGTCCGCACTGCGATCATACCTGGTTCCGGGAAGAACGCCAAGTCGAGCTTGACTCCAGCGTCGTGATCAAGCCTGGCATGCCCGTCGAAGGTCGCGTCGTGCGCGAGCAATACGTCTACATTTGCGCGAACTGCAATCAGGTCTTATATCACGAATGACGCGTTTCACAGGTCCATCCCGGTATAAAGATCCCCATCTCCTCACACGATAACGAGGAGATGGGAGGGATCGCCTTGAAGCGACACGGTCGGCGTTTGGCGTGGGTGGCCGTGGCTGCCGCGGCGTTCGGAGCCTGGCACGCCTGGCCTCGGCCGGAAAGGCCGCATGCGCACGCGCATGGCTCGCACTCGGTCGCGCCGTCTTCCGCCAGTTGGACCGCCACGGACCCAGGCACCACGCGGCTTGGGGGGCGCGAGACGATTCTCGTCTTGGGCAGCGACAAGCGCCCGGAAGACCCGCGCGGGAATGCCGACGTGCTCCTCGTCGCGAGCCTCGATGACAGCCATCGCCGCATTGAACTCCTCTCCATCCCGCGCGACACCCAGGTGGCTTTCCCGGACGGCCGCTATCACAAGATCAATGAAGCCCTGGCGAGCGGCGGGCCAGAAGAGACCTGCATGCTGGTGGAGCGCTTGATTGGTCTCCCCATCGACCATTACGCCATCATTCGATTCGATGCGCTCGTGCACATGGTGAATCGCATCGGCGGCCTCGACATCGATGTGCCGCGCAACATGGATTACCGCACGGGCGACAAGGTGTACGGCGTCATTCACTTGCGGAAAGGCCGGCATCACCTGAGCGGCGAACAGGCGCTCCAGTTTGTCCGCTACCGCCACGACGCGCTCGGCGACATTGGGCGCACCGAGCGACAGCAGGCGTTTCTCGTGGCGCTGAAGGATCAGCTCCTTCGCCCTCAAACGCTGCCCCGGCTGCCCGAAGTGGCATTCGACGCGTGGAAGATGATCGACACCGACATGTCCCTCGGCGACATTTCGCGGCTGGCGGCGCGCGCGCCGCAGTACAAGACGTACCGGACCGTGCACACCACCCTGCCGGGCTCCTTTCACGATCCCGACCCGTCCATCCCGGGAGACTTGAGCTACTGGGTGGTCAATCCGATTGAAGCCCGGTACGTCGCCAAGCGGTTTTTCGCGGATGGCGAAGTGCCGCCGCGGATCATTCAGGATCCTCGGGAGACGCGCACCTGGCTTCCGCCAGAGGCACGCGCGGCTCAAAGGCCCGCCGACCGTTCGACATCGGGCTGACGTTTGGTCACGCGCCTGTTTTCGCCCGCATCAGCGAATCCCGCACCGACTCCCGTGTGACCACAATCGCATCCCCACGCGCTTCGCGCTCGATGTTTCGCCAAGTCACGCGGCTGTTCATCCAATACGACCACGCTGTGGACACCAGGATGCCGATGGCCTGTCCAGCGGGAACGGGCACGCCAAAGCCCTCGCATCCTCGCATCACGAGCGTCGTGATGGCGATCCCGACGACCGAAATGCCGACGAACACGGGCAGCTTCCATCCCCACCCTCGTCCGGAGGACTCGGATTTCCACGTGACGCGATCGTTCCAAAAATAGTTGTTCAACATGGCCACGAAAGAAGCGGCGACGGAAGCCACGGTGTCCCGCAGGTGGAACCCGTACCACAGGAGGCTCAGGACCGCCTCGTTCACCACCACGCCCGACAGGCCGATGAGGCAGAACAGAAAGAACCGCCGATCCGGCGGGCTCTGGCTCACCAGGCGCACGAGGTGGCGAAAGTAGTTCCACTGCTCCTTGAGGCTCATCTTCGATTCGCCGAAGTCGCGGGCCACGAACTCGTACGCGATCTCATGCACGCTGCGATAGCGGCCTTTCACCAGCACCTCGATCAAGATCTTCCATCCAATGGGGTTCAGTTCGACGCCTTCAATCACTTCGCGCCGCAGGCCAAAGAAACCGCTCGTGCAATCCGAGATCTTGCGCAGGCGATGGAGCGCGAGTTGCCCAATGACCCTCGCGGTCCACGAGATGAGCTTTCGCAGCGGGCCCAACCCGCCGTCCGAGCCCCCTTCCACGAAACGGCTTGGGATGACCACGTCGATCCCGGACTCCAAACGCTCGTAGATGGCCGGCAACAGCTCCGGCGGATGCTGCAGGTCAGCGTCCATCACGACAAGGTACCTGCCCTGCGCCTTTTCGAATCCACGCACGACCGCGCTCGCGAGGCCACGCTCGTGATCGCGGTGGAACACGTGAACGGCGGGATCCCGGGCCTCCAGATCTCGAAGCACTGCGACCGTATCGTCGCTGCTGTCATCGACAAACCAGATCTCGTAGGAAATCCCCAGAGGGGCTAAAGCTTGATGGATGCGCTCCACCAGGGGATGGATGTTGTCTCGCTCGTTGTAAGTCGGGATCACCACACTGACGTCCACGCACAAAGCCTCCTTGCGTCAAGGCCTACCGATCCGAGGCTTGGCCCTGTCCATCATCGCGGAACCACGCACAGAGCGCGGCCATGTCGAGATCGGCGAACGGTCCCGCGGATGCGCGGCGCAGCAGATCCCGGGCGAGTCCGGCGATGGGCGTGCGAGCCCGCCAACGCTCGCTGGCCTCCGTGAACAGACGCATGTCCTTGGCCAGATGTTTCACTGGAAATTGGGGCGTGAAGTCGCCCGACTCAATCATCCCGCGCTTTCCGCCGTACACCGCGGGCCACACCGAACTCGTGGCCAGCACGTCCAACGCGGTTCGAACGTCGAACCCCGCCCGTTCCGCGAAGGCGAGCGCTTCCCCCAGGGACAGCATGGACATGGCGAGCAAGTAGTTCACCATGAGCTTCATGGCGGAACCGTTGCCGACGTTGCCCAGTCGATGGATGACGTGTGCCATGGTGCGGAGATACGGCAGAGCCGCCTCCACGTTCGCCTCCGTTCCCGCCACCAAAGCCACGAGCTTCCCCTCTTCGGCCGGCTTGGTGGTCCCGAGGACAGGGGACTCCACGTACCCCAGTCCACGTCGTTCCACGCGTTCGGCAAAGCGAATCGATTCTTCAACCCCGACCGTGCTCATATTGACCACGACGGTCCCCGGCTCCATCCCATCGATGGCGCCCGACTCGAACAGCGCCGCTTCCACCGCCGCCGCATCGGCGAGCATGAGAAAGGTCAACCGGCATCCCTGCGCGGCTTCTCGCGGGTCCGAAGTCAGCCGCACGTTGGATGGCAAATCCCGAATCGCTTTCGGCGAACGGTTGTACGCGACCACGTCCTCGCCCAACGCGGCGACTCGCTTGACCATGCGCTCGCCCATCAGCCCAAGGCCCATCCAGCCAACGGTCATGGTTCACCCTCCTGTCTGGCACGCGGACTTGCTCCACATGGGTGTTCATCCATGATGGCGACCAATCGCTCGAGAAGCTCGAGAAACTTCCTCGCGTCCTGTTCCCCCAGCTTGTCCAGGAGTTGCGCAATCTTGACGGCGCGATTTCTCGTCAGCTCCCGGAGATGGGAACGGCCGCGATCCGTCAGAATCACATACACGACGCGCCGATCCTCGCTCGAACGCACGCGCTCGACGTAACCCAATCGGACCAGTTCGTCACACACCTGGGTGATGGCGCCGGGGCTCAGACCTGCGATGCGGGCCAGGTCAGACGATTTGGCCTGCGGCACGAGGCTCAGGTGCCGGAGCACAAACACCTGCGTGTGCGTCAAACCGAATTTGTCCTCGGTGAAGTGCGAGCGCATCCCGCGAAAGAACCGCTCCATGATCGTGTCGAGCCGCTGTGCGATATCCAGGCGATCCCCGTTCACCCACATTCACTCCACCTGA
>NZ_BCSG01000012.1 GCF_001570745.1 Alicyclobacillus mali NBRC 102425
CTAGCCTGGCCTTTTTTAGTGGTAACCGAGGTGTGTTCAAATGGCTGAGCCAGTCAGGCTTGTGTACGATTTTGCATGGGATGGCGAGAGGCCGAAACGCCTCGTGTTTGAGAGCCCTCGTCAGGTGTGGAGCGTTACCGATGTGGGTGACGTGGTGGCTGCGATGGAGGCAGCTGCGGATTGTGCGAAAAACGGTGCCTGGGTGTGCGGCTTTGTGACTTACGAAGCTGCTCCTGCTTTTCAATCGCATCTTCCAGTCCGTCGCCCGTGGGCGGGGTTGCCGCTGGCTTGGTTTGCCGCGTTTGATGAACCGCGAGTAGGCGCTAAGTGCGAGTGGGACGAGCAGCTAAATCCCGCGCTGATGATCGCCGAACAGACAGGTGCACCTGATGGTCGAGGCATATCTCCGATGTGGTGGAGCGGCCTGTCGCGACCGTATCGTGCGACAGTTGAGGCTATTCGCCAGTCGATTGCTCGTGGAGAAGTGTATCAAGTGAACGTCACGGGCCGCTCTCAATTTCGAGGGCTGCTCGTGTCGGAACTCGCATATGAGGACTTGCGTCGGTCGCAGCGAGCCAAGTATGCTGCATGGCTGCGCCTAGAATCATGGGACATTGTGTCGGTTTCACCGGAACTTTTCTATCAGCGCTGTGGGAAGGCCATCGTGACGCGGCCAATGAAGGGGACTTCGCCCAGGGGCAGGGCAGAGACGGAAGATGCCGTTCATCGCGTCAATCTTGAGCGGTCGGAGAAGGAACGGGCGGAGAACCTCATGATCGTCGATCTTTTGCGCAACGATCTTGGGCAAATTGCTGAACCCGGTTCGGTGAAGGTGGAGAAGCTGTTTGACATCGAGGCTTATCCCACCGTGTGGCAGATGACATCCACCATCACCGCGACGCTGCGTGACGAGATCGACACGGTGGATATCTTCCGTGCTCTCTTTCCGTGCGGTTCCGTCACGGGCGCACCGAAGGCGGCAGCCATGGAGGCTATTGTCAAAGCAGAGACGTCGCCGCGCGGCGTGTACTGCGGAGCCATTGGGCTTTGGACACCCGACCATCAAGAGCTTTGGAGCGTCGCGATTCGGACGCTCCTCGGACGGCGAGATCGCGCGACCTGGGTGTACGGCACGGGGAGCGGTGTGACGTGGGACTCAGTGCCGCAGCGCGAGGAAGCCGAGGTGATCTTGAAAGCGGCTGTGCTCAGGCGCGCGGGCGTCGCTTCCTTTCTGGAGCTGCTTGAAACGATGAGGCTTCATGAGGGGGCGTGGTTCCTGTATCAGGAACACCGCGCCCGCGTGTTGGCGTCTGCCCGCACGTTCGGCATCCCGCTTTGTCCGGAGGCGCTTGACCAAGCACTCTCCGCGTGTGCGGCGAGCCATTCAGAAGGAACTTGGCGTGTGAGAGTCCGTGTAACCCTTTCAGGAGATGTTGTCTGCGAGACCGCGCCGTTCGATGGTTCCGGTTTTGTGGCGACCATCCGCGAGGCCATTCGACAGGGCGATCGCCGCGCGCTCGCGATCTCGCCGCAAGCAGTCGATCGACGCTGGATCTGGCTGTACCATAAGACCACAGACCGTGAATTTTATGAACGCATTCGAAGCGGAGCTCCGGGCGCGTGGGACGTGTTGCTGTATAACGAAGACGGGGAATTGACGGAAGGCACGTTCGGGAACATTGCGTATGAACTCGAAAATGTCTGGTACACGCCTCCGGTGGAATGTGGACTGTTGCCTGGCACCCTGCGATCTCGCCTGATCCGCGACGGGGAGTTGCGCGAACGCGCGCTCCATTTGAACGAGATCGACCGTGTCACTCGCTGGTGTTGGTTGAACGGACTTCGCGGCGTTACCGAGGTGTTGGTGGACGGAATGCCGGCAAGGGACGGACAAGCGAGCGATTGGGCCGTTAACCGTGGCGCTCGAATCGAAGGGAGAGGCTCTCGTGATTGAACTGACCATCAGTTCCTCGGATGACGGGAAATTGGTTCATAAGTGGCTTCGGCTGCTTCTGCCGGGTCTACCTCTGTCGGGTGTGTACAAGAGCATTCGCACCGGACGCGTGAAGGTCAACGGAAAACGCGCGAAGCAAGACACGCGTTTGCAAGAGGGTGACGTCGTGCACCTGTACTTCAACGAGGAGGATTTCGCGTCGCTCCGAGAGCACCCCGTTGCAAAATACCAAGGCGTTTCGCGCGCCATCGATGTGCTGTATGAGGACGACGAGATCGTCGCGGTCAACAAACCTGCCGGCATTCTCACCCATCCGGCGGATGGGGAGTACAAGACCAGCCTTGCCGCGCAGGTGGAAGCGTATGTGTACGATCAAGGCGGCAGCGAAGGGGCCTTTCGCGCCGCACCGGTTCATCGCCTCGATCGCAACACAAGTGGTGTCGTCATTTTCGCCAAGACCGCGCGCGCAGCCAAGGCGTGGACTGAGGCATTCCAGCGCGGCGAGGTAGAAAAGGAATATCTCGCGATTGTGGAGGGTGCTTGGTCGGGAGCCGGGCGCGTGGCCGTCGAGGTTCGGCGGGAGGGGAATGTGACTCGCGTCGTGCAAGACAGCGGGAAGCCGAGTGAAACGGCTTACGAGGTCATCGCCTCGAGCCGCGGAACATCGCTTGTGCGGCTGCGCCTGCTGACGGGGCGGACACATCAGATTCGCGTGCACATGGCGCACCTAGGTCATCCGCTATTGGCGGATCGGAAGTATGGCGCTCGTCCCATCCGGGAGGAAAGTTTTTATCTGCACGCGCACAGGGTGAGATGGCATGACGTCGATGTGAAGGCGCCGCTTCCCGGTCGTCTGAAGGACAAATTGCGTTCGCTCGGTTACAAGCTGGACGACCTCGTCTAACTTCGTTGTATCCGTCAGGTTCCAGGTGCTGCGAGCGCGCGCAACGGCTCCGGCACCAGAACAGGTTTCCCGGTTTCTGGAGACACTGTGACGATGATAAACAGGGCTTCGCCGACGAGTGCGCCGAATGGACCAGTGAGACGCTGCCGCATCCGCAGACTTGTGCGCCCCACTCCGTCGAGCCACGTCGTGATGACGAGGCGGTCGTTCTGGTGTGCCGCCTGATGATAATCGACCTCCGCGCGCGCGACGACTGTGACAGCGCCGAGCCCTTTCAGCGTGTGGTAGTCCAGCCCCTGCTGCTCAAACCAATCTTCTCGCCCCCACTCGTAGTACTCTAGGTACTTCGCGTTATTCACATGTCCGTTCACGTCGATTTCGGTACAGCGGACCACGATTTCCATCTGTGTGAGATTCATGGCTCGATGCCTCTTTCTCCTTCGTCATCCCCGGCATACAAACGGCGCATCTGGGGACGGTAACACGTAGAGTCCGGTGAAGGGGTGGTGTTGTTGCGCCGCACTCATTCTATCACGCGCCGTCCCTGGTTCACATGTCTCCTGAGGGTCAATGCATGTGTGTGGGGTGTCGTCATCTTGGCGCTTCCGGCCCAGACGGACGCGGCTCAGACGCGGGCCGGTCATCCTCAGGCGCAGCTCGTACCCGTCTATAAGGCGTACGGCGAAGCGTACGACGTTGACTGGTCTGTGTTAGCCGCCATCGATCGGTATGCCGAACTGACCAAATCGAACGAGGCCCGGGAACGAGCGCCTTATTACGGCTATGCCATGGACGATCCGGCTTGGAGCGGTCCGGGCAATCCGAATCCGCAGGACGTATTCGCCCCCACCATCGCCCTGTTTGGCGGCCTGGGTCAGGACGCGGATGGCGATCGCCTCGCGCTTCCCTTTGACCCGGAGGATCGGATCAAGTCACTGGCGAGGTTCATCGACGAAGAGGCTGGTGAGGACGAGGAGCAGGCCGTGTGGACGCTGTTTCAAGATCCGGTGGCTGTGGAACGGGTCAGCGCGTTTGCGCGGATTTTTCGGACCTTCGGAATTGACCCTCAGGGGCACACGTTTCCAATCGACAAACGATATAACTACACCGTGAAACACACGTTTGGGGCCGGTCGCAGCTACGGCGGACGGCGAATTCACGAGGGTGTGGATATCTTCGCGAGTTACGGCACACCCGTCCTTGCTTGCGCATACGGCTACGTGGAACTGATGGGTTGGAACCGATTTGGTGGCTGGCGGATTGGGATCCGGGACGCAAACAATACGTACTATTACTACGCACATCTGTCAGCCTACGCAAAATCGCTTCGCGTGGGTGATCTGGTTCGGCCCGGGCAGGTCATTGGCTACGTCGGTTCCACGGGATACGGCCCCCCGGGAACAGCGGGCAAATTTCCTCCACATCTCCACTTCGGGATGTATAAGGACACGGGGCGACGTGAATGGGCATTTAACCCTTCGGGGTACCTCTTGCAATGGCAGCGGCAACCGCAGATCGTGACGCGCAGCCCCGTTCCCGCTACCTGATCCGCCGTACGAAAATGAGGTCGAGATCTGTCCAGCGATGTCGACAATGTGATATTGTATAGGACGGAATGCATACGACAGACCTAGGAAACGGGTACCCAGGGTGGTCCGTACCCGTTTTCTTTTGTGTATCCATAGGACCAGCGGAAGGGGGCGGACCGTGGAACCAAGACCTGCTCGTTTGTCTCGGACCTACATGACCGACTTGGTGTTGCCACCGGATACCAATCAGTTTGAGACCATCTTTGGCGGCAAGGTGATGGCGTATATCGACAAGATCGCGGCCATCAGCGCCATGCGGCACGCGCGTCAACGAGTCGTCACCGCGTCGAGCGACAGTTTGGATTTCTTGGCGCCCATTCGTGTCGGACAAGCGATTCACCTCGAGGCGTTTGTCACGTACACGCACAAGACTTCTATGGAGGTCTTTGTAAAAGTTCTGGCCGAGAACTTGCTCACCGGAGAAACGGTCCTTACGGCGAGATCGTATCTGACGTTTGTCGCCATTGATGAACAGGGGCGACCCGTTGAAGTGCCACCCGTGCTTCCGGAGACGGAAGAGGAGAAGGCGCACTACGATTCGGCTCCCCGCCGCAGGGAACACCGACTTGCCCGCCGTCAGGCGGCTTCGCAAGGTGACTTCCCCATGCCCTGAAGAGGGCTGCCATTATGCTGGTTAGGTAGGAGTGGGCGACATGCAAAATCGTTTTCTTGGAATCGCGGATACCGTGTATCGCGCAGCGCCCGCACAATCGCGACTTGTGGGCAGGCGGCTGGCCAGGGCATGTGTCACGCTGCTCGCAGCATTTCCCATCGTGGACTACACGCTTCGACAGTTCGTGCATCCGCTCGGCTCGATTTGGGACAAAATCGTGCTCTTACTTCTCGCGCTTGTCGCGCTGAATCGCGTGATGTGCGGGCATCGTCCGCAGGTGTTCGCTTGGTCAAAATATGCCGGGTGGTACATTGCGTATCTCGTCGCACTTCTGTTCATGGGCCTCGGCAGCCCCGGCACGTCGTTCGACGGATTTCGAGCAGACATGTACGACATGCTGTTTGGCCTTGTGCTGCCGTTCGTAGTGGAACCTGAGGATGCGCCGTTCTTTTTGTACGTGGCGGCTGCGTTGGCGATGCTCATTGGACTCGATGGCCTGCTTCAATATGTGCTTGCTGTGCCTATCCCGCCCGGTTGGGTGGACGTCGGAGAGCATGTTCGGACAAGGGTATTTTCCGTCCTCAAGTCTCCAAACGAGCTTGGCGCCTACATGGAGATGATGGCCCCTCTCATCATCGGCATGGGCTTGGCAGAAAAACATCGCGTTCGAAAGGTCGTCTTTCTTGTTGGAGGGCTCATCTGCCTGATCACATTGCTACTTACATATACTCGAGGGGCCTGGCTTGGGCTCGGCGTAGGCGTGGTTTTGGTGGCACTGGCGTTTGAACGACGTTTGCTCGCGGTGGTCGTCGTCTTGGGGGTCGTCGGCTTTTTCCTGCCGCCCATTCATCACCGGATCATGGACCTGTTTTCGCAGGTTTACTACATCAAGTCGTCTCAGGGCGGGCGACTGGTGCGTTGGCAGCAGGCGTTTGATCAACTTGCTGGAAGTCCGTTGTTTGGCGCAGGACTGGGGCGGTACGGTGGCGCCGTGGCGTCTGACAAAGGGCTGTCCATCTACTCGGACAACTACTACGCCAAGGTGCTGGGCGAGTCGGGACTTGTTGGATTGGTCTTGTTCTTTGCCCTGCACGTGCGCATTGTCGGCGAAGTCGTCCAGAAAGTCGTCCGCAGGGCGGCCGGAGCCCATCGCCCCATTGCCTTGGGCGGACTGGTGGGCGTGATCGCGCTGTTGGTGCACAACGTGGTGGAGAACGTGTTTGAATATCCGGCAAACTGTCTCAATTATTTCCTCATGGTCGGGCTGCTGCTCCTGTGGAGCCGCACCTTCGATGGTCAGGAGGAGAACCATGGTTAAGTCGTGGAAGACCGTCGGTCTGTGGGTTTGGTACGTATTTTGGGCGCTCTTCGCAAACGCCGTCTACGTGTGGATTCTCCGCCCATTGGTGGACGACCTCGCGTTGTACGGCGTGTTGGCCGTGATCGCCATCATCCTGCTGTGGATGACGTCTCTCAAGCGACCGATTCGCCGACGTTGGTTGATGTACACATTGTTCGTGCTCATCGTGGCAGAAGGATATAGTACGCTTGCCTTTGCCAGTAAGCTCAAGCAGGCGTTGGTCGCGATTGTGATGCTCGTGCTGTTGTGGCTTCTCGCGATGCTCATCGGCCGTGTCCGGCCGGTGGCGTCGCTCCTCGGAGGGGCGAGTGTTCTCATCGCGCAGGTGTTTCTGCCGCTCAATGACTGGGCGTTCCTCACGCACTTCAGGGTCTTACAGGATGCGCAGGTGAATCTCCGCGTTCAGAACTCGCCTGAGGCCCCGTTTGCGGTGATCCCGGTCAAGGGCGGACAGGCCATCATCACCATCGATAGCCACATTCCGACGAAGCAGGAATTGGAGCAACGCGCCATCTCGGCCACCGACTCGCCGGATGCGTTGTACAACGTGCTTCAGACGGCTCAAGGGGAGTACGAGATCGTCGAGTTGAAGTCGGTGGGAGGGCACCTGAAGAAGGTAGTTCCTTCGCCGCAGGATTTGGCACGTGTGAATCCGCTCGATCTCGTCCGGGCCTTCTTTCCGTACGAATTGGCGAATTGGTACGTCGAGAACGGTCGCGTTTACGAGTATCTCACGCCGTTTCTGACGGACCAACAGGCCGTTGAGGCTGCGCTTGATCCCGCGTCCTATCCGGCCAGCTTTCAGGCTATTGCTAACCAGGCGAGCGCCAAAGAAGTTGCCAACTGGGACGATTGCCTCGCGCAACTCGGCGTGAAGCCGGATCGATCGGGTGTGTACATTTCGAATGATCGGCTCATGGGCCTTGGCGCTGCTCGAGGCTCGGCCGTAACCATGCAGGCCGAGAGCGTCGTGGGAGAAGGGCATTTTACAACTGCTCAGGACAACCAAATTCTTCTAGTTGGAGACAATTCGCTTCACGTGTACGACGTGAACCTGGGCCGGATCGTGGCGAGTTACCAGGGTTCTGCAGACAATCCCGTGCCAAATGATATTCGAATTGGGCCCCTGGTGTCCGGCGGCCGAGATGCCGTGTTTGTCAATGCGAGCCCGGCCTACATCTTGACCGTCAGCCCTCAGGGCACATGGAAACGCGTGTATACCGCTCCGAGCCAGTCGTTCCGATTTGAAACCGTGCTGACGGGGGTTCGCCTATACCCGGAGATTCTGACAAACGATCCTTCTTACATCCGAAATTCGCCGGTTCGCTACTTTTCCGCATATCGGTTTGTGCCAAGTGCCGACGGTGACGGCCAATTGGTTCGGGTCTGGCGCGTGTTTCGGACGAACGTGGTCAACGAGACGCCACTGCATTTGCAAGGTGTGCCGAGTGAAGTGTTGGCTCTGGATATCTATGGGACAGGCGATTACCTGATTATTGCTCCGTCAAACACGCCGGTCCTGCCGGCAGCTTGTGCCGCACTGGCGGCGATCATCGTCGGCGGATGGTTGTATCGCCCTCGCCGAAATGAGGAGGAGGGTTCCCGATGAAATCGTCTCGTTGGCGACTGCTTGGCCTCGCGATCGGTGCGACTCTTCTTGCCACAGGGTGCACCCCGGGAGTACAGTCTGTGTCCATCGCGTCCGGGACTGCGACACAGGTCGTGAGCCGTCAAGCCGCGTGGGGCCCGCTTGTGCAGGCGATTGAGAAGAGCGAGGCTGCGTCCATGTACAAGTTGCAGACAGCTGTGAACATCCAAAACGGCAATCTGCACACGAGCTTTACGGTATATGGCACAATCCAGCAACCGGATATGGCGAGCATCCAAGTGCACGAAAACAATTTTAATATCGCCTTCTACCAACAGGGTCAGGTCGCTTATCAGCAAGACGGGACCATCTGGTCTCCGGCGCAACCTGTTTCAACGCTCAACGCGTACGCCGGCTATCGCGACGTCGTGGAGTATGCGATGGCGCATCATTTCCCTTTGGTCCAAATGAACCGGACCTATGTGGTGGATGAATACTGTAATGTTTACCGCGTGATTGTTCCTAACGGCACCGTGTCGCTGCCCGCGTTCCTGGGCGGAGCGCCTGGCGCTTCCTCCACAGAGCTATCCAGTCACGCGAGTGAAGTTGCGTACGTATTTTATGTGGGCCAAACGACCGGATATATTCGCCAGATCCAGACGCAATCCGTCGGTGTCGTGGATTCAGTCGGCTCGCTCATCATGCAGACGAGCACCATCTTTCAGGATATTGACAACACGCAATTGGCAAAGGTCCAGATCCCTGTATCGCTCGCTCAGCAGCTCGAACAGGGTGTCCAATGATTGCGTGAGCTTTCTCATACATGGTATAGTGAATTCATGACCTATCGCTGAGTTCCGGATTGGAAGCGGAGGACCCAGGATCGCGGGGTGAATCGCAGCGCGTAGCTGCGTAGGGGCTCCTACACCCGAACCCGTCAGCTAACTCCGTAAGCGTTGTAGGAAGGTCAGGCTTTCCATATCGGAACTTGGCTGAGAGGCAATCTTTCAGTCAAGGAGCTGATCGAAATGGTCATGAAGCCGGAGTTGACGCAGTACGCGCGTGACTTGGAGATCCAGCATGCGTTGAAGCGCATGGAACGCGGCGATGACCGTGGGACGTCCAAGGGCACACGGAAGTTGAGGAGAAGCGTTGAGGTTTGACGAATGAGCTGGGCGCCTGTGGGCGCCCAATTTCATTGTGGGCGTGTGACGTGCGCATATGTCTGCATGTCACGACCAATTCCCAAAGGTCTAGCGTTCGTTGACGGTG
The DNA here is from genome assembly GCF_001570745.1 of Alicyclobacillus mali NBRC 102425. Taxonomy (GTDB): domain Bacteria; phylum Bacillota; class Bacilli; order Alicyclobacillales; family Alicyclobacillaceae; genus Alicyclobacillus; species Alicyclobacillus mali. Next base: position 9,281 of record NZ_BCSG01000012.1, read on the forward strand.
TACGCTATAATAATGCGGGTAATCACAGTGGTCCTCTGTCCGATGAGACATGAACACTGGCTGGGAAGGGAGGTCTACCATGAACTTGCTGCGTTCAGTGGTGGAAGACCAACTCCGCAAGGACATTCCGGATTTCCGTCCCGGAGATACGGTGCGGGTTCACGTCAAGGTGCGTGAAGGCGGGCGTGAACGTATTCAGGTCTTCGAGGGCGTGGTGATTCGGCGCCGCGGGAGCGGCATCAGCGAAACCTACACCGTGCGGAAAGTTTCGTATGGGGTCGGCGTCGAGCGGACGTTTCCGCTGCATTCGCCGAAGGTGGACAAGATTGAAGTGGTCCGCCGAGGCAAGGTGCGCCGGGCGAAGTTGCATTATCTTCGTGGGCTATCCGGTAAGGCAGCGCGGATTGCAGAAGTTCGGCGGTAAGGCGTTAGAAAGCGCAGGAGACGACCTGCGCTTTTTTCGTGTTTCGTAAAATGGAAGGTGATAGCAGGTTGCCTATTCAATGGTTTCCTGGCCACATGGCGAAGGCCAAACGGCTGATGGCAGAAGAACTGCGCGGGATTGACGTCGTTGTTGAATTGGCCGACGCACGGTTGCCTGTGTCGAGTCGCAGTCCCGTCCTGGATGAACTCGCGCAAAACAAGCCGCGGATCCTCGTGTTGACGCGGGTGGACCTAGCCGATCGGACATGTACGGAACGTTGGGTGCAGGTGTTTCGCGATGAGGGCGTGACGGCCATTCCGGTGAACGCGAAAAGCGGACAGGGGTTGCGCGCGTTCAGGCGTGCACTGGATGAGGTGGTGGAAGCCAAGTTAAACCGCGCCCGCGCCCGCGGGATTGAGAAGGTGATCACGCGGGGGATGGTCTGTGGCATTCCGAACGTCGGGAAATCGACGTTCGTCAATCAGCTTGCGGGACGGGCCGTAGCCAAGACGGGGGACCGGCCAGGTGTGACTCGGTCGTTACAATGGATCCGTGTGGACCGGACTGAGTTGCTCGACACGCCGGGCGTTTTAGCGCCCAAGTTGGCAAACGAGGAACAAGGGTTGAAGCTAGCCGCAAGTGGGGCCGTGAAAGAAGAGATCTTTGAGGTTTACGAAGTATGCGCCTTTGTGCTCGCGTACATGAGTCAGCGGTATCCTGATGCACTGGCTGATCGCTACGGTCTGCGCGTGGAGGAGCCCGTCGCGTGGACCACCCTGCAGGATGTTTGGCCAGCCGTCCAGCCGTGGTTCGAACGAATCGGGCGATCGCGCGGCGCGCTCTTAGCTGGTGGCGTGATCGACGAGGAACGTGTGGCGAGGATGGTGATTCACGATCTCCAAGACGGAAGACTCGGACCTGTATCGCTTGAATGGCCGGAAGACGAATCTCCTTCGTGAGCAATGAAATTCTTCTTGCTGCAATGGCGGATCCATTGGAGACGAGGTAGACTAACGCCGAGGAGGTGTGAGATGGACGGCTGGATGAGGCGATACCGATTGGACGTGGCGCTGAGCGACGGTCTTCGAGCCGCAGGCGTCGATGAAGTGGGCAGGGGCTGCCTTGCGGGGCCCGTGGTCGCGGCGAGCGTCGTTCTCCCGTTGGAATTGGCGGTGTATGCGGATCTGAAAGATGTGATGGATTCTAAGCAGCTCAAGCCGGGCGCGCGGGAAGAGATGGCGGATCGCATTCGGGCAAAAGCGCTTGCGGTCGGCATTGGCGTGGCAAGCCCTGAAGAAATTGACCGTCTCAACATCCTGCAGGCTACCCAGCTTGCCATGAAGCGGTCGCTCGACGCCCTCCACATTCACCCGGAACTGGCGCTGGTCGACGGGAATCGCGCATTTCGGCATCGGGTTCCTGTTCTACCAGTTGTGGACGGTGATGCGCGGTCACTCTTGATTGCGGCGGCGTCCGTGATCGCCAAGGTCTTTCGCGATCGTCTGATGGCGAAGCTGGATGAGGGGTTTCCTGGTTACGGCTTCTCAGATCACGTGGGTTATGGGACACGTGCGCATTTAGAAGCACTGCAGCGCCTCGGACCCTCTGTCATCCATCGCCTTTCCTTCGCCCCCGTTCGCGCATGTCTGGGAAAAACGGAGATGACGCGATATGGATCCTAGCATCCATCGCATTCCGTCGGCTGAGCTCGGACCTATCACGCGCAGTGTGGACCGCGCACCTCCCGTTGGCGCCGATCGTGCGGAGAGCACGGCACATCCAGCGAAAGGTACTGAAGGGCCATCGCCAGCGGTCGGTGAACAGGTATCTGATGTACCGCTGGATCCCTCGGACCTTGTGCCATACGAAATTCTGCGCGATGAAGCGCTATTGGCCAGTGAGCGCGGATGGAGGGCGGCGCTGTTGAGCGCACTGCTGCAGGTGGGCGCAGAGCAGGGACGGCCGGAGGAGGGCGGTGCGCACAACGCCGCAGGGACGTCGCCCAAATTCCCGCCAGCTGCCGAACTACACGAAGCACATTCGGGACTTGTGGAGAGCAACCTGGCCGGTACGCAGCGAGGTTTTGGCGCTCTCAAGCCGTCCTTCATGGCGTCTTCGGGTGCTTCAGAGGGAGAGGAACCCCTCTATCCCGCTGCGAAGCTGTACGACGTAGGTGCTCCAGACGCCGAGATGCTCAAGGTGTCCGTGACGCATCTATGGTCCGTGATGCGGGAACTCGCCCAGTCGACTGAACGTCACACTCTGGTCCGCTTGCGCGAATGCCCTTCGTCGCCTCTGGTGTCATTCGCATCCATGGGTCGCGAATGGCTCGAGCAGGGATTGGGACCTGCGGACCGAATGCGTTTGGTGCAGTGGGTCATGATGGACCGTCTCATTGCGTCGGTCGCGCCACATCCGTTCGATCGCCGCGGTTCGGGCCTGTTCTTAGTTCCACATTCGAATGCGCGAGAGCATCCGGTCGCCGTTCGTTGGCGCGCCGAGCGCAGGACTCGAATGGGATCCCGAGGCAAGCTGGTACACAGGCTCCGCCTTGACCTGGAGGTGGACGGCCACGCCTTGGCTTGTGTGCTCACCGCGCAGCGGCCCGCGCTTCATGTACACATCACCTGTTCCCCAGACGCTCCATTCGTCAAGTATCTGCAGGCCGCAGGACAGCACGTCGCGCCTTCATTAGAGGCCTGCGGCTGGGAACTTACGTCCTGGACTGTCGATCACGAAGGAGAGGGTTCCGATGCAACGAGCTAAACGAGCGGTGGCGTTGCGATATGACACCCAAAAGGACCTTGCGCCTCGCGTCGTGGCGAAGGGCGCAGAAGCCGTCGCGAATGCCATCGTCCGCACGGCCGAGGGGCATCGTGTCCCTGTTGTGGAGCAGACAGAACTTGTGGATGCTTTGTTTGCTCTCGAAGTGGACCAGGTGATACCGCCGGAACTTTATCAGGCTGTGGCAGAGATCTTGGCTTACATTTATCGGTACCGAAGGACGTGAACGCACTGTGCAGCTCGGGCGGCGTGAACTGGGCGCACTCGGGGAATCGTTTGTAAGACAATACCTCGAGCGTTGCCTGGGTTGGCACGTGATCGAGAAAAATTGGAGAACTCGTTTTGGCGAACTGGACCTGGTTGCGGAAAACGAAGACGAGCTCGTCGCTGTCGAAGTGAAGACGCGCACGTCACCCATCGAGGGCGACAGCGTGTGCGCGCTGCGCCCGGCGCAGATCGCGAGGCTAGTCGCGGCCTTGACGGCCTATGCTGCGCGTTCCGACCGGTGGTCGGCGGTGGCGCTGGACGTCGTGGGTGTCACATGGCAGCATGGAGTCGTCGTCGGCTTTCGGCACGAGCGCCTGTATCCGCATTGAATCGCGAATGGGGAGCATTTGAAACGTGTATCCAGCTCGACGCAGGTCGCGAATGATGCGCGGCATGGCCTCGACCGTGAGGCGACTCGAGCTAATGCCATCATGAAACAAAATGATGGAACCCGGCTGCGCGTGCTGTTCCACTTGGGCAACAATCGCGCTTGCCGATTTTGCCTTCCAGTCCATCGAGTCGACGGTCCACAGCGCAATGGGGTGGCCGAGCTTTTGTACGCATTCGACCTCGGACGCGTTGATGGAACCATACGGAGGTCTGTAATACACGGGCTTGGTGCCGCAAGCGTTCCAAACGGCTGCATCGGTCTTTTGGATGTCGAGGATGACCTCGTTCAGTGCATGTTTTTTAGGGTCGAAGTGCGAGAATCCGTGGTTTCCGATTTCGTGTCCATCCTCTTGTATTCTTCGGACCAAAGAGGGAAATTGTTCGCATCGATAACCCACCACAAAAAATGTCGCAGTGATGTGTTGGCTGTGCAGGATGTCGAGGATTTTGGGCGTGTAACGCTGGCTGGGTCCGTCGTCGAAGGTCAAATAGACGACCTTTGCCGGGCTACCCGCGTTTGCGCGTGCAAGAGGCATGACATCGTTGAAGCCGGCAGTACATGCAAGTGTGGCCATGAACGTTACTCCCATCTCGCGCAACACATGCCGTACCTCCTTTCTGTGCAAATCCCCTTGGTGGATATAACTTGTGTCAAACAGCGCCACCTATGCCTGTATGCTGTCACGTCGCGGCGTTGCGCGATGGGGACAGCGATCCCGGCCGTCGCCAGGCGATGGCCTCTTCGATATCAGGGCTCGATACTTCCTGGCGTCCGTCGAGTGCGGCGATGGTGGTGGCGAGTGCCGCGACTTTTGCTCGATCTCGCTCGGATGCATGAAGCCGCTCACACGTGCGCCACAACAGGTGCTTGGCGTCGTTTGTCAGAACCGACGATCCGCCCTGTAGGAGTGTTCTGGCTTTTCGCACCTTCTCGGCCCAGGTGTCGAGTGGATCCCCTCTTTGTCCGACATTGGTCTGGCGGTTCACGTGATGAACCATGTCGATTCGATCCAGGATGGGTCCGGGGCAGCGCATCCAATATCTTCTGACATCCAGTTCGGCACATGAGCAATCTCCATAGCCACGGTACCCGCACGGACAGGGGTTGGCCGTCGCGATGAGCTGAAAGGAAGCAGGGAACCGGGTGAGCTTGCCGTTTACGGTACATTCGATGACACCAGTGTCCATGGGTTCTCGAAGCGCATTGATCACGGCGTGCGAAAACTCCAGCATCTCATCCAGCAGTAAAACGCCGTGATGTGCCAACGTGGCTTCTCCAGGCATTCCGAATCTGCCGCCTCCTAAGAGGCTTCGTTGAGAAACGCTGTGATGAGGTCTGCGCACCGGCGGGCGAAGAGAAAAGGCGTAGGTTGGATTTGTAATTTCCTGCCACGCCGCCACTTCCAGTGCGTGTTCCTCCGTCAGGTCGGGGAGAAGATACGACAGCGAGTCCGCAAGCGTGGTCTTGCCGACGCCTGGCGATCCGACCAGCAGAAGCGAGTGCCGACCAGCGGCACAGATGGCGAGCAATCTTTGCTCCACTTGATGCCCGCAGAGCAGAGGTGCCCGGCGGTCTTCTGCGACACGCTTGGCGCTTCGGGAAGACGACACCACGCCGCGGACTTGGTTCTGGCGTAGCATGACCGCGACATCAGCCAGGTTAGACGTGCGGGAGATTTGAAACATGTCGTCAAACGGCCACGGCAGTGACTGATCCGCGCTCACACAAAGAGACGAAAGTCCTTCGTCGCGCATGCGAAGTCCGATGGCGCTGAGTCCTTGTTGGGGAACAATGGTGCCGTCGAGCGCGAGTTCGCCGACGAAGACGGTCTCGTCCCGCGGGATGGGTGGTGTCGCCGATGCGCGAAGGATCGCGACGGCCATCGCGAGGTCGAGCCAAGACCCTTGTTTCTTGAGGCTTGCAGGCTGAAGATTCAAGGTGATCCTGCCCTTGGGAAAGGGCAGGCCCGCGTGATGAAACGCGGACCGGACGCGCGCCTTGGCCTCACTGACTGACGAGTCGGGAAGGCCGACGATGGTGAACCGAGGGAATCCAGGGCCGACGTCGGCCTGGACGCGGACAAGATGGACATCCGCTCCGTGGCGGATGGCGCCGAGTGCATCACCCAACACGTGCTTCGCCTCGCTTTCGGAACTTTTCACAACCTACGTATAGCAATTTCTCGGTGCATGAGCCATAATGTAGGGAAGAATCTCGTTCGCATCGTCGAGGTATGGCGAGTCTCAGGAGGGAGCCGTCATGGAGAACCCGAGGAAACGGATGGCGAGAGGGGACGCTGAGGGTCGCCGCGGGCAGGTGATTGACTTTCGCGCATATCAAAAGCGGCGTCATCGTCGGCATCGCGGCATACGGCCTGTCGGGGAGGACTACCTGATTCTTCGAGGAAGCGCCATAGTCCTTGCTGCTGCGTCCGTGGTTCTCGCGATTTTCGGGCTGACGCCGGTTCCGTGGAAGGATAATGCGCTCGTCGCCAGCCTCTTCGCCGACACCCTCGCGCTGGCCATTGGCGTCATCCTTCATGTAGTAAGGGATCGAGCGGCGATGCGCCTTCTCGGCGCGCTCGTCGGCGTGTTTGCGTTTTCGTATTTGTGCAGTCTGCTTCACAGCGCGTTATAGATAGAATGTCAAGAATTTGTCAAGGTTTTCTGTATGCGTTTTCATCGTCTCAACCGGTCAAGACGTTGTCAAACGTGCCGCGAAGTTCTATCCTGATAGATGGCACAAGGTCGGCAGACGCCATGGCAACGTTTGTCCGGTTTTTTTGTGCGCCGTATCCGTAGGGGGACAAAGGAGGACGGACATCGTGAACATCCACGAGTATCAAGCGAAAGCCATCCTGGCTGAATTTGGCGTCAAAGTCCCGCGCGGGAAAGTGGCTTTCACGGTCGAAGAGGCCGTGGAAGCGGCAAAGGAACTTGGCGGAAAGGCCGTGGTGAAGGCTCAGATTCATGCAGGCGGGCGCGGCAAGGCGGGCGGCGTCAAAGTCTCGAAATCGCTGGAGGAAGTGGAGGCGAACGCCCGCGAGCTCCTCGGCAAGTGCCTCGTCACGCACCAGACGGGACCGCAAGGTCGAATTGTACGTCGACTTCTCATCGAAGAGCTGACGAACATCCAGAAGGAGTACTACATAGGACTCGTCCTTGATCGTTCCCAGGGGCGCCTCGTGATGATGGCTTCCCAGGAAGGCGGCGTCGAAATTGAAGAGGTGGCCGCCACGCACCCTGAAAAAATCTTCCGTGAAACCATCGATCCTCTGACGGGACTCACGCCGTTCCAGGCAAACAACCTGGCGTACAAACTAGAACTGCCTCAGGATGCGGTGAAGAAGGCCGCCCAATTCATGATGGCGCTTTACAACGCGTACGTTGCAAAGGATTGCTCCATCGCGGAAATTAACCCGCTCGTGCTGACGGCGGAGGGGGATATCATCGCGCTGGATGCCAAGCTGAACTTCGACGACAACGCCCTGTACCGGCATCCGGAAATCGTGAACCTGCGCGACGAAGATGAAGAGGATCCGAAGGAAATTGAGGCGTCGAAATACGGGTTGAGTTACATTGCGCTTGACGGAAACATCGGATGCATGGTCAACGGCGCAGGCTTGGCCATGGCCACGATGGACACTATCAAGTACTACGGCGGCGAGCCTGCCAACTTCCTGGATGTGGGCGGAGGCGCGAGCGAAGAAAAGGTAACGGCGGCGTTTAAAATCATCCTGTCCGATCCGAAGGTGAAGGGGATTCTTGTCAACATCTTCGGCGGCATCATGAAGTGCGACGTGATCGCGAACGGTGTCGTCGCCGCGGCCAAGCAGGTGGGCTTGGACAAGCCGCTCGTGGTTCGTCTGGAAGGTACGAACGTCGAGGCCGGCAAGAAAATCTTGAACGAATCGGGTCTCAAGTTGGTGGCGGCTGATTCACTCGCTGATGCGGCCCAAAAGATCGTGGCGCTGGTCTGAGGAGGGACACTCGCGATGAGCATTCTGGTGAACAAGGAAACGCGCGTCATTACACAGGGCATCACGGGATCTGCCGGTTTGTTTCACACGCAGCAGGCGCTAGCCTACGGCACGAAGGTCGTCGGTGGCACCTCCCCAGGCAAGGGCGGCACGAAGGTTGAAGGGCTGCCGGTCTTCAACACGGTCGAAGAGGCAGTGCGCGAGACGGGGGCGAACGCTTCGGTGATTTACGTCCCGCCTGCATTCGCGGCTGATGCCATCATGGAAGCGGTGGCGGCTGGCCTGGATCTCGTCGTGTGTATCACGGAAGGCATTCCGATTCTGGACATGGTGAAAGTCAAGCGGTACATGGAGGGCAAGAAGACGCGGTTGATTGGGCCAAACTGTCCTGGCGTGATCACGCCGAACGAGTGCAAAATCGGCATCATGCCCGGATATATTCATACGCCGGGAAAAATCGGCGTCGTGTCCCGCTCGGGTACGCTGACCTACGAAGCCGTGTACCAGTTGACGCAACTGGGACTCGGCCAGTCGACGGCCGTCGGAATTGGCGGCGATCCGGTCAATGGGACCAACTTCGTCGACGTCTTGAAGATGTTCAATGACGATCCGGATACGGAAGCCGTGATTATGATCGGCGAGATCGGCGGATCGGCGGAAGAAGACGCGGCGGAGTGGATCAAGGCGAACATGAAGAAGCCGGTCGTGGGCTTTATCGCTGGCGCAACAGCGCCTCCGGGGCGGCGCATGGGGCATGCTGGCGCAATTGTGTCCGGTGGTTCTGGTACAGCGCAATCCAAAATCGAAAAGATGAAGGAATGCGGGATTCGCGTGGCTCCGACCCCATCAGAGATGGGTTCCACGTTGTACCAGGTGCTCGAAGAGCGGGGACTCCTGGAACGCTGCAAGTCTTGAGCAGTCCCGTACATCGTATCCCAAAGAAAAAAGAGTTCGCTTGTTCTTGCAAGCGAACTCTTTTTTCTTTGCGTCATCGACGGAGCCAGCGAACGAGGATACCATGACAGTCAATAAGGCATGGAGGGATTCCTGTGAGCGACGAGGAACTCGCAATTCTGTGGTCGCTCTGTCCAGGGTTGGCGCCGAGCACCCTGCGGCGGCTGGTGCGTATCTTTGGCGGGATTCGGGCATTTCACGAGGCGCAGGTGGGGGACTGGGCGGCAAGCGGGGGAGTGGAAGACGCTCAGGTGAGTCGCATGGACGCCTGGCGGCGAACGCTGCCTTGTCCAGATCACCTGAAGCGGCAGTTGGCATCGCGGGGCATTGTCGTGATCGGGCGTGGTGCGAAGAACTATCCGGACCGCCTGTTGCAGCTCGCGGACCCGCCCATAGCCTTGTTTGTGCGCGGGCGGGCGGAACTTCTTGTCGCGGAGCGGCAGACATTCGCAATTGTCGGGACGCGGCGCATGACAGGTTATGGTATGGAAGCGGCGCGATGGATCGCCGGCGAGATGGCACGACGGGAGGCGGTCATCGTCTCGGGACTTGCCCTGGGCGTCGATGCGACGGCGCATGCTGCTGCCCTTGAGATGGGAGGCGATACGGTCGCCGTGCTCGGGTGTGGTATTGACCGATGTTATCCGCCGTCCAATCGGCGCCTGTACGACCAAATCGCTTCCTCCGGAGCGCTTGTCAGCGAATACCCACCAGGTACACCTGTTCGCAAATATCACTTTCCCGAGCGAAACCGATTAATTGCATCGCTAAGTGGAGCGGTCGTCGTAGTCCAGGCGGGGGACCGGAGCGGAGCTCTGATCACCGCTCAGTATGCGCTCGAGTTGGGGCGGGACGTGTACGCTGTGCCGGGGCCCATCACGTCGCGAGCCAGTCGCGGAGTGAACAGGCTGATGTTTGACGGTGCCATCCCACTCGTTGACCCTAGTGACCTGTGGCCCGGAGAAGCGGGCGTTCGTGAACAGCATGTGGGGAAAGTTCCTGCGCACCTTGAACCGTGCTATCGGGCGTTAGGTCGGCACCAGCCCATCCGCGCAGGAGAACTCGCGATTGTCGCCGAGTTGGACGCCGGATACGTGTTCGGCGCCTTGCTCGAGATGGAACTTGCGCGGATGGTTGAACGACTGCCCGACGGAACGTACCATCTTCGGCCCGCGAGCTTCGCCAGTGATGGATAAGCCAATGAATGGCATGTTATTTACGTTCCTCGCCGCCCATCCTACACATGGGATTGGGGGCGATGGTATGCAAGGATATCGCCGTTCTAGGTTGTTCCCTTCGTTGCTGGCGATGAGTTGGGCGGTTTTATGCGCATGGTTGTGTCTTCCCGAGTCTTGTGGAGCCACGCTGGGAAGGTGGAACCATGCTGAGCGCCCGAGTGATTCGGAAACGCACGCCGCAGCGCAGTCTGTATGGACTGTGGGCGATCGCGGCGAGCACATCTGGGTATTGCACGTGGTTCTTGCAGAACTGGGTTACTTGCCATTCACCTATCACTGCGTAATGCCCACGGACCGCCTGTATGCTCAGGACTGGTCACATGCCCCATTGGGCGCCTGGACCTGGAATTCGTCCGACCTGCCCCCTGTGTTACGGCGAACGTGGGATCCAAATCAATTTACCGAGATCACGAAAGGTGCGGTCATGCGCTTCGAGTCGGACCATGGCCTGCGCGTGGATGGCTATGCGGGGCCTCGCGTGCGCCGAATGCTCCAACTTGCCATGGCGCTTCATCTGCGTACGGCGCAACCGTATCGCTTGGTGATGGTGGATCAAGCTGTTCCACAGCGGCTTTGCGTGTGGGAAGATGGCCGCGGTGTGGTCTTCCAAACGTTGTGCAGCACGGGGCTTCCATCAGCTCCTACACAACCTGGTCTGCATGTCATCTTCCTGCGCAATCGTGAACAGACCATGCAGGGGGGAGGGCCAAGCGGTCGCCCGTACCGGGTGGAACATGTTCCGTATGTCAGCTTCTTTTACGGAGAACAGGCCATTCACGGCTTCCCTCGGACTGTCTATGGCGGGCCTCAGAGCGCAGGGTGTGTGGAGCTTCCGATTGCAGCAGCCGAGCGGGTGTGGCAACTCACCGGGTACGGCACACTGGTATTCGTGTCGCAACACAAGGCCAATGGAACGGGGTAGGCGAAAGAGCAGAAGTCACCTGTGATGTCAACAAGTTTGGGTTTTCGCGCGACAGTCAGGTTGGTATGATGGTCGTCGTCCAAGACTTTGCCGAATCGCGCACGCGCGCGTACGGGGGATGAAAGGCCTCGGGCCTTGGGGTGAACGCGTCACAGGGCGCGAAGGGGACTCGTTACCCGAACCCGACAACTAACCTCGGAGGCGGAAAACGAGAGGATGGATGACATGCGTTTTCGATCTTGGTGTCTCGCGGGATGCGCCATGGCGTTGACGGCAGGGGTTGGCGTTTCCTCCGCGTTCGCGGCAACCACCACCGTGGAGCCTGGGCAGTCACTATGGACTATCGCACAGGCGCACGACCTTCCCGTTCAGTTGTTGGAAGACGCAAACCCAGACGTGACCCCGCAGAATCTGCCCATTGGCTCGTCGGTGCAAATCCCAGAGGTTCAAAACGTCACGGTCAAGTCGGGCGACACGCTGTTCCTCATTGGCAAACGGTTCGGCATCTCCACGAAAGAGATGTTGGCTGCGAATCCCTCTGTCGATCCCCTGAATCTTCCGATTGGATCCACCGTCCGGGTTCCGGTTGGCTTAGCGCAGACTTCACACATGCTACAGGCCCATGTTGCCGCATCCACCTCCGCGTCGTCCAGTGACCTGTACTGGCTAGAGCATGTGATTCATGCGGAAGCCGGTGGCGAGTCGCTTCAGGCGCAAATCGCTGTTGGCGACGTGATCATGCATCGAATCGCCGCAGGTGGATACGGGAGCACGGTGCAACAGGTTGTATTTCAGGTCAGTGACGGCCACTACCAATTTGAAAGCGTCGCGAATGGCTATATTTACTCTCAGCCGAATGCGCAGAACGTACAGGCTGCTCTCGACGTCTTGAAGGGGGACGATATCGTCCCGGGCGCGTTGGTGTTCTACAATCCCTCCGAAACGCCCGCCGGGAGCTGGGTCTGGCAGCAGCCCGTGATCGCGGAAATCGGTCATCTCGTCTTCGCCAAATAACAGAGCGCTGACAAGAGCCAGGTCGCTTAGATGCCGAACCCTGGCTCTTGCGCGTTTTCGGGCGTTGCGCCGACGTCAAGGGTTGGACGGCTCGGCTGCCAGTGCTTCTTCTGCCATTTGTAAGATACCGTGCAAACTCTCTGCGCCAGCGATGAACCGCGCAGGATGGCAAAATACTGCATCTTCCACGCCACAGACGGACACGAGCTCTTCCCCTTCTTTTCCCGCCCACTCGCTCGGCAACGGTTTTCGCGCTTCGAAGGTCCCAGGGCCTTTCGGGACGACCTGCAGACGATATTGGCCCGTCTTGTCCGGAAAGGCGACGTACAACACTTCTCCAGATGGATCGATCTCGAGGAGTGTTTCCGTCCACGGGCAGCAAGTTGGCAAGACCAGGAGCGCAGGCTCTTTCCGCGCCGCATACGCCGTTTTCACGATTTCGGTCGCCTGTATTCTGCTGATCTCGTGGTTGGCGTAGTTCATGAGGATCTGCGTGGCAAACTCCAATGCCCGTTCAAATGCGCGGTTTTCGTCTTCCTGCGAGTTCCAAGTGGGGTTAAACGAACCGACGAGTTCCGATATCCCCTTAATGCGCATGTCGCGTTCGAGTTCGATGCCGTTGTCGATCGCGTCAATGGCCTGGAACAGTTTGTCATCGATGTTGTTGCACACCAAGGCGCGATCTTCTTCGCGTTCGACGCCGAGCGCCGTTAGAAACCGATCTCCAAAATCCCGCCAGATGAGGCCTGCCGCGGCATAGGGAATTCCGTTCGGGCGGTGTGTTTTGTGCACAGTGTGGTGATCGTACGGCCCGCCGCCGACATCAACGACGAGATCGCACTTGGCCAGAATGGACTTGTTTCGCGTTCGCACGATAACGGCGTCTGGATAAATGGTTCGCAGAATGGCGACAGCAAACACTTCATCTGCATGGAACTTTCCATGGTGCGTACCTATTTTCATAAGGATATGAACCACCTTGCCAACGGATGGACGGCGCGACCCGCCTCTGCCTTCACGTTACCATTCACGTCGTGGGGAGCACAACTGGAACTTTCGCTCTACCCACCGAAGGTCGGTTGACCATGAACGGGTCCCACGGGGCCACATGCGTATGGTTTGCAAAGGAAAGGATCGCGGTGATAATATGGTTTGAACCAAGGACAGGGTTTGCCAAGGCTGCGACGAATGGAGGATCGTGGCGTGTCAGACTATCTGGTCATCGTCGAGTCGCCTGCCAAGGCGAAGACGATTGGGAAATATTTGGGGAGCAAATACACCGTGAAAGCTTCCATGGGCCACGTGCGCGACTTGCCGAAGAGCCAGCTCGGCGTCGATGTGGAACATGGGTTTGAACCGAAATATATCACCATTCGCGGCAAGGGTGACGTCATTAAAGCGCTTCGAGAGGCGAGCAAGAAAGCCAAAAAAGTGTATCTCGCGGCCGACCCTGACCGCGAAGGAGAGGCAATCGCTTGGCACCTGCAGCATCTTCTCGATTTGAACCCTGACGACGATTGCCGTGTCGTCTTTCACGAGATCACCAAGGATGCTGTCAAACAGGCGTTTCAGCACCCTCGAAAAATTAATCGCGATCTCGTCAACGCGCAGCAGACTCGGCGAATCTTGGACCGACTTGTAGGGTACAAGCTGAGCCCGTTGCTCTGGCGAAAGGTTAAGAAAGGCCTGTCGGCCGGCCGGGTGCAGTCTGTTGCGTTACGACTCGTCGTCGATCGCGAGCATGAAATTCGTTCGTTTCAACCGGAGGAGTATTGGACCGTCGATGCGCATGGCCAGGTGCATGGGAAGAAGCTGGTGGCGCGGTTTTACGGTTATCACGAGGAAAAGACACCGCTTCCAAACGAAGCGGCCGTGCGGGAACTGTTGGCTCGCGTGGAAGGCCATTCGCTGGTGGTTCGTCGGGTCAAGAAGTCGGAGCGCAAGCGAAATCCGGCGGCGCCGTTCACCACGAGCAGCCTTCAGCAGGAAGCCGCTCGTAAACTGGGGTTTCGCGCGTACAAGACCATGCAAATTGCGCAACAGCTGTATGAAGGTCTCGATGTGCCGGGAGAAGGAACGGTCGGTCTGATTACCTACATGCGAACCGACTCCACGCGCATCGCACAGTCCGCGCAGGAAGAAGCGAGGGCATACATTCGGCGGTCGTTTGGTGAAGATTACGTGCCGGATCGTCCACGGCAGTATGCCAAGAACGAGGACGCTCAGGACGCACATGAGGCCATTCGTCCCACTTCCGTGATGCGCCATCCTGATCAGTTGAAGGAACACGTGTCGCGCGATCAGTATCGCCTCTACAAGCTGATTTGGGAGCGATTTGTCGCAAGCCAGATGGAGTCGGCCGTGCTCGACACGACATCGGTCGATTTCGAGGCGAACGGCGCGTGGTTTCGCGCGACGGGCTCGGTGGTCCGGTTTCCTGGATTCATGGCGCTCTACACCGAAGGACGTGATGACGACGGGGAGGAAGAGGAGGGTAAGCTGCTGCCGCCTCTCGAAGAGGGCGATGTCGTTCAGGTGAAGTCTTGGAAGCCGGAACAACATTTCACCCAGCCGCCTCCGCGTTACTCGGAGTCGTCTCTCGTCAAGGCGATGGAAGAGCTGGGGATTGGCCGGCCGAGCACATACGCGCCGACCATCGACATTCTGTTGAAGCGCGGATACGTTGTTTTGGAGCAGAAGCGGTTTGTCCCGACCGAACTCGGGGAAATCGTGGTGAACATCCTGAAGGATCACTTTCCGCAGCTCATCGACGTGTCGTTTACGGCCGACATGGAGAACAGGTTGGATAAGGTCGAAGAGGGCGACGCGAACTGGATCCAGTTGCTCGATCAGTTTTATCATGACTTTGAGAAGGATTTAAAGAAGGCGGAAAGCGCCCTGGGGCATGTCGAGCTGAAGGATGAGGTGTCGGATGTCCGCTGTGAAAAATGCGGCCGTCTGATGGTGTACAAGACGGGGAAGTACGGAAAGTTTCTCGCGTGCCCCGGGTTCCCAGAGTGCCGAAATACGAAACCCATCCTGAAGGAAATTCCTGTGCCGTGTCCGAAGTGCGGTAAACCGCTCGTGGAGCGCAGAGGGAAGTCGAGAAAAGTCTTTTACGGGTGCAGCGGGTATCCCGAATGCGACTACGTGCTATGGCAGCGCCCGACGGGGCAGACGTGCCCGATCTGCGGTCACCCCATGATTGAAAAGGGAGGCAAGGGGAAGACCGTCGTCGTGTGCAGCAATGAAAAGGCTCACTCGGCGTTGGAGACACAGGCACAGGCGAAATGAGGAGGTGTCAGCGTGGCTCGTGTCACGGTGATCGGCGCGGGACTGGCTGGATCGGAGGCGGCTTGGCAAGCCGCGAATCGAGGTGCTGAGGTCACGCTGTACGAGATGCGCCCGGTTCATATGACGCCAGCCCATCACACTGACCGATTCGCGGAACTTGTGTGCACCAATTCGCTCAGGTCCAACAGTATCACGAACGCCGTGGGTCTGTTGAAGGAGGAAATGCGCAGGCTCAATTCGGTGATTATCCAGGCCGCGGACGCGCACGCCGTACCGGCCGGTAACGCCCTTGCCGTCGACCGAGACGGCTTTTCGCAGCGTGTGACGGAACTCGTCTCGAACCATCCGAACATCAAGGTCATTCGTCGCGAAATGGAAGAGATCCCGAAGGATGGCGTCACGATTGTTGCAACGGGCCCCCTCACGTCTCAGGCGTTATCCGAGGACATCCGCCAGCTCGTGGGACATGGGGATCTGTATTTCTACGATGCTGCCGCGCCCATTGTCACCAAGGAATCCATCGACATGTCGAAGGTGTTCCTGCAGTCGAGATACGATCAGGGCGATGCTGCCTACATCAACTGCCCCATGACCGAAGAGGAATTTGATGCGTTTTACGACGCCCTCGTCCATGCGGAGTGCGCTGAGCTGAAGGATTTTGAAGAGGAGCGGTACTTCGAGGGTTGCATGCCCATCGAGACGTTGGCGAAGCGCGGCAAACAGACGCTGCTTTTTGGCCCCATGAAGCCGGTCGGCCTCCGCGATCCCAAGACGGGGAAGCGTCCGTTTGCGGTTGTGCAACTGAGGCAGGACAATGCGGCCGCTACGCTGTACAACATGGTGGGTTTTCAGACGCACCTGAAGTGGGGCGAGCAGAAGCGGGTGTTCCGCATGATCCCTGGACTTGAACAGGCTGAATTCGTGCGATACGGAGTGATGCATCGGAATACGTATATCAACAGCCCGGTCGCGCTCCTTCCCACGTACCAGTCGAAGGCGCGCCGGTCGCTGTTTTTTGCAGGCCAGATGACGGGCGTCGAGGGGTACGTCGAATCCGCAGCTTCTGGCCTCATTGCGGGCATCAATGCGGCTCGCGTCGCGGCAGGTCAGGAGGCGCTCGAATTCCCGGCAACCACGTCGATAGGCAGTTTGGCGCACTATATCACGCATGCCTCGCCCGAAGGCTTCCAACCGATGAATGCGACCTTTGGCATTTTTCCGCCACTCGATCCGCCGGTCAAAGATAAGAAGGCTCGTTACGAGCGGTACGCCGCGCGGGCGCTGGAGGATCTCCAGGCTTTGATGAGGGAGTTGGAACGGGTGTGAGTCCAACGGTCCAAATGGCCATTGAGGACTTCCTGCGTGATGCGGCGCTTCAATTCAGCCCGCGCACCGTGCGCAGTTATGGGCAGGATCTCGAGGCGTTTCGGCAGTGGCTGGATCATCGTAACATCCGTTGTATGAGCGAGCTCTCGACGCGGGATGTGCGTATGCACGCGAGCGACCTGCTGGCGAAAGGGGCCGCCAAGTCGAGTGTGGCGAGGCGGCTCTCGTGTTTGCGAACGTTTATGCGTTTTTGCGCCGATCGAGGTTGGTTGCGCCCGGGCATGGCAGAACACGTTCGCCTTCCAAAGAGGGAACGGCGTCTGCCACGCTACTTGCACGAGGAAGAGGTGGCTGCGCTCCTCGATCACCTCAAGGGCGACGATTTCTCGACCCTACGGGATCGCGCTCTATTGGAGTTTCTCTACGCGACGGGGGTTCGCGTCAGCGAATGTGTGCATTTGGACGTAGCCGATCTCGACTTGGACACAGGTTTTGCGCGCGTTCTCGGCAAGGGAGGGCGCGAGCGCTACGTGATCATCGGGCGGCGGGCTGCGGAAGCCATTCGAAACTATCTCCCGCTTCGCGAGCGAGTGGCCTCCTGCCCGGCTGTCTTCATCCATCGTCGCGGAGGGCGCTTGACCGACCGCAGCGTGCGCCGGGTGTTAGCTCGGCGCATCGGAGAGGTTCCTGGTCTTCGTTCTGTCCATGTGCATGGCTTGCGCCATTCGTTCGCGACGCACATGCTGAATGGAGGGGCGGATCTCCGGAGCGTTCAGGAATTGTTGGGGCACGCGAGTTTGTCGAGCACGCAGATTTATACCCACACGAGCCGCGAGCAACTGGCTCGAGCGTATTACGCGGCGCATCCCCGTGCACGTCGAGGCAAACAGGGACGGGAGTCGAGCGAAGATGGCATATGAAATGCACGGAACCACGATCTTTGCGATGTTGAGAGACGGGCGCGGTGCCATGGCAGGCGACGGCCAGGTTACGTTTGGGAACAGCATGGTCATGAAACATGGGGCTCGAAAGGTGCGCAGGCTGTATCACGATCGCGTGGTTGCGGGGTTCGCGGGCTCTGTAGCAGACGCGTTCACGTTGTTTGAGAAGTTCGAGAAGAAACTGGTTGAATTTCAAGGGAACCTGCCCCGGGCGGCCGTGGAACTTGCGAAGGAGTGGCGGTCTGACAAAGTGCTGCAAAAACTCGAAGCGATGTTGATTGTCATGGATTCGCGGGATCTCCTCATCGTCTCAGGGGGCGGAGAGGTGATTCAGCCGGACGACGGCATATGCGCTATCGGATCGGGCGGCGGATACGCACTCGCGGCCGGTCGCGCATTGGCCCGGAATACGCAACTCGAGCCTGCCGAGATTGCGAAGCAGTCTCTACTCATCGCTTCTGAGATTTGTGTGTACACGAACGACCACATTGTCCTTGAGACTGTCGGGGTATAGGGGGATGACTCATGCCCAGTGAGCGAGAGTTGACGCCCAGAGAAATTGTCGAGTACCTGGACCGGTACATCGTGGGCCAGAAGAAGGCAAAGCGAGCCGTCGCGATTGCCTTGAGAAATCGGTATCGCCGGTCGAAGCTATCGCCCGAAATGCAGGCCGAGGTGACGCCAAAGAACATCCTGATGATTGGACCAACGGGCGTCGGAAAGACGGAAATTGCGCGCAGGCTGAGTAAGCTCGTCGGTGCACCGTTTATCAAGGTGGAAGCCACGAAGTTCACCGAAGTGGGCTATGTCGGCCGCGACGTGGAATCGATGGTTCGAGACCTTGTGGAGACGGCTGTGCGGATGGTCAAGGCGGAGCACGCGGAACGGGTGAAAAGCGAGGCCGAGACCCGCGCCAACGAACGAATTGTTGAAGCGCTGGTGCCGGATCCAGGCGCGCGGTCGCGCGGGAGGAATCCGCTTGAGATGCTGTTCAGCGGGGGATTCTCGGCGGATCGCCCGCAGGAGCCATCGTCTGATCAGGTGCGAGAGGAACGCCGGCGCGTGAAGCAGAAGTTGCTGATGGGGGCGCTTGAAGACCACTACGTCGAGGTGGACGTCGAGGAGCAGGCGGGCCCCATGGCGCTGGGATTCATGCCGGGCATGGGTGCGGAAAGCCTGGGCAATCTCCAAGAGATGCTCGGCAACCTGTTGCCGAAATCGACGAAGAAGCGGAAGATGACCGTGCGAGAGGCCCGCAAAGTGCTCACGCAGGAAGAGGCGCAGAAGCTGATCGATATGGATGCCGTGACGGCCGAGGCCATCTATCGAGCGGAAAATCACGGGATTATCTTTATCGACGAGATGGATAAAATCGCGGGCCGTGAATCGCACGGGCCGGACGTGTCGCGCGAGGGCGTGCAGCGGGACATTTTGCCTATTGTCGAAGGCTCGACCGTATCGACAAAATACGGCGCGGTGAAGACGGATTACATGCTGTTCATTGGTGCGGGTGCGTTCCACATCGCGAAGCCGTCCGACCTGATTCCAGAGCTTCAGGGACGGTTTCCGATTCGCGTGGAACTGGAACCGTTGACGAAGGACGACTTCATCCGCATCTTGCGTGAGCCGGAAAACTCGCTGATGAAGCAGTATACCGCGCTCCTCGAGACCGAGGGCATTCGGGTGGAGTTTACGTCCGAGGCGATTGAGCGCATCGCCGAGATGGCGCAAACGGTGAACGAGGAGACCGAAAACATCGGGGCGCGCCGCCTGCATACGCTGGTCGAGAAAGTGCTGGAAGACTTGTCCTTTGAGGCGCCGGAAATTCACCTCGGCGAGATCAAGATCACGCAAGCGTATGTCGATGAGAAGCTCGGCGATATTGTGCAAAATCGCGATTTGAGTCAGTTCATTCTTTAACGTGATGGAACGACGTCGGATGGCCGTGGGCCATCCTTTTTTTATCTTTGTTGGTCCTGTAATCGCTGAGCGACCTCTGGGCTCGATTCATAAGAAAAACTTAACTGCCCCGAGCAGGATTCGGCTCACATTCGACGAATTTGTAGTTTCGACCTGAAGTTCGTCGAATTTTGTCGGGGGAGAGCACAGAGCCATGACGGTGTTTGAATTGTTGCAGAGCGCGCTCGACGCTTCGACGCTCCGGCAGGCGGTCTACGCAAACAACATCGCCAACGCAGGTACGCCGGGGTACAAGCGCCAGGACGTGGCGTTTGAATCGATGCTTCAGAGCGCTCTCGGGAGTGAGGGTTCCGACGCGCTTGGCGAGACCCACATTCCCATCGGCGCGGAACAGCCGAGTTACAACCTGACCGCGTTGCCAAACGTCACGCCTCAGGTGTACACCGATACGTCCACAACCGTGAACAGTAACGGCAATAACGTGGACATCACCGAAGAAATGGTGTTGATGGCCGAAAATCAGGTGAAGTACGACACGCTGGTGCAGGACATCTCCGACCGTCTGGATCGCCTCCGGACGGCCATCACCGGGAGCTGAGTGGCATGTTTGACAACAGCAGCATGAACATCTCGGCGAGCGGTCTCGCGGCGAACCAGCTGTGGTTGAACGTGATCGCCAACAATATTGCGAACGTCAATACCACGCGCACGCCGCAGGGCGGCCCGTATCGTGCCGAGATCGTGAACTTCGCGCCCGTCGGCACGAATGTCACCTTTCAGACGGCGCTGGGACAGGCCGTCCAGGGGATCGGTGGGGGTGTGCAGGTGACGAGCATCACGCAGGACACGAGTCCCTTTCAGTTGATTTACGATCCGACAAACCCCGATGCGGTCAACGGCTACGTGGAGAGTTCAAATGTCAACCTGACCACGCAAATGGTCGACATGATCCAGGCGACCCGCGCCTATCAGGCGAACGCCACCGCGTTTGACGCGGCGAAGGAGATGGCCGTGACGGCTCTCGGCATTGGCAAGTGAGGAGGGTGGCCATGATTGTTCCGGTGTCTACGACCCTGACGACCAGTTTGGGAAGTGCGGCGCCCGGGGCGAGCGGTTCCTCGGGCAACATGAGTTTTTCTGACTACCTCGGCAGGGCCCTCGACGAGGTGAGTCAGGTGGCGAATAGGGCCGACAATTTGGCGGTGGCATACGCCAGCGGCGGCCCTGTGTCCACTGCAGACTTGATGATCGCCGAGACGCAGGCGTCGCTCGCGGTGGATCTTCTGTCGCAGACGGCCACGCGCGTGCAACAGGCGTACTCGACGCTGATGAACATGCAGATCTAGTTCTATCACGAGGGGGATAGGGTGAGATGCGTTGAACGAAGCCCTGCGAAACATCTGGACCCAGGCTCGGGGGAAATGGGCGGGGCTTCCAGCGCGATCGCGCCGCAATCTGTTGATCGCCGCGGCCGCGCTCCTGGTGGCCCTTCTCGTGGTGGTGTTCGCGGCGACTCGGCCGCACTATGTGACCATCATGGAGGGCCTGGATGATAAATCGCTTGGCCAGGTCCAGCAAGAACTGGACACGCTGAAAATCCCAAACGAGATACAGGGCACAGCGGTGCTGGTGCCCGCGCGCGACGCGGACGAAGCGCGCATTCAACTGTCGATGGCGGGGCTTCCCCAGAGCGGCTACGACGCGTACTCGGGGATCACAACCTCGCTCGGCGAGACCCAGGATCAGTTCAATCTGCAGGTGCTCAACGCGCTGCAACAGAGCCTGTCGACCACCATCAGCGATATCAACGGCGTGCAGTCGGCGCAGGTGCACATTGTGATGCCTGAGCAGCAGCTGTTCGTTTCTCAGCCAACGACGGACGCCAAGGCATCCGTATTCGTCGATCTCGGCCCTGGCGTGCAGCTCTCGGCCGC
Source organism: Alicyclobacillus mali NBRC 102425 (assembly GCF_001570745.1). Classification (GTDB taxonomy): domain Bacteria; phylum Bacillota; class Bacilli; order Alicyclobacillales; family Alicyclobacillaceae; genus Alicyclobacillus; species Alicyclobacillus mali. The sequence goes on from NZ_BCSG01000012.1 coordinate 30,669, forward strand.
ACAGGTCTATGGCATTCAACAGTTGGTGGCTCATTCCGTGCAGGGGCTCACGGTGGGTAATGTGACGGTCGTCGACCAGTACGGGAATGTGCTGTCGAGCGATGTGGCGCAGAATGGTTCCTCGAGCACTGTGGGGGCAGCATCGTCGGAGTTGGCGATGCGAGAAAAACTAGAAAACGACTTGCAGCAGACGCTTATCTCCGGTCTGCAGCAGATTGTGGGTGCCCAGAACGCCGTTGTCGTGGTACACGCGAACGTGACGTTCAATCAGACCGAGACCACGACGCACACGCTGATCAATGCGCCGGGATCGAGCACGGGGTTTATCACGAGTCAAGAGGTCCAGAAATCACAGTCGACGAGCGGCGCGCCTGGCGGTGCGGCTGGACAAGCGGGAAGCAATCCGAATTTAAACAGCACGTACGCGGCAACGGGCGGCGGTGCGACGAATACCACGTCGTCGAACACGATTACGAACTACGCGTACAGCTATCAAAATCAGCAGACCACCGCGGATCCAATGCAGGTGTTGGGTTACTCGGTTGGCGTGCTGTTGAACAGCAATGACAAGAGCATCACCCCTGCTGTCCAGGCGCAAATTCGAAACTTCGTGCTGAGCGTGCTGGGATCCACGCCTTCGCAGGGAAAAAATGTCGTGAGCGTGTCGGCGGTTCCGTTCACCAACTCGCTGCAAACCGTACCTGCGGCGCCCGGCGGGCGGACGTGGGTGTACGCGCTCGGCGGACTGTTGCTCGCGGCCTTGGTCGTGGTTGGTTACTTGGTCTTCCGCCGGCGCCGGCATCCGTCTGGCGAGGTGATTGAAATTCCGGCGGGTGAGACGTTCGAGCAACCACTCGAAGAGTTGCCGTTGACGCAGGAAGAGGTCCTTCGAAATCAGCTCACGCATCTTGCGCAACATCGACCGGAGGACTTCGCGAGCTTGTTGAGGACATGGCTGTCCGAATGAGGCGATCGCCATCCCGTAGAGAGACAGGAGGCGGTGGGTGTGCAGCGGCGGTCGTCGTTGACCGGGAGGCAGAAAGCAGCGGTGCTCATGATCGCGCTGGGCCAAGAGGTGGCAGCACAGGTCATGAAGCGTTTGTCGCCGGAAGAGGTGGAACAGCTCACGTTCGAGATCGCGAACGTCAACAAGGTGGGCATGGAGCAGCGCGAGTCTATCCTTGAGGAGTTCCGCGATCTCGCCATGGCTCGGGATTACATCCAGACGGGCGGCATCGACTATGCCCGCGAGGTTTTGGAGCGGGCGTTGGGCGCACAGGGGGCGCAGGAGGTTCTGGCGCGGCTGACGTCGTCCTTACAGGTTCGACCTTTTCACTTTGCGCGCAAGGCGGACCCAAGCCAAATTCTGAGCTTTTTGCAGGACGAACATCCGCAAACCATTGCCCTGGTGTTGGCCTACCTGGAGTCGAGCCAGGCGGCGGCCGTTCTTTCCGCCCTGCCGTCTGAGCTTCAGGCCGAAGTGGCCCGGAGAATTGCGACCATGAAAGGAACTTCCCCGGACGTCGTGGCTGAGGTGGAAGAAATTTTGGAGAGCAAACTCTCGACCATGACGAGCGTGGATAACCAGCAGGCGGGCGGCATCGAGGCGATTGTCGAGATTTTGAATGGCGTGGATCGCGCTACGGAGAAGACCATTCTCGAGGAATTGGCCAAACGGGACCCGGAACTCGTCGACGAGATCAAGAAGCGGATGTTTGTCTTCGAGGACATTATTTTCCTCGACTCGAAGGCCATTCAGCGCGTCATTCGCGAGGTGGATGCGAGAGACCTTCAACTCGCGCTCCGCGTCGCGAGGGACGACGTCAAGGAGGTCATTTTCAACAACATGTCCAAGCGAATGGCGGAACAGTTCAAGGAGGACATGGAGTACATGGGCCCTGTCCGCCTTCGCGACGTCGAGGACGCGCAGCAGCGCATCGTCGGCGTGATCCGCCATCTCGAGGATCTGGGCGAGATCGTCGTGTCGCGCGGGGGAGGTGACGACATCATTGTCTAGCGTCGTCAAACGAGGCCGGATCGCGCCATTGACGGACTCCATCCCGATCCCGGCCTTTACCGAAGCTCTGATTTCAGATTCAGTATCGGAATCTGCGGCGTCGATGCGGGAGCCATCAGTGGACGACGAGGCCTGGGGGCAGGTGGCCGCAAATATCCTGGCGGATGCGGAACGAAGGGCTCAACAAATCGTCGCGGAAGCCATGGAGAAGGCGTCCGCCATCCTGGAGGAGGCTCGCCTGGAGGGTGAACGGCGCGCACAAGCAGCTGAACGGGAGGGGCGGGAACAGGGCATCCGAGAGGGACGGCTGGAGGCGCAGCGCGAACTCGCACAAGAGCGCGCGCGACTTCAGGTCCAGGTGGACTCGCTGGCGGACGAACTTCGCCGGGAATCCACGCATCGCCTTGTGCATCAGCGCGAAGCTGTGCTGCAGCTTGTCGTCGCGATCGCGCGCAGGATCCTGCAGCGAGAATTGGCGCTTGAGTCTGCGGATGTGGCCAAACTGGTCGACGAGTTCCTCGGACACGTCGTGGCAGCCTCCACGGTGTACGTGCGCGTTCACCCTGCGGATTGCGAGGCGCTTCGCGAGGCGGCCCCAGTTCTTTCGCTCCGACACGGCGGGAACCTCGCTGTCCAGGTCGTGCCGGACCTTTCGCTCAGCCCTGGCGATTGTGTGATCGCCTCGGACGGGGTCGAGATCGACGCGCGCGTGGAGGCTCGTTTGGACGAGCTATCCCGCGTGCTGGCGGAAATCACAGAGGAGGGGCCTCATGGCGCATGATCCGGGGTGGGTCGCGGAGGCGATTCGAGCCGTCGAGCAAAGGCGTTTGGTTCGCCGCGCAGGGCGGGTGATGCGCATCATCGGGCACACGCTCGAGGTCACCGGGCCGACGGCGTCGCTCGGGGAACTGTGCGCCATCGGCGGCGAGCTGGAAGGGCTGGGCGAGGTCATCGGATTTCACGAAGGGCGGCTGTATGTGGTCCCGCTGGGTCCGCTGCCGGACGTGTCGCCAGGGACGCCGGTGCGCTTTCTGGACCAACCCTTCCGCATCCGCTGTGGGCCGGGGCTGGTGGGCCGTGTGCTGAATGGGCTCGGCGAGCCCATCGATGAGCGGGGGCCGTTGGCCGGCCCACTGGTGTGGAGAACTGTGGACGCACCCTCCATTTCTCCACTCCGCCGGGGGCGAATCCGCGCGCCTTATGCAACGGGCGTGCGAGCCATCGACGCGCTTCTCACCATCGGTCGGGGCCAGCGCATTGGGCTGTTCGCGGGAAGCGGTGTGGGAAAGAGTACGCTGGTCAGCATGATGGCTCGCGGCGGACGGGCGGACGTCCACGTCATTGCGCTCGTGGGCGAGCGAGGGCGAGAGGTGAGGGAATTCCTCGAGGACGATCTTGGGGAAGACGGGCTGAGGCGCAGTGTCGTGATTGTGTCGACGTCCGATGAGCCCGCCTACGTGCGCAGCAAGGCAGCTTTTGTGGCCACGGCTATCGCCGAGTACTTTCGCGACGAGGGCAAGGACGTGACGTTGATGATGGACTCCCTGACGAGGTTCGCGATGGCGGAACGCGAGGTCGGTCTCGCCATGGGAGAGCCCCCGTCGTCCCGCGGTTATACGCCCAGCGTGTTCGCCAAGCTGCCAGTTCTGCTCGAACGCGCGGGCCCGGGCCCTGTGGGCGCCATTACGGCCGTATACACGGTCCTCGTCGAAGCTGACGACATTCACGATCCGATTGCGGATGCGGTGCGAGGCATTCTGGACGGGCACATCGTGCTTTCTCGTGCGCTCGCCAACCGGGGGCAGTTTCCCGCCATCGACGTCCTTCAGAGCCTGTCGCGCCTCTTCCCGTCCATCGCGACCGATGGTCATCGCTTGGCTGCCGAGCGCCTGAGGGAATGGATGGCGAGGTATGGAGAAATCGAGGATCTGCTTCGAATTGGCGCGTACCGTCAGGGTTCCGATCCGGCGGTGGACGAAGCCATCGAGCGGATGCCCGACATCCTGTCATTTCTAAGGCAGAAGAAGGGTGAAGTCGTCGCATTTGAGGAAGCCATCACGCAATTGATCAATCTTGCGAGGGAACGTCAATGAACACGTCCATTCATCGGTTGGCCAAGCGATACGAGGCGATTTGCGCGAAGTGGCAAACAATTGCGGAAGCGGAGTTCGCCGCCGCTGTGCGCCTGCAGAACGAGGTCTCTGACCGACTGCGGGAGACAGAAGCGCGGCTCATCCAAACGCTTGCGACCACATCGGAACTGTGCCATGCGAGAGATTGGGGCGTGGTGGAGGCGTTTGCGAAGCGTCTTGAACAACAGGAGAGCGAATTGACTGCGGAGAGCGAGGCGAGCGCGCGAGAAGCGGAATACAGGAGGGAAGCATTGCAGGCGCGCTATCGCGAGGCGGAGCGATGGAAGTCACTGCGAATGCGCCTTGACGACGCGGCGCGGCGGGGCGAAGAACGAGTCCTGCAGGCCGAGTTGGATGAACATGCCGTCATGCGGGGGGCACGGCGCTCATGGAAGCCAAGCGATCTTCGGTGACCGGGCGAGCCAAGCCCGAATCGGCGCCGCCGAGAGCGCCGCGCGAGAGCCAACCAGTCCCCGGGCGCACCGGGCGCGCCACGGACCAACAGGGCGTTCAACTCCATGATTCGTTGGATGAAAAAAAGCCAAGCTTTGGCCGCAGGATGGTCACCATGCTTCTTCTAATCTTCATTCCGCTCGTCGTGGCAGCCGCCGCCCTTGCCGCTGTGCTCGTGGTGCTCGGGGTGCCCCTGTGGCAGGACGTGCAGCATTGGTTCGGTGGCAAACGCAGTCAGCCCGTTTCGGCGCAGGATCAGGCCCTGCGGCAGACCATCAGCATTGAGCGGTCGCAGATTCAATCGCTCGAGTCGCAGGTGGCGTCACTCAACAACCAGTTGTCCGCGTCGCGAGAACACGCGGCCTCGCTGCAGGATCAGGTGAAGAGTTTGCGCGCGGAACTGGCCTCCATCTCCAACGGTGAGAAGCAAGGTTCGGCCGAAGCGAAGATTCTCGCCCAGATGGATCCGGCGGCGGCAGCGCAGGTCATCGAGCACATGCCCGCCTCTCAAGCGGCCTGGGCGATTGAGTCCTTGAGTCCCGATGCTTCGGGGCCAATCCTTCAGGCGCTTCCTCCGGCGACGGCGAGCGCCTTGTTGCAACAGTCGGCGCGGGATAGTCAAATTGCCGCGCTGTCAAATGCAACGGCAACTGCCACTGCGTCTCCATGAACTTGGCGTTGAAAGGAGGTGAATATGTGAATGTGACGAATGTGGCGGCGTCGAGTCAGGGAAATGCAGGGGATTCGCCTGGTAAGCCCGGGTCAAAGGACAAGCGTCAGTTGGACGTGTCGGAAGTCTGGGCGGCCATCTTCGCGCAGTTCGGTGCGTTGGCGCACGCCGGATCGCCCGTGGATGCGAGCGAACCGGACGCCTCGGCGGGGCAAAGCAAAACGCCATCCGCGGTGAACACGTCTGTCGTCCGCGCGACACTCGCTGGGACAGCCCATATGGATGTCGAGCCTTCATCTCCTCGCGCACAGAACGTACAGACGAGCGCTTCGCAGTCGTCCGAGGTGATGTTTTCCGATACCATGAAGCGAGCGAACACGGCTGCGGAGGGTGCCCGTGAGGCGGCGGACAAACGGGTGATTTCGCCAGATCCTGCGGTATTGGCGCATTCGGTTCAAAGCGCAGACGTAGGTGACGAGACCGGAACGCTAGACGTCGAGCACGTCGCTCCGCGCCAGGCGCCACAAGCCTTCGATCTCGCTCCTCGCACGGTGCAAAGCGTTGCGCGTGTCTTCGGCCGTGAAGTCGAAAGGCAACAGGCGAGCGTCGCGAGCAGCACCGACTCAAGCGCAAAGCCGCACCTAGCCGTCGCCGAAGGTGACATGCCGCTGACCGCCGCGCGAAGCCTGCATCGGCAAATGGAGCGCGCGACACTGTCGTCGGGCGGCTCGCCATCCTCACATGCCGACAAGGAAGTGGATCTGCGTACGCCGATTGCGTCACCGGTCAGCGGATCGGTTGTCTATGGTACACAGTTCGACGAGGCCAAGAAGCCGGACACAGCGCCGGTGGTGACGTCGAACCTCGGCGCGCTCGGCGACGACCTGCGTGCATGGGTGACGTCGGCCGGCGAGGCCGAACCGAAGACGTTGATGGTGGCGCTTGAGCCGAAGGAGTTGGGCGCGCTGAAAGTCATTGTCCACCACGGTGACGATGGGCTTCAGATCCAGCTGGTGGCGTCCAGTTCGGCAAGCGCAAACCTGCTGGCTGCACAGCTTCCAGCACTCGTCCAGCAGATGGCGCAAGGCGGACTATCCGTACATGAAGTGAGCGTCGGATTGGATACGGATGCAGGCCAAACGGGCAGCGGGGGACGGCAACGAGACGGAGAGGATGCGTCGAAGGCGGGGACCGCGAACGTCGGGAGCATCGGCGCTGCCCGCGCGTTTCGCGCGAAATATGGCGCTGAAGACGAGGGATCAGTGTCGCTCATCAATCTCTACGCGTGAGGAGTGAGATTGTGACGGTCAATGCAACCTCATCGCTTGGGTCCACAACCAGCAACTCGTTGAGCGGACAAGCCATCTCCCAGGCTGGAGCCGCGAGTGGGACGACGAACAGTGCAGGTAACTCCGTCTCGCAGACCGGCCTCAATTCGCTCAACGAGAACGACTTCATGCAGCTGTTGGTGACGCAGCTGCAAAATCAGGATCCGCTCAATCCCGTTGACAACACGCAAATGCTGGCGCAGCTAGCGCAGTTCAGCGCTCTGGAAGAAATGACCCAGGTGGCGCAGACCGATGCGCAGGTTCTCAGCGCCGTGCAAAGCTTGGGGAGCGAGATGAGCCTGCTGATGGCGCACAGCCTCATCGGGGCGTCGGTCACGGTCCAGGACGCGAGTGGGAATCAGGTTCAGGGAACGGTCTCATCCGTGACCATGAATCAAGGCAGCCCCGAAATCGTGGTCAATGGCACGTCGTATCCGTTGACGCAGGTGGTCGGCACGTCGTGATCGATCCCGTTTCCTGGGCATGGCAGGGCACGGACCTTTCGATCCGTGGAGGTGCACCCAGTTCGGGTCAGCGCGGCGAACCTGGCTCTTTTCGGCAGGTGATGCAGGACACGATCGCGTCTTGGCGCGTGAGTCAGCACGCTAACCATCGTATGGAGGAGCGCGGCATTTCGCTGACCGCAGGGGATTGGCGCGCCATGGAGCAAGCGGCGAAGCAGGCCGAATCGAAGGGCGCGCGGGACACCTACATGGTGATGGGAGACGTGGGTTTCGTGGTTCACCTGCCATCTCGAACGCTGGTGACGGCCCTGAAGCACGAGGAACATCCAATTGTAACCCAAATTGACAGCGTCGTCTTTGTGTCCAGGCCGGACCGTTAGGGGGCCTGCCCGGGGGGATCGACTGAACTCCGGGGACGGCGCGACTGGAGGGAACTCGACATGCTTCGTTCCATGAATTCGGCCATCTCAGGTATGCAGGCCTTTCAAACCGATCTCGACGTGGTGGGCAACAACATCGCCAATGTCGAGACGGTCGGATTTAAGCAGTCGGACGTGCAATTCGCGGACCTGCTGAGCCAGACGATGTCCCTGGGCACAGCCGGGACGGCGTCTGGCTCGAGCACGGGCGGATCAAGTGCGACGACTGGCATGGGCGGGACCAACCCAGAGCAGGTCGGCCTCGGCGTGCAGGTGGGCGCGACCCAGATGGACATGTCGCAGGGGCCGGACGAGACCACAGGCGTTCCGACAAACGTCGCCATTCAGGGCAACGGCTTCTTCGTGGTGACGAATGGGACGAACACGTATCTGACCCGGGCCGGGAACTTTTCGGTGGACAGCGCCGGCAACCTCGTGCTGCCCAACGGGGTGATTGCGGAGGGGTACAGTAGCAGCAGCATGCCGTCCTCGGCGAGCACCACTCAGCCGACCACCGAAATCAACGTGTATCAGCTTGCGGGGGTGACGCAGGGATCAGGCAACACCGTCTCAAACGTGAGCATCGGTTCCGACGGTTCGATCACGGCGACCATCACGAACGGAACCACCACCACGACGAAAGTCATTGGTTACCTTGCCCTCGCGCAGGTTCCGAATCCGCAAGGGCTTGTGAGCGTCGGTGACAACCTGTTCAGCGCGTCGAGCCCGGCGGCTGGGCAGCCGACCTATTGGACACCAGGTCAGGGGACGTACGGCACGCTCGCGTCAGGCGAACTGGAGGGTTCCAACGTGGACTTGTCGCAGCAGTTTGCGGAAATGATTGTGGCGCAGAACGCATACGTGGCAAACACGCACATGATCGGCACTGACAACGCCATCCTGCAGGCGCTTGTCAACATGAAGAACTCGTGAGATAAGTGAGGGCGCGGCACGGCCGCGCCCCAGGGAGATGCGCACATGATTGCTTTGACGCGATTAAATGGGACCGTCGTTTGGCTCAATCCGCTGCATATCGAGTTGGTCGAAGGGACGCCTGACTCCGTGGTGACACTGACCAACGGACACAAGTACGTGGTCTTGGAGGATCCCGAGACCATCGCGTCAAAGATGATCGAGGTGTACCGGCGGATTGGCCTCGTCGCGGCGCCCGTGCGCGATGAGGGGGGCGGGGCATGAAGAAGGCTGTGCGCACGATGCTGATGATCGTCCTCGGCATCGTCGTGATCGCAGGAGCGGCCATCGGCTATTTGCTGTATTCCAAGAAGCATCACGCTGCAGGCGGCGCTCCGCCCAAGCTTTCCGCGAAACAGATGGCGGATCTTCAGGTCACGTTGCCTCAGATGACCACGAATCTGGCCGGAAGCGGGATCATTCAATTCACGCTGACCTTGCAGGCGGACTCAAAGGGCACGAAGAACGAGTTAAATCTGATGGAGCCACAGATTTCAGACGCGGTGAACGGCATCATGCGCGAGTTTACGTCGGACGAACTTCGCACCGACGCCGGTTTGAATCGCCTGAAGGCGACGATTGTGAGCCAGGTCAACCGCCTCCTCCCAACGGGGCGAGTTACGGCGGCGTATCTTTCGCAGGTCCTGGTGCAGTGAGGAGGTGAGACGTTGTCCGACGTGCTTTCTCAGTCCGAGATCGACGCGCTGCTGTACGCGATTCGCACGGGCGAGATCGATCCCGCCGCCGAGCAACGCGCGAATGCGCATCCGCGGGTGCGGGTCTACGATTTTCGGCGTGCGATGCGCTTTTCGAAGGATCATCTGCGCGTGCTGCGGCGCATGCACGAGCACTTTTGCCGGCTGCTCACGAGCCAGCTGTCAGGGCAACTCAGGTCGGTTCCCCAGATCCAGGTGGAATCGGTCGATCAAGTGCCGTATGACGAGTTCATTCGCTCCATTCCGCCGCTCACGGTGCTCCAGGTTTACGACATGCATCCCCTCGAGGGGCGCATGGTGATGGAGATGAATCCTCAGGTCGTGTTCGCCATGCTGGACAAGTACATGGGAGGGGACAGCGCGGGTCCATACCGCGTGCGAGAGTTGACGGACATTGAAGTCTCGCTGTTTCGCCGGTTGTTCGAAAACGTGCCGTCCATCCTGGTCGAGGCCTGGAAGAGCGTGATGGACCTGGATCCCCAGTTTGTGTCGTTGGAGAGCAACCCACAGTTCTTGCAGCTCACCACGCCGAACGAGACGGTGCTCGTGGTGACCATCAGCGTGCGCGTGGGCGAAACGACCGGTCTTATCAATCTGTGCATCCCACACGTGACCATCGAGCCTGTCCTGTCCAAGCTCAGCAACCGGTATTACATGGATCCCGCCTTTCAGAGCGGCAGGCGGCAGGTGAACGATGAGCTGCGCGCGAAACTTCTCGGTGTTCCTGTCGACGTTCGCGTGGAAGTCGGGCAAGCGGAGTTGACCGTGCGCGAGATCCTCGACCTGAGCGAGGGCGACACCATCGTGTTGCGCCAAACGATTCGCGATCCGGCCCTCGTCTATGTCGACGGACGACCTGCGTTCTGGGGAAGCGTGGGCAAGCGAAACCGCGTGTATGCGGTGAAAATCGTGGGTCAGTGGGAGGCGGATGCGGATGGTGGACGGTGAGATGAAGCTGTCCCAGGACGAGATCGACGCCCTGCTGAGGGCCGGTGTGGCTGAGCAAGCGGCCGCCGGCGGTGGGCAGGGGCCGTTGACGGAGGGAGAAATCGACGTCCTCGGGGAGCTCGGGAATATTTGTTTCGGATCGGCTGCCACTTCGCTCTCGTCCTTGCTCGGCCGACGGGTCGACATCACCACGCCCGTCGTGAGCATCCTCCCTCGCTCTGAGGTGGAGAGCCGATTCCCGACTCCGTATGTGTTGGTGCAGGTGGATTTTACGGAAGGCCTGCAGGGAACGAACGCGCTGGCGATCGAAATTGAGGACGCCAGGCGAATCGCGGATCTCATGATAGGGCGCACGCCGGGGGAGTCCACGGGCGACCTTGGCGAGCTGGAGTTGAGCGCCGTCGGCGAGGCGATGAATCAGATGATGGGCAGTGCGGCGACGGCCATGAGCCAGCTGTTCGGCCGGTACATCAACATCTCTCCGCCATCCGTGCGGGTGGTGACGTTCACGCCAGACGAGGCGCAGGCCGCTTTTGGATCGGCGGAACAGTTGGTCAACGTCGAGTTTCGCCTTCACGTCCACGAACTCATCGATTCGCACATCATGCAGTTGATGCCTGTCCCGTTTGCGCGCGAGTTGGTCCAGTCCATGCACATACATACCGAGGCCATCGCACCTGAGCCGCCGGATTCGGACGACCGGCGCGATGGCGATGGAGGCGCCACGGAGAGCGCAAAGACGCTTGAGAAGGTTGGGGACGGTGGGCAGGCGGCTCGCGGGCGCGAAGAGGAGGTCCCGAGCGTCTCTGTCCGGCGACCGGCGTTTGCAGATTTTGACGACGGGCCTTCGCCCCGCGACGGGCGCTCAGTGGCCAATCTGTCGCTGTTGTACGACGTCCCGCTCAATGTGACGGTGGAGCTCGGCCGGGCGAGAAAATTGATTCGTGAGATCCTGGAGCTTGCCCCAGGCTCCATTCTGGAACTGGACAAACTCGCTGGTGAACCGGTGGACATCTACGTGAACCAAAAGAAGATCGCGATTGGGGAAGTGGTCGTGATCGACGAAAATTTCGGAGTGCGCGTCACGGACATCGTGCAGGCGGACAAGCGGATCGATCCGCTGCCCTAAATGCGGAACACAAGGTGGGAGGCATGAGCGATGGCAAACATTCTGGTGGTGGACGACGCTGCCTTCATGCGGATGATGATCAAGGACATCCTGACCAAGAACGGACACGAGGTCGTGGGAGAGGCGGCGGACGGCGCGCAGGCCGTCGAGCGTTATCAAGAGCTTCAGCCAGACCTCGTGACGATGGACATCACCATGCCAGAGGTGGACGGGATCGAAGCGATCAAGCGCATTCGGCAAATCGACCCGAACGCGCGCATTATCGTGTGCTCCGCCATGGGGCAGCAGGCGATGGTCATCGAGGCGATTCAGGCGGGCGCCAAGGACTTTATCGTCAAGCCGTTTCAGGCCGATCGCGTCGTCGAAGCGGTGCAGAAGGCGCTCAGGTGATGCATCGGTTGGGGCGTTGGACCGCGGTTGGGCAGGCGGGGAGCGCACTGGCGCCTGCCATCGTCCTGATGATGCCGCGCACCGCATGGGCCGCCAAGGCGGAGCCCATCGCGGCGAGTGGCGGTGTGTGGGCGTACATTCAGCTCGTGGTGGCACTTGTGCTCGTGCTGTTGCTCATCGCGGTCCTGTTTCGAGTGCTGGGAAGGCGCGCAGGCGTTGCGGCGCGCGGTCAGATCGAGGTGGTGGCCGCTCGCCAAGTGGCGCCCAACAAGTCGGTGCAAGTGGTGCAGGTAGGCGAGAGGCTGTTTCTGATAGGGGTGGGCGAGGATGTGCGGCTCTTGGCGGATGTGACGGACGCCTACATCGGTTTGCACGAGGAACTCGCGGACGACGCGGATGGCTTTGGCGCCGCACTGCGCGAGGCTTTGGAGCGGTTGAGAGAAAGGCGGCGGGACGAATGAGGTGGACAAAAAAGGCGCGGCAGCGGTTGCGCTTTGCGGGGGCTTCCGGTGTCGCGCTGTGGATAGCACTCTGCCTCATGGCGTTTCATCCGTCATTTGTGCACGCGCAGACCTCGCCGAGCGTACCCGCCATTCCGGGGGTGAGTGTGTCCGTCGGCGGTTCGGGGCCCACCTCTGTTGCCAATACGGTGAAAATCGTTCTCCTCCTGACCGTTCTGACGCTTGCGCCGGCCGCGCTCATCCTGATGACTTGCTTCACACGCGTCATTGTGGTCTTATCCTTCGTGCGCAACGCACTATCGCTGCAGACCTCGCCGCCGAACCAGGTGCTGGTCGGCCTCGCGCTGTTCATCACGCTCTTCGTGATGCAGCCCACGCTGCAACAGGCAAATCATGAGGCGCTGCAGCCGTATTTGCGGGGGCAGATCTCCCAGACGGCGGCCATCGAGCGGGCGGAGGCCCCGTTCAAGGTGTTCATGGCGAAGCAGACGCGGACGCAGGATTTGGAACTCTTTCTCGCTTATCGGCATGAGACGCTGACCACCGAGATGGAGCGCCACCCTGAAAGCATCGCGATGTCTGCGTTGGTGCCGGCGTTCACCCTGAGTGAGTTGCAGACGGCGTTCCAAATTGGCTTCATGATCTACCTTCCGTTCCTGGTCATCGATCTCGTCGTATCCACGACGCTCATGTCCATGGGCATGATGATGTTGCCACCGGTGATGATCTCGCTTCCGTTCAAGGTGCTGTTGTTTGTGATGGTCAACGGCTGGTACCTCGTCGTCAAATCGCTGTTGGCTGGCTATGCCTCATAGCGCAAGGAGGGACTCCGATGACCGATACGTACGTGATCGGCCTTGCGGCCCAGGTGATGTGGCTCGTCGTGAAAATCACGGCACCGGTCCTTCTGCTCGGATTGGCCATGGGGCTCGTCGTGAGCATTTTTCAGGCGACGACGCAGCTGCAGGAGCAGACGCTGGCATTCATACCGAAGATTATCGCCGTCGTGATCGCTCTCCTGGCCTTCGGGCCTTGGATGCTGCAGAACCTGCTCGACTTCACGAATGCGATCCTAGGAAACTTGATGCAGTATGTGATGTAAATGGCAAACGACGTGCTCGCGCATTTCAATCTGTATCTGCTTATGGCCGCAAGGACAAGCGGATTCATCCTCGCCGCCCCCATTTTGTCGAGCGTGTATTGGCCGAATTTCGCCAAGGTGGCCCTTGCGCTAGCATTGGCCGCGTTTGCGGTTCCTTCCGTCCACGCAACGGTACCCGACCTCTCGAACGAGCCGGGGGCTTTTCTGGTCGACTTCGCGCTCGAGGCGGTCGTCGGGGTATTGCTGGGTTTTGTGGCTACGTGGATTTTCAACACCATCAACATCGCGGGTCAACTGGTGGATCTCCAAATCGGCATGGCCGTTGCGGACCTCGCGATGCCGGGCTTTGCCCAGCAGGCCGGCGTGTTCACCAGCGTGTACAGCGTGTGGTTCTCGCTTCTGTTCATTGGCATGGGGGGGCTCGGCGGCCTGGCGAGCGCGGTGATGGAGTCGTTCCGGCTCATTCCCATCGCCGATTGGCACCTGCCGACAGACTGGATGGCGCTCTGTGCACAGACCATGGCTACGGTGATGCTGATGGGCGTGGACGTGGCGCTGCCTGTGTTCGCAAGTCTGTTTCTCTGCGACGTCACGTTCGCGCTTCTATCCAGGGCCGTACCGCAGATGAACGCGTTTGTCGTCGAACTGCCGGCCAAACTGTTTGTCGGACTCGCTTCATTCGCTGTCGCCATGCCCATCACGGTGGCCTTGTTTCGCCAGTTGTTCAACGTCATGTTTCTCGATCTGCAAAGTGTCATGCGCCTAGTCGGAGGGTGAAGGATGCGTACGCTGCAACTCCAGCGATTCGCCGCGGGCGAGCGCACCGAACGGGCGACGCCCAGGCGGCGGCAGGAAGCTCGCAAGGAAGGCCGAGTGGCTCGCAGCCCCGAGCTCACCTCCGCCGTGGCGTTTGCCGCGGTGCTTGTGGCGCTGCGCGTTTTGGGGCCCGACGTGTGGGGTGAATGGGAAAACCTGATTCAGCGCGATCTCGGCGGCTCCGGCCTGAAGTCGTGGACGGTCGAGGGCGTCCGCGCTCTCATGGCGACCCAGGTCATGGCGGCGGCGAGAATCATGGTGCCCATCGCGGCAGTGGCCATTGTGGTCGGGCTCGCCGCGGCAGTGATGCAGGTGCGACCGATGTTTGTCCCGCAGCTTCTGCTGCCAGACTTCCAGCGTATCTCGCCTGCGACGGGATTGCGTCGGATCGCAAGCCTTCAAGGCGCACTCGAAGCGCTGAAGTCGCTGCTCAAGCTCGCGGCCGTGGCGGGCGTCGCGTACACGTCACTCGCGTCGCTTTCCCACGAGCTGGTGAACTTGTCCTCCGTCCAACTTCAGGCAATCCCGGGGCTCATCGGCCGATCCGTGTTCAACCTCGCGATTCGCGTTGCGTGCGCGATGGTCGTGATCGCGGCATTGGACTACGCTTACCAACGATACAGTCTGGAGCGCAGCCTTCGCATGTCCAAGCAGGAGCTGAAGGACGAACTGAAAGAGACGGAAGGCAATCCGCTCCTCAAGTCCGCCGTGCGCCGGCGCGCCCGGCAGATCGCCTCGCGGCGGATGATGCAGAACGTGGCGAAAGCGGACGTCGTGATCACGAACCCAACGCACTATGCGGTGGCCCTGGCGTATCAGAGCGAGACGATGAACGCGCCGCAGGTGGTGGCGAAAGGCGCGGATTTTGTCGCCCAGGAGATCCGTAGGCGGGCCGAGGAGCATGAAGTGCCACTTGTGGAGAATCCTCCGCTTGCGCAGGCGCTGTATCGGACGGTCGACGTCGGTCAAGAGATCCCTCCGGACCTGTACCAGGCGGTCGCGGAGGTGCTCGCGTATGTGTATCGCATGCGCGCGAAGGGGAGGAGGTGACGAGCGATGGCCAAGTGGTTGAAGCGGACCGATCTGATGGTTATGCTGTTTGTCCTTTGGACCATCGTGATGATCGTCATTCCCATTCCGCGCCCGCTGTTGGACGTGCTGATTCTGTTCAACATGTTCGTGTCCATGACCATTCTTCTCGTCGCCATGAACACGTCCGAGCCGCTCGAGTTTTCCATTTTTCCGTCGCTGCTCCTGGTCACCACGCTGTATCGACTGTCGCTCAACATCTCGACGACGCGGCTCATCCTGAGCCAGGGCAACGCGGGGGCCGTCATTCAGACCTTCGGCAATTTCGTCATCGGAAACAACCCGGTCGTCGGATTTATCGTGTTCCTCATCATCATTGTGGTGCAATACGTGGTCATTACGCGCGGAGCGGAGCGCGTGGCGGAGGTGGCGGCCCGCTTCACGCTCGACGCGATGCCAGGCAAACAGCTCGCCATTGACGCGGATCTGAACGCCGGATTGATTCAGGAGGCCGAGGCGCGCAGGCGGCGCGAGAAAATTCAGCAGGAGGCCGACTTTTACGGAGCGATGGACGGCGCTTCGAAGTTTGTGAAGGGCGACGCGATCGCGTCCATGGTCATCGTGGCCATCAACGTCGTCGCGGGGCTCATCATCGGCGTCGCGATGCAGCACGACTCGTTCAACGAGGCGTTGCACACGTACACGATGCTCTCGGTGGGCGACGGTTTGGTCAGCCAGATTCCTGCCCTCCTCCTGTCGACGGCCACGGGGCTCATGGTATCGCGCGCCGCCACAGACCAAAACATGGGCGCCGACGTGGTCAAGCAGGTCTTTGGATACGCCCGCGCCCTCTACGTGGTGAGCGGCGCCATGGTTTTGCTGGGCCTCATCACGCCCATTGGCCTCGTGCCCGTCATCCCTATCGCCGGCGGTGCAATCCTAATGGCTCGGCGGGCCGAGCGCGGTCGGGCGCAGGAGCAGAAGCGGGCGGAAGAGGAGAAGGCGCGGCAGAAGCGGTCCGAGGCGAAGAAGCCAGAGAACGTCTACCAACTCATCACGGTCGAGCCGGTAGAGTTCGAATTCGGCTATGGCCTCATCCCGCTGGTGGATGCGCGGCAGGGCGGGGATTTCATGGAGCGCGTCGCGATGATCCGAAGACAACTCGCCACGGATCTCGGCGTCGTGCTCCCCATGGTGCGCATGCGAGACAACGTGCTTCTCAAACCAACGCAGTATGTCATCAAGTTAAAAGGTGTTGAGGTCGCGCGAGGCGAAATTCTCATGGGACACTGGCTCGCGCTGAGCCCCGGGGTGGACAACCCCGAAATCAAAGGCATTCCGACGAAGGACCCCACGTTCGGCCTGCCAGCGCTCTGGGTGACGGGCGAGATGAAGTTGCGCGCGGAGGCGAGTGGGTATACGGTCGTCGATCCGCCGTCTGTGATGGCCACGCACCTGACCGAGGTGCTTAGGCGCCACGCGCACGAGTTGCTTGGCCGCCAGCAGGTCAAGGAACTGCTCGAACATCTCAAACAGACGCACCCTGCGGTGGTGGACGACGTCTATCCCGGGACGCTTTCGCTCGGCCACATCCAGCGCGTGCTATGCAATCTGCTCGAAGAGGGCGTGCCCATTCGCGATCTCGTGACCATCCTCGAGGCGCTGGCCGACGCGGGCCGCCAGACGCAGGATGTGGATCAGCTCACCGAAAAGGTGCGCCAGCGTCTGTCGCGCCATATCTGCGCGCAATACATGCAGGGCGAAGACGGGCTCACGGTTCTCACGTTCGATCCGGCCCTCGAGCGAGAGATGCAGCAGGCTGTGGTGGAACAAGGCGGTTCCATGTCGATTGGCCTGGAACCCCACAGGGCGCAGGCGGTTTTTCGCAAGCTCAAGGAACTGTGGACCGATCTTCAGGGCACGGGCAAATCCCCCGTCCTGTTGGTGCATCCGCGGATCCGCCTCCCGCTCAGTCGCCTGCTGCGCCGTTACGTGCCCGACTTGCCCGTCCTGTCGTTTGCCGAATTGGATCCGTCCATCTCGATTCATAGCGGAGGCGTGGTGAATGTGACGTGATCGTGCGCCGTTATGTCGTCAAGGAAATGCCGGAGGCCGTCGCGTCCATCCGACGCGAGCTGGGACAAGACGCGGTGATCCTGAGCACGCGGAATATCCGCGTGCGCAAGTGGCTCGGCCTTCGATCGGAGCGCCGCATCGAGGTGATGGCGGCGGCGAAGGAAGAACTCGCCGCCACCGCTGGGGCGAGCTTCGGCCAGGCGCTCAAAAGGGCGATGACGGACCCCGCCGCCGAACGCTCAAGTTCTTGGCAGGAGCCGCAGATGTGGTCACAGCTCGCCAGCGAAATCGCAGAAATCAAACAGATGCTCGCGGACGTTCGCACGCGCGAGCGCGAACCGATGCGCGCTGAGGTCGAGCCCCTCCTTCGGTGGCGGGGATTCCTGCAGGACGAGGGTGTGGATGGGGTGCTCGCGGATCGGTGGGCGCGCATGGCTATGGACCATCCACATCGCTCCTCATCCGGCACCGCCTCGGCCCAAGACCTCATTGGCGCGATTCAGGCCGATCTCGGCCCGCTCGCCCATCCATCCCCCATTCGGCGAGACAGCCGAATCGTGGCCTTCGTGGGGCCTACCGGCGTCGGCAAGACGACGACCATCGCCAAGATCGCCGCGCTCCACGTGCTGGCTGGTCAGCGGCGCGTCGGCCTTCTGACCACCGATACGTTTCGCATTGCGGCGGTGGCGCAACTGAAGACGTACGCCGAGATTCTAAACGTCCCGATTGCCATCGCGGATGAGCCGGACGAAGTTCCGTCTGCGCTGGCTTCGCTTGCAGCTTGCGATCTCGTCCTGGTGGACACCGCGGGGCGGAACTTCCTGAGCGCGGCCTCCATCGACCAGATCAAACGCGTCCTCGGACCCGTCGAGGCGGATGAGGTTCTGCTCGTCGTCTCGCTCGCCACGAAGCCGGCCGATGCACTGAAAGTCGCCAACATGGCGAAAACGCTGAACGTGGACAAGTTCATCTTCACGAAGCTGGATGAGACGCAATCCGTCGGCATGATCCCCAGCCTCGTGGCGCTTTGTCAGACGCCTGTCGCCTACGTGACCACTGGGCAGAACGTGCCGGACGATATCGACATCCTCTCCGTCCAGGACCTTCTGGCGGCGGCTTGGAAGGAGTTAAGCACCGATGGCTGATCAGGCGTCGCGCCTCCGAGAGCAGATGTCCCAGTGGATCCAGGCTCAGCAGTTGCATCGCGATGCGCCGCCGGAAGGGGACGAGGCACACGCGGGCGTTCTGTCCGCGCCCGTCTTTGCCGTGATGAGCGGGAAGGGGGGCGTAGGCAAGTCAAATTTGTGCGTGAACCTCGCGCTCGCATTCGCCGAAGACGAGATGCGGGTGCTTGTGATTGATGCAGACACCGGATTTGCCGATGTGGAAATTCTGTTTGACTCGACGCCCCTTCTCACGCTGTGTGACGTCGTCGCCGGTGCGTCGATGGAGGAGGCGCTGCTTGCGACGAGGCCGCACGTGGATCTTTTGGCAGGCGGCAGCGGGCGATGTTTTGACGGGATCGGCGAGGACGGATGGGCACGGCTCTTGCGCGCCATCGCGCGTGTCTCGGCGCGATACGCATGGGTGCTCGTGGATTGCGCGCCCGGCGTGCACGCGCTGGCGGAGCGAATGCTGAAATTCGGAGCCACACCCATCTGCGTGGTGACACCAGAGCCGACCGCTATCACGGATGGCTATGCGCTGTTGAAATGGATGCACGTCAAAAACCTTGGCGCCGAGCCGTGGCTCGTCGTCAACCGGGCGAAATCGAAGGCGGAGGCGGATGATACAGCCTCGCGGCTGGTGGATGCCGCGGAGAGATTTCTGAAGATGCGCGTTGTGTACGCCGGGTGGATCCGGGACGATCCGGCTGTGGTCAAGAGCGTCATGGCGCGCCGTCCGCTCCTGCAGCTCTCGCCGGGATCGCCCGCCGCGTCGAATTATCGCCAATTGGCTCGTTGGATTCGGGCATGTGGTCAGACGTTCGGCGGCGATGCGGGTGCGAAAGGAGCTGCGCGATGAGCGGCTGGAATGGTGCCGTCCGAACCATCATTGCCATCGGCGCTTCCACGGGAGGGCCAGCGGCAGTTGCGGCCATCCTGCGCGAGCTTCCCCGTCTCCGCGCATGCGCGGTCGTGATCGCGCAGCATCTGCCTGGGAATTTCACGGCATCGTTTGCCGAGCGGCTGGACGCGCAAAGCGCCTGGACGGTGCGCGAGGCGAGGAGCGGCTTGGAAGTGGAGGAAGCGTGTTGCTATATCGCGCCCGGTGGCAGGAGAACCGAAATTGTGGCGGACGGCGATGGACTTCGCTGCGCCGTTCGGCCCCCGGCGAAGGCGGACGTTTATCTACCTTCTATTGACGCGCTGTTTGCGAGCGTCGCGCGCCTGTCAAAGGTCTGGACCATCGGGGTTCTGTTAACGGGCATGGGGCGGGACGGGGTAGAGGGTCTCAGAGCGATTCGAGAATCCGGGGGATTTGCCATCGCGGAAGCCGCCGAGACGGCTGTGGTCGACGGCATGCCGCGCAGGGCGAGAGAAGCGGGATTCGTGGACGAGATTATCCCGCTCGGGGCCCTTGCTCGACGGTTGACTGAGCTGTGTCAGGGCAGGAGGTGACACGGTGCAAGAGGCGTACTTGGAGGCTTTTTTGACCGAATCGATGGAAAATGTCGAACGCCTGGAGGCATTTTGTCTCACGCTGGAGCGAGAAGGCGCGAAGCCCGGTCTTCTGGATGAGATGTTTCGGGCTGCGCACACGTTGAAGGGCATGAGCGCCACGATGGGCTTCGACAAGTTGGCTGCCTTGACCCACCGCGCTGAGGATCTCCTGGGCGCACTGCGAGACGCGCGCGTTTCACTGGAGTCGCGACACGTGGATGCCCTTCTGTCGGCCGTGGACCGCATGCGTTCGAGGCTCCGAGCCGTCGCGGCCTCGTCCAAGGAGCCGGACGAGCCCGATGACGACGTGCTGGACATGCTCATGGACGCCCTTCGAGCCGGTGAGCAGGCGGGAGGTCATGGCGAGCCGGACCGTGTCCCTTTTGTCAACCTTTCCGAGTGGGCGAGGCAGGCCGCGGCAGAGGGCAAAGAGCTGTACCTCGTGCATCTGCGCCTTGTGGAAGACTGCATCATGCCCGGCGTGCGGCTGGCCATGGCGTATCAGGCGATGAGGGAGGCGGCCACTTGGTTCGGCGCCCATCCCGACGAAGCGCAGGTGATGGCAGGCCAGGCGGAGGGGCCGGAGGCGTTCGCGGCCGTCGCGGTGGCGCCCGGCGAGATCGAACGGCTGCGACAGGCCGTGCTTGACATCACGGACATGGCGGCTTGCGACGTGTCGAAGGCGGACCTGCCGTCTGTCACGAGCAGCCACGATACGGCCACCGCGAAGACGCGCCCCGCGCTCGAAGCGCCCCAGCGCGCGCACGGCGGCAGCGGGCCGTCCGAAGCGATGGTCGACCTGCGAATGGATGCCACGCTCCGCGTGCCGATTCGCAAGGTGGATGCGCTGATGAATACGCTGAGCGATCTTGTCATCACGAAGACGCGGATTGCCACGCTCGTGCAAGCTCTCGGCGACGCAGAGCTGAAGGAGACCGTCGAGCGGCTGGATCGCCTCGTGGGAGAGATGCAGGATGGGTGGCTCCAGTTGCGAATGGTGCCCGTGGAAACCATCTTCCATCGTTATCCGCGCATGATGCGCGATCTGGAGCGGCGGCTGCAGCGGGAATTCGACTTCGTCATGACCGGACTCGAAACGGAGATGGACCGAGTGGTGCTGGAGGAGATGGGAGAGGTCATCGTGCATCTCCTGCGCAATGCGGCCGATCACGGCTTGGAACCACCGGACGAGCGCGAGCGCTTGGGCAAGCCAAAGCGGGGTACTATTCGGCTGTCCGCGTACACGGCCGGCGGCCACGTGTATCTCGAGGTATCGGACGACGGCCGAGGAATTGACCGCCATCGCGTCCTCGAGACCGCCGTCGCCAAGGGGTGGGTCACCCTGGAAGAAGGCGCGGCGCTGCCGGATGAATCCGTCTACGCGCTTTTGTTTCGCCCGGGCTTCAGCACGGCGGAGCGCGTCTCGGACATCTCAGGCCGCGGCGTGGGCTTGGATGCTGTGCGGGACAAGGTCGAAGCGCTCGGCGGTCAGATCCGGCTGGATTCATCTCCCGGCGCTGGTTCGACGTTCACCATCGAGCTTCCGCTGACGCTCGCCATCCTGTCGGCGCTGTTGGTGTCCGTGCGCGGGCAGGTGTTCGCCATTCCCACCGCGAATGTGGACGAGGTGCGGAAAATCACGCGAGACGATGTTCGCCACGTGCAGGAACGACCGGTTCTCAGCGATGACGAGGGAATCGTGCCCGTTGTGGACCTTGCGTCTCGATTGGCATTGGGGCCTCGCAGCGATTCGTATCCTCAGACTGCAATTCTCTGCCGTGAAGGGAAGCGAAGGCTTGCGCTCATCGTCGATCACGTCTTGGATGAGCTCGAAATTGTCAACAAGCCGCTCGGACGATACCTCGAGGACGTACGGGAATTCGCTGGCGCCACCGTTCTCGGGGACGGTCGGGTGTCGCTGATTCTCGATGTTCGCGCGATGGCAAATCCGGCGTAGGGCGAAGGAGGGGTTCTGTGGATTCGTACGTGGTCATGCGAGTGGGTTCGGAACGGTACGCCGCGCACGTCGCCCAGGTGAGGTCCGTCGAACGGGTGGGCGATATCACGCCTGTGCCGCGCACCTTGCCTTTCATCAAGGGCGTGATGCACCTGCGAGGTGCCATTGTTCCCGTCATTGACCTGGCGGAGCGCGTCGGCTTGACTCGCGCGGCGGATGGCGACGAGGAGGACCGGCGAATCGTCGTCGCGGAGGTGGACGAGATGGCCGTCGGCATGCTCGTTGACGCGGTGGAGGATGTCGTGTCCATCGCGCCCGAGGCTATCGAACCGCCGCCTTCCGTCGTGGGCGGGCTGGAGGCCGTCTATCTCCGCGGCGTGGCGCGATGGGGGGAACATCTTCTCGTTCTTCTGAACCTCGAGCGGGTCTTTTCGGCCGTTGAAACGGAGCAACTTAGACAGGTGGAAAAGTTGGTGCACGGATGAATCCTTATGATCTCAGCGCTGCTGATCTCGACGCCCTGAGGGAATTTGGCAACATCGGCGCGGGCCACGCAGCGACCGCGTTTTCCACGCTCTTAGGGGGCGTCGTGCGCATGTCCGTCACCGATGCGCGCCTGTGTCCGTTCGGAGAGGTTGTCGAAGTCGTCGGCGGCAGCGACACGCTGGTCATCGCCGTGTATATCCGGATTGAAGGCGAGATCGAGGGCAACATGTTTGTCGTGCTGTCCCCCGAAAGCGCGGAGCGCTTGCTGAATCAGCTGATTCCAGGACGAACACCGGGCGACCCGTATGGCGAAATGGAGTATTCGGCGCTGGGAGAGGTCGGCAACATCCTTTCCGGCGCTTACGTCGCTGCGATTTCCGATCTGTGCGGTTTTCGGATGACGCAGTCGATCCCGGCCGTCGCCATGGATATGGCGTCGGCGCTCCTCGACATCGGGCTCATGTACGGGAGCGGAGAGGATAACCAGGTGCTTCTCATCTCGACCAGGCTTACGCACGGGGGGCGCGAGATTCAAGCGTATTTTTTCCTCCTGCCTGATTTCCATAGCTCATCGGAACTCTTCGATAACCTGCGAGGAAAGATGTCAAGTGGTTGAGGACCGGGCGGAGATCCGCGTGGGGATTGCCGAGGGAGCCATCATGCGCGGGCCGGGCCGGCTCGTGACTGCGGGTCTTGGGTCGTGTGTCGGTGTGGTGATTTACGACGCCGAGGCTCGGCTTGCGGGATTGGCGCACGTGATGCTTCCCGGGAGTCCGTCTCCTGTCACGAATGTGCCGCAGAAATATGCGGACACCGCGATTGACTGGCTCGTTCGCGAGATGATGCGAGCGGGCGCGAGTCGACTTCGGCTTCGAGCAAAATACGCCGGTGGCGCACAAATGTTTCAGGGCGTGAAGATGGAGGCGCTTCGCATTGGCGAGCGGAACGTGCAGGCAGTGCAGAAGGAACTCGCGGATCGCGGGATTCTTGTGGAGGGAACGGACGTCGGCGGTCATCAAGGTAGAACTGTGTGGTTTGAGATGCCGTCCTGCCTACTGACCGTTCGGACAGCCCGAGGAGACATGCGCATGCTCTGAGACACGAAGGGAGGTATGGAGGTGTGGGAGACGCTCATTTTGGCCCTGGTCTGCGTGGTGCTCTTTGCCATGCTGTACGCGATCAGCGGGGCCTGGAAAACACACCCTGGCGCGAAGGGTTTCATCCGCTGGGTGCTTGCACAAATTCGGTCGGGCGGCCCACGGTCGGGGATGGCGGCACCGTCGAGAATGGCGACGGATAGACCATGGCGCGCCGACCGCGGGGCAAGCAGCCATCCGAACGCCGACGAGTCTTCGCGAGTGGCTGCCGCAATTCAAGTCCTCGAGGAAATGTACCAGGAATGGGACCAGCGGAGCCGCGAGCTCGAGGCACGGATTCGGGTCCTGGAGACGGCATTGGCTCGGCTGAGCACGATACCCGCGGAGGCCGAGCGCGACGTCGAGCGGGCACCGGTCGCATTGGGGCATGAACCTGGAAGTGAGCTGACCCCGGGCGAGGTCACTCGGGAGACGTTGTACTTTTCCATTCTGGATCTCCTGCACGAGGGTCGGACGCACGACGAGATTCGTGCCTTGCTCGGGGTGTCGGCGGACGAGATCGCGGCCGTCGAGAAGCTGATGCGCACCGCAGGGCGTGCTGAGTCCGGTCTACATTGACGGATGAGGACGGACGTGGAGATGGTGTGAACGTGCCTCTCGCTCGTCACTCCGTCACCGCAACATGCCATCCCCGCGTACGATGGACCATCGCAGCGCGCGACCGGCTGCCCGTGACAGGTTTGTGGCAGCCGAGCGACGAGGTGAGGGGACGCGGATGAGGATGCGGACGAGATGGAAGCGCCGCGCCGCGCGAGGGTGCGCAGGATTCTGTGAATCGAACGCGTGGATCGCGCCTTCGCTGAGGCGCGGCAAACGGAACCGCGACATTGGCTGTACGGCATTTCAAGAGGACGGCGGCACGCCAGGCGACGTCGATCCGCGCGCCACAAGCGGATCCGAGGTGGGCATGGAGAGCCATCCGGCGAAGACGTCCGGTGAGGCCTCTCTTTTCGGCCGGCTTACGTCGCGGGAGATTCACGTGGGCGATGTCATCACCGTGTATATCCTCGGTTCGGGGTCTTTCCATGGGGGATTCACGGGCGTGGTGCTGAAGTCAACCCCTTCTCATCTACATCTTGGGCTCTTTGGGCACGAGGACGCGTCGAACGGTCCCGAGCGCCCCATCGTGGCCGAGGCCATCATTCGCTACGATCACGTCTCCTGTGTGGTGCGCCGCCTCGCATGAAAACCCCACATGCGGGGGTGAGCGAGAGGGGCGCCCCTCTCGCTCACGCGATTTCACAAGTCGTTCTGGACGATGGCCGTAATCTGGCTGAGCGGAATGGTCGCCAGAGCGCCGAACGTGGTGCCGCTTCCGGCTGTACCGAACGCCCCAGTCACGCCACTCGGCGCTGACGCGGGCGCGAGAAGCAGGTACAGGTTGTTGCTATCGATTCCGACAATAGCTCCTGTGTACCCGCCTCCGCCCGTTCCGCCTGCGCTCGTGAACACCGTCACGACTTCGCCCAGGTGAAGTTGGCGAATCGAGTCCGCGATGTTGAAGTTGTTCGTGGCCATGTGCGTCCCTCGCTTTCCACGCGGAAATTGCGCCGCGAATCGCGCGCCTTTCGCGGCACACTGTAGATAATGCAAAAGTAGGAAGCGAGGTCACGGACAAACCGCCTGGGCAGGTGGAAGGATCGAGCACAAATGGGTGGATGTTGACGAGGGCCGCGGCACGTACCGACAGTTGCTGCTGCTCGTTTTCATGTGGTATAGTATGGGGCGGTGCGTACCTTTGAATCGAATACGCACGGATCGGGATGCGGTGTTCGGTGCCCAATGGGTCGGCGCTGCGGATGATCGGTCCGGAGGGAAAACAAAAGGAGGAAATGGGTTTGGCCATCATCTCGATGAAGCAACTGCTCGAGGCGGGCGTACATTTCGGGCATCAGACGCGCCGCTGGAATCCGAAAATGGCGCGGTACATCTTCACCGAGCGCAACGGCATCTACATCATCGACCTTCAAAAGACCGTTCGCAAGGTCGAAGAGGCGTACAACTTCGTCCGGGATCTCGCTGCGGCGGGCGGCACCGTGTTGTTCGTCGGCACGAAGAAGCAGGCGCAGGAGGCCGTCAAGGAAGAGGCCGAGCGCTGCGGTATGTTTTATGTGAACCAGCGTTGGCTTGGCGGCACGCTGACCAACTTCAACACCATCCAAAAGCGCATTCGCCGTCTGCAAGAGCTTGAGCGGATGGAAGAGGACGGGACGTTTGAAGTCCTGCCGAAAAAGGAAGTCATTCTGCTCCGGAAGGAGCGCGAGCGCCTGGAGAAGTTTCTCGGCGGCATCAAGGGGATGAAGAAGCTCCCGGACGCACTCTTCATCATTGACCCGCGCAAGGAACGTATCGCGGTGGCAGAGGCTCGCAAGCTCGGGATTCCCATTGTCGCGATTGTCGATACAAACTGTGATCCTGACGAGATCGACTACGTCATCCCGGGCAACGACGATGCGATTCGCGCCGTGCGCCTTCTGACGAGCAAGATTGCGGACGCTGTGCTGGAAGGCACGCAGGGTGGAGAAGAGACCACCGCGTGAGGGGAAAGGTGGCGGGTGCGTCGCGCTCTCGTCACCTTTTTTGTGCCACCCGGCGGAAGTGTGGATAGAAGATATAGAGGTTTGAGGAGGAAACAGTCGTGGCTGAAATCACAGCAGCAATGGTGAAGGAGTTGCGCGAGCGCACGGGCGCCGGCATGATGGACTGCAAAAAGGCCCTGACCGAGGCGGGTGGCGATATGGAGCAGGCCATCGTCATCTTGCGCGAGCGCGGTCTTGCGCAAGCGGCGAAGAAGGCCGGTCGCATCGCTGCGGACGGACTCGTGGAGGCCTACATTCACGGCGGTGGGCGCATTGGCGTGCTCGTGGAGGTCAACTGCGAGACGGACTTCGTGGCCAAGAATGAGGAGTTCCGCACGTTTGTGAAAGACATCGCGATGCACATCGCGGCGTCGAATCCGCAGTACGTTCGCCGTGAAGAGGTGCCGCAGGACGTCATCGAGCGTGAACGGGAAATTCTTCGCGCCCAGACGCTGAATGAGGGCAAACCTGAACAAGTCGTGGACAAGATCGTGGAAGGGCGCTTGGAGAAATTTTTCAAGGAGAATTGTCTGCTGGAGCAGCCGTTCGTCAAGGATCCCGACAAGACGGTCGATACGTTGGTGAAGGAAAAAATCGCGACGATTGGCGAAAATATTTCCATTCGTCGGTTTGCTCGGTTCGTGGTCGGGGAAGGGATCGAGCGCCAAGAGACGAATTTTGTGGAAGAGGTCATGTCTCAGGTTCGCCTGTAACGAGGCTGTGCATGAGGGGACACCATCGCGTGTTCCCTTTCATGCCATTTTGGCCACCTATTTTGGCGCAATGGAGGGGCCTTTGTGACGATTCCAAAATACCGCCGCGTCGTTCTCAAGCTGAGCGGAGAGGCGCTCGCAGGGCGACATGGGTTCGGGATCGATCCGGCTGTGATCCGGGACATCGCTCGCCAGATAGCCGATGTGGCGAAGCTCGACGTCCAGGTCGCGATCGTGGTTGGGGCAGGGAATATCTGGCGAGGTGCGACCGGCAGCCAGATGGGTATGGACCGCGCGACGGCAGATTACATGGGCATGTTGGCGACCGTCATGAATGCCTTGGCGCTGCAGGACGCTCTTGAGAAGCTCGGGGTGGCTACGCGCGTGCAGAGCTCCATTCACATGTCGGAAGTGGCCGAGCCTTACATCCGCCGCCGGGCCATTCGTCATTTGGAGAAGGGGCGCGTCGTGATCTTCGCGGGCGGAACGGGCAATCCGTTCTTTTCGACGGACACCACGGCTGCGTTGCGAGCCGCCGAGATCGAAGCAGAAGTCATCCTGATGGCCAAAAACGGCGTGGACGGGGTCTACACGGCCGATCCGCAGAAGGATCCGACAGCGACCAAATACGCCGAACTCGACTTCATGGAAGTGTTGAAGCAGGGGCTCGCTGTGATGGATTCCACCGCGGCGAGCTTGTGTAAGGATAACGATATTCCCATTTTGGTGTTCAATATCAACGAGGACGGCAACATCCTTCGCGCTGTGATGGGCGAAAAAATCGGCACCTTGGTGGGAAAGGGTGACGCGCATGCATGAGGAATTGATTCAGAGTCTCCAAGAGCGGATGGAGAAGGCCGTTCAGAATCTGCGCCGCGAGTTCGCGACCGTGCGCGCAGGTCGGGCTACGCCTTCCATGCTCGACCACGTCATGGTGGAGTATTACGGCTCTCAGATGCCCGTCAATCAGGTTGCGAGCGTGACATCGCCGGAACCGCGCCTGTTGGTGATTTCCCCGTGGGATAAGTCTATGCTCGCCGAGATCGAAAAGGCGATTCAGAAGTCGGATCTCGGATTGAACCCGGCGAACGACGGCAGCGTCATTCGGTTGACGATACCTGCGCTCACGGAACAAAGGCGTCAGGAACTGGTCAAACAGGTCCGGAAGATGGCGGAGGAAACGCGGGTTGCCATTCGCAACATTCGCCGGGATGGCAACGAAGAGATCAAGAAGCTCGAGAAGGCCGGCGACATTTCGGAAGACGACGTTCGCCGTCTGATGGACAGGGTCCAGCAGTTGACTGACAAGGCCATTGCACAGGTGGACCGTGTGTTGGAAGATAAGGAGAAGGACGTGACGCAGGTCTGAGTTCCAAGGTTGCTGGATTAAGGGGGATGCCAGCCTTGTTCAAGGGTTTTGGGCGTTTGCAGCGTGCCAGCGCGGCGGCGGTCGAGCAGCAGCCAGCGCTCGACGTGAAGCCCCGGCATATCGGTCTCATCATGGACGGAAATGGCCGCTGGGCGCAAAAGCGCGGTCTTCCCCGAATTGCGGGTCACCACGCGGGAATGATGGCCATGAAAGAGGCCATCCGCGCGTGTGACGATTTCGGCATCGAATGCGTCACGCTGTATGCTTTCTCGACTGAAAATTGGAAGAGGCCAGCGGCCGAAGTCGACTATTTGATGCGGCTGCCGGAGCAATTCTTTCGCAGCGAGATCGACGAGTTGGTGAGGCGCAACGTGCGCGTGCGCTTCATCGGCGATACCGGGCGCCTTCCGGCGCACACGCAGGCCACCGTTCGCCGCGCCATTCATCGCACGCAGCACAACACGGGCATGATCGTGAACTTCGCGCTTAATTACGGCGGGCGGATGGAGATCATCGCCGCGATGGAGCGCTACGCCCGCGAGGTTATCGAGGGGCGCGCGACGGTCGGACAGCTGACGGAAGCCTCCTGCGATCGATATCTCGATACGGCCGGGCTACCGCCGCTTGATCTTGTCATTCGGACGAGCGGCGAGATCCGGTTGAGCAACTTTTTGCTGTGGCAGGCGGCGTACGCGGAACTCTGGTTTACAGATGTGTTGTGGCCGGACTTTACACGCGACGATCTCTATCAGGCGATTTGCGATTACGCGAAGCGCAAGCGGAGGTTCGGCGCACTCGAGTAGGTGTCCATTCAGATGCTCAAACAGCGGGTCGTCACGGCTGTGATCGCAGGGCTCGTGGTCCTGCTCGTCTTGTTGTTCGGGGGACTGACCGGCTGGCGCTGTCTCGTGTGGATCGCGACGCTGGCTGGTGTGCTGGAGTTTTGTCAGATGTTCGGGCGGCGGTGGTACGACCCTGCTGTATGGTTTGGGGCCATCGCCATTTCGCTCGCGGACTGGTTCCCAAGGCAAGCGTTTCACCCGTTTGTTTTTTTTCTGGCCGTGGCGGTGGTGTTGACCTTGCCGGTCATCACGCGCAGACCGAACGATCTGCGTACCTACGCGGTGACGGCCTTCGGAGCTTTCTACCTCGCGGCGGGCGGGGTGTCGCTCATCGGTCTGCGTGCGCTGCCGGAAGGTTGGCTTTGGATTTGGACTTTTCTCGTCGCCGCCTGGACGTGCGACACAGCGGCTTATTTTGTCGGGCGATTCGTTCAGGGGCCCAAACTGCTTCCCGCAATCAGTCCGAAAAAGACCGTGAGCGGCGCGCTCGCCGGGGTTGCCGGCGCGGTGGTCGGTGCTTTGGTGTTCGGCGAGATCGCCGGTCCGCAATACGACGCCTGGGTGTTTGCCGCAGTGGGATTCTTGGTGGCCGTGACCGGGCAGGTGGGAGATCTGGTGGAGAGCGCCTATAAACGCGCTGCTGGCGTGAAAGACTCAGGACGCATGTTGCCGGGGCATGGGGGCGTTCTGGACCGAATCGACAGCCTACTGTACGCGGCGCCCTTCGCTTTGTGGTTCATCTCCGGTGTTTTGAGCGGCTTGATATAGCGGAGCCGGGTGGAGGGGAAGACATGAAGCGCATTGCCATCCTCGGGAGCACGGGCACCATCGGCGTGCAGGCGCTCGAGGTGCTGTCACATCTGGATACATACGAGGTGGTCGCGCTCGCGGCGGGTCGAAACGTGGAGCGATTGGCGGAACAGGTTCGCCGCTATCGCCCGCAAGTCGTCGGCGTTGCTGACGAAGCGGCCCGTCGCGCGTTGCGCGAACTTTTACCGGGTGAGCGGATGGACATTGTCGTCGGGGACGAGGGTCTTGTCGCGTGTGCCGCATACCCATCGGACATCGTGTTGAATGCGGTCGTAGGGGCTCGCGGCATTCTGCCTGCGCTTGCCACGGTCGGCCGCGGTGCGCGCCTCGCGCTCGCCAACAAGGAGTGCCTCGTGGCTGCGGGCGATCTCATCCTGCGCGCCATGCGCGATGCGGGTGGAGAGATGGTCCCCGTGGACAGCGAGCACTGTGCGCTTCACCAGTGCTTGCGATCCGGCCAGCCCGAGGAGGTCCTGCGGCTCGTCCTGACGGCCTCGGGAGGACCGTTTCGGTCATGGCCCAAAGATCGCATGGCAGAGGTCACGGTCCGGGACGCGCTTCGCCATCCCAACTGGAACATGGGACAGAAGATCACCATTGATAGTGCCACCATGATGAACAAGGGGCTTGAGGTGATCGAAGCGCATCATTTGTTCGGCGTGCCATATGATAAGATAGCTGTGCTTGTACATCCGGAGAGCATCGTGCACTCCATGGCGGAGTTTGTGGACGGCTCGATGGTTGCACAGCTCGCGACGGCGGACA
This sequence comes from Alicyclobacillus mali NBRC 102425, assembly GCF_001570745.1. Classification (GTDB taxonomy): domain Bacteria; phylum Bacillota; class Bacilli; order Alicyclobacillales; family Alicyclobacillaceae; genus Alicyclobacillus; species Alicyclobacillus mali. Next base: position 61,132 of record NZ_BCSG01000012.1, read on the forward strand.
TGCGCTTGCCAATTCAATACGCCATCACATATCCCGAGCGATCACCCGCGCCTTGGCCGAGGCTGAACCTGGCGAGCGTCGGAGCGCTGCACTTCGAAGAGCCAGATTTCGACCGATTTCCGTGCCTTCGCCTGGCGATGGAGGCTGGTCGCGCCGGGGGACTCGCACCGTGCGTTCTGAACGCGGCGAACGAGGTGGCGGTGGAGGCGTTTTTGCGCGAACAGATCCCGTTTTTGCGGATCCCTGAGGTCGTCGAGGCGGTGCTCGAGCGGGTGCCGAACGAGGTGCCTCAGTCGGTGGAAGATGTCCTTCGCGCGGATGGGCAAGCGCGGCGTCTGGCCGAACTTTACGTGGCAAAGGGCTGATGAACAGTTGCCAATGTTAGCGCACCTCGAGTTCTATGCGGAAGCGGCGGTCGCCATTGTGCTTGTGTTTGGCGTCTGTGTGACGCTGCATGAGTTCGGCCATTTCTACGTCGCCAAGCGATGTGGCGTCGCGGTGCCCGTGTTTGCCATTGGCTTCGGCCCGAAGGTCGTATCCGTGGTGCGCGGAGGGACGGAGTATTCCCTCAGGCTCATTCCACTCGGCGGATTCGTGCAGTTGGCGGGAGAAGCTCCGCAGGAGTCGTGGTTTCCTATCGGTCAGTCGGTCGCATACGAACAAGACGCGGCCGGAGAGATTGTGGCACTCGGAGAGCCCAAGGACCTGCCGAACGGACGCGTGGGCGTGGTGCGCGAGGTTGATTTGACCGACCGGATGATCATGAAGCTTGAGACGGAGGATGGGATTCAGCGCTTTCACGTGAGAAGCGGCGCTCGGGTGATGTTGAGCCGCCGCTCATCCATTCCCGTTGTCCCGAAGGAGCAACAGATGATCGGGAAGCCGCTGTGGCAGCGAGCAGCCATCATTCTGGCGGGTCCCATTATGAACCTCATCTTGGCCGGTGTCCTGTTCTCCGCCGTCAACACGTATACGGGTGTCCCCACCACGACCGTGGGGCATGTCGAGCCGGGCACTCCCGCGGCGCACGCGGGTCTCGTGCCCGGAGACACCATTTTGGCGGTCGACGGCCGCTCGATACACTCCTGGGCGGGTCTCGTGCGCGCGGTGTCGGAGGACGGCGTGCGCGGCGGCCACCCGCAACCGCTCGTCCTCGAGGTGAAAACTGCCAATGGCGCGCGTTCCATCGCCGTGACGCCACACTTGGTGAGCGGAGCGCCGATGATCGGAATCGATGCCCAGATTTCTCACAGCCCGCTTCACACCATTCCGGCCGGCTTCTCCGCGCTGGTTCGGGACATCGGCATGACCATCCAGGGATATGTGGGGCTGTTTGTGCACCATCAGTTTCAATCGCTGTCCGGTCCTGTCGGCATCGCGCATGTGATCACCGAGCAGGTGAGGTTTGGCATCTGGAACGTGATTGCCGTGACCGGTGCGCTCAGCCTGGGGCTCGGCTTGTTCAATCTGCTTCCCATTCCTGCTCTCGACGGCGGGCGGCTGTTGTTCATGGCGATTGAGCTCATCCGGGGGCGGCGAGTGGATCCCGAAAAAGAAGGATTTGTGCATTTTGTGGGCTTTGCGATTGTCATGCTGTTCGCGGTCGTGATCACCTATCGCGACGTGACGCACTGGTTCTAGACGGTAGCGCGAGGTGAAATCATGGCTATCCCCGAACATCTTGTCCGAGATCGGGCGCTGGCGAGGGTTCGCAGCGTCCGTGTCCGCAGGGCGACCCGGGAAGTCCGCGTACACGTGGATTCGCCCTTTTTGTCTTCGGGCTTGGATGCGGACGCGTTCTCTTCTTTCTATCGCGATCTCGCCGAGATTCACGAACTTTGCGCCTCGACGTTCGGTGCCTCGTGCGCATGGGAAATCGCGGTCACGCCTCCGGAGAAGGTTTCTGCGGCAGCAGCGGAGACCGCGATGCTCGCCCTTGCTGCCGCCTACGAGGCGCGGTCTCATCTTTCGGGCAAATGGCTGTCGCAGGCGAGACTCATGGTGGAGGAAGTGGACGAGCGGCGTGGTTTTCGCGCCAGAATTCACGTTCCCAGCCAGCCGATTGCCGAGCAGCTCGTGCAGAAGGGTGTGGCGGATTGGCTCGCGTCGGAGGCTCGTCGCGCGTTTGGCCTGGACGTCGCGGTCCTCATCGAGGTGGACGAGACGGCTTGTGAGGATGTCCTTGCGGCGGGCGAGAAGCTGAAGCAGGAGGCAGAGGCGCGCTGGAGGCGTCAGCTCGCCGAAGAGGCGAAGGCGGCGAAAGAGCAGCAGAAAGAGTCGGATGCGCAGAATGAGGGCGGCGCCTCGCAAGGCGCGGAGGCGCTTGTGGTCGGCCAGATGTACGACGAACCCTCGCCCATCTCATTGCGAGACATCGTCGACGAGATGCGACGCGCCACTGTGGTGGGTGAAGTGTTCAACGTGGACCGAAGGACGCTGCCGAGCGGCCGCACGCTCATTCAATTTGCCATCACGGATCACACAGACTCCATCTCCGCAAAGATGTTCGTGCAGTCGGAGCGAGACTTGCAGGCCACGTCGCATCTCGCCGACGGCGCGTGGGTGAAGATTCAGGGTCAGGTGCAGTTCGACCCGTATGCCAAGGAAATTGTGTTCATGGTGCAGTCGATGCGCCCGCACAATCCTCCTCGGCGCACCGACACTGCGGAAGTCAAGCGCGTCGAGTTGCATGCCCACACGACCATGTCGGCGCTCGATGGCGTCGTGGGCGCCGCAGCGCTGGTGAGGCGCGCGGCGGAATGGGGGCACGACGCCATCGCCATCACGGATCACGGCGTATGTCAGGCGTATCCGGAGGCGTATCAGGCGGCTAAGAAACACGGGGTGCGTCTTGTGCTTGGCCTGGAGGCGTATGTGGTGGACGACGGCGGGCTGCTCGTGTACCGGGAGTGTGATCGAGCGCTCGACGACGAAACTGAGTACGTCGTGTTCGACACGGAGACGACTGGGCTCAATGCGCGAGAAGACACGCTCATCGAGATCGCCGCGGTGAAGGTCAAGGCTGGACAAATTGTGGATACCTACGCGACGCTCATCGACCCGCAGCGCGCTCTGGACGCGAAGATCGTCGAGCTGACGGGCATCACGAACGAGATGGTGGCAGGTCAGCCGAAGCTGCACGAGGCGCTCGACGGATTCCGCGAATTCGTGCGCGGCGCTGTGTTGGTGGCGCACAACGCGGAGTTCGACGTCGGTTTCTTGAATCAGTGTGCTGAGCGGCTGGGCATGGATCCTTGGACGGAGCCTGTAATCGACACCCTCGCCCTCGCGCGCGTGCTATACCCGGGCGAGAAGAACTACAAGCTGAAGACGCTCACCCAGAAGTTTTCGGTTGAGCTCGTCAATCACCACCGCGCGTTGGCCGACAGTGAAGCGACCGCGAAGGTGTTCGTGCAGATGCTCAAAGACGCGAAGGCGCGCGGAATCCAGAACCTGCTGGATATGAACCATCTTCGTGGTCAGATTGACATCTCGCGCGTTCGGCCGTTCCACGCCACCGTGCTCGTCCGCAATCGCGAGGGACTGAGGAATCTGTACCGCCTCGTCTCCATTGGGCATACGCAGTATCTGCACCGCGTGCCGCGCATTCCGAAAAGCGCGCTTGCGCGCCACCGCGAGGGGCTGCTCATTGGCACGGCCTGTCGGCAAGGCGAGCTCGTCGAGGCTTTCTTCCGCGGCAAATCCGAGGACGAGATCGACACCCTGCTCGAGTTCTACGATTATCTGGAGATTCAGCCGGTCAGTCACTACGAGCCGCTGGTCCGCGAGGGTGTCGTCGCGTCGTTTGAGCAGGTGCGCGAGCTGCTGAAAAACATCGTCGACATCGGCAAGCGCCTGAACAAGCCGGTGGTGGCCACGGGCGACGTGCATTTTCTGGACGAGCAGGACGCCGTCTATCGGGAGATCTTTCTTCAGTCGCAAAAGGCCGACACGAAGCAGCCGCCACTTCACTTCCGCACGACCGACGAAATGCTGGAGGAATTCGCGTTTCTGGGAGAAGAGGACGCGCGCGCCGTCGTGGTCGACCATCCACGCCGTCTGGTGGCGCTGTGCGACGACGTGAAGCCGATTCCAGACGATCTTCACACGCCGGTCATTGAAGGGGCGGAAGACGAGATCCGGAAGCTCGCCTACGACAAAGCCAAGCGCATCTACGGGGATCCACTGCCCGAGCTGGTCGAGAAGCGGCTCGAGCGCGAGCTCAACGCCATTATCTCGCACGGCTACGCGGTCATCTACCTGATTGCGCACAAGCTCGTCACGAAGTCTCTAAGCGACGGGTACCTGGTCGGCAGCCGCGGATCGGTCGGTTCATCCCTCGTGGCCACCATGACGGACATCACCGAGGTCAACCCGCTGCCGCCGCACTATGTGTGTTTGTCGTGTCACTATCACGAGTTTTTCCTGCGCGGGGAGTACGGATCCGGCTTCGACCTCCCGGACAAGGCGTGCCCGAACTGCGGTGCAAAGTTGCACAAGGACGGGCAGGACATTCCGTTCGAGACGTTCATGGGTTTTGATGGGGACAAGGTCCCGGATATCGACCTGAACTTCTCTGGGGAATATCAGCCGAGGGCGCACCGGTACACGGAGGAGTTGTTTGGAAAGGATCACGTGTTTCGGGCGGGCACCATCTCTGTGGTGGCCGAGAAGACGGCTTACGGGTATGTGCGGAAGTTCGCCGAGGAGCGCGGCTTGGTGCTTCGCAATGCCGAGATCGACCGATTGGTGCGGGGATGCACGGGCGTGAAGCGCACCACCGGACAACATCCCGGCGGGCAGGTGGTGGTTCCGCATTACGTGGAGATCTACGACTTCACGCCGATACAGTATCCGGCGGACGATACGTCGTCGGAGACGCTCACGACGCACTTCGATTACCACTCCGGGCTTGAGAACTGCCTGTTGAAACTGGATATCCTCGGTCACGACGATCCGACCGTCATCCGCATGCTTCAGGATCTCACGGGCGTCGATCCGAAGTCCATCCCGCTTGACGATCCCGACGTGCTGGAGCTATTCCGAAGCACGCGGCCGCTCGGCGTGACCCCGGAGGAAATTCGATCCACGACGGGCACGTATGCCATTCCCGAGTTCGGTACGCGCTTTGTCCGCCAGATGCTTGAGGACACGCGGCCCACGACGTTCTCGGAACTCGTGCGCATCTCCGGCCTGTCGCATGGTACGGACGTCTGGTTGAACAACGCCCAGACGCTCATCCGCGAGCAGGTCGCGACGCTGTCCGAAGTGATCTGCGCGCGAGACGACATCATGCTCTACCTCATTCAGAAGGGGCTCGATCCGGCGCGCGCATTCAAGATCATGGAAGGTATCCGTAAGGGCAAAGGCGTCAAGCCGGAAGACGAGGCGTACATGCGCGAGCATGGCGTGCCGGACTGGTACATCGAGTCTGGTAAGAAGATCAAGTACATGTTTCCGAAGGCGCACGCCGCGGCTTACGTGCTGATGGCCGTCCGAATCGCATGGTTCAAAGTGCATCGGCCGCTCGCATTTTACGCGACCTATTTCACGGTGCGCGCGGACGACTTCGACGTGGCCGTGATGACCGCGGGCCGGGAGGCCATCTTGAAGAAGATCGACGAGATCGAGGCGAAGGGCAGCGCGGCCTCGGCGAAGGAGAAGAGCTTCCTGACGGTGCTCGAAGTCGCGCTGGAGATGGTGGCCCGCGGGTACCGGTTTTTGCCCATCGATCTCTACAAGTCGCACGCGACCCAGTTCCTGATTGAGGAGGAGGCGCAGGGGCTCAGGCCGCCTTTCGCCGCCATCCCCGGAATTGGAGAGACAGCGGCCCGCAACCTGTATGAAGCGGCCCAGCAGGGCGAATTCCTGTCGCTCGAAGACCTTCAGTCGCGGGCGCGCGCGTCGCGGGCCGTGATCGACTTGCTCATGGAACTCGGTTGCCTCGACGGGCTGCCGGAGACCAACCAGCTTTCCTTGTTCTGAGGAGGTACCCACGCATGGCGATGATCAAGCTGGAACATACGGGCGTCATGGTGTCGAATTTGGATCGCTCCATCGCGTTTTACACCGACGTGCTCGGCATGGAACTCCTGGGCACGCTCGATCACAACACGCCAGGCATCCGGCTCGCGTTCCTGTCGTATCCGGGGCAGACTGCGCAGCTCGAGCTCATCGAGGGCTATGCGGATGAGCTGCCGGACGAGGGGCAGGTGCATCACCTGGCCATCACGGTCGACGACATCGAAGCCGAGGTGGATCGGCTGCGCGCGGAGGGCGTGCGTTTTCTCGATGAGGCCATCACGACGCTCCGCAATGGCGCACGATACATCTTCTTTTCAGGGCCTGACGGAGAGCGGTTGGAGCTGTTCCAGCCAGCGCGCGGTTGAAAGGTGAGGTGGAGTCGTGAGCGCGTGGGAAGTCATGTATCTCGGGCCTGAGGGCACACACAGCCACGAGGCTGCCGACCGCATTGCGTCGGTCCTGTTGGCGGACCAGCCTGTGAAGCAAGTGGCGATGCAGAGCTTCGCCGAGGTTTTCGAGGCGCCGAAGTCTGCGGCAAGACTCGCCTGCGTCCCGATTGAAAACAGCATTCAGGGATCGGTCTGGCAGGTGTGGGACGCGCTCACGCGCGAGCACCCCGGGGATGGCGCGCGTCAAATCCTCGCCGCCGTGACGTTGCCGATTCATCAATGCGCCATCTATCGGGAGGGGCTCGATCTCGACCACGTGGACGAGGTGGTCTCTCATCCCCAGGCGCTCGCCCAGTGCAAGGAACACATCAGGCTCCGCTTCCCTGGCGCCCGGGAGGTCGCGGTCTCCAGCACGGCCGAGGCCGTGCGGCAGATCGCCACGGGCGAGCGCGCCCGAGCGGTGGCCATCGGCAGCCGGCGCGCCGCCCAGTTGTACGGGCTCTCGGTCTGGCCGGAGCCCTTCGAGGATCGAGCGGGGAACGTGACGCGCTTTGCGCTCGTCGGATCGCCCGAGGTCGCGTTGCCCAGTCCATCATGGAGCCTGACGGATTGGACCGCGTCCTTGTGTCTTCGCGGCGTGCCGCATCGCCCGGGAGGACTCGCGCTCGCGCTGCACACGTTTGCGGCAGCCAACCTGAACCTCACGCGCCTTGAGTCGCGCCCGGTGGGCGACGCCATTGGGAACTACGTGTATTACCTGGATGCCTCCGTCCGGCCCTACGAGGACCGGGGCGAGCGGGTGCTCTCTGTAGTTCGGGAGCTCTTGGCGCTCCAGGGCGTGGAGATTCTCGTGCTTGGCATCTACCCTGTGTACAGCCCTGCAGAATAATCGAAACGGCGCCGGGTCATCCCTGGCGCCGTTTCAGTTTTTCCCGCTCGCTCTTGCCGAGGATTTTCTTTCGAAGCCGGATGGACTTGGGTGTCACCTCGCACAGCTCGTCGTCTTCGATGTACGTGATGGCTTCTTCGAGCGAGAGCAGGTGCGGCGCTTTCAGTTTCAACGTCTCTTCCTTCGTCGAGGATCGAATATTGGTCTGGTGCTTCTCCTTCGTGACGTTCACGACCAGATCGTTTTCGCGGTTGTGTTCGCCGACGATCATGCCTTCGTACACCGGTGTCCCGGGCGTGATGAACATCACTCCGCGGTCCTCAAGGTTGCCGATGGCGTACGCCGTCGCGAGCCCCGTCTCGCTCGCCACGAGCACGCCCTGCCGGCGCGCCTGGATGGGCCCTCGCCAAGGGGCGTACGCCTGGAATCGGTGATGCATGATCCCGTATCCGCGGGTCATCGTAAGGAACAGGGAGCGAAACCCGATGAGCCCTCGGGTCGGCACCTGGAAGACGAGCCTCACCATGCCGCCCTGGCCGATGGGCTGCATGGCCACGAGCTCTCCCTTTCGAAGGCCGATTTCCGCAATCACGCTGCCAGCGGCATCCTCGGGCACGTCGGCGACGAGCTCTTCGATGGGTTCGTGCTGCTCGCCCCCTTCGTCGCGCAAAATCACGCGCGGCTTGGACACCGCGAGCTCGTATCCTTCTCGGCGCAGTGTCTCAATCAGGATGGAGAGGTGAAGCTCGCCGCGGCTTTTGACGAGAAACACGTCAGCGTCGTCCGTGTCCTCGACTCGAAGGCTGACGTCCGATTCCATCGCCAGATTCAGGCGATCGCGCAGCTTCCGGCTCGTCACATGCTGCCCTTCGCGGCCCGCAAACGGGCTGTCGTTGACGTGAAATGTCATCTCGAGCGTAGGCTGGTCAATCTTGATGACCGGGAGTGCCTCGGGTCGTTCCGGCGACGCAAGCGTGTCACCGACCGTGATGTCACCGACGCCGGCAACCGCAACGATGTCGCCCGCGGAAGCGGACTCGACCTCCACGCGGCGGAGACCCTGATACACGAACAGCTTCTGTACGCGCCCTTCCGCAGCGCCCTCCGCCTCGCGCAGGCGAATGACCGCCTGTCCTTGGCGGATATCGCCGCGGTGCACGCGTCCGATGCCGATGCGACCGAGGTACTCATCGTAATCGATGATGGTGGCCTGCCACTGAAAGGGGCCTTCCGCATCCACCTGTGGGCTCGGGATGTGGGCGACGATGGCGTCAAAGAGCGGCCGCATGTCGCTGCCGAGGTTGTTGGGGTCCGTCGAGGCGCGGCCTTCGAGCGCCGACGCATAAATCACCGGAAAGTCGAGCTGCTCCTCGGACGCGCCGAGGTCGATGAACAGCTCGAGAACCTCGTCGATCACGTCCGCGGGCCGCGCGTTCGGCCGATCCATCTTGTTGATGACCACGATGGGGACGAGATCGGCGGACAAGGCCTTGTCCAGGACGAAGCGCGTCTGCGGCATGACGCCTTCAAAGGCATCCACCACGAGCAGCACGCCGTCCACCATGCGGAGAATGCGCTCGACCTCTCCGCCGAAGTCGGCGTGGCCGGGGGTGTCCACGATGTTGATGCGGTACGAGTCGTACGGGATGGCCGTCGCCTTCGCGAGAATCGTGATCCCCCGTTCGCGCTCGAGGTCGTTGTAATCAAGCGCCCGCTCCGCAAGTTGCTGATTTTCGCGGAACAGGCCGGATTGGCGAAGCATTTGATCCACAAGGCTGGTCTTGCCGTGATCGACGTGAGCGACAATCGCCACGTTTCGCAATCGATCGGGCGTAATGGTACGCATGACGTCCTCCTTTGCGCGGTTGCGGTAATCACGATAACACGTCGTTCGGCGCAAGACAACGAAGGGAGGCGCTTCACGTTGCGAAATGCGGACGGCAGTGATATACTGGCTGCGTCAGGCTTCGTATACCGTGTGCGGACAAGAGTGGGGCCCCCCCACTCTTTGATTTATGCTCGGCACTTTTTGGCGTACGCGAGGCGAGGATTGGAGACACAAGCGGCATGTGGGAGGATGACGCGTGACGAGAGATCGCGTGACCGAAATCGTCGAACGCTTGGTGCTGCCCATCGTGGAGCGGGAAGCGGTCGAATTGGTGGACATCGAGTACACGAAGGAAGGGAAGAACTGGTACCTGCGCGTGTACATCGACAAGCCGGGCGGCGTCGACATCGACGACTGCAGCCGCGTGAGCGAGCAGCTGTCCGAGGAGCTCGACCGCGTGGACCCGATTCCCAACGCGTACTTCCTCGAGGTGTCTTCGCCTGGCGCGGAGCGGCCTCTGAAGAGGCCGGCCGACTTCGAACGCGCCGTGGGCAGGTACGTACACGTGTCGCTGTACGAGCCGCTTATGGGAGCCAAGACGCACGAAGGGACGCTCGTCTCTTACGACGGGGAACGTTTGATCCTCGAGATCAAGCGCCGCTCCAAGACCGCCACCCTGGCTGTGCCCATTGAAAAGATTGCGCACGCGCGGCTGGCTCTGGAGTGGTGACCCGAGCGCGCCTGAGATTTCGCGATGGGGAGGTTCCCTGGTCATGAATGTAGATTTTCTGGAAGCGCTGGACCAACTGGCGCGCGAAAAGGGAATTGATAAAGAAGTATTGCTCGAGGCCATTGAGGCGGCGCTCATCGCGAGCTACCGCCGCAACTTCCACTCGGCGGCCAACGTGCGCGTGGAGGTGAAGCGCGACTCCGGTGAGGTCCACGTGTATGCGCGCAAGACCGTCGTCGAGGAACCGAAGGACACGCGCCTCGAGATCTCGCTCGACGCAGCGCGGGACATCAATCCAAGCTATCAAATCGGAGATGTCGTCGAAATTGAGGTCACCCCTCGGGATTTCGGGCGCATTGCCGCGCAAGCTGCGAAACAGGTGGTCATGCAGCGCGTGAAGGAAGCCGAACGGTCCGTGATTTACAGCAAATTCGCGGATCGCGAGGAGGAAGTTGTGAGCGGGACCATCAGTCGGCTCGAACCGCGCGTGGCGTATGTCGATATCGGCGACACGGAAGCCATCCTACCCCAATCGGAGCAGATGGCGTCTGACAAGCTCCAGATCGGCAAGCGGTTGAAGGTGTTCATCGCGCGGGTGGAGCGGACGTCGAAGGGACCGCAGATCGTGGTGTCCCGCACGCATCCAGGGCTGCTACGCCGCTTGTTTGAACTCGAGGTGCCGGAAATTTACGAGGGCATCGTAGAAATCAGGGCTGTTGCCCGCGAGGCGGGATCGCGTTCCAAAATCGCAGTGCACTCGCGCAATCCCGAGGTGGATCCCATCGGGGCGTGCGTCGGCGCACGGGGTTCGCGCGTTCAGGCGATTGTGAATGAGTTAAACGGCGAAAAGGTCGACATCGTGGAGTGGAGCGAAGATCCGGCGACGTTCGTGGCCAATGCGCTGTCTCCGGCGAAAGTGGTGGACGTGCACATCTATGAGGACGAACGCGTGGCGCGGACGATTGTCCCGGATTATCAGTTGTCCCTAGCCATCGGGAAGGAGGGACAGAACGCCCGGCTTGCCGCGCGGCTGACGGGTTGGAAGATCGACATCAAGAGCGAGTCGCAGGTGGCGTCCCATTCGCTGCTCGATCAGCTTGAGGACACGAGCGAGGAGCCCGAGTTTGCCACGCTGTCCGACGACTGGCTGAACGAACCCTGAATCGGGAGGGCGCCCCATGAATCGCGTGAGAAAGGTGCCGCTTCGCAAGTGCGTGGGTTGCCAGGAAATGAAGCCGAAGGCGGAACTCACGCGCGTTGTTCGAACGCCAGAGGGAGACATCGTGCTTGATTCGACTGGCAAGCGAAATGGCCGAGGCGCGTATTTGTGCAGGTCTGAAGCGTGCCTTCAAATCGCCGTCAAGCGAAGGGCGCTGGAACGGGCGCTGAAAGCGGCCATTCCGCAGGAGATCCATGAATCTCTCCGTCGCCAGCTGGTGGGAGACGGAGATGCGCACTGACAAGGAGACCATCTTGGGGCTACTCGGCTTGGCGCGCAGGGCCGGGGCCGTGATCGACGGCCAGAAGCGCGTGTTGGACGCCGTGAAAACGCGGCGAGCCCAATTGGTGATGATCGCGGAGGACGCGGGAGACAATGGCCGAAAGAAACTGACAGACAAGGCGGCGTCGTACGGCATTCAGGTCGTGTGTTTCGGGACCAAAGCGGAGATCGGTCGAGCCATTGGACGGGATACGTCCGGTGCCGTTGCCGTCGTGGAGCCTGGATTTGCGCGCGAGGTCGTGGCGCGGCTTGGGGAATTCCACGGAGGTGGAGCGTTTGACGAAGTTGAGAGTGTACGAGTACGCGAAGCAGATGAACATGTCGAGCAAGGAGATTGTGACGATTCTCAATCGGCTCGGCGTGCCCGTCGCGAATCACATGAGCGTGATGGACAATGAGATGGTTCAAAAAGTGGAGCAGTTCTTCGAAGATGTGAAGCGCCGTGCGGCGGAAAGGCGTGCTCAGGAGATGGAGAAGGAATTGCGCGAGCGTCAGCAGAAGGCGAAGGCCGAGGCGCAGGCAGAACAGACGCAGGGCCGAGCTTCAGCGACGCCGGCGAGCGGAGGGCGCGATCGCCAGGCTCAAGGGCAGCGGGATGTGGAGCACGCGAGCGCAAGCCATCAGGGGCATCCGCCGCGGCGCGAACGCGACGGAGGCAGGGATCGCGGCGGTGCGCAAGGGCGCGGGCGCGATCGGCGTGAAGGAGCGCCGAACGGGTCTGGGGAGCAGCGGCCGGATCAGCGGTCGCGGTCGGATCGACCCGGCGATCGACCCGGCGATCGACCCGGCGGGCAGCGCGGTCCGAATGGCGGTCACGGGCGCAACGGCGCGCCGGGCCAGGGAGATAGGCATCGGGATCATCGAGGAGGCTATGCGGGGCGGCCACAGGGCCAGCAGGGGCACGGCGACCGCCCCAACGGGCGCGGGCGCGACGGTCAGCGTTCCACGCCGGGCAACGGCGGAGGGGCTCGGTTCCCCCGCGCGCCGCGGCCCCCGCAGGCGGTGGCGGCGCAGGCCGCGCAGCAGAAGCCGGTTGCGCCGGGATCGCAGCGCAAGGAGAAGGAGCGCAAGGATCGCGACGGGTATCAGCGCCACGAAGAGTTCAACGAGACGAAGCTCCAGCGGGCGCCGAAGCGTCGCGCGGGCAGGCAGGAGAAGCCCCTGCCGACCGAGGCGACCGTCGAGGGTCCGATGACGGTCGGCGAGTTCGCGAAGCTGTTGCAGCGCGAGCCAGCGGAGATCATCAAGCGCCTGCTGATGCTTGGCGTGATGGCCACCATCAACCAGGACATCGACACGGACACGATGGAACTCATCGGTTCGGACCTAGGCGTCACCGTGCACGTGAAAGAACCGGTTGACGAGGAGGCGCTCGAACTCCTCGTGGAGCCGGATGATCCGTCCGAGCTCGTGTCGCGGCCGCCCGTGGTCACCATCATGGGCCACGTCGATCACGGAAAGACGACGCTGCTGGACGCGCTGCGCGAGAGCCGCGTGGCTGCTGGTGAGGCCGGCGGCATCACGCAGCACATCGGCGCGTACCAGGTTGAAGTCGGCGGTCGGCTCATCACGTTCCTCGACACGCCGGGGCACGAGGCGTTCACCACCATGCGGGCGCGCGGTGCCCAGGTAACGGACGTGACCATCCTCGTCGTGGCTGCGGACGATGGCGTCATGCCGCAGACGGTGGAGGCTGTCAACCACGCGAAGGCCGCCAACGTGCCGATCATCGTCGCCATCAACAAGATCGACAAGCCGGATGCCAATCCGGACCGGGTCAAGCAGGAACTCGTGCAGTACGGCCTCGTTCCCGAGGCGTGGGGCGGCGACACAGTTTTCGTCGAGATCTCCGCGCTCAAGCGCCTGAACCTGGATACTCTGCTCGAGATGGTGTTGCTCGTCGCGGACATGCAGGATCTCAAGGCGAACCCGAATGCGCGCCCGCGCGGCACCGTCATTGAGGCGAAGCTCGATCGCGGCCGTGGGCCGGTGGCGACGGTGCTCGTGCAGAACGGTACGCTGAAGGTCGGGGACATCGTGATCGCTGGCACGACGTATGGCCGCGTCCGCGCGATGGTGAACGAGAGCGGCCGGCGACTGAAGGCCGCGCCGCCATCCACGCCGGTGGAGATTCAGGGGCTCAACGGGGTGCCGCAGGCGGGCGATCTGTTCGTGGTGTACGATGATGAAAAGAGCGCCCGTTCCGTCGTGGAGAAGCGCCTCGAGCGGGAGCGGCAGCAGATGCAGGCCACGGCGCGTGTCACGCTGGACGATCTGTACCGCCAGATCAAGGAAGGCAACGTCGCGGAATTGAATGTGATTGTGAAGGCGGACGTGCAGGGCTCGGTCGAGGCCCTGGTCCAGTCCATCGAAAAGATCAACGTCGAAGGCGTCCGCGTGCGCGTGATTCACAAGGGCGTCGGCGCCATCACGGAATCGGACGTGCAACTCGCCTCCGCGTCGAATGCCATCATCATTGGCTTCCATGTGCGCCCAGATGCGAACGCGCGGCGGGTCGCGGAGCAGCAGAAGATTGACATCCGCCTGTACCGCGTGATTTACGACGCCATCGCCGAAATCGAGTCGGCCATGAAGGGTATGCTCGCGCCTGAGTACAAGGAGGTCATCGTCGGCCATGCGGAGGTGCGCGAGACCTTCAACATCTCGAAGGTCGGCACCGTCGCAGGTTGCTACGTGACCGACGGGCGGGTCCCTCGCGATGCGGACGTTCGGGTGGTGCGCGACGGCATCGTCATTTACGAGGGCAAGCTGTCGTCTCTGCGCCGGTTCAAGGATGACGTGCGCGAGGTGGCGTCAGGCTATGAGTGCGGCCTGACCATCGAGAAGTTCAACGACATCAAGGTGGGCGACGTGATCGAAGCGTTCACGATGGAACAGGTCGCGCGGGTTTGAGAGCCAACGCCGTGGAGGTGCGTGAACGTTGACGCGAATTCGGGCACAGAAAGTGGCCGAACAGATGAAGAAAGAACTCGCGGATCTCCTTCAGCACGAGCTGAAGGATCCGCGGCTTGGGTTTGTCACCATCACGCGCGTGGACGTCTCGGGCGATCTTCAGCACGCCAAGGTGTACGTGAGCGTGTACGGCGCGGAAGAGGCGAAGGAGACCTCGCTCGGCGTGCTGAGCAAGGCGGCGGGGTTCCTTCGCGGCGAGATCGCGCGCAGGCTGCACATGCGTATGGCGCCCGAGCTGGTGTTCAGGCTGGATGAGTCGGGCGAGTACAGCGAGCGCATTGAGCAGGTGCTGAAGTCGCTGAACGAGCATGACGCAAACGATTGAGCGGCCGAGGGGAGTCAGGGGATGACGAGTTGGCAGCCCGAGCCACGGGACAAGGACGCCATCGCGCGCACCGCAGAGGCGCTTCGCGGCCTCGATGATTGGTTGATTGTCACGCACGAGCGCCCGGACGGGGACGCGCTCGGGAGCGCACTGGCGGTGGCCCATATGCTGGATGCGCTCGGCAAGCGATTCGCGATCGCGGCAGGGGAGGCGCTGCCTCCGCGGTTCCGCTTCCTGCCCATGTACGACCGCGTCCAAGCGCTGGAGGATCTAGCTCCGCGCCGGTTTCAGCACATCGTCGCGGTCGATTGCGCGGACGAACAGCGGTTTGCGCCGGTCGCGGCGCTCGTCGCGACCGACCCGTTGATCGTGAACATCGATCACCATCAGACCAACCCCCGTTACGGGTGGGTGGCGTGCGTGGATCCGCTGGCAGCCGCGACCTGCGAGGTGCTGTATCACGTGGCGAGGGCGCTCGATGTGCCGCTCAACGTGGATCTCGCCAAATGCCTCTACACCGGGATTCTCACTGACACGGGTGGCTTCAGCTATCCCAACACGACGCGCGAGGTGCACCAGATTGCCGCGGAACTGCTGGCGAGCGGGGTCCAGCCGTACGACATCGCCGAGCCCGCCCTCGAGGCGCGGACACTCGAGCAGATGAGACTGCTGCAGATTGCCCTCCGCGACATGACTATCGCACCCGACGGGCGGTACGCGTTCATCCTCGTGAGCCAGGAGATGCTGGCGTCCTGCCATGCCAGTGAGGACGACGTGGAAGGGCTCGTTGGCTTTGCGCGATCCGTCGAGACGGTCGAAGTGGGCGTTCTCTTGCGGGAGCGTCCAGACGGGCTCGTCAAGGCGAGCCTGCGTTCGAAGCGGCGCGTTGACGTGGCGGCCATCGCGCAGCAATTCGGCGGCGGCGGTCACGCGCGCGCGGCTGGGTGCGTACTCAAAGGCACGCTCGCAGAAGCGAAGCTGGCGGTGGAATCAGCCGTGATCGCGGCGCTGAGGGAAGTGGATGAGGCGTGCAAGCGCTAGACGGCGTCCTGCTCATCGATAAGCCGGAGGGAATGACGTCGCACGACGTCGTGAACCACGTCCGCCGCAAGCTCGGCGTGCGGCGCGTTGGGCACGCGGGGACGCTCGACCCGATGGCGACCGGTCTCCTAATGATCTGCGTCGGCCGCGTCACCCGCCTGCTGGAGTACCTCGGCGACGGCGACAAGGCGTACGGGGGCACCGTGGTGTTCGGCCTCGGCACGGATACGGACGACGCGGAAGGCGCGGTCGTCGCACAGGCGTCCGCGTTACACCTGGACGTCGCCAAGGTGCGCGAGGCCGCGAGCCAGCTCACCGGCGAGATCCGCCAGCGGCCACCGCAATACTCCGCGGTCCACGTCGACGGCCGCCGCGCTTACGATCTTGCACGCCAAGGTAAAAAGGTGGAACTCCCGGAGCGCACGGTGCACGTGCAGGCGTTCCAGATTGACGATCTCCGGCACGAAGGAGATCTCGCCCTCGCCCGCTTTCACGTGCGCTGTTCCAAAGGCACTTACGTCCGTGCCCTCTGCCGAGATCTCGGCGCACTTCTCGGCGTGCCGGCTCACATGCGCTCGCTTCGCAGACTCGCCATCGGCTGTGCGCGCGTCGAGGACGCTGTCCCGCTCGACGATTGGTTGGCCTCGAATGATCCCGCTTCGCACCTGCGCGATCCGCTGCTGTACCTGGAAGGTCTGCCGATGTGGCGTCCCGCTCGCGACGCGTTGGAGCGCCTCGCCAACGGCCAAGCGGTGGAGTTGGGGCAAGCGCTGTCTGTGTCGCCGGGCGCTCTCGTCCTCGTGATTTACGCCGGCACCGTGGCCGCAGTCGGCGAAGTCGCCGATGGCGAGCCGACCATGGTGCGGCCGAAGAAGGTGTTTTGGAAGAGGGGATGAGTCCGTGGAGTTTGTCATCATGGAGAACCAGGCGCCCGCTTCGCCTGCACCGCAGGTTTTGGCCATCGGGAAGTTCGACGGTGTGCACCTGGGCCATCGGGCCATTTTGAATACAGCCAGGACGCTGTTGGGGCCGGGAGAGCGTCTCGCCGTGATGAGCTTTGAGCCGCACCCAACGTTCGTGCTCACCGGAGACCCGGAGTACGCCAGATGGCTTACCCCTCGCCGCGAACGCGTTCGGCTCTTCACCGAGCTCGGCGTCGACGCGTTTTATGTCGCTCAATTTAACCGCGCATTTCAACAGCTGGAACCGGCGGAATTCGTGGACGGATATCTTGTGCCGCTGCGAGTGCGGTGCGTGGTCGTGGGCCCCGACTTCCGGTTTGGACGAGGTGGTCAAGGCACGGTCGACGTTCTGCGTCAGCTCGGCCATGCGCGAGGCTTCGATGTGCATGTGGTCCAACCCGTGGAGGAACATGGGCACAAGATTTCAAGTTCCCGCATTCGCGAGCACCTTCGCGAAGGTCGTGTCGAGGCGGCGCAGGCGCTTCTCGGACGGCCGTACACCATCTCGGGCGAGGTGGTCCACGGGGACAAGCGCGGCCGGACCATTGGCTTCCCCACCGCGAACCTCGGCGGCATCGATGCGTACGTCTTGCCGAAGACCGGCGTGTACGCCGCGTTTGTCGAAGTGGAAGGCGCGCATCATGCCTTTGCGGCTCATGCGTTTGGCGTGCTGAACGCCGGATATCGCCCGACCGTCGATGGCCGCGTGTTTCAACTCGAGGTGCATCTCCTCGACTTCGACGGCGATTTGTACGGCAAGACGCTTTCCGTCTCGTTTCTCCGGCGCATTCGCGATGAGATGAAGTTTGACGGCCTCGACGCGCTGAAAGCTCAGATTGCCCGCGACTGCGAACTCGCGCGGGCGCTGGTCGGCTTGACCAACAGGGCGTCGGCAATGCCGCCATCTTCCCATGGAGGGCGGTGAAGGAGCCCGGGGCGTCACACGGTGTCCGTGGATGCCAAGCATCGGTTGGGCGATTTCCGAGCCGCTGGCATTCACATGCACGCTGTGGTATAGTGTTGACCGTGTGCGCAACACGATGAACTGCACCGCGGATCAGGAACCTCCGGCCTGTTCTTCGATGCAGCGATTTCACGTTCAAGGAGGACCATCATGCTAGAAGCGGATAAGAAGAAGGAAATCATCGCAAAGTATAAGTTGCACGATCTCGACACGGGTTCGCCGGAAGTGCAGATTGCGCTTCTGACCGAGCGCATCAACTCGCTGACGGAGCACTTCCGCGTTCACAAAAAGGATCATCATTCGCGTCGCGGCCTGTACAAGTTGATCGGCCGGCGCCGCAACCTGTTGAATTACCTGCGCAAGACGGACGTCAACCGGTATCGGCAGTTGATTGAATCCCTCGGATTGCGCCACTGAGACGAGGCGGGCTTCGGCCCGCTTCTTTTGCATGTGTGGTGGAACCCCCGTTTGTACATAGCATGTCATGCGGCGGACGGCCGCTTCGAATGGTAGGAGGTTGGAGATCCATGGTGGTTCGCCATGAGTTTGAACTGGCGGGCCGGCGTTTTGTCTTGGAGACCGGGAAACTGGCCCGACAGGCGACGGCTGCAGTCCACGTGCAGTACGGTGAAACTGTGGTGCTCGCCACGGTCACCGCTTCAAAAGAGCCAAAAGAGCTCGACTTCTTCCCGCTCACCGTGAACTACGAAGAGCGATTGTACGCGGTCGGGAAAATTCCCGGCGGTTTCATCAAACGCGAGGGGCGCCCGAGTGAGCATGCAATTCTCGCGTCCCGTCTGATTGACCGCCCCATTCGACCGCTGTTTCCGGATGGATTTCGCAACGACGTGCAAATTGTCGATCTCGTCCTCTCCGTCGACCAAGACTGCGCGCCGGAAATCGCGGCGATGATCGGTACGTCCGCATCGCTCACCATCTCGGACATTCCCTTCAACGGTCCCATCGGGGGCGTCATCGTGGGGCTGGTGGACGGCGAATTTGTCATCAACCCCACAGTCGAACAGGCTGAAAAGAGCGACCTTCACCTGGTTGTCGCCGGCACGAAGGACGCCATCGTGATGGTGGAGGCGGGCGCCAATCAGGTGCCGGAAGACGTGGTGCTTGAGGCCATCCTGTACGGACACCAGGTCATTCAGACCATCTGCGACGAAATCAACGCGTTTGCCGAAAAGGTCGGTGTGGCTAAGCGCGAGGTAGAGCTTCATCGGGTGGACCCGGATCTGGAGGCTGCCGTGCGCGAGTACGCGACAGACAAGGTGAACGCGGCGGTCCGCAATCCGGACAAGCTCGCGCGGGAAGAGGCGCTCGCCAATCTGAACGCGGAAGTGTTGGAACACTTCAAGGAGAGCTTCCCCGAGAAGGAGGCGGACATCGCCGAAGTCATGCACACCATCCTCAAGGAGCGGGTGCGCGAGGCCATTCTGCAAGAAGGTATTCGCCCTGACGGGCGCCGCCTGGACGAGATTCGCCCCATCTCCTGCGAAGTGGGACTTCTGCCGAGGACGCACGGATCGGCGCTGTTTACGCGCGGCCAGACGCAGGCACTGTCCGTCTGCACGTTGGGCTCCATGGGCGACGAGCAGCTCCTCGACGGGCTGGAAGTTGAAAAGTCCAATCGCTACATGCACCATTACAACTTTCCGCCGTTCAGCGTCGGCGAGGCCAGACCGCTTCGGGCACCGAGCCGCCGGGACATCGGCCATGGGGCGCTCGGTGAGCGCGCGCTCGATCCCGTCATTCCCTCGCCGGAGGAGTTCCCGTACGCCATTCGCGTGGTATCCGAAATCCTCGAGTCGAACGGTTCCACCTCCCAGGCGAGCATCTGCGGCAGCACCATGGCGCTCATGGATGCGGGTGTGCCCATCAAGGCGCCGGTGGCCGGGATCGCGATGGGACTCGTGAAGGAGGGCGACCAGGTCGCCATTCTGAGCGACATCCAGGGTATCGAGGATCACCTGGGCGATATGGACTTTAAAGTGGCGGGCACCGAGCGCGGCGTCACGGCGCTGCAGATGGACATCAAGATCAGCGGCATTGACCGGTCTATTCTGGAGCGCGCACTGAAGCAGGCGCGGGAAGGCCGGATGTTCATCCTGGGCAAGATGATGGAGGCCATTTCGGAGCCTCGCGCGGACCTTTCGAAATTTGCGCCGCGGGTCATCACGGTGAAGATCCATCCCGACAAAATCCGCGACGTGATTGGCCCGGGTGGGCGTGTGATCAACAAGATTATCGAGGAGACGGGCGTCAAGATCGACATCGAGCAGGACGGCCGCGTGTACATTCACAGCACAGACGCCGAGCAGGCGAGCCGCGCCCGCGAGATGGTGGAGAACATCGTACGCGACGTCGAGGTCGGCGCCACGTACAACGGGAAGGTGACGCGCGTCGAGAAGTACGGCGCATTCGTCGAGATCCTGCCTGGCAAGGAGGGCCTCGTGCACATCTCGCAGCTGGATCTGAACCGCGTGGCGAAGGTGGAGGACGTCTGCCAAGTGGGTGACACCCTGACCGTCAAGGTCACCGAGATCGATAACCAGGGGCGGATCAACCTGTCGCGGAAAGAGGTGCTGAAGGCGATGCAGCCGCCGTCGCCGCCTCAGCCCCCGCGCTCCGCGGGCGGACCGGGTCGCGGGCCGCAGGGCGGGCATGCGCGGCGCGATCACGGCCATCCGGCCGGACCCAAGGGAACTCCTCGAACGCCCAACGCCTGATTGGCCGTCTGGGTCTGGAGGCATCCTAATCCGCGTGTAATGCGGATGGAGGGGATGCCTCATGAAGTCCAAGCAAATGGCGCTCGCTCTGTGTGCCACGGCCTGCAGTTGGATGTTCGACGCCGGACGCTTCCTGCGCGCTGACACGTCGCCTCGACCCGCGTCGGTCTTGTCGGCGCGCGTCTGGGAAGAGGCGAGCCGCGCGTGGGCGAATCCGCCCGTCGACGCGAGGCGGGATCGCGTGTGGCACAACATCCCTGGTCTGTCGGGCTTCGCGCTGGACACGGCGGCGAGCGAGCGCGAGACAACGCGAGCGCACGACGGCGCAGTGCACCTCGTGTGGCGCACCGTGCCGCCCAAGGTGAGGCTCTGCGATCTGCCGGCCGACGTGATCTACCGCGGCCCGTCGACAGAAAAATCGGTTGCCCTCATGGTGAACGTGTCCTGGGGCGAGGCGTATGTGCCAAAGATGCTTCAGATCTTACGGGATGCGCACGTGAAGGCGACGTTTTTTATCGACGGCGCATGGGCAAGCAAGTTTCCCGACCTCGTGCGCGCCATCGCCCGAGACGGGCACGCGGTGGAGTCGCACGGATACGGTCATCCGGATTTTCGCCGGCTTGGCGAGGCGAAACTTCGCGCGCAAATCGACGAGACGAATCGAGTGCTCGCGGAGATCACTGGCAAAGCGCCGCGGCTCATTGCGCCGCCTGCTGGATCGTACGATGCACGCCTCGCGCCACTCGCCAAGTCGCGAGGAATGTACGCCATTCTGTGGACGGCGGACACGGTCGATTGGAAGAACCCGCCGCCTGCTGCGATCCTGGAGCGCGTGCAGCGAAACGTGACGCCTGGTGCGCTCGTGCTCATGCATCCGACGGCGTCGACCGTCGAGGCGCTCCCGGCGATGATCCGCTGGCTTGAGGCGCGTGGGTACCGGATGAAGACGGTGGAAGACGTGATCGACGAGCGGCCTGCGGCCATGCCTCCCGTGACGCTTGCGCGGGAGACCATCCGTTCTTGAACGCGGCGCCGCGCGACGGCGTCAACAGCGATGTAGGAGGCCATGCGGTTGACCTATCGAGTGACTTTGAACAACGGGCTGCGCGTGGTGGGGGAAGAGATGTCCTCCATCCGCTCGGTGAGCCTGGGAATCTGGGTGGAGACCGGTTCCCGCTATGAATCCCAGAGCGAGAATGGCATCAGCCACTTTCTTGAACACATGTTCTTCAAGGGCACGTCGCGCCACTCCGCCAAGGAACTGGCGCATTTGTTTGACGATCTCGGCGGACAGGTGAACGCGTTCACCGCGAAGGAGTTCACCTGCTTTTACGCGCGCGTGCTCGACGAGCATTTTTCCACGGCGCTCGAGACGCTGGCGGAGATGCTCACGGACTCGCGCTTTGCGCCCGAGGAGATGGAGAAGGAGAAGCGCGTCGTGATCGAGGAGATCCGGATGTACGAGGACACGCCGGATGAACTCGTCATGGACCTGATTGCGCGTGGCGTCTATGGAGATCATCCGCTCGGGTACACCATTCTCGGCCGCGACGAAAACCTGCTCCGCTTCTCTCGGGAGGATCTCGTCCGGTACGTGGACCGGCACTACCAGCCAGAGCGCATGGTGGTCTCGATCGCGGGCCATGTTCCACAGGACGTGGCGATTCGCGAGGTGGAGCGCGTCTTCGGCGGCTGGGGCAAGGGTGTGAACAAGGCGCCTGCGCTGGCGCCTCCGCCATTCCGCAAGACCGTCACCACGGAGGACAAGGATATCGAGCAGGTTCACATCTGTCTGGCCGCGCCGGGCTATCCGGCCGGATCGCGCGAATTGTATCCGTTGCTTCTGCTCAACAACGTGCTCGGAGGTACGCAATCCTCGCGCTTGTTTCAGGAAATTCGCGAGGAGCGCGGCATGGCCTACGCCGTGTACTCGTTTCACAGCGGGTACCGCGATGCGGGCATGTTCGGCATCTACGTGGGCACGTCGCCGGAGACGGCTGAAGAAGTGCTGGCGCTCGTGCAGCAGGTCACGGCGCGCATGTGGCAAGCGCCCATGTCTCGCGACGAGCTCGAAAAGGCGAAGCGGCAGGTGAAAGGGGCGCTCATGCTCGGCCTCGAGAGCTCCGGCAGCCGCATGAGCCGGCTGGCGAAAAACGAGATTCTGCTCGGCCGCGAGGTGCCGCTCGAGGAGACCATCGCGGGTATCGAAGCGGTCACGCCGGAAGACGTCCAGCGCGTGGCGGAGGACGTGCTGAGCCATGGTTTCGCCCTCGCGGCCGTCGGTCCGCTTGCCGAATTCGCGTTCGATCGCGCCGCAAAGGTGTGTGTGCCGTCGTGATGGACGAGTGGGTGATGGACGTCCGCGTCAAGATGGTATCGCCGCTTCTCACCGCCGACGACCTACCGCGATATGCCACGCAAGGCTCGGCCGGGCTGGATCTGCGCGCGTGCTTGGATTCGCCTCTGATCATAAGGCCGGGCGAGATCGCGCCCGTGCCGACGGGACTCGCCATTCAATTGCCTCGCCGCGACGCCGTGGCGCTGGTGTTCGCGCGAAGCGGGCTCGCCGCGAGGCATGGCATCGCGCTGGCGAACGGCGTCGGGGTGATCGACAGCGACTACACGGGCGAGATCGTCGTGCCGCTCATCCATCAAGGCGCGCAGGACTTCGTGCTGCAGCCAAAAGAGCGCATCGCACAGCTCGTCATTGCCCCCATCTATGTGGCGCGACTCGTGCCGGTGGACGATCTCGGCCCGACGGCGCGCGGCGGCGGTGGATTTGGCTCCACCGGTCGCCTGTAAGACGGTCGACAAAATCGCGTTTCCGAAGACCCAGGTGCCCGTGCACCTGGGCTTTTTGCGTTTTCACCGCCCGTGGGCGCGTGTCATAAGCTATGGCGCATGCCAATCGCGAGGTGAGGTCGATGCTCACGGGAAAACATCTGGTTTTCGTCGGCGGCGATCGTCGCCAGCTCGAGGTCATCGCGCAAATCACGGACAACGACGCCAGTGCGACGCTGATTGGATTCTCCGATCTCGGTCGCACGTTTGCCGACACCACGTTCGCCGAGCCAAGCGACGCGATCTTCGCCCAGGCGGACGCCCTTGTCCTGCCCGTGGCCGGCATGGATGACGACGGGCGCGTCGAAACCTCGTTCGCACCTCATCCCGTGGAGTTGAAAGAGTCGCATTTTCAGGCCATGCGGCCAGGCACCTTTGTGTTCACGGGCATCGCGCACCGCGCGCTGACAGAGTGGTGCGACCGCTATTCGCTGCGGCTTGTGAAGCTCATGGAGCTCGACGAGGTGGCCATTCTCAACTCCATTCCGACCGCTGAGGGCGCCATTGCCATCGCCATGCAGGAGACGGACATCACGCTGCACGGCGCCAAAACCGTCGTGCTCGGGTTCGGGCGTTGTGGCCAGACACTCGCGCACAAACTTCACGCGATGGGTGCCGTCGTACACGTCTGCGCGTCCGATCCGCGCGATCTCGCCCGGATCCACGAGCGGTCGCTCGTCCCCGTCTCGCTCAGGCACATCGAGCACGCCGTCCACGACGCCGATATCGTGTTCAACACCATTCCCGCCATGGTGCTGCCGGCGGCTGTGCTCAAGCGCATGCGCCGAGACGCGGTCATCATTGACATCGCGTCGAAGCCGGGCGGCACTGACTTTCGATACGCGGAGCGGCGCGGCATCAAGGCCATTCTCACGCCAAGCCTGCCAGGGCTCGTGGCGCCGAGGACGGCGGGGCGAATCATCGCGGCATCCATCACGCGCATGCTGGCGGACGACGAAGAAGCGGAGTTCGAGGAGGAAGAACTATGGATCTGAGCGGCAAGACCATCGGCTTCGGAGTCACAGGGAGCCACTGCACCTATGAGGAAATTTTCCCGGAGGTCAAACGTCTGTGCGATCTCGGCGCGCGCGTGGTGCCGGTGTTTTCGCATCACGTCATGAATACCGATACGAGGTTCGGGCAAGCGGGGGAGTGGGCTCAAAAAATCGAGGAAGTCACGGGCAACAGGGCCATCACCACCATTCCCGAAGCTGAGCCACTCGGGCCGAGCAAGGCCCTTGACGCCTTCGTGATTGCGCCGTGCACAGCCAGCACCTTGAGCAGATTCGCTCAAGCCAACACCGATTCCCCTGTGCTCATGGCGGCCAAGGCCACGCTGCGCAATGGCAGGCCTGTCGTGGTTGCCATCTCGACCAACGATGGGCTAGGCTTGAGCTTGTACAACATCGCCACCCTCATGAACGCGAAGAACGTCTATTTTGTGCCGTTTGGCCAGGATGCGCCGCATGTTAAAATGAATTCGCTTGTTGCGCTCATGCGGCTCATTCCAGACACGATCGCCGCCGCGATGGAAGGGCGCCAACTGCAGCCCGTTCTCATCGAACGCTGGCGTGAAGACAGGCCCTGAGCGCGCATCTTGGGAGAAGGAGTCTGGGGATGGAGAGAAAAAACCGCTATCGCATGGCGATTCTCGGGGCGACGGGGGCCGTGGGCAGGCGCATGCTCTCGACCTTGGAGCGCCGCGGAGTGCCTGTGGAAGACATCCGCTTGTTGGCCTCGCCTCGTTCTGCGGGAACCACCATTTCGTTTCGTGGCGAGGATCTCGTCGTGGAGGCCGTGTCGCCCGAATCCTTCGAAGGGGTGGATATCGCGCTGTTCAGCGCCGGTGCGTCCGCCAGTGCGGAATGGGCGCCCGTCGCGGTGGAGCGAGGCGCCGTCGTGATCGACAACTCGTCGGCGTTCCGGATGCACGAGGACGTGCCGCTCGTCGTGCCGGAGGTCAACCCGCACGCCCTCGCGCACCATCGCGGCATTATCGCGAATCCGAACTGTTCCACCATTCAGTTGGTGGTGGTGCTTCATGCGCTGCGCGAGTTTGGCCTCGAGCATGTGACCATTTCGACGTACCAGGCTGTGAGCGGCATGGGACAGCGCGCGATCGACGCGCTCTTGGAGGAGGTCCAGCGGACGCAGGCAGGTGAATCCGACGTCACCACGGTGTTCCCGGTTGTCAAGCAGGACCGCCACGTACCCATGGCGTTCAACGTCGTTCCGCAGTGCGACATCTTCCTCGACAACGGCTACACGAAGGAGGAAATGAAGCTCGTCAATGAATCGCGCAAGATTCTGGAATTGCCTTCGCTGCGGGTGACACCGACCGCGGTGCGGGTGCCTGTTCTGTACGGGCATGCGGAGTCGGTCTCCGTTCGCTTCCAGCAGCCCGTGACCGTGGAGCAGGTGCGAGAGCGCCTGGCAAACGCGGAAAACGTCGTCTTGGTTGACGATCCGGCGTCCTACTCCTATCCGCATCCTCGCCTGGCGGAGGGGCGCGGAGAGACGTTCGTCGGTCGCATCCGACAAGATCTGGATGATCCCTGCGGGGTCCTCATGTTCATCGTCGCCGACAACCTGCTGAAGGGCGCGGCGTGGAACGCGGTGCAAATCGCCGAAAAGCTGATGGAGATGGCGCGTTGAGCGAAGGAGTCGAACCGCTGTGAAAATTGTGGTGCAGAAGTTTGGGGGCACGTCGGTGGCGACACCCGAGACGAGGCGGGCGGCGTATCGCCATGTGGAGCGCGCACTGGACGAAGGATATGCGGTGGCCATCGTGGTCTCCGCCATGGGGCGGCGGGGAGACCCGTACGCGACGGACACGCTTCTCAGCCTGCTCGATTCGGGGGATGGGGCGGGGCGCGAACCCCATCCGCGCGATCGCGACCTTCTGATGAGCTGCGGCGAGATCATCTCGGCGGTGCTGTTCGCGCACGAGCTTCGCGCTCGGGGTCACCAGGTGCGCGTCTTCACGGGAGCGCAGGCCGGGATTGTCACCTCGGACGACTTCGGCAACGCGCGCATCCTGGACGTGCGAACGGATGGCCTGCGGGCCGCGCTAGCGGCGGGCGAGATCGCGGTGGTGACGGGATTCCAGGGAAGTACGGAATCGGGCGACGTGACCACGCTCGGGCGAGGCGGCAGCGACACGACAGCTACGGCGCTCGGCGTCGCGCTCGGGGCGGAGGTCGTGGACATCTTCACCGACGTCTCGGGCATCATGACCGCGGATCCGCGCATTGTCGAGGACGCGCGCCAGTTGCGCCAGGTGACGTATACTGAGATTTGTAACATGGCGTACCAGGGGGCGAAGGTGATTCACCCGCGGGCCGTGGAGCTCGCGATGCAGGGCAACGTGCCCATTCGGGTGCGGAGCACCCTTTCGGACGATCCCGGCACGCTCGTGACGCAAGCCGCCTCGCATCTCGAACACGGCCGCGTGATGGACCGCTACGTCACCGGCATTGCACATACGCCCAACGTCACGCAGATTCGCGTGCGCGGCGAGGGCATCGGGGCGTCGTCCATTTTCCGCCTGATGGCGGAACACCGCATCTCCGTGGACTTCATCTCGGTGACGCCTTCGGAGGTCGCGTTCACGGTGCCGGACGCGCTCGCGGACGCCGCCGTTCACCATCTGTCTCAGCTCGGCTACCGCGTCGAGACGCGCTCCGGATGCGCGAAAGTGTCGGCCGTGGGCGCGGGCATGATGGGCGTGCCCGGCGTGATGGCTCGAATCGTGGACGCGCTGGCGGAGGCCGGGATCGAAATCTTGCAGTCCGCGGATTCGCACACGACCATCTGGGTGCTCGTGGATGGAACTCAGATGGAAGACTCGGTTCGCGCTCTTCACCGCGCCTTCCAGCTTTCGGGAACCTGAACAGGGGAGATGCGTATGGATTTTGGAAGCCTGATCACGGCGATGGTCACGCCCTTTGATGCCACGGGTGCGCTCGACGAGGGACGGCTGCGGCGGTTGGTGGATCATCTGATTGACACGGGCACGACCGCGGTCGTGGCGTGTGGGACGACAGGTGAATCCCCTACCCTGAGCCACGCGGAAAAGCTGCGCCTCTTCGACGCTACCCTCCGGGCGGTGGACGGCCGGATCCCGGTCATCGCGGGCACGGGGACGAATTCGACCAAGGATTCGATTGAGCTCACGCTCGAGGCGGCCCGGCTTGGCGTGCAGGGTGTCATGCTCGTGACGCCGTATTACAACCGCCCATCGCAAGAAGGGCTGTACTTGCACTTTGCCAGCATCGCGGAGTCCACCACTTTGCCCGTCATGTTGTACAACGTGCCGGGGCGGACGGGGGTGAACCTTCAGCCACAGACTGCGCTTCAACTGGCGGCCATTCCGAACATCGTGGCGCTTAAGGAGGCGAGCGGCGACTTTTCGCAGATTCTCCGCATTGCGGCCGAGAAGCCGGACGACTTCCTGCTCTACAGCGGGGATGACAAGTTCACGCTGCCGATGCTCGCCATCGGCGCAGCGGGCGTCGTGAGCGTCGCGGGCCACGTCGTAGGCCGGCAGATCCGCACGATGATGGATCTGTTCTGGCAAGGGCAGGTGGACGAGGCGGCTTACTGGAGTGCAAGGCTGTTGCCCGTCTTCGAGGCGATGTTCATGGAGGCGAGCCCGGCCCCGGTAAAGGAGGCGCTCTCCATCGTGGGGATCGACGTGGGCTCCGTTCGTTCACCGCTTGTGCCGGCCTCGAAGGCGCTCCGCGAGCACCTGTATACGCTTTTGAACGCGCTCGGCGTCATCGAGCCAAGCGCATGACAGAGAGGAGAGACGGGCTGTTGCCAACGCGCCTCGTCTTGCGCCGCGATCGAAGGCGGCGCTTGGAACAAGGTCATCCCTGGATTTATCGCTCGGAGGTGGAGCGGGTGGAAGGCCCGCTCGCTCCCGGCGATCTCGTCGATATCGTCAACCACCAAGGCGCCTTTTTGGCCCGCGGCTACGCGAATCCTCAGTCGCAGATTTTTGCCCGCGTTCTGACGTATCGGCCGAGCAAACCCATTGACGCCGACTTTTTCATCCGGCGCTTTCACCAGGCGCAGGAATACCGGCGCAGGTTTCACCCACAAGCGCTCGCCTATGGTCGCGCGGTCTACGGCGAAGCGGACTTTGTGCCTGGACTCGTCGTGGATCGGTTCGGCGAGGTGCTCGTCGCGCAGGTGCTGACGGCGGGGATGGAGCGGCTGTTCGCCCAAGTGCTTGAAGCGCTCGTCGCAGTGTACAAGCCTGCCGGGATCCTGGCGCGAAACGACGTGCCTGTGCGAGCGCTGGAGGGGCTGCCTCTGGTGGTGGAGACGGCCTACGGCGAGGTCCCCGACGTGGTCGACGTGATCGACAACGGCCTCACGTTTTCGGTGGATCTTCGCGAAGGCCAAAAGACGGGGTATTTTTGGGATCAGTCGGAGAACCGGGCGGCGATTCGCCCGCTCATGACCGGCTGGAGGGCGAGGCGCGAACTGTTCGGCGAGGACCCGGTCCATGTGGACGGCGCCCATGTGCTCGACTGCTTCTGCCACACGGGCGCGTTCGCCGTGCACGCGCTGCACTATGGGGCCGCGCGCGTCACAGCGGTGGATATCTCCGCAGACGCGGTGGAACTCGCGCGGCAGAACGCTCGCCGAAACGGCGTGCTGGATGGTGCGGAGTTCGCCGTGGCCAACGCGTTCGATTACCTGCGCGAACAGGATGCGCGCGGCGCGCGTTACGACGTGGTCATCCTGGATCCCCCGGCGTTTGCGAAATCCCGCCAGTCCATCGAGAGCGCGGCGAGAGGCTACAAGGAGATCAATCTGCGCGCCATGCGCATCCTGCGGGAGGGCGGCTTCCTCGTCACGGCGAGCTGTTCGTACCACATGTCGCCCGATCGGTTTCGCGAAACGGTCCTGGACGCGGCGATCGATGCCCACAAGGTGCTGCGGGTCGTGCGAGACGCGCGCGCCGCAAGCGATCACCCCCAAATCGCCGGCGCGGCGGAGCAGCACTACCTAAAGTTTCTCGTCTACGAGGTGCGCAGTCGGCGGTGAGCCGACTGCGCCGGACCCTTGCGCTCAACGTCGCCGTCGGGGTATAGTGAATCTATACAATGATTGCATAATGTTGTTCGCGCGCCGCGCCATGCGGGACGCGTAAGGCTTTAACTCAATTGAAACCGCTTGCACAAGCGGTTCGGCGGAAGGGGATGCGTCGCACGGTGGATGTCATCCAAGAATTTCACCCAGGTCTGAAACGCGCACTGACGCCGGAGATCCGAAGCGACGAACATGATCTCATCGAGGAGACGGCCCGCGCCTTTGTGGAGCGAGACGTGCTTCCGCGCATGGAGGCCCTCGAGTCGGGCGACATCGGCCTGCTGAAAGCGCTTTATCGACAGGCCGGGGAACTGGGCCTCATCGGCGTGGATCTGCCGGAGGCGTACGGCGGGCTGGAACTAGATCCCCTGTCGTCCCTGCTGGTATCCGAGGCGCTCGGAGAAACGGCGGGATTTGGCGTGTCCATCAACATTCACAGCGGGGTCGCACTTCACCCAATTCTCTATTTCGGCGATGAAGCGCAGCGTTCTTCGTATCTTCCGCGGCTTGCGGCGGGCGAAGTCATCGCGGCGTACGCGCTGACGGAACCGGATGCGGGTTCTGATGCGCTCCACGGCAAGACCAGCGCGCGCCCGGACGAAGGGCGCGGATGCTACGTGCTCTCTGGACAAAAGCAGTGGATCTCGAACGCGCGCGTGGCCGGCGTGTACGTGGTGTTCGCGCAGCTCGCCCATCGTGGCATGACCGCCTTCGTTGTGGACCGAGATCGACCAGGTGTCTCCGTGGGCAAGGAGGAGCACAAGGTGGGCATTCACGCGAGCCCGACGGCCTCGCTCATCCTCGACGACGTGGAAGTACCGGAGTCGGCCCTGCTCGGCGCGCCCGGCCATGGACACCGCATTGCACTTTCGGTTCTCAATCTGGCGAGGCACAAGATGGCGCTGTACGCGCTGGGCCAAACGCGCCGAGCCATCCGGATTGCAGCGGCGTATGCCAAGGAGCGCCGCCAATTTGGCGTGACCATCGCCTCGCTCGGCATGATCCGGGAAAAGCTCGGCTACATGGCGGCGCGGTACTTTGTGGCGCGGAGCGCGGCCTATCGAACGGCGGGCGAACTCGCCCCGGGCAAGAAGCAGGCACTTGGTCTCGCGCTCCGGGCGGATCTCGAGCCGGAGATGAAGGTGCGCGGCGTGGCGTCGGCTCTGTCGTCGTGCATCGCTGCGTGTTCGCTCAACAAGGTGCTTGCCACGGAAGTTCAGGCGTTCGCCATCGACGAGGCGGTGCAGATTCACGGCGGCTATGGCTACATGGAGGACTACGAGATTGCGCGGATGTACCGGGACGCGCGGATCACCCGCATCTTTGAAGGGACGAACGAGATCAACCGACTGGCCGTCGTACGGGATGTGCTTTCGTCTCGCGCTCGTGAAGCAAGCGCTTGTTCATTGAGCGATCCTTCGTCGCAAGCGGCATCGCCGTCTTTGGCCGCTCACCTCCCCGCAGGCCGCCTCCGCGCGACGCTCGAGGGGGCGGAGCAGGTGCTTCGGTCCATGAAGACGGGGTTCGATGCTGTCGTCGAGGCGGCAGTCGCCCGTGAGGGCGAGAGACTCGTGGATCACCAGCCGCTCGTGCGCCGCCTGGCGGATGCCCACATGTGGATGTACGCGTTTGAGTCCGCGCTTGTGCGGGTCGCTCTCGCCGCGGACGGACGAGGGCCCGCGCGCGATCTCGGCGCGGAGCTCGCCGCAGTCGCCTGGGCGGACGCCGTTCGCCTTGGCTTCACACCGCTCCTCGAGGCCGCGCGCCACGTCGGCGTGGAGTTGCACGACTTGGCGTATCCAGACGAAATTGGCCAACTTCAGGCCATCGCAGAGTACGTATTGGATAGGGTGAGGTGAAAGGATCATGGAAAAACCGGTGGTTGGATTTTTGGGGCTCGGCAAGATGGGGCTGCCCATGAGCCTGAATTTGGTGCGCGGCGGGTATGAAGTGTACGGCTACGACGTCGTGCAGCGATCTCGAGACGCGTTCGCGCAAGAGGGCGGCAAAGCGTGTGAATCCGCTCTCGACGTGGTGCGCGCGGCGGACGTGTTGTGCGCGAGCCTGCCAGGGCCCGCAGAAGTGACCCAGGTGTTCGGCGAACTCGTGAGCCAGGAGGGGCGCGCGGGGCAGCTTGTGATTGACTTCAGCACCGTGTCGCCTCAGGTCAACCATCGAGTCGCTGAGGCGCTCGCGAACCGCGGCATCGACTATCTCGGCGCCCCGGTCTCGGGCGGCGTCGAACGAGCGGTGGACGGGTCACTCACCGTCATGGTGGGTGGGGCGAAGGCGGCCTTTGACCGCGCGAAGCCGCTACTTGACCTCATCGGCCAAAACGTGTTTCACATCAGCGAGGACGTTGGCGCCGGATCGGTGGTGAAGTTGGTCAACAATTACTTCATTGGATATTACACACTTGCGGTGGCCGAGGCCCTCACGCTCGCAGGCGAGATGGGGATGGACTTGGAGCAGTTGTTCTCCATTCTCAGCGTGAGCTACGGGCAGAGCCGAATCTACGAGCGCAACTGGAAATTGTTCATTTCGAAGGATTTTTACGAACCCGGCTTCACCACGAGGCTTCTCATCAAAGACCTGCACCTCGCCAAGGATATGGCCGCCGCCAAGGGGCTCGATCTGCCGATGACGGACGTGCTCATCGGCATGTACGAAAAGGCCGCGGCGCGCGGATATGCCGATCTCGACATGGCCGCCGTGTATCGTTACATCCAGGAGGTCAAGAACGAACGCCAGGCGTGATCGCAAGGAAAGAGGGGAACGTGCATGCGACGCTTGAACAACTATTTGAATGGAAGTTGGGTGGAAGTTGAGAGCGAAGGCGCCGTACCGGTCTACAATCCCGCGACGGGCGAGGTGATCGCCGAGACGCCGCTTTCGACGCACGCCGACGTGGCGCGGGCCGTCGAGGGCGCGAAGCGGGCGTTTGCATCGTGGAGCCGGGTGCCCGTCGTCAAGCGGGCTCGGGTGTTATTCGATTTTCTGGCGAAGCTGAAGGCGGAGCGGGACAACATCGCGAAGATGATCACGACGGAGCACGGAAAGAGCTACGTGGATGCGCAAGCCGAGGTGGATCGCGGCATCGAGGGCATTGAGCACGCCCTGTCCGCGCCCACGCTGATGATGGGCGAATCGCTCGCCGAGGTGTCCGAGGGTCTGGAGCAGACGTACTACCGATATCCCTTGGGCGTTGTCGCGAGCATCACGCCGTTCAACTTCCCGGCCATGATACCCCTCTGGGTGATGGGGTGGGCGGTGGTCACTGGCAACGCGCTGATTTTGAAGCCGTCGGAGCAGACGCCGATGACCACGCTTCGCCTGATCGAGATGTTCCACGAAGCGGGGCTGCCGTCGGGTGTGCTCCAGGCGGTGAATGGCGGCAAGGAGGCCGTGGACGCCATCCTGACGCATCCTGAGATTGTCGCCGTGAATTTCACCGGCTCCACGAGGACGGCCGCCTACGTGTACGAGACGGCCGCGCGCCACCACAAGCGGGTGCAGGCCTTCGCGGGCGCGAAGAACCACGCCATTGTGCTTGAGGACGCGGTGCTCGACCCGACCGTCGACGGCATTCTGCGCGCGGCGTTTCACAACGGGGGTCAGCGCTGCATGGCCACGTCCGTCGTCGTGGCCGTGGGCTCCGTCGCGGATGAAGTGGTGGAGCGGCTGGCGGAAGGCGCGCGGCGCATGAAGATTGGCCACGGTTTTGAGGAAGGTGTCGACGTCACGCCGCTGATTCGAAAGGAACATCGCGATCGCGTCCGGGCCTACGTCGACGAGGCCGCGATGTCTGCGCGGCTCGTGGTCGACGGTCGGCCGGCCATCGAGGAACATCCCGAAGGATTTTATCTCGGCCCGTGCCTGCTCGATTGCGTCACGCCTGACATGCGCGTCTGGCAGGAAGAGCTGTTCGGCCCCGTGCTCTCTGTCGTGCGGGCGCGCGATCTCGACGAGGCCATCGCCATCGCGAATCGCTCGCGCTACGCGAACGGCGCGATCGTCTACACGCAGAGCGGCAAGGCCGCACAGGTGTTCCGCGATCGCATCGACGCTGGCATGGTCGGGGTGAACGTCAACGTGCCGCTGCCCGTGGCCTTCTTCCCGTTCGGCGGGCACAAGGACTCCTTCTACGGCGTGACAGGCGAGAACGGCAAGGAGCTCGTCCAGTTCTTCACGCGGAAGAAGGTCGTCTCGACGCGGTGGTTTTGACTTCAAGCGAGGTGGACTATGGATAGCGTGGTGTCTGACAAGACAGGTACAGTCGCTTGGCTCGGGCTCAATCGCCCGAAGCAGTTGAACGCGCTCAGCCTCGAGATGATTCGCCTTCTTCGCCAGCAGTTGGACGAGATGGCGCAGGATCCGTCGATCCAACTCGTGGTGTTGTACGGCGAGGGCGACCGCGCCTTCTGCGCCGGCGGCGACATCCGGGCGCTGTACGACGCCAAGGATGAACCGAATCTCGACACCGCGGCCGCCTTTTTCTCCGAGGAGTACGCGCTCGACGATCGCGTCGCGCGGTTTCCAAAGCCGGTCGTCGCGCTGTGGGACGGCATCGTGATGGGAGGCGGCGTTGGGCTCACGTATGGCGCGACGTGGAAGGTGGCGACGGACCGCACGCGGTTCGCCATGCCCGAGACCGGGATCGGTTTCTTTCCGGACGTCGGCATGTGCCACGCGCTCAGCCGAATGCAGGGTGGGCTCGGACACTATCTGGCGCTCACCGGCGAGTCCGTTGGGTCCGATGTGCTCCTCGCGGCGGGCGTGGCCAACGGCTGGCTCGCGAGCGGCGAGCGCCCGTCCTTTGAGGCGGAGCTCGTCAAGCGAGGTGAACAGGGAGAAACCGCGGAGCAACTCCAGCGCTGGTTGAACGAAAGGTTTACCCCAGAGCACCGGCCAGCGGAGGACGTCGCGGACTTTCTCCAGCGGGTGCAGGCGTACTTCGACAGCCCGTCGCTCTCCGACATCTTGGCTCGCCTGCGGGAGGGATCCACGCGCGACCCGTTCGCCGCGAAGGCGCTCGATATCTTGCGCCAGCGCTCGCCGCTCTCGTTGGCGGTGACCTTCGAGGCGCTCCGCCGCGCGCGGAACGCCACGTACCGCGAGGTCCTGGAGACCGATCTCAACCTCGCGCTTCAATTCATTCGCCGGGGCGATTTTGTCGAAGGAGTGCGCGCCCAGCTCGTCGACAAGGACCGGCGCCCCAGGTGGCGCCACGCCGACCTGGCGAGCGTGACGCACGAGGAAGTGGAGGCGTTTTTTGAGCCCATCACTCACCTTTCCATCCCGTTTGCCGATTGAGCGCCCGACGAGCTTCCTGGAGAGGAGCGTTTTGACATGGAGCCAACCCAAACCGCCGCATTTACGGACCTTCTGGCGCCGGACGTGTTTAACATCGCGGGCGCCATTTTGGACCGGGACGAATCGAGGCGCGCGCTCGTGTGGCGTTCGGAGGCCGGGGCGAAGCGGACGCTGACCTACGGCGAGCTTCGCCGCGAGTCCCTTCGCCTGGCGCAGTCCCTTCACGATCTCGGCCTTCGAAAAGGCGACCGGGTCCTGGTGTTGATGCCGCGCCGCCCGGAGACGTACGCCGTGTATCTCGCGATCCTCTCGCTCGGCGCCGTAGTTCTGCCGGGGTCGGAATTGCTCATGCCGAACGACATCGCCTATCGCCTGAAGCATGCGGAAGCGAAGGGCGTGATCGCCCACGCGGCACTCGCGGAGCGGGCCGAGGCGGCCATCGCCGAGGCGCCGTGGCTGCAGTTGCGCGTGGTGGTCGAGGGCCCGCGCGAAGGCTTTTTGGCGTACGAGGACCTCGTGCGCGGCGCGTCCGGAGAGTGGGACGTGGTTCCGACCCGTCGGGACGATCTCGCCTTCTTGTCGTACACCTCCGGCACGACGGGCTATCCCAAGGGCGTGATGCACGTCCACGGCTGGGCGTACGCGCACTGGCACATCGCGGCGAAGCGGTGGCTTGGCATTGAGCCGGACGACGTCGTGTGGGCCACCGCCGGGCCCGGATGGGCGAAGTGGATCTGGAGTCCATTCGTCGCCACGCTCATGTCGGGAGCCACGGGGTTTCACTACGGCGGCCGTTTCGACGCGGAGACGTTCCTTCGGCTCATCGACGAGGAAGGCGTGAATGTGCTCTGCGCGACCCCTACGGAATATCGGATGATGGCGAAGGTGGATGGACTGGACAGGTTTCGCCTCTCGTCGCTGCGCCAGGCCGTGAGTGCGGGCGAGCCTCTCAATCGGGACGTCATTGACACGTTCCGTCGCCATTTTCAGATCACCGTGCGCGACGGGTACGGGCAGACGGAGAACACGCTTCTTGTCGCGACGTGCGTCGATACAGAGGTGCGCCCCGGGTCCATGGGGCTGCCGACGGTGGAAGGGGCCGTCGACATTGTCGTCGAAGAGGGCAGGTCGCTTCCGCCGGGCCAGGTGGGGGACATCGCAGTCAGGCGGGACTTCCCGGCCCTCTTCCGGGGCTACTACAAGGACGACGAGCGGACAGAGGCTCAGTTTCGGGGCGCGTGGTACATCACGGGCGATCGCGCCGAGAAAGACCAGGACGGCTATCTGTGGTTCAGCGGTCGGGCGGACGACATCATCATCAGCGCGGGATACACCATCGGGCCGTTTGAGGTGGAGGATGCGCTTGTGAAGCATCCGCTGGTGCGCGAGTGCGCGGCGGTTTCGAGCCCGGATGAGGTGCGGGGCGCGATTGTCAAGGCGTTCGTCGTCTTAAAGGATCTCAACCTTCACCGAGCGTTGGCATCCGACGGCGAGCGGCGCGAAGCCCTGGTGCGCGAACTGCAGGAACACGTCAAACGGATCACCGCGCCCTACAAGTATCCGCGCGCAATCGAGTTTGTGGATGATTTGCCGAAAACGACGTCGGGGAAGATTCGCCGCGTCGAGCTCAGAGAACAAGAGTGGAAACGGCACCGCAAGCTGAACGAGGGGCAGGGAGGGTGACACCATGTACGAGGCCGTGATCGTCGACGCTATCCGCACGCCCATCGGGCGCCGAAATGGCGCGCTGAAGGACGTGCACCCGGTGGATCTTTTGGGACACGTCCTGCGCTCCATCGTCGAGCGCAACCAGTTGCCGCCTGAGGCGGTGGACGACGTTATTGCAGGGTGCTTGACGCAGATTGGCGATCAGGCGGTGAACATCGCGCGAAACGCCTGGCTCGCGGCGGGGCTCCCGGAGTCGGTGCCGGGGTGCACCATCGATCGCCAGTGCGGATCGAGCCTGCAGGCGCTCCACTTCGCCGCGCAGGGCGTGATGAGCGGGGCGTACGAGATCGCCATCGCCTGTGGCGTCGAGGCAATGTCGCGCGTGCCGATGATGTGTTCCATTGGCGTCTATGGCACGCCGATGACGGAATCGCTGGAAGCGCGCTACCACATGCGGCAGTACAACCGCTCCTTCTTCGATCAGGCGCTCGGTGCCGAGCTCTTGGCGAAGGAATGGGGCTTTTCCAGGGAAGATCTCGATCGATTTGGTCTCCGGAGTCATCAGTTGGCGGCCAAGGCGAGGACCGAAGGGAAGTTTCGCCGCGAAATCGTGCCGGTCCCGCTTTCGCTCGCCGATTCGTCCGGGTTCTTTGAACAGGACGAGGGCATTCGGACGGACACCTCCCTCGAGAAGATGTTGTCGCTGAAGCCGGCGTTCCCCGATCTGGAGCGCATCACCGCAGGCAACGCGAGCCAGATCTCGGATGGGGCCAGCGCAGCCCTCGTCATGCGCAAGGAGACGGCCGAGAAGCTGGGACTGCGGCCGCGCGCGCGGTTTGTCGCGTTCAGCGTGGTGGGCGTGAACCCCGTGACGATGTTGACCGGTCCAATTCCGGCGACCCGAAAGGTGCTGCAGAACGCCGGGCTCAAGGTGGATGACATCGATCTGTTCGAGGTGAACGAGGCGTTCGCGCCCGTGGTCCTGGGGTGGCAAAAGGAGGTAGGCGCACCGTGGGATCGCGTGAACGTTCACGGCGGCGCCATCGCGCTCGGACATCCGCTCGGCGCGACGGGGACCCGGATTGCGGCGACGCTGTTAAACGCGCTCGAGGATCGCGGAGGGCGCTTCGGGCTCATCGCTATTTGTGAAGGGGCGGGCATGGCGAACGCGACCGTGATCGAACGGTTGAATGCCTGAAATGGCAGTAGGAAGATCAGGGAGGTTGCGGCATGAAACTTGACGGAGCGACGTTCATCGTGACGGGAGGCGGGTCCGGGCTCGGCGAAGCGACAGCGCGGGTGTTCGCTGAGGCCGGGGCGCGCGTCGCCATCTTCGATATTCAGGAGGAACGGGGCAAGCGAGTGGCCGAGGAGATCGGCGGCCGGTTTTTTCAGGTCGACGTGACGGACGAGGACGCCGTGCGCCGCGCGGTGGACGAAGCAGCGGAGGGCGGTGTGCTCCGGGGCGCCGTGAACTGCGCCGGGATCGCCACGGCGGAAAAGATCCTCTCGAAGCGCGGCGTGCATGCGCTGGAGAGCTTCGCGCGCGTGATCCAGATCAATCTCGTCGGTACGTTCAACGTGTTGCGCCTCGTGGCGGCGCGCGTAGCCGAGGCGCCAGCGATGGAAGACGGCGAGCGGGGGGTCATCATCAACACCGCGTCCATCGCGGCCTACGAGGGTCAGATTGGCCAGGCGGCCTACTCGGCGTCCAAGGGCGGGATTGCAGGTCTCACGCTGCCAGCAGCGCGGGAACTGGCCGCGTATGGCATTCGCGTGATGGCCATCGCGCCGGGCATCTTCGAGACGCCGCTTCTCATGGGCCTGCCCGAAGCCGCGCGCCAGTCGCTCGGGCAGCAGGTGCCGTTCCCGCAGCGGCTGGGACAACCGCGCGAGTACGCGTTCTTGGCGCGCCACATCGTGGAAAACCCCATGCTGAACGGCGAAGTGATCCGCCTCGACGGGGCGTTGCGCATGCAACCCAGGTGAGTGAGGTACATGCAAAAGGCGCGGGGCTCCCCCGCGCCTGAAGCTTTGACAGGTCAGCGCCCGCGCCGCATCGGTTCGTGATGCCCGAGGTGCGTGCTCCGCACCTGCCGCAGGGTCTCGATGCGCTTCATGGCCATCTCATCGGCTGCGCGATAGGTCGGGATGTGTCGCTCCGACGAGAGCTGGTACAGATGGAGCATGATGTCGTAAATGCGCTCCACCTTGGATCGCGCGCGGTCCGGATGATAGCCTTCGAGCTCGTCCGCCACGTTGATTAATCCACCGGCGTTGATCACGTAATCCGGTGCGTACAAAATCCCCCGCTCGTGCAGCATGTCCCCATGCCGCTCCTCGGCCAGTTGGTTGTTGGCTGAGCCTGCGATGATCTGCGCCCGAATTCGCGGAATCGTTTCATCGTTCAACACCGCGCCCAGCGCGCACGGCGCGAGGATGTCACATTCAGCACTCAGGATGTCTTGGGGAGACAGTGCCTGTGCTGCAAACTCGTTGACCGCACGTTCCACCTGCAGAGGGTTGACGTCGGCCACAAGCAGGTCTGCTCCGGCCCCGCGCAAGAGGCGAGCAAGCTCGTATCCCACGCTTCCCAGCCCTTGAATTGCGACGCGGCGCCCGGCGAGATCGTCCGTGCCGTACAGGTGTTTGGCGCTCGCCTGAATGCCGCGGAAAACACCAAGGGCGGTCATGCCGCTCGGGTTGCCGCTCGAACCATAGCTCGGGGAGATCCCGCACACGTACGGTGTCTCGAGGTGAATGAGGTCCATATCCTGGACAGTGGTCCCCACATCTTCGGCCGTGATGTAGCGCCCGCCCAAGCTGTGGATGTAACGCCCCAAGGCGCGAAACAGGGCCTCGCTCTTATCCTTTCGCGGATCTCCCATGATGACGGTCTTGCCGCCTCCGAGGTTCAGTCCGGCCGCGGCCGCCTTGTACGTCATGCCGCGCGCCAAGCGAAGCGCGTCGACGACCGCATCTTCTTCGGACGCGTAGGTCCACATCCGGCACCCGCCGAGCGCAGGGCCGAGTGTCGTGTCGTGGATGGCGATCACGGCGCGCAAGCCGGAGGCCTCGTCGTAGCAGAACACCACCTGTTCGTAGTCGTATTGGGCCATGCTGGAAAAGAGTTCCATGTCGTTTAAGACCTCCCCACTGAGTATACCGCTCCGGCGGTCCTACCAGAACGATAGGGCGGCGCCTGCATAATTGCAAGCGCTTTCAATCAACCTCAATTGTAGCATGATTTCTGATTCAAGACTACATCTCTTCTCCCCTTGTCACCACTTCTCGCCTTGTCACCACGCCGACCTTGCGTTGCTGAAGTGCTAGGTATCTCACCGGCGCCCGAGCGGTCGCATCTGAGGTGTTGATTGATGGTTGTGTCAGGATCCGAACGGGAGTATAATAACACCGATAGTGACATGTGCGGCTTATTCGCTCAAGGGGTTGCGCACCCCGGCGCGAAGACAACGAATGGCGTGAAAGCGGATGGAACGGGTCGGGTGGTCCGCTTGAGCGCGTTCGATGCA
This sequence comes from Alicyclobacillus mali NBRC 102425, assembly GCF_001570745.1. Classification (GTDB taxonomy): domain Bacteria; phylum Bacillota; class Bacilli; order Alicyclobacillales; family Alicyclobacillaceae; genus Alicyclobacillus; species Alicyclobacillus mali. Next base: position 100,953 of record NZ_BCSG01000012.1, read on the forward strand.
CAGAAAGACACGGCCTTGGTCTGAGCGGGCTTTTTTTGCATGTGGAGGAAAATGCGAAAGGAGACCGGGTGGGCGGGTCGTGATCGTGTCGCTGAATTCCATAAGTGTGGCAACGGAGGTGCAAAATGCCAAGATCCAGATCAAGACTTTCCATCATCCCGCTCGGCGGAGTCGGGGAGATCGGAAAGAACATGACGCTCTATTGGTACGGACAGGACATGATTGTGGCCGATGCGGGGCTGAAGTTCCCCGACGAAGATATGCTCGGCATCGACATCGTCATTCCGGATATCACCTTTTTGGTCGAGAATCGCGAGAAAATTCGCGGCATCTTTCTGACGCACGGGCATGAGGATCATATCGGTGGGCTTCCGTATGTGCTTCGGGAGATCAATGTGCCGGTCTATGGCACGCGACTGACGCTCGGACTCGTGGAGAACAAGTTGCGCGAGGCGGGTGTGCACGACGTGAAACTTGTCACCATGGACGGCAAGTCGCGGGTCCAACTGGGCCAGTTCTCGGTATCCCCGTTCTACGTGAATCACAGCATTCCAGATACCGTCGGATTCGCCATCGAGACGCCGGAAGGCGTCGTCATCCACACAGGTGACTATAAGTTTGATCAGACGCCCATTGACGGTCGGCACGCGGACGTTCACAAGTTGGCGCAATGGGGAGCGCGTGGCGTCCTGGCGCTCGTGGGAGACAGCACGAACGCAGAACGTCCCGGTTATACGCCGTCCGAAATGACGGTCGGCGTGAAGATCGACGAGATCATCAGCCAAGCTCCCGGGCGCGTGATTCTGTCCACCTTTGCGTCCAACATCCACCGCCTGCAGCTGATGATTCGGGCGGCCGAGCGTCACGGCCGGAAGGTCGCCATTGTCGGCCGGAGCATGGTCAACAACGTTCAGACTTCGCTACAACTCGGATATCTGGAGGCGCAGCCGGACACGCTCGTCGATCCCGACGAGGTCAATAAGCTGCCCCCAGAAAAGGTGGTCATCCTCTCGACGGGCAGCCAAGGAGAGCCCATGTCCGCGCTCACGCGCATGGCTCGTGCCGCGCATCGGAAGATCGAGATCGTGCCGGGCGACACCGTGGTCTTGGCCAGTTCGCCGATTCCGGGCAACGAAAAGTTCGTGGCGAGGACCATCGATCAGCTGTTCCGGGCGGGTGCTCACGTGATTTACCGCGGCGTGCACGCCTCGGGCCATGGGAGCCAGGAAGAGCTGAAGTGGATGCTGCAGCTCGTGCGCCCGAAGTATTTCCTGCCTGTTCACGGCGAGTTTCGCATGCAGCGCATTCACGCCGATCTCGCCATCCAGCTCGGCGTTGAGCCAGATCACATCTTCATCACCGAGATCGGCGATGTCGTGGAGTTTGAAGACGGGCGTGCCCGCCTCGGCGGCAAGGTCCCAGCAGGCTCCGTGATGATTGACGGGCTCGGCGTGGGGGATGTCGGCAACATCGTGCTGCGAGATCGCAAGTTGTTGTCCCAGGACGGCATCCTGGTTGTCGTGGTCACGCTGTCCAAGACGACGGGGCATATCCTTTCGGGCCCGGACATCATCTCGCGAGGCTTTGTGTACGTGCGCGAGTCGGAGGCGCTATTGGATGAGGCCAACCGTCTCGTGGAGAGCACGCTCAGCAAACTTGTCTCCGACAACGTGAGCGAGTGGTCGTCGCTGAAGACGGCTGTGCGGGATACACTCGGCCGATACCTTTATGAACAGACGCGTCGGCGCCCGATGATCCTGCCCATCATCATGGAGGCGTGATCAGACCACCTCTCCCGTCAAAGGCCGTTCTTCGCCTTCCCTTGGAGGCGCAGAATGGCCTTTTGTCGCATGGATAACATCTGCACTTCTCCCCCCAAGTGGGCCCAAGTTTGCGTATGGATGCACACCTCGATGCCGATACTTTGACGGCAGGAGGCGGATGCATTCATGGATTCAAAGTCAGCCTACGCGAGCGTGATGAAGGCCGGGGCCGCGAGCAGCGCGGACGCGCAGGAATCTAAGGAGGCGTCCACGTCCATCGAGCCACTCGGCGCGAATGAACCCGCCGCAGTCGTGACGGGCGACATCTACTGTTTGACGGTCATTGGTCAAATCGAGGGTCACATGGTGCTCCCTCCCCAGAATAAGACCACCAAATACGAACACGTCATTCCCCAACTTGTTGCCGTGGAGGAGAGCGATAAAATCGACGGGCTCCTCATCATCCTCAACACGGTCGGCGGCGACGTGGAGGCAGGTCTGGCCATCGCCGAACTGGTGGCGTCGATGTCCAAACCCACGGTGTCCATCGTGTTGGGTGGCGGGCACTCCATCGGCGTGCCCATCGCCGTGGCGGCGGATTACACTTTCATCGCGGAATCCGCCAGTATGACCATTCATCCCATTCGCCTGAACGGCCTCGTGATCGGGGTGCAACAGTCGTTTGAGTACCTCGAGAAGATGCAGGATCGCGTGATACGCTTCGTCGTCGAGCACTCGCGGATCTCCGAAGATATGTTTCGCCACCTGATGCTGAACACGGGGGAGATGGCGAAAGACATTGGTACGACCGTTGTTGGGCGAGACGCCGTGAAGTACGGCCTGTGCGACGAAGTTGGCGGCCTCGGGCATGCGATGCACAAGCTGAAAGCGCTCATTCGGGAACGCAGGGAATCTCGTCCAAACGGGGTGGTAACCCAAGCTCTTCAACCGGGGGTGATCCAGTGATGCTCTGGACCACGTTGGCGGAAGGCGAAATCTACAGCGGCTGGTGGAGCCAAAGCCCTCGTTTCGAGGAATGGAGAGACGGACATCGAACCCTGATTGTAACCCGGGACGAATACGGCACCCCAAGGCTGGTGAGGCTCATCAGCCCCGTTGCCAGCGACTATCTCAGGCCAGAGTGGCAGCCTGGCGCCGCGCTTCGGTGAGGAAGGCGGGAGGAGTTTGCGCTCGAGGGTCGAATCATCAGTCTGAGGAAGGGACTGGTGAGGTTGGCGCGCAAGCAGCAGAAAAATGTCCTCAAATATGAAGTCACCGGTCTGGCCATGCTCACGGCCTGTGCCTTAGCCCTCGGGAGGTTAGGGCTCGTGGGCCAGTTTCTGGCCGTCGTAAGCATTTATCTCGCTGGAAGTTGGTATTTTCTCATTCCGATTTTGGTCGGATACGCGGCCGTGTACATGATGGTGCGGAGAAGCCGCTTCGTGTGGGACGGACGCCACCTGGGTCTTTTGATCCTCCTTTTGTGCATGCTCGCACTCATTGAGATGAATTTTTACTCCAACCTTGCGGATCAGGGACTTCAGTCGTACTTCTGGTCGAGCGAGTGGAATGCGCTCCAGGCCCTGCGGGCCTATGTGTTTCATCCGACGTCGGGTGCACCCCCAAGCGCCGGAGGGGGACTCATCGGCTTTTTTGTGTTTCAACTTTTGCACCTCTTGTTCAATTCGCCGCAGACGTACGAGCTTGGACCACGCCTGATCATTGTGGCGGGCGGACTGATAGGCATCGCCCTGGTGTTCCAGGTGTCGCTCGTGAGTGTCGTCCGCCGCGGGTCTCGGTACACCGAGCAAACGTTGGATCGCATGTGGTCGAACGTGCGTAGACAGGCGGGGCAAGTGTTTCGGCGAGAGAAAGACCCTGAGCCTGAAGTCGTTGAGGACGCGCCGCGGTCCACGCGGCCTTCCGTCGTGATCGACGGCGACGTGCTGGAGGAAGCGGAGCCGCAGGCTCCTCATGTGGAGGCGGAGCCAATCATTCACGACTTTGCCGCGCGCGCCGGTCGGCCCGAAAAGTCGGAGGATGTTCCCCCGTGGGCGGAATCGGATGAACCTGTGGTCGAACCGGATGCGAAGGGGCTTGTTGTGAAGTTTCCCTCGCGGAACGAGCGAAAGCGGACCCCCGCCGTGCGCGAGGAGGAGCGACCGACAGCCGTCGTGCCGGAGTACGAAGTTGGGCCGATGATCCACGACGAGTCGTATCAGCTCCCTCCGCTTACCCTGCTCGACCCGCCGTCAGGCAAGCACGCGCCTGTCGCGACTGCGAATGTCCAGGAAAACGCCCAAAAGCTCCAATCCACGCTGCAGTCGTTCAACGTCCAGGCCCGGGTGGTGGAAATTCATCGTGGACCGACGGTCACGCGGTACGAAATTCAGCCAGCGGCCGGCGTAAAGGTCGCGCGGGTGCTGTCGCTGCAGGACGACATTGCCCTCGCGCTGGCCGCGCGGGATATTCGCATCGAGGCGCCGGTGCCAGGGAAATCGGTGATCGGCATCGAGATCCCAAACGACGAGATCGCCGTGGTGACGCTTCGCGAGGTGCTGGAGTCGCCGGAATTTCAGAATTCGTCCGCAAAGCTGGCGCTCGCGCTTGGGCGAGACATCACCGGTGCGCCGATTGTCGGAGATCTGCAGAAGATGCCTCACCTCCTTGTGGCGGGTGCCACCGGTTCGGGCAAGAGCGTCTGCATCAACGGGATGATCGCGTCGCTCCTGGTGCGCGCGAAGCCCCACGAGGTCAAGCTGATGATGATCGATCCCAAGATGGTCGAATTGAGCATCTACAACGGCATTCCGCACCTTTTGACGCCGGTCGTGACGGACGCTAGGCTGGCGGCAGGGGCATTGAAGAAAATCGTGCAGGAGATGGAGAACCGGTATCGGCTGATGGCGGAGCGAGGCGCGCGCGACATCGATCGGTTCAACGACATCATGCGCGATGAAGGACTTGACCCGCTTCCCTACATCGTCGTGATTGTGGACGAACTGGCCGATTTGATGATGGTAGCGCCGCACGACGTGGAAGATGCCATCTGCCGACTGGCCCAGATGGCGCGCGCAGCGGGCATCCATCTCATCGTCGCCACGCAGCGGCCGTCGGTTGATGTCATCACGGGCCTTATCAAGGCGAATATTCCCAGCCGAATCGCGTTCGCCGTTTCGTCCATGGCGGACTCCCGCACCATCCTCGACATGGGCGGTGCGGAGAAGCTGCTCGGCCGCGGCGACATGTTGTACTATCCGGTCGGAGCGGCCAAACCGACGCGCGTGCAGGGGGCCTACGTGTCGGAACGCGAAATTGAGCGGCTCGTGGAGTACGTCAAGAATCAGCAGCACGCCGTCTACACGATGGATCTGAGCACTGCCATCGAGGATGAACCGGAGGACGAGGAAGGGCCGGAGCTCGACAGCCTGTTCATGGACGCGGTCGATCTCGTCGTGGACATGGGGCAAGCGTCCGTATCCCTCTTGCAGCGGAGGTTCCGCATCGGATACTCGCGCGCCGCACGCATCATTGATCAAATGGAGCAGAGTGGCATTGTGGGGCCGTACGAGGGCAGCAAACCCCGGGAAGTCCTCATCACGAAGGAGCAGTGGCTGCAGGCGAAGTCCTCGTTCACGCGCCAGCATCAGGCGGAATGAGGCATACACCCGTCCGCCCGTCCGTATACATGTCCTAGTCCAACACGAGGAGAGGACGACGGGTGGTACGCCAGAAATCGTCCATTGTAGTCATGACGGTCGCGTTCGTCGCGCTGTGCGCTTACATGGGCCTGGCTCACGCGTTCTCGCAACGGGGAGCGGGACGCGATGTGACGGACGCGCATGGCGTCAGCGCCGCCGTCGCGCCAGTTGAAGCTGCGCCGTCGGAGGCCGAGATGGAGACCATCGCCGCGAGTCTGGCCGATATCCCCGGCTTGTATGACCTCGCCGTGCTGCCCGACGATCGCGGCGACGGCCAATTCGTGGTATCGGCGATGGTGGAAGTGGAAACGCCCGCAGGCACTATTTCCAATCCGACGGTTGCCTTCCGCGACATGCGCGCGGTTACGGACGCCTATTTGAGCAATTTGTACTTGTTAAAGGAGCCGATTGCCGAAGCTGAGATCACCTTCACAGAGGGTGGAACCATCGTGGGGACGGCAGGGCTGGGGAGAAGCACATACGAGCATTTGGCCACTCGAGCGTCGGGAGAAGACCTCGCAGAGGCGATGCAGGGGGCAGCTCAGGACGCCACGGGCGTGGATCATGCCTGCTGGATGGAACTGAAGCCTCTTGCAAACTGAGGTCCTTATCGGGGCACCGGGACACGTGAATGACAAAAGGGACGCCTACGGGCGTCCCTTTTGTCGGCTTGCGCCGTCGATAAACCGCTGGGTGACGGAGATCTGCTCGCGGCGAAACGACCGCATCAACGCGCGAACCACCGGCTCGTGACCTGTGCGCAGCAGCGCATCCACGATGGACTGCAGCGTAAAATTCTCGTCGAGCGACTCGCGTACATGCGGATGGTCGTCCAGATGATCGAGCCAGCTCTCGTCGTAATACTTCCCGCGCAGTTCTCGATAGGCCTCCTCGTAGAGGTCGTAAATGTCAAACGGCGCGTCGATCTGCTCCAAGTAAAAGTCAAGCTGGTAGAGCGCTTTGGCTACGGACACGTGGTCTCCACTGATATCCCCCACGGCGCCATCATCCTTTCGTATACCCTTATCATGTGAGAGAGACGCGTGAAAGGCAAGCGTGAGATTTCTCCTGGGTGAGACAAGCTGTTCGAGAAGGTTTACAATAGGGTGAAGCGACATTTGCGGAAGCCCTCGCAAAAGGAGTGGAATGGCAAAAGTGCGAAGAAAGTGGCGGCTCGCGGTGGCGATGGCGGCAGTCGCGGCCAGTGCGGCGGGCTGTGGCGCGCCTGATCTGGCGGCCATGCGCCCGACGGTCAATAAGCCCGCGGTGCTGGTGGAGATTGTGGGTGCGCCGCCGTTCGCCCCGTCGGCGTCAGAGTTGGGAGCCGCAGGAGCGACGGCCGTGGAAGTGGTGCACACTTCTTTGAGCGCATGGCAGTCGGAAGCACAGAGCGAGCTGTCCAGGCGCCGACTCACCGGAGTCATGTTGGTATGTGACGATGCGAACCCTCTCGCGTCGGGCGTGAACGAGATGGCTTCGGCAAACCCGTCAGTACACTTTCTCGTCGTGAGCGACCGAGCCGCTTCTCCGTCCTCACTCGCGAATGTGGCGGAAATGGCTCAGGATCCGGTCGGCGTCGCGTACAGCATAGGGGTGCTCTGTGGAGACTGGATGACGTCGCTCGGTTCCGGTTCGGCCAGTGGGGCCGTGTACACCGGCGTGCCCAGCTTGGTGTACGTACCCGGCGGTGCCAGCGTTGCTGAACAAAAAGCGTTCTTTGTGGGTCTGTATCAGGCAGATGCGAATGCGACTGTGGTCGCAGTTCCGCAGCCCTCCGCCCAGCCGCTGTCGAGCTACGGATACGCAGTCGAGCTCGGCGCCATCGGCGGCAACGCGGCGCCGGGACAGCTTCAGACACTTCATGCGTTGACGCCGAACTGGGCCTGTTTTGGCACAACGTCCGCATCAGGGTGCGCCGTGTCTCCGGGCCATCTCGCCGACTCGGAGGTCCTGCGAGCGTTTCAAATGCTCCTTTCACCTGCTTCCTGGAAGCCGGGAGAGCATCTGGTGCTCGATTTGACTTCTGTCGCCTTGGACGACAAGCAGGTGCCTGCTTCTGTCGTCACGTCGTGGGCCGCGCTTCAGGTTCGCGCCGAATCGGAAGCAGCGGGCGCGGACGCCACCTTCGCTTCGCTCGCCCCCAGCGTGCGAGCCAACCTTCAGAACGCTTTTCATTTGTCCTAGGACCCCGAGAAAGGTTGAGATGGCGTGGCCGAGTATTATTTTCAGTATCATATTCGCCGGGACAGACCTGGTCTGTTGGGGGACATCGCTTCCCTGCTTGGCATGCTTGGCGTGAACATCGTACAATTATCAGGAGTGTCGGAGTATGGAAGAGGATTCCTGATCGATGTGGATCGAGCGGACATCCTCGATGTGCTTCGAACGATGCTCGAGTCGATGGAAGACATCGAAGTCACGGCGCTTAGGGAACCGACGCTTCGCGACAGGCTTGCGCTTCGGCACGGGCGGTTTATTGAGCGGAGTGACACGGAAAAACGCACATACCGGTTCGTTCGGGACGAGCTCGGGGTGCTGGTCGATTTTTTGGGCGAGATTCTGAAACGTCCGGGCCGGCAGATCATCGGCGTGCGTGGGCAGCCGCGCGTCGGTAAAACCGAGGCCATCGTGGCCGCGAGCGTGTACGCCAACAAGCGCTGGCTCTTCGTGTCGTCCACGCTTCTGAAGCAGACCATCATGCGCGAGCTCCCTTCGGCCACGTTCCGAGCTGAACCGTTCGTCTACATCATCGATGGGGCCGTATCGGTCATGCGGGGCGGCGAAGAGCACATGCGCTGCGTGGACGAAATCCTCCGGATGAAGGCGCCGGTCGTGATCGAGCATCCAGACATCTTTGTCCGGCGTACGCGTTACACCTGGGATTTGTTCGATATGCTGATCGAACTGCGCCGAGATCCGCAGGAAGAAATTCGCTATGATATGTTCGAAGACGAACAGGCCTCGTGGGCTCACGAATAGATGCGCCAATGGGCAAGGGAGGGCGACGCGTGCACGAGCAGTTGGGGCAAATTCTGCGCGCAAGGCGCGAATCGCTCGGACTCACGGTGGAAGATGTCGAAGAGCGGACGAAAATTCGCAAGCGATACATCGAAGCACTGGAGTCGGGCCAGTGGGATGTGCTGCCGGGCCGCGTGTATGCGCGCGGTTTTGTGCGGAGTTACGCTGAGGTTCTCGGTCTGGACGGAAGTGACCTTTTGGAAAAATATGTGGATAGCGGTCATTCCAGCGCTGCTCAGCAGGGGACGAAGTCGGACGCATCGCCAGGGACGTCCGACGGCGCCGTAATGGACCGCAAACCTGCGGCGCGTATGGTGGAGCCGAGATCGCTCAATGAAATGGAGCGCACGCGGTCCCGCACGCAAGAACGGGCTGAGCGGCCTCGGCGAGACGTGTATGACCGACCTGTGCGATCGGTGGGCTCATGGTTTGGACAAGGTCTGCTCATCGTCGGTGCGCTCGTGGTGGTCGGAGGGGTGTACGTCCTTTTGCATCACCACCATGGCCAGGGCACTCACACGACCAACACGACCTCGTCGGGTCCGCCGAAGACGCAGGCCACCAAGCCTGCCGCGCACCAGACGGCTCCGCGTAAGCAACCGACGCAGCCCGTTCAACAGACTCAGCCAGCGGTGGTCGCCCTGCCGTATGCCAACGGGATGTACACCTACAAGGTGCTTCACGCCTCGAATCTGCAGGTGGTGGTTACCGTGAATACGGGCGAACTGTGGTTCAGCGCGACCGCGGATGGTCAGGCGGTGGCGCCGAACGTCATCCTGAACCAAGGGCAATCCAAATCGTTCTCGGCGCAGAACAACGTCACCTTCCACCTCGGCCACGTTCAGGGCGTGTCCATTACGGTGGACGGGAAACCGGTCCAGTTGCCGAATATCAATTGGGCGCCGGTCGTTGTGATTGAGCGAGGGTGACGAGGACCGGTCGAAAGCGTACACTGGGTGTAGAGGAGCGGGAACATGGCCAAAGAGGCTTCGTTCGACATTGTGTCAAAGGTGGATCTTCAGGAGGTGTCGAACGCCGTTCAACAGTCTCGGCGGGAGATCGAGACGAGGTTTGACTTCAAAGGCTCGAAGAGCGAGATTCGCCTGGACGGCGACAGGCTTACGCTGATCTCGGATGACGAGTACAAGCTTGAACAACTGTTGGATGTTCTGCAGACGAAACTCGTCAAGCGAAACGTGTCGCTGAAGGCGCTCAGACCGGGTAAGGTCGAGCCTGCCGCGGGGGGCACGGTTCGCCAGGTGGTGGAACTCGTGAACGGCCTGGATGCCGATCACGCCAAACAGATCACCAAGCTGATCAAAGACTCTAAGATCAAAGTTCAGGCTCAGATTCAGGGCGACCAAATTCGCGTCTCTGGCAAGAGTCGCGACGACCTCCAGGCAGTGATTCAGATGCTTCGCAGCGCAGAGTTGGATGTTCCGCTGCAATTCACGAACTATCGCTCGTGACCGGGTGCCAGTGCGCAAATCGGACAAGAGGGGCGTGGGCCATTGAATCTGGCAAATCGGATTACACTGGCCAGAATTTTGCTGGTGCCGGTCGTCTGCGTGATCTTGTTGGTCCCTTTTCACATCGGCTCCGTGACGTTTCACGGGCAGACCACAACCGTGAATGAGGCCTTGGCCGCGCTGGTCTTTATCGCAGCGGCGGCCACGGACGCGTTGGACGGGCGGATTGCGCGGAAGCGGAACATGATCACGAATTTCGGGAAGTTCCTCGATCCACTGGCGGATAAGCTTTTGGTCTCGGCGGTGCTCATCATTCTGGTTCAAATGCAGCGCATGCCAGCGTGGGTCGCGATTGTGATCATCAGCCGCGAGTTCGCGGTCACCGGGCTTCGCCTTATCGCCGCGGGAGACGGGGTGGTGGTGGCCGCAAGCCAGTGGGGGAAGTGGAAGACGACCGCGCAGATGGTGGGCATTGTCCTGTTGATGCTGAACAATTTCCCGTTTTCTGTAATTCGTGTTCCGGTTGCTCAGGTGATGATTTACGTCATGGTGATTATGACCGTGGTGTCGGCAATCGACTATTTTATGAAGAATCGAGAGATGATCTTGTCTCGCGCCTCGTGAGGCGCACGTCGGGATGGAGAGGGTGGCTGTGGCCTTGGCAGAGCCTTGCCGCGCCGAACTGATTGCGGTGGGTACAGAGATTGTCATCGGACAGATTCACAACGGGCATGCCCGGGAGATTTCGCAGGAACTTGCGAAGCACGGAATGTACGTGTACTATCACAGTGCGGTAGGAGACAACGAGGCGCGGATTATTGAGACGTTCTCCATCGCTTCCCGGCGCTCGAACGCCGTGATTGCGACAGGGGGACTGGGGCCCACGCAGGACGACTTGACGAAGGAAGCACTGGCGAAATTCCTGGGTAGAAACCTTGTGCTTTCCCAGGAGGCGCTGACGGAAGTCGAATCGTATTTCAAGCGAAGAGGCAGGCCCATGCCGGAGCAGAACCGGAAGCAGGCCCTCGTCATTGAAGGCGGAGAATGGATTCCGAACCCGAACGGGACCGCACCGGGACAGTACGTATTTGACAACGGCGTGCATTACTTTCTTCTTCCGGGTCCGCCCCTCGAAATGCGTCCCATGCTGCAAAATTACGTGATTCCTCGCCTGGTAGACCACTTTGGTGGTACGCGCAAGTTGGTTTCCCGGATTCTCCATTTCTGCGGCATCGGCGAGTCAGATGTGGATGCGAGAATCGCCGATCTGACATGCAAGGATAACCCGACCGTGGCGCCGTACGCTGGCGAGGGCGAGATGGTCCTGCGGATTACAGCGTCCGGCCCGACCGAGGACGCGTGCTGGGAACTCATCCGCCCGGTCGAAGACGAGTTGCGCAAACGGTTCGCCCCCTTCATTTACGGGGTAGATGCCGATTCGCTGGCATCGGTCGTTTTGCGGCGGCTCCAAGAGACCGGCTCAACGCTGGCCGTGGCGGAAAGCTGCACCGGCGGCATGCTGGCCGAGATGATCACGGACGTGCCCGGCAGCTCATCGTCGTTTTTGGGCGGTGTCGTGGCGTATGACAATCGGGTCAAGGCGTCCGTGGTGGGGGTTCGTGAGGAGACCCTGGCCGCACACGGGGCCGTGTCGGAGCAGACGGCGCGCGAACTCGCTCAAGGTGTCCGCGACAAGCTCGGTGCGACGTATGGCATTGGCGTGACGGGCATCGCGGGCCCCGGAGGCGGCACGCCGGAGAAACCCGTTGGACTCGTGTACGTTGGGCTCGCGGGTCCTCGAGGCTGTCGAGTTTATGAACTCAGGCTGCGTGGATCGCGCGCCCAGATTCGGATCCGCAGCTGCAAACAGGCGCTATGGAGACTGTGGCAGGAGTTGAATGGAGATTCTGATGTGGGAAGAGACAAGACAGGCAGAGGAGAGAAAGGTTGAGAGTATGTCATCGTTTGAGTCTTTTGGGTTGAACCGCCGCGTACTGCAGGCGATTCACGATATGGGGTTTGAAGAGCCATCGCCGATTCAGGCGGCGTGTATTCCTGTCGTGCTGGAGGGCCGGGACGTGATCGGCCAGGCACAGACCGGCACAGGGAAGACCGCCGCGTTCGGCATCCCGTTGGTGGAACGGGTGTCGACCGAGCCGCGCGTGCAGGCCATCGTGCTGACGCCGACGCGCGAGTTGGCGATCCAGGTGGCTGGTGAGGTCCGCAAAATCGCGAAATACAAGCGCGTCCGATCCGTCCCGATTTACGGCGGACAGTCCATCGTGCACCAGATCCGCGCGTTGAAGCAAGGCGTGCAAATTGTCATCGGCACGCCTGGGCGGGTGTTGGATCACATCCACCGCGGAACGCTGTCGCTGAACGACGTGAAGATGGTTGTGCTCGACGAAGCCGACGAGATGCTCGACATGGGCTTCATCGAAGACATCGAGGCGATTTTGCGCGAGACGCCGAGCGACAGACAGACCATGCTGTTCTCGGCCACCTTCCCGAACGAGGTCAAGCGGCTCGCGCTGCGTTACATGCAGGATCCGCAGCACATCACGGTCAATCGCGGCGAGGTGACCGTACCGCAAATCGATCAGGTCTGCTACAAGGTGCTGGAGCGCAACAAGCTCGACAGCCTCTGCCGCATCGTGGACAGCGAGGACATCCAGCTCGGGATCATTTTCTGCCGGACGAAGCGCGGTGTGGACGATCTCGTCGAGGCCCTGCTCGCGCGCGGCTACCTCGCGGATGGTCTGCACGGAGACCTGAGCCAGGCTCAGCGCGACAGGGTCATGCGCAAGTTCCGCAAGAATGAAATCGAGCTGTTGGTCGCGACAGACGTGGCGGCTCGCGGGCTGGACGTCGACGACGTGACGCACGTCATCAACTACGACGTCCCACAGGATCCCGAGTCGTACGTGCATCGCATTGGCCGCACCGGGCGCGCTGGCAAGCGAGGTCTCGCGATTACGCTGGTGACGCCCCGCGAATACAAACTGTTGAAGCAGATTGAGCGGGAAATCAAGCAGAAGATCACGGTCCGCGAGGTGCCGTCGCTGGAGGACGTGGCCGAGCGGCAGGCGGAGATGTGGCGCAGCAAAATCGTGGACGTCATCCGCGAGGGCGGCCTCGCGCCGTATCGTGCGATCCTGAGCGGCCTCGTGGACGAGCACGATCCCATCGATATCGCGTCGGCCTTGCTGAAACTCGCTTCCTCAGGCGATGGGAACCGGTCGGAGGCGGACGAATACGACTTCGGAGACACGGGCGCGCGGCCGGGGATGGTGCGGTTCTTCGTCAATGTCGGCCGCACAGCTCGGATGAGCCCACAGGACTTCGTCCGCGCCATCTCGGAAGAGGCCGGCGTGCCGGGCGACGCGGTCGGCCGGATCGACATGTTCGAGAAGTTTACGTTCATCGAGGTGGAGGAAGAGAGCGCGCCTTTCGTCTACGAGGCGCTGCGCCAAAGCCGAATCAATGGCACGCGGGTGAATTTGGAGCCCGCGAAGCCGCGCTCGTCGCGCCGCTGAACGCAGGTCGAGCAGGGAGAGAGCCGGACACGCGAGTGTCCGGCTCTTGCTTCGCCTGGGGGTCCGGAAACGTCGATGCGAACGTTTGTTTGCATTTTTCGCAGGAACGTGTACAATCGGATCGAAGGATTCCTGCGAGCGTTCGCGAATAGGTTCCCGTGTTCGGGAGCGAGCGGAGAAGAGGCTCACGGGCATACGCGCTTGAAGAAATTGAGGGATGGTGTGTCATGGGAGACAAAAAGGCGGCTTTGGAACAAGCCCTGCGAAAAATTGAGAAGGAATTTGGGAAGGGCTCCATCATGCGGCTCGGTGAAGCGGCTGCAATGACGGTGGAGACCGTGCCGACGGGGTCGATTGCGCTTGACATTGCGCTCGGCGTCGGAGGGCTCCCTCGTGGCAGAATCGTGGAAATCTACGGGCCCGAGTCGTCAGGCAAGACGACTGTCGCGCTGCACGTTGTCGCGGAGGTGCAGAAACTCGGCGGTCAGGCGGCGTTCATCGACGCGGAACACGCGCTGGATCCGGTGTACGCCCAAAAGCTCGGCGTCAACATCGACGAGCTTTTGATTTCTCAGCCGGACACGGGGGAGCAGGCGCTCGAAATCGCCGAGGCGCTCGTTCGGAGTGGCGCGGTGGACGTGATTGTGGTGGATTCCGTGGCAGCCCTGGTTCCGAAGAATGAACTGGAAGGCGACATGGGTGATTCGCATGTCGGATTGCAGGCCCGCCTGATGTCGCAGGCGCTGCGCAAGTTGGCTGGCGCCATCAGCAAATCGAAGACCATTGCCATCTTTATCAACCAAATCCGCGAAAAGGTCGGCGTCATGTTCGGTAATCCAGAGACGACGACGGGCGGACGAGCGTTGAAATTTTACGCTTCTGTCCGGTTGGAGGTCCGGCGCGTCGAGGCCATCAAACAGGGAAATGACGTCGTGGGATCGCGGACGCGCATCAAAGTGGTGAAAAATAAGGTCGCGCCGCCGTTTCGGCAGTGCGACGTGGATATCATGTTCGGAGAAGGAATCTCGCGAGAAGGCAGCCTGATCGATATTGCCGCCGAGATCGACGTCGTGCAGAAGAGCGGAGCCTGGTATTCCTTTGGCGAGGATCGTCTCGGGCAAGGGCGCGAGAACGCGAAGCAGTATCTGAAGGAGCATCCGGAAATCGCGGAGCAAATCGAGGCGGCGGTTCGCGATTATTACCATGTGAATCCGGCCAAACCGCTGGTTGCCGCCGCTGCGGAGGATGCGGACGATGACGCAGATGACGCATTCGACGAATTCGACGCCTTCTGAGCACGAGCCGATCGTCCTCGTGCGCCGCAGCGAGGCCGCTGGAAAATGGCGGCCCCTGATCTGCGTCGAGTTCAAAGGGGCGCCCTGCTTGTACTTGACGGCGGAGGATTGGGTGCAGTGTGGCCTCCAGATGGGCATGCCCATACCGGATGAGCTCTACGCGGAACTGGCGCAGCGCTCTGAGGTGGCAAGGGCTCTGCGCGACGCGCTGCGCCTGCTGGAAATTCGCCCGCGTTTTGAGCGCGAACTGAGCCAAGCGTTGCTGCGCAAGGGATGGGCACAAGAGAGCATCGACGGCGCGCTTCATCGCCTGCGCGAGAAGGGACTTCTCGACGATGAGAGGCTTGTGCGGGACCGCGTGGACGCTTGGGCAGGCACGCGTAGTCGACGGGAGATCCGGGCCAAATTGAGATCTCGAGGAGCGCCGGCTGAGCTGGTAAACCAATTTGTTGCGGCGTGTGTGGATACCGAGCAAGAGCGAGAGGCCGCCGTCAAGTTCGCAGAGAAATACTTTCGACGCGCGGCTGGCCGAACCAGCGATGTGGACGAGCGCCGTGCCGTGGCTCACCTGGTGCGCAAGGGATTTTCGCTGTCCGTCGCGCGCCAGGCGGTGCAGGAAGCAGCTCGGCGGTATGGGGAGCAGGGGCGCAACGAATGGGCGTAATCGCCTTTTCTTGACACCGTTTTGAAACAACACGTAGAATAAAAGTGCGTATCACCTACGGCCTCTAGCTCGAAGACGTCATGGTTCCGATGCGAACAGGTGATCGTCGACCGGAGCAAGGAGGCGCCTCATTGGAAGTCGCAGTCTGGCTGTTGATCGTGGTTTCGCTTGCTTGTCTAGGCATTGGATTAGGTGTAGGGTACGTGGTCCGGCGCATGGTCGCCGAGGCCAAAATAGGCGCCGCGGAAGCTCGCGCCTTGGAAATTATAGAAGCCGCGCAGCGAGACGTCGAGGCTCGCCGCAAGGAGGCGGTGCTTGAGGCGAAGGAAGAGACGCACCGCATCCGACAGGAGGCCGAGAAGGAGCTGCGCGAGCGACGCAACGAGATTCAGCGGATGGAGCGCCGTATTCTGCAAAAGGAAGAGGCGCTCGACAAGAAGCTCGAGGTTTTGGAACAGAAGTCCGAAGAGCTTCGCCGAGAAGAGATGGCCATTCAGACGCTGAAAGACGAGGCCGAGGCTTTGCGCCATGAGCAGGTCCGGGAACTCGAG
Source organism: Alicyclobacillus mali NBRC 102425 (assembly GCF_001570745.1). Lineage (GTDB taxonomy): Bacteria > Bacillota > Bacilli > Alicyclobacillales > Alicyclobacillaceae > Alicyclobacillus > Alicyclobacillus mali. The sequence goes on from NZ_BCSG01000012.1 coordinate 116,950, forward strand.
AGGATTTCCGGCTTGACGCGGGAGAGCGCGCGGCAGCTCATTCTGGAACAGGTTGAGCGCGAGGTGCGTCACGATGCGGCACTGATGGTCAAGCAGATCGAGCAGGAGGCCAAGCGCGAGGCGGATCGCCGGGCGAGAGACATCGTCGCCAATGCCATTCAGCGGTGTGCCGCGGACCACGCTTCCGAGATCACGGTGACGGTGGTCAACCTGCCGAACGACGAGATGAAGGGCCGCATCATTGGGCGAGAAGGGCGCAATATTCGAACCCTCGAGTCGCTCACGGGCGTGGATTTGATTATCGATGACACGCCGGAAGCCGTCATCCTGTCTGGATTCGATCCCATCCGCCGTGAAATCGCGAAAATTGCCCTTGAGCGGTTGGTTGCTGACGGGCGCATCCATCCCGCACGAATCGAAGAAATGGTGGAGCGGGCTCGCCGGGAGATCGAGGACGTCATCCGCGAGCAAGGCGAGCAGGCCACGTTTGACGCGAATGTGCACGGCTTGCATCCCGATCTGGTGAAACTGCTCGGTCGGCTCCGCTTCCGCACGAGTTATGGACAAAACGTGTTGAAGCACTCTATCGAGGTCGCGCATCTCGCAGGGATGATGGCTTCTGAGCTCGGTCTCGACGCAGCCATCGCGCGGCGAGGTGGATTGTTGCACGACATCGGTAAAGCGGTCACGCACGAGGTGGAGGGATCGCACGTCGAGATCGGTGTAGATCTCGCGCGCCGATATAAGGAGCATCCCGTCGTGATCAACTGTATTGCCGCGCATCACGGCGATGTAGAATTCACGTCGCCGATCTCCGTGATTGTGGCGGCGGCGGACGCCATCTCGGCGGCTCGCCCGGGTGCGCGCCGTGAAACGCTGGAAGTGTACATGAAACGCTTGGAGAAACTCGAGCACATCGCGGATTCCTTCGCGGGTGTCGAGAAGAGTTACGCGATTCAGGCGGGTCGCGAGATCCGCATCATCGTAAAACCCGAATTGGTCGACGATGCTGAGTCTGCGCTGGTTGCAAAGGAGATATCGAAGAAGATCGAGAACGAACTCGACTATCCCGGCCAGATCAAGGTGACGGTAATTCGAGAAACTAGAGCCGTTGAATACGCAAAATAGGGCAGCCTGACGGCTGACCCTATTTTTATAGATCGGGTGGATGGCCTCCGACGTAAACCAGCGACGCTGCGCCCTCTTGTCCGTTAGCATAATGGGCTTTCTGGCGAATATCGTATAGTGTCCCACTGCCGACGGAACAGAGGAGGTCATCTCACCGTGGATGTGTTAAAAGTCTCGGCAAAATCGAATCCCAATTCTGTCGCAGGCGCCCTCGCCGGCGTCGTGCGCGAGCAAGGTTCGGCAGAAATTCAGGCCATTGGTGCGGGGGCTCTGAACCAGGCCGTGAAGGCCGTCGCAATCGCGAGAGGGTTCGTCGCACCGAGCGGCATCGATTTGGTCTGCGTACCTGCTTTTACGGACATCAAGATCGATGGCGAAGATCGAACCGCCATTCGCCTGCTCGTAGAGCCTCGCTGAGAAAGGATGAAGACCGGTGGCGCGAATGCTTGTGGCCGACGCACACGTGGACGTCTTGATGAAGTTGGCGGAGGGCCGCGTGGCTTTTTTGGACGACTCGCCCCTTTTGCGCGCAAATTATCATTCCCTGCGCGAAGGTGGTGTCGCCACACAAGTGTTCGCGCTCTACGTCGATCCGTCTCTGGATTCGTACACGCAATTAGCGGAAGTTCTTCGGCAAATCGACGCCTTTTACCAACAAATTGCCATCCTGGCCGATGTGCGGGCGGTGCGCTCCAAGGAAGATCTGCGTGTCGCCCGCCAACAGGGACAGCTGGCGGCCATCTTGTCGCTCGAAGGTGGCGGCTGTTTGCGCGGGAGCGTCGAACTTCTTCGCGTGTTGCACCGCCTCGGCGTCCGAGGCGTCGGCCTGACGTGGAACGACGCCAATGAGTTGGCCGATGGGTGCGGCGAGTTGCGGGGGGCTGGGCTGACCCGCGCTGGCCGCGACGTGCTGCGCGAGATGCAGCATCTGTCGATGTGGATCGATCTCGCCCACCTGCACGACACCGGCGTGCGGGACGTGCTCCGCTTGACGGACGGCCCTGTCATCGCATCCCACGCGAACGCTCGAGCTGTCCATCCGCACCGCAGGAACCTGACCGACGACGTCATTCGCGAGATTATCCGCCGCGACGGGTGGATGGGGCTGACGTTTCAGCCGTCCTTCGTCGGGCAGGACCCGGTCGGGGTGGACGACGTGTTCCGCCACTTGGACCACGTTCTCGATCTCGGCGGGCACCGCCACGTGGGCTTTGGTTCCGATTTCGACGGCACGTCCGCGGACATTCCCGGCCTCGCCGCGAGCAGGGACTACCGCGCGTTCGCCGAGCGACTTTGCGACCGGTACGGCACGGATCTCGCCCAGGACTTCCTCTTCCGCAACTTCGAGGCGTTTCTCATGCGCCAGCTTCCTTCCGCGTCGCCCCTTTGAAGAGATTCGCCGCCTGACGCGGCGTCTTTTCGATCACGTCGCGAGCGTTGCGATCGAATCTCCGTAAATCTCCCCCTTGAGCTCCTGTGGGCTATGGCCCAATTTTTTCCCGCCTGTGTTCACCGCGGAGCACCTCCATTCGCCCATGCATACGATGTGCTGTGAGCGCGACTGGGCAGAAGCCGCCGGGCGCGATGCCCGCTGGCTCCTTGCCTCGCAATCGGTTCGATCCCTGCGAGCGCAGGTCCGCTCGATTTCTGCACAGAGGAGGTAGCCGCATGGTGCTGTCCAGCAAAGACCTCAGCTACCGGGAAATCATGGCCAATGCCGTGTGTGGTCGCGGCAACAAGTATTCCCAGACCACGTATACGGTTCGCCCTGCCCACCGTCCGAGCACAATCGGAGGTTGCTGGGTGATGAACCACGTGTATGAGGCGGAGTTGGTCGGCGACTACGTCGAGGTCCGCGGTCGGTTTGACATCAATGTATGGTACTCGTACAACGGCAACACGGACACGGCCATCGCCAAGGAGACCGTCACGTATACGGAACAGATCGCCCTGCGCGACATCGACGACGCCTGCGTCCGCGACAGCCGTGAGGTGTGCGTGCACGTGATTCAGAGCCCCAACTGCCTTGACGCCACGCTGACGGGCAACGGATCCGAGGTTTTGGTGCGCGTCGAAAAGGAACTCGGCGTCGAGGTCATCGGCCAGACGAAGTTGTGCGTTGTGACAGTTGACCTGGCGGAAAAGAAAGATCTCGACTTCTTTGAGGAAGAGAGCCAGGTAGAGGAAGTCGAGATCGAAGACTGAAGGCGCAAACGCGTTTGAGGGGGCAGGCGCCCCCTCCCTTTGTGTCCGGAGGGGGTGTGCGCATGCGAAACGAGGGAGGACGGACGCACCTTTCCATCTACGTGGACGGCCCGAGCCCGGGGAGAAAGAGGTTTGGCGACCAGACTCGACTGTTCGAAGATCTGATCCTTCTCGGGCGCGACGCAGGCGTGGAGGTCCAGGTCCTCACGCCGGGCGATCTCTCGGCCCGTCGCGCGCACACATTCACGGGCATGGAATGGGTTCTGACGCAGCCCGCCGGCGCTGACGTGGTGTTGCGCCGCTCCGGCCTTTTCCATCGGCAGCCTGCGCTCGCTGCGCGGGAGTTGGTCGCCCTTCGCCGCCAGGGACTTCTACATACGCTGCCTCGACAGAGTGGACAAAAATGGAGGCTCTACACCTGGCTTCGCACCGATCATCGCCTGAGGTCTCACCTCCCGCCCACATGGCTGTGCGCGCGGGTGGAAGATCTCATCGCGCTTCTCGCCGCCCAGGATGATCTGTACTTGAAGCCGCTCAATGGGACACAGGGCCAGGGCATCTACCGCGTGCGGAAGCGGGCCGGCAGGGTTGAACTGTGGTCCGCCGCGGCCAGCGCCCCACTGGTCATGTCGACGCCGTCCGAACTAGGTCGTGCCTGGCCCGCCGGATCATGGATTCCCTCCGTGGCTCAGCAAACCATTCCACTTGCCCAGATTGGCAACAGGCCGTTTGACCTCCGCTGGCTCGTCTGCGATGGCGATGATCCAACCATCATCGCCAGGGTTGCGCGCGTCGGCACGCCGCAGGCGGTGACCACCAACATTCACACCGGCAGCGAGCCTCGCTTCGCAGAGGATGTGCTTGAGGACGCCTTTGGGACAAAAGCCGCGCGCGATCTCGTCGGTCAACTGGACGAGATCGCCTTGGCGGTCGCTGGGCGCGCCCGGCAGCGGTTTGGGCCATACGCCGAACTGGGCCTCGACCTCGCCGTCCGCGAGGACGGGCGCGTGTATTTCATCGAGCTGAACCCTACACCCGGCAGAAAAATGTTGCGCCATCTGGATCCCGAGGTGCATCGTCTGTCACTCCAGGCGTTGCTGGAATATGCTATCCAAGTTCGACAGCGGCGCGGAGGATGACCGCGGGGGTGATGAAAATGACGAAACGGCCGCTCATCGGCATTCTCGATCACCCGCGATGGGACGATCGCCGGGAGACACTGCGCGAAAGCGATCAGATGGCGGGCATTCGGCGCATGGTCGAGATCGCGCAGTCGCTCGGTGCGGACGCGTTTGTGTTCGGGCTGGCGGACGTTGACCTGAAGTCGAGGCGCATACACGGCTACTCTCGCGATGACGGAAAATGGATGGAGCGGGTCTTCCCGTTTCCCGACGTGATCTACGATCAGTTGCTGTCGCGCAAGCTGGAGCGTCGAGAAACCTATCGTTCCGTTCGGCACGCGCTTTCGGCAGAGTATGGCGACCTGTTTTTCAACGATGGCTTCTTCGACAAGTGGCAGATCTACGAATGGCTGCGCCGTTCCCCGGTGTGGCCGCACGTCCCTGAGACCATTCGCCACCGTTCTCTTGCGCAGGGTGCAACGTTCGTCGCACGTCACCAGGTGACCTTTCTGAAACCTTTTCACGGGAGCCTTGGTCTCGGCATCATTCGCTTTGCGCTCGAGAAGGACGGCTCCGTTTCGTACGAATGGAAACGATCGCGCCAAGGAATTGTCCGCGGCACCGCCGCTTCTCCCGCTGAGGCCGTGCAGCTGTTCCGCACGCAATTGCGCAGGCGGCCGTATATTTGGCAGCAGGGCATTGATCTCGTCGCGCTTGACGGTCGGCCCGTCGATATCCGCATCCTCCTTCAGCGCGACGGAACCGGGGCTTGGAAGCGCACCAAGATGTTCGCTCGCGTCGCGAAAGCGGGTGACTTCACGTCCAACCTTGCGACGGGCGGCGGGGCGATGCCGGTCGATCGAGCTATCCTCGGCGCCTTTCCGGACGACGTGAAAAGGCGCGTGCGAGCGTCCATTCGGAGGACCGCCGAGGCCGTGGCGGAGGCCGTGGAGGCCGGTGCGGGGCGAACCTTCGGCGAACTCGGTGTCGATCTCGGCGTCGATCGGCGTGGTTTCGTCTGGGTCATTGAAGTGAACTCCAAGCCGCGCAAGGCACCTGCGTCGGCGAGCGGCCGCGACGACTTGGTCGAACTCTCGTTCAGGCGACCCATGGAATACGCGCTGTTCCTCGCGCGGCGGCCGTCGTGAGCCCGTGCCGAACCAGGGGGGAGAGCAGATGGCGTACTACCTTTTATTTAAGAATCAACCCTCGGCCAGACGGCTCATGGCAAGCGTTCCTCGCCTCTCCAGGTACACGGCGAGCAATCGGATGACGGATCGCGACGTGTTGGTTCGTTGGGGGATGGTGGAGGAGAGCGATCCCGCTCATGGGACGATTCTAAACGGCAGCGAAGCGCAGCGCCGCATCGCTTCGCGGGCCCAGATGGCGAAGTTTCTGCGGCGCATTGGGGTGAGGGTCGCGCCCCGCGTCAACCGGGACGGACTTCCCACGACGTTCAGCCGCCAATATCGCATCCCGATATTCGACTTTGTGCCCATCGGATGTTTTCGCTCTGACTCGGGGGTGGACTGGACTTCATCCCGCATTTCGCGGATCCACGAGTCGTTCGAGGAAGTGCCGCTCGACGGAGACGGGCAAACGCGCCGAGCGACCTATCTGGCGACGCGCACGCTGCACGCGCTGGGGCTCGACTTCGGTCTGGTCTCCATTGGCGTGTCGGAACGAGGTCTTCTCCAGGTACTGGACGTGAGCGCGGCACCCATCTTGGAAGGCCGGCTGCTGGAGTTATATCGGGATGCGGTGCAGCGGTTTGTCGAGCGGGAGGACGAGTGGCGCCGGGCAGGTCCTCCCTCGGTGACCCTCGGCACCGACGTCGAAATGATGTTGCGGAACGCCCAGGGGAAGATGGTGCTGGCAAGCAAATATTTCTCTAGAAAAGGCCGTATCGGATGCGACGACCGGAGCGTCAACTTCGATGGCCGGCGGCTGCCCCTTATGGAGCTCCGGCCCGCGCCCGATCCTTCGCCGGATGGCCTCTTGTTGAATCTACGAGCTTTGATGCACGAAGCGAGCGAGGCCATCAATCGGCCCGGGGTCGAGTGGCGCGCGGGCAGTGCCCCCTTTCGCCCGTACTGCACCGGCGGACACATTCACTTGTCCGGCGTGCCGCTCGGTGCGCGATTGGTGCGAGCGCTCGACCATTACGTGGGGTTGCCGCTCATGGCTGTGGAAGATCCGGTTCGCTCTCAATGGCGTCGCCCCAAATACGGTTTCCTGGGCGATGTGCGGCAAAAGGTGCACGGAGGCTTTGAGTACCGCACGCCCGCGAGCTTTGTGTGCAGCCAGGTGGCCACCCGCGCAGCCTTCCACCTGGCTCACATGGTGGCTCGCCATTACCGGGAACTTCCGCTGTACGACATGTACTCACCGCAACTTCAGTTCGCGTTTTACAGCGCAGACCGCGAGGCGTTGCGTCCGATTCTGATGCGCAACATGGAGGCCATCCGATCCCATCCCGAGTACGTCCGCCATCAGGACGCCATCGAGCCCCTGTTCGCGATGATCGAGCGCGGGGAGACATGGGATGAGGCGGTGGACGTCCGTCAGGAGTGGGGCGTACCCCTCCGGCGCACGCAGAAGCCCAAGCAGGCAAAGACCACAGCGGTCCACACGGTGTAGATGGCACGTCGCGTGAGGTGTCGATCATGAGTCAAACGTTTCACGGCAATGTTCAAGGCGCCCAAACGGTGGGGGAGATGGCGTGGCGATCCGACGGCCCGGCGTTCGCGATTTTCACCGCCGATCACCCGTCTGGGTTCGCCGGATCGCGGCGTTATTTCCGAGACATCATCGCGGCTGGGCAAAAACGAGGGTTTCTGGTCTATGTCATCACGCCCCAGTTCGTGGAAGAAGGATCGACCTGGCAAGGCTACGTGCGCGTGGGCTATCGAAATTGGAGACGGATGTGGCTGCCTCGCCCGCTCGCGGTGTACAATCGCATTCCAAACCGGGCGCTTGAGGCGAGCGCCACCGTACAGAGGGCGCGTGCGACCTTTGAGGCCATGGGCATCCCATTTTTTAACCATCGCTACTTTAACAAGGCGAAGATTTACGAGGCCATTCGGCGCGTGGGGCTGGGTCAGCATCTGCCGGAGACGACAAGGTTTGCAGGCGCGGAATCTGTGATGGATCTCTTAAACCGCCACGGAGCCGTGTATCTGAAGCCCGTCGGGGGGAGCATCGGGCGCGGCATCGTGCGGGTGGAGCGCCGGGGCGACACCTTCGATGTGTGGGCGCAACGCGCGCATCGGGCGGAACATTGGTCGATTCGTGACGCGGCCGCGCTTGACGAAGCGCTTCGCCGCGCGCGTTTCCCGGGCGCATACGTGGCGCAGGCCGCGGTGCCCGTCATTCGGTTCGAAGGCCGGCCGTGTGACGCGCGCGTACTTCTTCAGCGCCCGGGTTCCAGTTGGCAGGTCGTGGGCTATGGCATCCGCGTAAGCGGCGACGAGAGCATCACCACGCACGTCCCGAACGGCGGCCATATCGCGGACCGGTGGACCGTCCTGCGCCAAGTGTTTGGGTCCCGCAGTGAAGAGGTGGATGCCAGGCTCGTCTCGTTCACCCGATCGGCCGCCGCGGCAATTGAACGGTCGATGCCGGGACACGTGCGCGAGATGTCCATCGATGTCGGCATCGACGAAGCCGGACATCCCTGGCTGTTCGAGGCGAACGCCAAGCCCATGCGGTTTGACGAGCCGGACATTGCGCGGCGCGCGAGCGCAGGCGTGATCGACATTCTGCGCGATCTCGTCCGTGTGACGCGCTAGGCCAGAGGCCAGGGGAGCAGAAAGCGCTGCTTGCCCTTGGTGATATATTGAATCTGGTGCAGGGGAATATAGTGCCACTTGCTGTCGTACACCAGCAGAGCCTGATGAGATTGGAGAATCTCGCCGATCTCCGGGAAGTCACTGGCGTACGACTTTTTATTGGGCGCGACCACAGCGCCGTCCAGCGGGTGCTCCCGAAACGCCACGTGCACCTCAAAGGTCGGGACGTTGACTTTTTCGGACATGCCGGTCTCCTCACCACGTTTATACGCTTTACTGCTTATGGTATCATGTGAGATTAGATGTGCAAGACAAAACCACCATTCCAGACGACGGAGTGTTGAGATATGGAGAACCTGATTCGCCTCGCGCGCGAGGGAAGGCTCGAGAAGGGGCTTGGCCTCGTGTTTGGACAGACGCATCGGCCCAATCAGGCGGTGCGCGTGTCCTACGATGCCGATGAGCTCACGCGCGCGTATCGAGTGGGTCGGAAGCCAAGCGGAGAGCCGTACCGTTTCCTCATCCGGACGTACGGCTGCCAGATGAACGAGCACGACACGGAGGTCATGGCGGGCCTTCTTACAGCCATGGGCTATGAACCGACGCACGATGTCGAGGAGGCCGATTTCATTCTCTTCAACACCTGCGCGGTTCGCGAGAACGCGGAGGAGAAGGTGTTTGGCGAGATCGGCCGTCTACGGCCTCTGAAGCGCCAGAACCCCGAGCTTATCTTCGGTTTGTGCGGCTGCATGGCTCAGGAGAAGGGCGTGCAGCGGATGGTGCGGGAGAAGTACCCGTGGATCGATCTCGTCTTCGGTACGCACAACATCCATCGGCTGCCTGCGCTGCTCTTTGCCGCCCGCGCCTCGCAGGAGACGGTGATGGAGATTTGGGACAGCGCGCCCGAGACGGTGGAGGACTGGCCGAAGCTGCGCAAGGACCGCGTGCGCGCGTGGGTCAACATTCAATACGGGTGCAACAAATTTTGCACCTACTGCATCGTGCCGTACACGCGTGGCGTCGAGCGGAGCCGTCTGCCGGAGGACGTCCTGCGCGAAGTGGAGGAGTTGGTCCACGAGGGGTACCAGGACATCACGTTGCTCGGTCAAAATGTGAACGACTACGGTGTCGATCTCGGCTCCACCAACTTCGCTCGTCTCCTGCGGGAGGTCGATGCGGTGCGTGGCATCGGCTGGATCCGCTTCACGACGTCCAATCCGTGGAACTTCACGGACGAGCTCATCGACGCCATCGCCGAGTCGAAGAACGTCGTCGAACACATTCACCTGCCCGTGCAGTCCGGCAACAACGAGATTTTGCGGCGGATGAACCGCTCACACACGCGCGAGTACTATCTGCGCCTGGTTGATAAGATCCGCAGCAGGATTCCTGGAGTGGCGATCACGACCGATCTCATCGTCGGTTTCCCCGGGGAGACGGAGGACCACTTTCAAGACACGCTGCGCCTCGTGCGGGAAGTGGAGTTCGACAACGCCTTCACATTCATTTACTCGCCGCGGGAGAACACACCGGCAGCGCGCTGGAACGACGACACGCCGCTCGAAGAAAAGAAGGAGCGCCTCCTGCGCCTGAACGAGGTGCAGAACGAGATCAGCCGTCGGCACAACGAGAAGCTGCGCGGCGCGCTCGTCGAAGTGCTCGTCGACGGCGAGAGCAAGACGAACCCGGACGTGCTCTCGGGCCGCACGCGGACGAACAAGCTGGTCCTGTTCCGAGGCGACAAGTCGCTCATCGGGCAGCGGATTTGGGTGCGCGTGACGGAGCCGCAGACGTTCTTGCTCAAGGGCGAGATCGCACAGGTGGAAGAGGTGGTCTCGTGATGGCCTTGGCGACGCGTGTCGACACGGACGCCATTCTGGCCGCGGCGGACCAACTCGCGGCGATGATCCGGCAGTCCGATGAGTGTCGCTTGTACTGGAACGCGAGAGAAAAGATGGCGCGAAACCCGCGGGCGCAGCGCCTGTTTGACGAGCTCAAGAAGAAGACGAACGGACTTTGGACGCTCCGCGACAGGCTCGGCGAATCCCACGAAAAATATCAGCGCATGAAACATGAAGCGGATCTCCTCTGGGAGAGTTTGTATGAGACGCCTGTGGCGCTGCAGTATAAGGCGGCTCAGGATGAGCTGAACGGCCTTGTGCAGGAAGTCATTGAGGTGATGCTGGCAAATTTGCACGGAACCCTGCCTGTCGAGCGGGGACCGCGCATGTGCGGCAGCGGCGGGTGTTCCGGCGGTTGCGGCGGATCCTGCCACGCGAGCGCCGGAGCATGAGGAGGTCGACTCGTGAGCCTGACGCCGATGATGCGGCAATACCGCGAAATCAAGTCGAAGCTCGACGGCGATACGCTCTTGATGTTCCGCCTCGGAGACTTCTATGAGCTTTTCTTTGAGGACGCCGTGATGGCGAGCCAGGCCCTCGACATCACGCTCACAGGGCGCGACGCGGGCGAGGCGGGGCGGGTGCCGATGTGCGGCGTGCCCCATCACGCGCTGGACGGATACCTCGAGCGGCTCATCGAGCAGGGGTTTCGCGTGGCCATCTGCGATCAGGTCGAGGATCCGAAGGCGGCCAAGGGGCTGGTTCGCCGCGAGATTGTGCGCATCGTCACGCCGGGCACGGCGGTGGCGGAGGAGTCGGACGCGCGCTACCTCGCGGCGCTCGCGTTCCAAGGCGACGAAGTCGGCCTCGCGCTGGTCGACGTCGGCGCCGGCGACGTGTGGTTCGGGGCCGGGAGCGACGAGGATGTGCGCGATCACGTCGCCAGGTTCCGGCCACGCGAGATTCTGCTCGAAGGCGCACAGGCATCTCCCGATTGGCTCGAGGAGACGGTGAAGCGGCACGGAGCCATTGTGACGCGCGTTCCCTCTCCGTCGGGCGACGCGTTTCTCGCGCACTACAATGCGACGTCGCCGGAGGCGCTCGGCCTGCGGATGGGATCGGCCGCGCTTTCCGCCTGCAACATGGCCTTCCAATACCTGCGCGACACCCAGATGGCCTCGCTCTGCCATCTCGCCCCACCGCGGCCGCTCCTCGAACCGGGGCGGATGTGGCTTTCGGAGCGCACGGTTGAACATCTGGAACTCGTGCCGATGGGAAGCGGCCGGGATCGAAGGGCGTCCCTGTACGACGTCATCCGCGAGACGGTGACGGCCGCCGGATCCCGCCTGTTGCGCACGTGGATGCTGCGGCCGCTCACCGACCGCCGGGCCATCGAGGAGCGGCTCGACGCCGTGACGGCGCTCGCCGACGACTCGCTCCTCCGCGCGGAAATTCGCGAGGCGCTGAAGGGCATGCACGACCTGTCGCGGCTTCTCGCAAAGTGCTCCATCGGCCGCGCCACGCCCCGCGATTTGCTCGCACTGGCGCACGCCATCGAGAAAGGCGAGGCGGCCGTCGCGCTTTTGCCTCTGGAGGGCCCGGCGCTTTTCAGCCGCCTGACCCGAGATCTGCCCGACTTTCGGCCGCTCGCGGAACACATCGCACGCGAGCTCGTGGACGATCCGCCCGCAAAGGCCACCGAGGGCGGCATCTTCCGGGACGGCGTCGATGCCGAAATCGACCGCCTGCGTTCGCTGCAATCGGAGGGCCGCAGCTGGCTGCGCGACTTCGAAGCGCGAGAGCGTGAGCGCACGGGGATCAAGTCGCTCAAAATCGGGTACAACAAAGTGTTTGGCTATTACATCGAGGTGTCCAAGGCGAACTTGTCGCTCGTGCCCGCGGATTACGAGCGCAAGCAGACGCTCGCATCTGGCGAGCGCTTCACGCACCCCGAGCTCAAGGCGAGGGAGGCCGACATGCTCACCGCCGCGGAACGCGTGGTGGAGCTCGAGCGCGCGCGCTTCGAGTCGTGGATCCATCGCGTTCGGGAGCAGGCGAGCGAACTTCAGCAGTTTGCGGAGGTCGTGAGCACCGTCGACGTGCTCGCGGGGCTGGCCGAGCTGGCCGTAAAACGCGGCTATGTCCGGCCCGAGGTGACTGACGAGATCGGCATGGAAATCCGTGAGGGCCGCCACCCGGTCGTGGAGGCGTCGCTCGGCGCCGAATTTGTGCCGAACGACCTCGTGCTCACGCCGGATGCGCCCATCGTCCTCCTCACGGGCCCGAACATGGGCGGCAAAAGCACCTACATGCGCCAGGCGGCCCTCATCGCCATTCTCGCGCAGATGGGCTCGTACGTGCCTGCCCGCTCGGCCCGCATTGGCCTCGTCGATCGCGTCTTCACGCGCATCGGCGCGTCGGACGATCTCAGCCGCGGCCAAAGCACGTTCATGGTCGAGATGACGGAACTCGCGGAGATCCTGCGCGAGGCGAGCGGGAGGAGCCTCGTCCTGCTCGACGAAATTGGGCGGGGCACGTCGACGTATGACGGATTGTCCATCGCCGAAGCCGTGCTGGAGGATTTGGCCGAGCGGCGCCATCGGCCGCTCACGCTCTTCGCGACGCACTACCACGAGCTTATCTCGTTTTCGGAGCGGTTCTCCTGCGTCCGCAATCAGTCCATGGCGGTGGAGGAGACGGACACGGGCATTCGCTTCCTGCACACCGTCGTGATGCGCCCGTCCGACAGAAGCTACGGCATCCAGGTGGCTCGGCTCGCGGGCTTGCCGGATCGAGTCATTCGGCGCGCCATGGAATTTTTGTCCGCGCGGGAGGTCACACCCGAGGTGGCGGCGGCTCGGGACGACCGGCGCGAGCGGCGCCGAGAGCCGCAGGTGCGTGAAGACGGTCCGGTCGCGCTCGATTTGTTTGCCGCTCCGTATCGCGATCTCGTCGATTGGCTGGCCGCGCAGGACGTGATGCGCATGACGCCGCTCGAGGCGATGCAGGTGTTGCACGAGGCCGCGGAGAAAGCGAGGGATCTCGTCGGATGGGCAAAATCCAGGTAATGCCGAAGGTGATGGCGGACCAGATTGCGGCCGGCGAGGTCGTCGCCCGGCCCGCGTCGTGCGTCAAGGAGCTCGTCGAGAACAGCCTCGACGCGGGTGCAACGCGCATCGAGGTTGCGCTTGCTGAGGGCGGGATCGCCTGTGTGACCGTCGTGGACGACGGGGAGGGCATGTCAGCCGAGGATGCCGCCTTGGCTTTCCACCGCCACGCCACGAGCAAGGTCCACGAACCGCGCGATCTCGCCCGCATCCGCACGCTCGGTTTTCGGGGCGAGGCCCTCGCGGCCATCGCGTCCGTCGCGCGCGTCCGCCTCATCACGCGGGCGCGCGGGGAGGAATCGGGGGTTCTGGTGCGCGTGGAGGGAGGCGATATGCTCCCGCCCGAGCCGATTGGGGCGCCGTTTGGCACGACCATGGAGGTGCGGGACCTGTTCTTCAACACGCCCGCGCGCCTCAAGTATCTCCGCAGCGCGCAGACGGAGCAGGCGAGATCGGTGGAAGTCGTGCAGCGCGAGAGCCTCGCGCATCCAGAGGTGGCGTTTGTGTGCCGCACCGAGCGCCAAGTCCTGTTCCAGACCCCGGGGCGCGGCGATGCGCGCGAGGTCTGGGCGGCGCTCTACGGGGTGGGTGAGGCGCGCATGCTCCTCGAGGTGCGCGGCGCGACCGGCGATTATGCCCTGCGAGGATACGTGGGTCGGCCGACACAGGCCCGATCCTCGCGGCAGCACGGCTACCTCTTCATCAACGGCAGGCCCGTGCGCAATCCGGCCGTGCAGCAGGCCGTCGAGCGCGCCTACGGCGAACGGCTGATGGTGGGGCGATATCCCGTTTACGCCCTGTACCTCGAGATGGACCCGGCGCTGGTCGATCCCAATGTCCATCCGCAAAAATGGGAGATCCGCCTGAGCGAGGAGCGCGACGTCTGTCAACTCGTCGAATCGGCCGTTCGGGCGGCCCTGGACAACGCGATGCTCACGGCGTCGCCGCGCGTGCGGACGAGCGCTCCGCTCGGGTCCCCGGTGCCTCTGAATCTGCCGGAGGCGCCGGAGCGCACGCGCGAGATGCAGCAGAGTCCGTCGCCCGCCGCAGATCCCAAGGAGCGTACGCGGGTCCTGGCGCGCTCGCCTTCATTCGGGCAAGGAACAGGCCGAACGGCCGCACCGAGGGAGGTTTGGGAGTCTGCGCTCGCGGTGCGCGAATCGGCGGCCGCTTCGCAGCTTGAGGCCGAGCCCGAGGCGCAGGCGGGGCACGGAGAGGACAGACACGAGGCCCCGCAGGAGCGGCCCGCGGACTGGCGCCTTCGTCCCATCGGGCAGGCGCTCCGCATGTACATCCTCGCCGACGATGGGAACGACCTTTATATCATCGATCAGCATGCCGCCCACGAGCGCGTGTTGTATGAAGATCTGGTCGACGCGTGGGAGCAAGGCGACATTCAGCCCATGCCGCTTCTGACGCCTCTCGAACTTTCGATCGCGCCGTCGGCTTTCGAGGAGGTCATGGCCCGGCGCGAGGAGCTCCTTGCGCTCGGAATTGAGATCGACCCGTTCGGAGCCCAGACCGTGCTGGTGCGCACCATTCCCGATTCATGGCAGGGGCTTGACTACGCCGCGCTCCTTCGCGACGCGCTGGATGACCTCGCGTCCATGGGGGCGAAGGCGACCGCCCCTGATATTATGCACCGCCTGGCGACCCGGGCGTGCAAGGCAGCCATCAAAGCGCACGACGCACTCACCATGCCGGAGATGGAGGCGCTCTGTCGAAGATTGACCCGCGCGCGGGATCCCTATCATTGCCCGCATGGTCGCCCCGTCTTCCTGCGCATGAGCGAACGAGAATTGGCGAAATCGTTTCGGAGGATCGTATGACACAGGCTGGCAAGGAGGATATACGCATCCTTGTGACCACGCCGCTCCGCCCGAAACCCCATCAGGTGGCGCGCGCGTCGGAGATGGCGGCTTGGTTTGGCGGCGCCGCTGTGCCACGACGCGGCCAGAGCCTCGCTCGTTTGCTCGCCGATGCGGACGCCGTCGTGGTGGCGGCCGATCCGGCCGTCGTGCACGTGCGCGGCGTCGAGCACCCGCTCTTTTTCCACCCGAGCATGGCATATCAACGGCTCAGGCGGCTCGAGCAGGGAGAAGGCGATCGGCTGCTCGAGCTTGCTGGGGTTTCGCCGGGCGACGTGATCGTCGACGCCACGTTGGGACTTGGCACCGACGCGCTGGTCTTCGCCGCGGCCGTCGGAGCAGAAGGGCGCGTCGTGGGCCTCGAGCGCTCACGGGTGCTGTACGGCTTGCTGCGCGCGGTGCAGGTCTACGGTTCCGAGGCTCATCCGCGCGAAGCCGCGTTCCTCAAGCGGGTCGCGCTCGTCCCTGGCGATCACGCCGATTGGCTGAAGGCCCAGCCCGATCAAAGCGCGGACGTCGTGTACTTCGACCCGATGTTTCGCGAGCCCGTGCGCCAGTCTGCGCACATGCAACCTATTCGGCCCGTCGCCTGGGAAGCGCCGCTGTCGCGTGAGGCCCTGGAAGAGGCGAAGCGCGTCGCACGGCGGGCCGTGATCGTCAAGGAGCGGCCCAAATCGGGCATATTCGAGGCGCTGGGTCTTGAGCCCGATCGCACCGCGGGCCGATTCGCGTACGGTGTATGGAGGAAGCCGCGATGACCGACAGGAAGCCCATCGTCTGCGTGGTCGGGCCGACGGGCGTCGGCAAGAGCGAACTCAGCGTCGAGATCGCGCGGCGCTACGGCGGAGAGGTCGTCTCGGCGGATTCCATGCAGATTTATCGGGGCATGGACATCGGGACAGCGAAGCTTCGCCCGGACGAGATGCGCGGCGTGCCACATCACTTGCTCGACATCGCCGATCCTGCGGAGAAATTCACGGTTGCGCAGTGGAAGCTACAGGCCGACGCGGTTATCGACGACGCGCTCGCTCGCGGCCGCCTGCCCGTGGTGTGCGGCGGCACGGGGCTGTATGTTCGGGCGCTCCTGGACGATCTCGACTTTTCGCAGACACCGGAAGACGTCCACCTGCGCGCGGCGCTCGACCGGCGCGCGGACGAGGAAGGCGTGCAGGCGCTGTACGAGGAACTGCGCGCGAAGGACCCGGAGCGAGCCCGGATGATTCATCCGAACGACCGAAAGCGGATTGTCCGCGCGCTTGAGGTCGCGATGGTCCGGGGTACGGGCATGTCGGAAGACTACGACTGGACGCCCCGCCATGGGCAGTACGAGGCGCTCGTCATCGGCATCACGATGCCGCGCGAGGCACTCTATCAGCGGATCGACCGGCGTGTGGAGATGATGTGGCGCCTCGGGCTGGTGGACGAGGTCAAGCGCCTGCTCGCGGCCGGCGTGCCAATGGATGGGACGGCCATGCAGGCCATCGGGTACAAGGAAATTGTCGCGTATCTGTCCGGCGCTGTATCGGAGGAGGAGGCAATTCGCATCATACAACAGAGCACCAGGCGATTTGCGAAGCGTCAGTGGTCATGGTTTAAGCGCGATCCGCGTGTGCACTGGTTTACGAAAGGCAGCGATGGCCGGTTTTCGACGGACGAGATCGCGCGATTGTGGGCATCTATCGACCACTTTTTGCAGGATATCGGGTGGTCGACTGCGAATAGATCCAGCACCTGCAGATTGGAGAGTGAATCGTAGCATGTCGAAGTCGTCGGTCAACATTCAGGACACCTTTCTCAATCAGGTGCGCAAAGAGCGAATTCCGGTCATCGTGTACCTGGTGAACGGTTTTCAAATCCGCGGACTCGTCCGCGCGTTCGACAACTTCACCATCGTCGTGGAGACGGATGGCAAGCAGCAGTTGATCTACAAGCACGCCATCTCCACGTTCGCACCGATGCGGTCGGTATCGCTCGTGCAGCCTGAAACGAGCGCCGAGCCCAACCAACCGGCCGAATGAAGGGCGAGCGGGCGAGGACTGTTGCGCGTCGGCAGTGTTGGATTTGGCGACGAATGATGGTTGACAATCCGAGCCGTCCCGTGCTATAGTGATCCTCGCCGCGACAATGCCAGCGTAGCTCAGTAGGTAGAGCAACTGACTTGTAATCAGTAGGTCGCAGGTTCGATTCCTGTCGCTGGCTCCAGACGGTGGAGGGTGGCAAAAAGTTCATCCTCCACGTGTTCCACGCAGGGGCGTAGTTCAGTTGGTAGAACGGCGGTCTCCAAAACCGCATGTCGTGGGTTCGAATCCTGCCGCCCCTGCCATTTTCCCCTCCATTTTATGCTCCCATAGCTCAGTTGGCAGAGCGCATCCATGGTAAGGATGAGGTCACCAGTTCAAGCCTGGTTGGGAGCTCCAGAGGGCGTTTAGCTCAGTTGGGAGAGCATCTGCCTTACAAGCAGGGGGTCGGCGGTTCGAGTCCGTCAACGCCCACCATACTGCTAGTCGCGAAATCCCTTGTGCCGCAAGGGATTTTTGCTTTTGAAGCGCGTTGCTCATTGAATCGTCCGGCAGGACTTGATCGGATGCCCATCGGATGTTCGTCCTCGTACACCACCATGGAGGATCGCCGCCAGCGACGTGAAGAGGCATCGATGAGGCATGCCACCGACTTCACGCTCTAGACTGAGCTCGTCGCTACAATCAGGGAGGTTTTCAATGTCCAAACTTCTCATCCCCCCTTCTGGTCCGACACGCATGTTCGCCATCACGCAGATGATCAGCTCCATTGGCGACGGTGCGTACTACGTCTGTGTAGCGATGTACTTTACGCAGGTCGTTGGCTTCTCACCAGCGGAGCTAGGCAGTGGCCTCACCCTCGCGTGGCTGGTCGCATTCGTTGTCGGCATCCCTGTAGGGCACCTCATCGACCGATACGGGCCGCGTAGCATGGCGGTGTTACTAGCCATTGGGGCCAGTCTTGCCATCGGATCTTATATGTTTGTTGACGCTTTCCCGCTATTCATCATCGCGGCATGCGTTTATACAATCTGTCAGCGTGGATTGTCAGCAGCACAGCAGGCATTGATTGCTGCAGTCATGGAGAAGTCCAAGTTCAGCGAGGCCAAGGGCTATATTCAATCAACCTTTAATATGGGTTTGTCGACCGGTGCTGCGATCGGTGGTGTAGCTCTTCTCATAGGCAGTCGCCACGCTTATTTCGTCGTCCTGGCCTTGGACGCGGTGAGCTTCCTTGCTTACGCGTGGATGATTCTTCGACGACTGCCCGCGGCGGCACGCACTGAAATCAGCCATTCGCATCAACGACGATTTACAGTGCTCCGGGACAGACCGTACATGCTGATCTCAGCAATCAACGCTTTCCTGATGTTACATATCCCGCTCATTGATGTGGCGTTGCCGCTCTGGATCGCTCGCCGGACCGCTGCGCCACACTGGATCGTCGCACTTCTGTTTCTGCTGAACACCGTAACTGCCGCGGTATTTCAAGTTCGTATTTCGCGTGGAGTCACCGATATGGGCAGTGCAACCCGCTTCGTCCGCCTAGCCGGAATCATCCTACTCTTTTCTTGCCTCGCCTTCGCCTCCTCGGCAGGCATGCGCTCGTTGTGGGCGTCCGCTCTTCTTGTGCTCGCTACAATCTTGCAGGTATTAGGAGAGATGGTGCAGTTCTCAGGGACATGGACCATCAGTTTCGGTCTTGCACCGGATGGTAAGCAGGGCGAATACCAAAGCTTTTTCGGTAGTGGGTTCACCGTAGCCGAATTGGTCGGACCGCTTCTTCTTACCAGTTTAGTCGTCTATGGAGGACCCCTTGGTTGGATCACTCTCGGTGCAGTGTTCTTGGCGGCTGGCCTCTCAATGGGGCCTGCTGTGCGGTGGGCAGAGCGTGCAAAGCAATCATTGGAAGTCTTACACACAACCATGGAATCATGAAGAGGGCTATGTGCCGACGCAGAGCAGAGGGCGATCCTCCGAGCGCCGCGGATGATGGTTCAAGGAAGAATTCTTCGGCGGGAACCTCCAAGGCGCGGGCTGTCGGCACCAGACGACTTATCTACAGGGCCCACGGAGTTGGACGTGGGTCCGTGGGGCTTCGCATCGACGGGAAAACAAGTGCCCGTCTCGGTACAGCGTTACAACCATCCGTGCTTTTCAATTGGCAAAGTGGTCAACTTTTCGCTTGACAAAGACAATCCACGGCGGGTTTATACTCTGGATGAACGCAGTTCGTTGTGACGGGAATGGAGGGCGAGCTGGAATGCGCATCATCCAGGACGCTGAGGTGCGAAGCCTGATCGACATGGTCACGGCGATCTCCGTGATGGAAAGAGCCTTCGCGATGCACGCCCGAGGCGACCTCCACGCTCCACCGCGGTTTCACGTAGAAAACGACCGCGCGCGACTCGTATTCACTGCTGGCACTGTGGGTGGGGACGACGGATGCATGGGGTTCCGAGTGTATCCTGCATTGGGCGTCAACACCCCGGAGGGGCAGCAGTTCGTAGCAATCTATGGCAGCGATGGCGTATTGGAAGGTATCGTCTTGGGGGATACGCTCGGCCAGATGCGTACAGGCGCCATTGGCGGAGTCGCCCTGAAACATATGACGCGGCCAGACGTTCGTGTGCTTGCTGTGATTGGGACGGGAAGGCAGGCGGAAACGCAACTCGAGGCTGCGGTGCAAGTCCGGCCCTTTGAGGAGATTCGAGTGTACAGCCGTGATGCTGAAAAGCGGAAGGCATTTGCACGCCGTATGTCACAGCAGTTGAGACGCGACATTGTGGTTGCGGACGAAGTCGAACGTTGCGTGCGAGGCGCCCATGTCGTCATCTGCGCAACCAACAGCAGGACACCGGTTTTCGATCCGACCATGCTCCGCCCGGATGTACACATCCATACGATAGGACCGAAATGGGTGGGAGCGCACGAAATCCCCCGTGAGACGGTTCAAGCTGCGACTTTATTAGTAACGGATTCCATTGCGCAGATGACAAGTTATCCTGAACCTCACATCTCCACGATCACGACGACGCCGGTGATCGAGCTGGGGGGACTCCTGTCCACGCAGCCTTGTTCGAAACCAGACCGTCGTGGGATCAGCGTGTTTTTCTCTGTGGGTCTTGCTGGAACTGAGATGTTGCTTGCACGCGAAATCCTGCGCAGAGCCGAGAGCGACGCGACCGAATGCAACGAACCGAAGCGGTGAACTTGATGCCTGCATGGATCTGTATGACCTGTGGCACGCAATACCCAGACACCGATTTGCCACCTTTACGCAGCTTCACCGACGTTTGGAGAGTGACTTGCGCTTT